>CAYVHB010000034.1:0-9234 GCA_964450865.1 uncultured Oscillospiraceae bacterium | reverse complement strand
CGAAGGGCGCGGCCTGGTGGCCGGGTTGTCGTTTGCCCTGCCAGCCATCGTATTCGGGACTTCTCATATTTGCATGAAAAGATCAGCAAACATTTGATGAATAATCTAAACAAGGTGCACAATATGAAAAAGAAGACGTCGCTAATCAAGATATCATCAATTAAATGGAAGACTACTTCACCGAAGGATATGTGGCAGCCGAACAGGCGGCAAAAATGATCCGGGGCAATCCCATACCCGATAACACCTGGGTTCCTGCCAAGATTATAAACAGAACGAACATCGGCGGCTGATCACATTGTTCAAACAATGACGGGCAGGTTGCCGAATGTGGGAAACAACGGATGATTCGGGTCTCAAAAACAAAAAACCCGGGATATTAATCCCGGAGTCAAACGCGATGAAGCATCGCAAACCGATTCTTATAAACCAATAAAATATCATGAAACAATTGCTTGAACAGAAGTTATCAGGAATTGTGCCGGAAATTATTGGGCCAGCTTCATGTCAAATTGCGAACTGATTTCATCAATAATCAGTTTGATCTGGTACCAGTTGCTTACCCGGGTCACATTACCCGGCAAAATACCCTGGTTATAAGCTGTGTTAATCAACAGGACATCAATCCCCGCCTGGGCCAGCTGGATCGCAGTCTCATAACGGTCTTCGATGAAAATGTCACAGTAGAGATCAATCGCCCTGCTAACCTTGTCATGGCTAGCCAATAGACTAATCGAATCCATTGGAATACGGTGTCGCTTCAGCCATTCAATGCTGACATCCAGCATTGCCCTGGATCGGGCCGACACGAAATGAATCTGGTGATCATCATACAGGCAATCTATCACCGGCTTGACGCCAGAGCGGATTTCAGCATCCCGATGCAGCTCAGTACCAACCTGCGCATAAAATTCATTATACTGCTCAACACTAATTCCCAACACGGCCTTAATATCATAAACCAGAACATCCTCCGGCTTAACAGCCAGATTAAAGTACTCGTTCGCCCGCTTGAGCCAGTAATATTCATCGGTTATCGTTCCATCAATATCAACACAAATACTCAGTCGTTGCATAATCTAAATTCTCCTTTCTTCTGAATCTAAATTCAGTATATTCGAAAAATCAGCCGAAATCATGTCAAAAAAAGTAATAAACAAGAAAAATCCGGGTAAAAATCAGAAGGCAAGCTGACAAACATGGTAAAATACCCGGGCTTGACAGAGGCCCGGGAAGGCCATATAAAAAGGCCCCGGCCGGGCTGTCGTTTGTCAAGCCAACCCGGCCGGCCCAGCCTGTCCACTCCGCCAGACCACGCACCACGTCCACTCTCCCCTACCCCGGCAGAGGTAAACGTAATAAGCCCGGACCGGGGCCGATGCACCCGAGCGAGTTGATCGCGCCAGCGATCTTGTTCGAGCGAAGTGCGCGGTCCCGGCCGGGCTGTCATTTACCCTTGCCGCCTGCCTCAGCGAAGTGCGCGGTCCCGGCCGGGCTGTCATTTACCGAGCCTACCCCGGCCCAGCTATCGTTTACTCTGCCCCCATCTCCGGCACCAGAATCTCCAGCACCGCCTGCTTCATGGCCTCACGCGCAATCTGCTTCTTATGCAGCACTGGCAACCGGCCCAGATCCTTGAGTGTATGCGGAATCTCCAGGCCACTTTCGGCCGCAATCTCATTCAGCAGCACATCCTCACCGCGCCCCCGGCTGTAACCATTGCCAAACAGGGCATCGCAGACAGCCCCGCCAAATTTGAAGGGACTGGCCGTCGACACAAAGACCGTCGGGCTGTCATCACCGGAACGGGCAGCATAACGGGCATAGACATTGAAGCCGACCGCCGTGTGGGTATCGACCAGGTGATCCGTGCGGTCATAGACCTCACGGATGGTCTTGACCGTGCCAAGATCATCGGCAAAGCCGCCGACAAAGACCTCCTGCAGGTGGCGCAGGGTCTGCGTATCAAGCGAATATCGCCCATCGTTCTGCAGCTGACCCATCCACTGGCGGATCTGGGCGGCATTGTGGCCGGTCACTTCGAACAGCAGGCGCTCCAGATTGCTGGAAATCAGGATATCCATCGATGGCGAATTGGTCTTGAAAAACTCACGCCGCCGGTCATAGGTCCCATTGCGGAAGAAATCCGACAGGACCTTGTTTTTATTGGAAGCACAGATCATCTTGTTGATCGGCAGGCCCATGCTGCGGGCATACCAGGCAGCCAGGATATTGCCGAAATTGCCAGTCGGTACGACAACATTGATCTTCGTGCCAGGCTCGATTTTCTGGGCAGCCAGCAAATCGGCGTAGGCTGAGAAATAATAGACGATCTGTGGCACGAGGCGGCCCCAGTTGATCGAATTGGCCGATGACAGCAGAACCTGGTGCTCATGAAGAGTCGCCGCCAGTTCCTGGTCACTGAAAATGGCCTTTACACCGGACTGGGCATCGTCAAAGCAGCCATCGACCGCGATGACATGGCAATTGTCGCCCCGCTGGGTGATCATCTGCAGGCGCTGGGCATCACTGACGCCTTTGGACGGATAAAAGACAATAACCGAGGTCCCTTCGACATCGCTGAAGCCCTCGAGGGCAGCCTTGCCGGTATCGCCGGAGGTAGCAGTCAGAATGCAGACCTGGGCTGTTTCGCCAGTTTTGCGGATCGCGGCCGTCATCAGGTGCGGCAGCAGCTGCAGGGCCATGTCTTTAAAAGCGGCCGTCGGCCCATGCCACAACTCGAGCATGAACTCGCGGTCATTGTACTTGTTGAGCTGGACCAGCGGCGCCGGGTTCAGACCGAACTTCTCCTCGTGATAGGCCGCACTGGCGTATTCGCGCAGTTCGGCCACGGTATAATCGGTCAGATAAAGCGACAGGATCTGCACGGCCCGCTCCACATAGGACTGGTTAGCCATCGCCGTGATCTGCTCCTGGCTGACCATTGGAATCGCCGCCGGGACAAGCAGGCCGCCATCAGGGGCAATCCCCTGCTTGATGGCCATCGCTGCCGAGTATTGAACATCACTGCCGCGCGTGCTGATATAGTGCATATCTGTATTCCCCCTATTGTTCAGACGCGACCGCTTCATTCCAGCTGATCGCGTGCTTCTGGTTCATTTTTACCCTGACCTGGTCGAGCGGCTTTGGGATCAGATGGATCTGTCCCTGAACCCGATCGCTCTGTGCCAGGACATAGTCGAGCTGTTCAGGGATCAGATGGATCTGCCCGGGACCGGGTCGAGCTGTTCCGGCCGCAGCCAGATTGCTGCAAACCGATCACTTCCGCCGCCGTTCAGAGGCTTAATAGCCCATTTCCTTCAGGCGGGACTGGGCGGAAACCGCAATGTCCCGGCCGGGAAATTGTCTGATGACATAGTCATAATATTGCCTGGCGTTCTTTTTCTGGCCCAGCAGCTGGTAGTTGCGGCCGCAGTAATAGGCCACACCGCCACCGTAGGCGGTCGGCTGCAAGGCGTAAGCCCGCAGGTAGTAGCCCAGCGACGTCTGATATTGCGTTTTGCGGAACTCATCCTGGCCGAGCAGGCGCAATTCCTCGGCTGCCGACTTATAGATTTTGTTAAACAGGGCGTCGATTTTAGTCGTCAGTTCACCGGCGGTCAACGGGACCTCGGGGGTCATTGCCGCGGCATCGACATTGGCCAGCTGCTTGTTCGCTTCGGCCAGACCCTCGGCCGCGGCGACAATATCACCAGCCTTGTTACTGGCGGTGGCCTGTCTATATAGGGTGTAAGCCTGTTGCAGGGCAGCGGTGGCTGTATCAATCTGGGCTGGCACGGTGGTTGTCGGCAAGGTCGTGGTTACATCCGTCGAGGTTGTCGGCAACGGTGTGGGCATCAGGCTGCCGGTCCCCGTCTCACTGCTTGAAGCTGAAGTCGGCACAGATGACCCGGTCGGCAGCGACGAGGTCGTAGCCGCGCTGGTTGTCAGGGATGTCGAGGTGCCGGCTGTTGGGGCGGGTTTTTGCCAGGTATCATAGTCCTGCAGCAGCGAGGCGACCGATGTGTCCTGATCGGCCAGGGGCTCGAGGCGGCCGAGCAGCCAGCTCAGGCGGGCCTTGTCATCTGGCTGGTCCTGGGGCCAGAGCAGGCCCGGGCCAAACAGGGCCCCCAGCCAGAAAACGAGCACCGCGCCCAGGACAGCGGCGACAATCGGGACTATAATCCGGACGATCTCGATCGGGTCGCGTTCCATCTGGACATGCGTTTCTTCGGGTTCAAGCTCCTGGCTCTGGGCCCGGCGCATGACCTCGGCAACTTCTTTTTCACTGGCCATTTTCACTTTACCGGGGCGGCGGATCTTCTGCAGGACGACCGCTGACGGAATCGGCGCGGCAGTGTCAGGCGACCGGGTGCCCCCGGCTGGACGGGCCTTGTTATTCGTTTCCGCCAGGCGATAGATCTCATCGAGATATCGTTCGGCCTTTTCGTTGTCAGAGGCGCTCAAGCCGGCTGTCTGGGCCCGTTCAATCAGTTCGCGGGCATCCTCAATCTGCACGCGGCTGAGCTGGATGGCCCCCAGCAGCAGATTGGCCTGGGCAAAAAGCGGATAGGTCGCCACAATTTTGCGCAAGGCAATCAGGGCCACGTCCGGGCTGTCATTGCGCAGATTGCTCAGCGCCCGATTATAGATAAGCAACGCCGCATTCAGCTCGCGAGGCGGTGCAAAGTATCCGACAGATTCCGCCTCGAGCGGTGAATAGGTGTTCAGCTCTTGCTGCCAGTCCACAAACGATGAACCTCCCGACGTAATAAACAAGGGCGAATATCGCCGACCATATATAAAGATCCAAAAGCACAAATGGCGGTCCGGGTATCCTCGGCCAGCTGCAATGCCAGAACGGCGCCGGCTAGGGGCGAATCGGCGACCAGAATTGTGCCCAGACTATTATAACCGCAGGCTGGTGGATTTATCAATTCACCGCCGGGGCCCGGCCCGGGATTTTTCAGGTCAGTCGGGGCTGTTTGCTTCAGGTGGGCAGCAGCGAGTCCGGCATCTGCGGCGCCTGGCCAGGCTGCCTGAACGGCAGCCGCCAGCTCGCGGGCTGGCAGGGCCCGGGGATTATCCGGGCTCACACAGATCACCCGCCAGGGTCGATAGCGGTGCGGCTGCAAGACAGCGGCCAGCATCGCCGGATAGTCCTTGTCGCGCAGCAAGCCTATCAGGAAAATCACCGGCTGATCGGGCAGCAGGCGGTCCAGGGCAGCAGCCAGCGCCTGGCAGCCCTGGGGATTATGGGCTCCGTCGAGCAAGACCGGCGGAGCCTGGCTGCAGCGTTCAAGGCGGGCCGGCCAGCGGACGGCGGCGATGCCCGATGCCAGCGCCCTGGCCGGCACAAGAGTCCGGCAGGCGGCAAAGGCCAGGGCGGCATTGACCGGCTGGAAAATGCCCAGCAATTGCGTTGTATAGACCGCGTCCCGGTCATGGCCAATCTGGAAAAGCTGTCCGGTCCAGTCATATTGTAGCAGATGGATCAAGTCCGGTCCGATGATCGTCAGCGGCGCGTCCAGCTCCGCACAGTGGGTTTCGATGACAGCCCGGACCGCTGCGGCATCGGCCGGATCGTCCAGGGCGGCAGCCGGGTCGTAGAGGTAAACCGGCCGGCCGGCTTTGATAATGCCCGCCTTTTCATGGGCGATAGCGGTGATCGTTGACCCCAGGAAGGCCTGATGATCATAGCCCAGCGCAGTAATAATGCTGCAATAGGGCTGGGCAATGACGTTGGTCGCATCCAGCCGGCCACCCAGGCCGGTTTCCAGGACAACCCAGTCACAATGCTGACGGGCAAAATGACAAAAGGCTGCCGCGGTGAAGAGCTCAAATTCGCTTGGCGGATCGCCGCTTGTCAGGGTCCAGGCATCGGCGGCCACTTTGACAGCACTGATAACGGCTGCCAGATCGTCCGGACTGATCTCGCCGTGTGTTTCGTCACCGGCCAGGGCCTGCAGGCCGGTTGCACCATCTATAATCCGGATCCGTTCGCTTTGGCGTTCCAGGGCTGGTGAGGTATAGATGCCGACCCGATAACCACCGGCGGCCAGTATGGCGCTGCAAAAAGCACTGACCGAACCTTTGCCGTTGGTGCCGGCAATATGAATACAGGTGAGGTCCTTCTCCGGGTGCTGCAAAAGCGCCAGCAGGCCGGTCATGCGCGCCAGGCCCGGACGAATCCCGACTGCAAGCGCTGCCTGCAGATAATGGCGGGTTTCTTCGATATTCATGGGTGGCGATTGCGCAGCGCAGCGTCCGTCGCGTCCGGATTATTGCGGGAACCGGCCGGGGCTGGCGGCGTGGTGCCCGTCGCGCCCGGCTGATCGCCGGTGCTGAGCGGGGCTGGCACGACCGGCGGCTTTGGCTGGCGGTTGAAAATCAGCCACTTACTGATGAAATAATTGCCAACCACGACCAGCGCCTGGGTCAGCAGCTTGCTGATCGGCAAGGACCAGCTCAGCAGTGCCAGGGACTGGCGCAGGCCGAGCAGATTGTAGAGCAGATACATGGCGCCGTATTCAAAGGCCAGGGAAATGACAATCCGGCCGGCAAAAAAATGGATCATCTCTTTCAGCACGGGGCCGTGCGAACGAAAGACCCACAGACGATTGACGTAAAATGCAAAAAGCATTGCCAGGAAAATAGCGGGCAGGTTGGAAATCCACCAGCGGTCGGCCCCGAAGAAACGGGTCAGGACGGTGAAAATCAGCAGATTGACCAGGGTGGTCAGGACTCCGGCGATCAGGTAGGTGATGACCTCCCGATTGAATAGAAGGCGCCAGAATGGCGGCCTGGAATGTGGCATGAATCTTGTCTCCCCTTTATAGGCCAGCTGGCAGCCACTGGCTGCGGTGTTGTCCGGATGAACCCGATCAACATTATATCAGGTTATGCGCCGGATTTCCGGGGGACGGCGATTATTTTGCAAAGGCGGCTCTGGCTGGCGCACATGGCCAAGGTAGATCCAGATCAGCAGGACGAGCAAGACCAGGCTGAGCGCGGCGAAAATGAGCGCGGCGACGAACCAGGAGCCGGAACGGACGGTCGCAGCTGCCGCGGCTGGACTGACGGTCGGCGTGGCAGCCGGCAAGGACGGGGTGAGCGTGGCAGCCGGGACTGTCTGCAGATAGGGATAGATCAGCTGTGTCAGTGGCTGGTAAAGATAAAATCCACGCTGTCCATCCTCATTCATCAAATACAAAAGATACGTTCCGGCTGCCGGATCATCAGCGGCCAGTGCCGTTTCCGGCTGCCAGCCAGTCAGCAGCAGGCCATCGATCGTCAGGCTGCTCAGCACAAAGCCGGCCGGGGCGGTGAGATCAGCCGGGGGCTCCAGCACGGTAAAGGTGTGGGCGGCCGTTTGCAGGCGGACAAGGGAATCGTCCGGCTGGCTGGTTTCTGCTTCGGAGGCCGGAGCGGTTACCCCGGTTGTGGCCAGCGTCTCGGTCACGGTTGTTTCACTGCTGGCTGCCGGTGTTGGCTCAGCTATGGTTGCCACGATCGTATAGGTTTTTTTGTCGCCATTCTGGGCGGTGACCGTAATCTTGATCGTATTGTCACCGGTTTTCAGGCTCTTCTGGCCGGACACGCTGACCTTTGCAGCACTGTCAGTTGGCGTGGCGCTGACGGTGATGCTGGTCGTGCCAGCCGGCAGCTGCAGCGCATAGCGGGTGGTAGCTGCTGCAAAGGCCGGACTCAAGGTGCCGGCACTGACTTTGAGGGTTTTCAGGGTATTGACCGCGGGCAAGGGGGCTGTCACGTTGACCGAAAACCCGGCTGAAGCGGCGGATTCGTTGTTGACAACATTATCCGTGGCGCTAAAAGTCGCCTGGCCGGTCGACAAGGCCTTGAAAGTCAGGCTGCACAGCGACGATGCGCCGGCTTCAGAACCGCCGTAGGCTGTGACAGCGACCGTTCCGCCGGAATCGTTGGCGCCCATGATGGCATCATCAATCAGGTTGGCGGCACTGACATAGGCAAAACGCGCCGGATCATACTGGATCTGCGTGTCGTAATTCTCAATCGGTTCCGGCAGGATGGCATCGATGCGGACCGTAATGGTCAGTGTATCACCGACAGTAACGGCAGTCGCGCTGCTTACCAGCACAGCAGCCAGGCCTTCGGCCCGGGCCAGGGTCCCCGGCAGCAGGATGGTGGCGATGAGCAGGGCAGTCAGCAGCAGGGATCTGATCCTTGAAAGTACGCGCATGAATCCTCCGGCAGATCGCTAGTTCTGGCTGATCGTCAGTTTTTTCAGGACATGTTTGAAGATCTGATTCAGGTCAGCCGAGTTGAGCTTGGTGTTATGATCGGCGTCCGCAGCTGACTGGCTGGGGGCGCTGAGCGTGGATTTGCCCAGAATGTGCTTGAACAGGAGATTGAGGTCGGTTGAATTGATCTTGCCGTCGCCGCTGGTATCGCCGTAAAGCAGGGCGGTATAGCTGCGCCTGACTGTAGCATTGTCCAGGATGTCGAAGCGACAGCCGGTACCGACCAGGTCTGTATCTTGCAGCCGGGTATTGGCGCTGCTGTAGGCCCGGATGGTACAGCCGGCCGGTGCGTCCAGGCTGGCCAGCACACTGGCTGTGGTATTTTGCTTGCCGTCCGGCTGAATGCCGGATACTGTGTTCCCGGAAACAACCAGGATCCGGCTGGACATGACATAACTGAGTGCCGGAGTCGGGGTCGGCGCCGTGGTCGGTCTGGATGTTGGCGTAGCCGTAGGCTGCGGGGTGGCAGTCGGCGTAACGGTTGGTGTAACGTCAGGCGTTGGCGTGGCTGCCAGCGTCGGAGCCGGGGTCACAGCCGGCGTCGGAGTCGGGGTCACAGCCGCGGCACTTTCGCGGACAATATTCAGGGTATAGGTCCGCACCGCGCCGTTTTCTGCCGTCACGCTGATCTTGAAGGCGTTGGCCCCCGGACTGAGGTTGAAGGTGCCCGTACCGCTGACGGTTGACGTCGAGGCCACGGGCGTGGCGGCTATCGTTATAGAGGTGATGGCAGCGTCAACAATCAGGTCATAATCGCCGGTCACGGCCGGATCAAAGGTCGGCGTCAGGGCCAGGTCAGCGACAGCCAGGGTTTTCAACCAGTTATTCATGTTGCCGGTCTTGGCTGGCAGGGCGCTGATGATCTGCGGCATTTCAAGATAGACCGGTATAATAAAGGTAAAGTTACTGTCCAGGATGCTCATATTCTTGTAGGCACCGGCAATAGAGGTGG
>CAYVHB010000033.1:21338-31687 GCA_964450865.1 uncultured Oscillospiraceae bacterium | reverse complement strand
GTGCTGCGATCGCTTGCTCTTATGGTTTTTATTGTTCTTACTTGCCGTTTATAGGATAAACGAATCTTCCTGGCATGACCATGCCGGCTGGGGGCTGACGGGACCAGAATCAGGGTGATAAATCCGCCAGTCCAGCCTGGCCTGTGACGCGCTCTGGTCATAATCAACCTGAATTTCACATAAGCATAACAACCCTGCAAATAAATGAAAAACTACCCGGAAAACTTGTTTCATCCGATAATTGTGTTTATAATTCATACTATTCCCGGACAGCTTGATCTTGCCGTTGCCTATCCAGATCTTGTGGCCTGACAACGGCCGGGTCAATCGAAAGGCCGGTCCGGGTTCAGCCAGTGACACCTGATTTCATCTGGCTGACCAATTAAACAGAAGGATTTGAACAGATTTACAGGGAGGATTTAAGAATGAAAAGGAAAATGCTTGCGCTGGGCCTGGTTATGGCGATGGTCATGTCGCTGGGCCTGACAGTCAATGCTGCCAGTCTGACCACCGCGATTCGCTGGGACAAGGACCTGGGCGGATCATGGTATGATTATGTCCAGGGTATTGTCGCGACCAGTGATGGTGGCAGCGTCGTTGCAGGGTCGACTTATTCCGATGACGGGGATGTCGTGGATGTCAATGATGATCTTGGGTATTCAGATGCCTGGATCGTCAAGCTGGACAGCACCGGTGCGGTCAGCTGGAAGCTGAGTCTCGGAGGCACTGGCAATGATGATGCATCGGCCATCTGTGCGACAGCCGACGGTGGATTCCTGGTTGTCGGTTCGACGGATTCAACGGACGGCGATTTCGCCGGCAATCATGGCAGAACCGATGGCTGGGCGGCCAAGATCAGCAGCAGTGGAACAGTCCTGTGGAAAGTCCTGCTTGGCGCCAGCGGCACGGACTGGTTCAGCAGCGTGCAGATGACCAGCGATAATGGTTTTATCCTCGCCGGGGCAACCTGTCCGACGGCGACCAGCGGCAACTATTATCTTGGCTATGACTTCGACTACTGGCTGGTCAAGCTGGATGCCAGCGGCAACCAGACCATGACCGTGACGCTGGGCGGTACCAGCTATGACGATGCATCCCAGGCTGTTCAGACCGCGGATGGCGGCTATATGGTTGCTGGAACAAGTTATTCTGACGATGGAGATGTAACAGACAGTGTCGGTTCCGGTGATGCCTGGCTGGTTAAGCTCAATGCTGCCGGCAACAAGACCTGGGCCAAGTCTTTTGGCGGTTCGGACGCCGACCAGGCTTACAGCGTCAGTCAGCAGGCGGATGGCACCTATGTGGTCTGCGGCACAAGCAGTTCGACTGATTCGTACCTCGCTGACAATCACGGCGGTACCGATGCCTGGGTGTTTGCTGTCGACAGCAAGGGCCTGATGACCTGGACCCACAGCCTGGGCGGTTCGGGTGATGACGGCGCCAGCAGCGTGATCAAAGCCGCCGAGGGCGGCACCATGGTTGCCGGGTCCCTGACCAATGCAGCCGATGACCTGGATGCCTGGATTATCAAGCTGCTGGCCAATGGCCAGACCGATTACGATTTTACGATGGGTGGCAGTGGCGATGAAGTTGCGTATGATCTTGCGCAGGCTGCAGACCAGGGTTTCTTTGTCGCCGGCCAGTCTGATTCGACTGATGGTGATGTCACAGCTAACCAGGGTTATGCGGATTTCTGGGTGACTCGTCTCAATCACATTTTATCGCCGGTGACCGGCTTTACAGCCACGTCAGCCGGCTACGACCGGGTCAAGCTCACCTGGAATGCCGTGACCGGCGCCTCAGGTTACAAAATCTATCAGTCAACCACTCTGGATGGTACTTACACCAGGATCAAGACCATCACCAGTGGCAGCACCACCAGCTATACCCGAACCGGCCTGACGCCCGGGACCCGCTATTATTACAAGATCCGGGCCTTGAATGATACCGGTGAATTTGCCGCCTACAGTCCATACTCGGCAGCCGTCTCCGCCGTGCCGCTGCCTCCGGCCCCTGCCAATTTCACGGCAACCCGGGCCAGCAACGCCAGTATCAAGCTGACCTGGTCCAAGGTAACCGGTGCTGACGGTTATGCGGTTTATCGGTCCACCAGTGCGGACGGCACCTTCACCCGGGTTACCTATGTCACGAGCGGTTCTACCTTGACTTATACCAACACCGGCTTGACTGACAATATGAAGTATTATTATAAAATTCGCGCTTATTGCCTGGTTGGAACGAGCAAGGTCGGCGGCCCCTATACCGCAGTCAAGAGCGCAACTCCCTGACAACTCCTTGACAACTCCTTGACCAGGAAATCCCTTGACAAGATCAATGCGGCAAATGAAAAGGCCGGTAGTCGACTGGAAACAGCGGCTGCCGGTTATTTTTTCGTATTTTGCCGGAGCCAGGGCCAGACAACCAGAACAATGAAGCCAATCAACAGGAATATGAAAAGAATTTCCGGCAGAAGGAATATCCACGTTGCCGGATACAGCGGGATTGAAATTTCATGAATCATCGCTACGGCGCAATCTTCAGATCCGGGTGCAGCGGCAAGGTGTTCGGAAGGGGATGCCACAGCAGCTTTGTCAGATCTGGAATCTGTTGGCGCCGGCCTTGCCAGATCGGCTTCGTCCGGATTCGATTCATCAGGACCAGCCAGTTCGGTTCCGTCCGGATTCATATCACCCGGGCCCGTTACAACAGGCTTATTTTTATCTGGTGCTGCTTCATCCGGCACACGTTCCGCAAAGACCATCAGGCGATCCTTGCGGGGGCCATTGTAGCGGGGTGAAGATACCCTTGCGGAGGTTCGGTTCCTCAACTGCCAGATCCTCCTGTCTGAGCCGGAAAGTTCTCAGTTCGATGCCGGGAAGCATTCCGGCCGACGCCGGATAGTTTTCCCTTCGATGCCAGAAAATTGTGTTTGAAGGTCGCCGGACGGTTTATCGGCGTGGCCGGCCTTTTTCAGGCAACAACCAGGGCCGAGCCCATCAGGCCCAGGCCGGCAATGGTGTAAATCAGGGTGCCATATCCGCCGGTTTCCGGAATCAGCGGACCCATCACGTTGACAATCCTTGCTGTCGGCGTTGCGTCATAGCTGTCCCTGGTGACGACAACTGCAACGGGATCGACCAGCAGATTATAGTATCGTCCCAGTGTGCCGTTGTAAGGCGCTTTTGTCTCCTGCAGATACTAGGTGCAATTAACCAGGCCGGTCAGGTCAATCAGGCCGGTTGTCGCAGCCGAAACAATGACACTGGCTGGGGCCTGGTCTGTGACCCAGGTGTGTTCGTCAGCCGCCGGACAGATGACCAGATACTCCTTGATTGTAGCTGGCGGTTCGCCGCCGGTCACTTCACGATACAGGAAAAGGCTGTCACGGTGGCATCTTTTTCCGGATCACTTGTGCCATAGTCGCTATAATCAACAAAAGCTGCAATCAAGCCATATGTTGGATCAAAACCGAAGGCGCTGCCGTTGGTGGTCTTGGCCAGCCACTGGCCGGTGAAAGACATCACCCCATTCTCCGGTGTCGTTACACTATTAACCAGCACGGTCACTTCAAAAGGCACGACCTGGCCGAGCGCCATGTCGCCCGGCATGAGGGATTCGACAGCATCCGCGGCCGGGGCAGCCCATGAACCCCCATAGGCTACGGCATCAGCCAATCGATTCGCAGCCCGCCCGGTCGGATATGGAGCCAGGGCAGCCGGGCCAACCTTATGATAGGTCGGCAGATAGGGCGCGTTATTAACTTTGGGATCGGCAGCGTTGCTGCGGATAATCCGGATGTTTCTGTCATTGTAGCTGGACTGGACGGTTCTGGTCGTCCCACTGGGACTGGTGCGGCCAAAACCGGCGGGCTACTCCAGCTCACACATACCAGCAGACTTAGCAGAGCGAGCAGACTACGCAGAGGCATGATGATTGTTCTGATTCGGTTCATCAATCACCTCTGCAGTACTCTGCCAGCGTTTCACTCCATTCAAGTTATCTACAGGTAATAGCATCGATCCATCTGATCCAGTGGAGTACAAAATAAATCAGACCGGATCGAATCGTTGTCGACCGGTCTGAAATGTAAATTTAAAATTGCTGGATTGATCCGGGAATTGATAAAATATCATGAAATGATTAAACCAAAACCAGTTCGGGGTCCTTTAACAGGCCGGCGTCCGCTTGCGCGCTGAAACACAAGATCATATCCGCAGCCGTCATCGGCCGGGCAAACAGAAAGCCCTGGACATACTGGGCTTTGTTTTTTTCAACAACATCCTGCTGGAGCTGGTTCTCCACGCCCTCGATGATGACTTTCAGGCCCAGATCAGAAAATATCTTGATCATCCCGGCCAGCAGGCCAAAATAACTTTCATTGGTGGTCGAGTAATAGAGAATGCTTTTATCCAGCTTGATACAATCAAACTTGAGCTGGATCACGTTGGCTAGATTGGAATAGCCTGTACCGAAGTCATCGAGATAGAACTTGATCCCATGAAAGCCCAGCTTGCGGATCAGGGCCTTGATATATTCGTGGTTATCAATAAAGACGCCCTCAGTTATTTCGATGCCGATTTTGTCCGCGGCAATCTGGTGCTTGTGGATCGTATTGATAATGTAGTCATGAATGCCGGCGTCAAGAATTTGCAGGATCGAGAAATTGACCGAAATATTCTCGATCTCGATACCCTGGTCCGTCAGCTGGCGGATGAACTGGCAGACCTTGTCGAGCACCAGATAGCCGATTTCATAAATCAGGCCGGACTTCTCGGCCAGGGGAATAAACTCAGCCGGACTGATGCTGCCCAGGTGTTCATCCTGCAGGCGCAACAAGGCTTCAGCCGAGGTGAAGCGGCGTTGGGCCAGGCAGAAGATGGGCTGATAGTAAACTTCAAAGCCATCGTGGTCCAGGGCCCGCCGCATGATCTCAATCACCTGGTTTTTCCGTTTCAGGTCACTGATGATGGCTGATGTAGCCTCAATGATCCGGGCTTTGCCGCTTTGCTTGGAGCGCTCCACGCAATATTCCAGCAGGCTGATCATTTCCTCAGTGCTGGTTGGCTGGCCGAGCGCAGCCACCGCGATACTGGCCCGGATATCACAGCTCAGCTGGTCGATATACCAGGGCTGGTGGAACCGCTCATTGAGGTGGCGGGCGATCCGGTCCGGATTAAGCCGGCTGCCGGCACCGAAAAATAGGGCAAACTCATCGCCGCTGTAGCGGAAAATATAGTGTCTGGGAATCTCCCGGGTCAAGTACTGGCTGATGGTCTTTAAAGCAAGATCTCCCTTGTCCTGACCAAAATTATCATTGAAATCCTTGAAATTATCGAGGCTGACCAGGATGATCTTGCCTTCCGTCCGCTGGCGGATCATCTGGCGCAGGCGCTTGAGAAAGACCTCGCGGTTCTGCAGGCTGGTCAGGTTATCAAGCATGGTTTTTTTGTTCTGGAAATAAAAACTCATGATCAGCAGCCCCATCGTTGAGGCGGTGCCCATCATGAGATAGTCTGGATACAGGCCCTGGATGAGGGTAAAGGCAAAGGCAATGATCGGAAAGGAGAGCAGGGCCAGGCGCAATTCACGCTCAAGCTTCTTGCGATGGGCCAGGATCATGCTCAGCTGGGCGATCGCATAGCCGGTACTGAGCAGAAAGGCAAGGAAATAACCCTTGCCAAAAGACACCGTAGCCGGCGCCTCGATCAGGATAATCCAGTGATTGAGCGGATTCGTCAGGACTACCAGCACGTACAGGACATATGGAATGAAAATTATTTTACTGATCAGGTTAAAACGGGGCTGGTCTTCCCAGATGACTGCCGCAATATACAGCAGGAACAGGGCGGTGGTAATGGGGGCGAGGATGTAGGTCATCAGGAAAAACAGCTGCATCAGGATAATGGGAAAGGAAGCCAGGTGATTGACATTGTACATGGTGTAGATGGATACCATACTGGTCAGGGCTGTCGCATAAAGGCAATAATCATGCACCCTGGATCGAATAGAGGGCATCAGGCCCGATGGCCGGGCGTAAATGATCAGGATAATCGTAAAGCCCAGGGAAATGCATTCTGGAACAAAATTCCATTCCATCTGACACTGTGCCACCTTTCGCATGCGCCGCTGCTGTTAAGATTATATCAGGATCTCAGGTAAGTGGAATACAGAAAATGCATAAAAATTATTGTTTCTTTTTTATTTGTGAATAATTGTTTTGTCAGATCCTGTTGCTGAAAGCGACTTTCGCTTTTCTGGCAGCTCCTGCTGCAGTTCACGTTTCCATGCACCGGTTTTTCTGCACCCGTTTCAGTCAGAACTTCGTACTCACCTGGTTCAATGTATCAGTCATGATTCGCCCAGCAGCAGGGCGTGGATGACAACGCCATAACGGCGGATCAGGTCCTGCTTGACCTGTCTGTAGGCATCCGCTTCACCTTTGCGCGTGGAACGGTCAACTGCCAGCCGGGCCAGCTCCCCGGTGATCACATCCAGCAGCAGCTCGGCCAGCAGCAGCCTGGCTCCATCCTTGAAGTGGCCCTGGCCATTGACATAATAACGGACCGTCGGGGCTTCGGTATTGATCAGGACCAGCCGTTCGGCCGGGCTGTAGACGGCCCGCTCCATATCATTATCCAGATTGCGCAGCTCATAACCGCAAAACAGGTCCGTGCCATTATCCATGTTCCAGATCCTGGGCGGCTTGCCGGAAGGATGGCCATAGCCAAAGCCAGAAGCGTTTTCGGCAATGACCAGCTCACAAAAGGCCGAGTACGGCCCGCTGCTGACACCAATCCGGGCGCTCTGATCAATCTCTGTTCCTGTTACAGTCCAGATCAGGCGCCCGTCAGGCGGCAGATCAGCGACCGCCAGTGCAGCCAGCCGGGGTTCAACGGTGATGCTGGCAGGCAGCTCATAGTTGAAGGCCAGGATGTCCTGGTCCAGCAACTGCTGGCGGTCGACAATCATCGTTACATGAAACGGCAGGCCCACCTTGCGGTAATAGAAAGGCGTGCTGAAACGCAGCACAGCCGGCCGGCCGGTATCATAGGGCCCGGGCTGGCCACTGCCTGGGCCGGGCGGCAGAATGATCCCGAGATCCTCGACAGCGATCCGGTTCATTTTCTGCAGGACGCGGCCGATCCGTTCCCGGGTCCGGCCCGAGATGATGGCATGGTCAAAATGGCTCAGGCGCAGCTGTTCGCTCTTGATGATGTTCTCGATCCGGTCACTGACCGCATCGGCGAAAGCTGCCACAAATGGCTCCTTGAGATTCAGGCCGTCCCGTTCATCGCTGATCACCGCGTGACCCTGGGCCAGCATCGCCGCCAGACCGTCACAGACGACTGTTCCATATAAAAATTCAGTGCCCAGCTGGTTTTCATAGCGGAAGAACTGGCAGTCAAAAACGGCCTGCCCGGCCAGGACCAGCAATCCGTTGGTCCGTTCGTCGCCCTTGATCACCAGCTCCGTGCTGATTGCCTTCTTGAGCGTCAGGGTATATAGATAATTCTGACCCTGGAATGGAAATTCTCCCGGGGACTCGGGTCCAATCAGGATCTCGGCCTCCGGCTCCTCAAACTGCAGGCGCAAAGAGGTGCGGATTTTTTTGGCCAGGTTGAGGTTGATCATCTCGACCTGGCGGCGCCGGAGAATATCGCGCAAATAAAAGTTGTTGCTGACGGCGTGGACCAGGGAGCTGAAATACGGCAGGCTGGTCTGGGGGTTATCGATGACAATTGAAACCCGGGTGCCGCTGCCGCCTTCTGCCAGGCCCAGCCGCTGGTAATCTTTGCCCTGGGCTGGCCGGTCCCCGTCACTGTCATTAAAGACATACTGGCCATCTTCGGTGCGATACAGGTCGACCCGGCTGAGGCGACCGCCGGCGATGGATTCGATCCAGCCATGGCCCAGGCCGTAGACAGCCTGCTTCAGCCCGCGCCCGAAATAACCACGGCCGCTGGCCTCGCCTTGCGCCAGGTTGCTATGGGCGCCGCCATAGGACAGGACGGCAATGATCCGTTCAAAGGACAGCCCCTCCGCCTGGTCGGCGACAATCAGCAGGGCGCCATTGAGATGCCGTTCATAACTGAACAGGATAATCCCCGATGCCGGGAAACCAGCCTGTTCGAGCCGGCCATAGCTGTCGTCGCTGTTGGTGATCAGTTCGACCACTGCCTTTTCGATGGAGGCAAAGCGCCGCGAGTCAATGTCAATGACCCGCTGATTGACTGGAAGAATCCGTATCGCCATTTTACCCCCTCCTGTCCGGCTGGCCGACAGCATGACGTGTATCCAGGGTTTCGGCAAGTTGCCTTGTCGAGTTTGTCCTATAATCATTATAGACGAAAAAGACCGCCCTTTTCTATGTTATCCTGATCTATGTTATACTGTAAGCAATTGTCATTTATTTACAAAACAATCAGGAGGCGTGAAAAATGGGCATTATCAAGGCAGTAATAAGTGCAGTGGGCGGCTCACTGGCCGATCAATGGCTGGAAGTTCTCGAACCCGATGAGATGAGTGATACAACCGTTTTCACCAGCGGCGTCAAGGTCCGCAAGGATGACAAGCGCAACAGCAACGTCAAGGGGACAGACAATACCGTTTCCAATGGATCGGTGATCCATGTATATCCCAATCAGTTCATGATGATCCTCGACGGTGGCAAAGTTGTCGACTATACCGCTGAAGAAGGCTATTACACAGTCAAGGATTCCTCCATGCCATCGCTGTTTTCCGGCGGTTTTGGCGACTCGCTCAAGGAAACCTTTAACCGTGTCAAATATGGCGGCGTGACCCCCAAAGCCCAGAAGGTCTATTACATCAATCTCCAGGAAATCAAGGGTATCAAGTTCGGCACCAAGAATGCCCTGAATTACTTTGACGGCTTTTACAATGCCGAGCTGTTCCTGCGGACCCATGGTACCTATTCCATCAAGATTACCAATCCGCTGCAGTTTTATGCCGAGGCAATCCCGCGCAACCAGGACCGTGTTGATATCAATGATATCAATGAGCAATACCTCTCCGAATTCCTGGAAGCCCTGCAGACATCGATCAACAAGATGTCAGTGGACGGTATCCGCATTTCCTATGTCGCCAGCAAGGGCCGCGAGCTGTCCCAGTATATGGCCACGACGCTCGATGAAAGCTGGAACAAGCTGCGCGGCTTTGAGATCCAGGCCGTCGGTATTGCCAGCATATCCTATGACGACGAGTCCAAGGAACTGATCAACATGCGCAACAAAGGCGCGATGCTGGGCGACCCGTCCGTGCGCGAAGGCTATGTCCAGGGATCGATCGCCCGGGGCCTGGAAGCTGCCGGATCCAACCAGGCCGGCGCAGCCGCCACCTTTATGGGCATGGGGATGGGCATGCAGGCTGGTGGTGGCTACATGGGCACGGCTTCACAGTCCAATGTCCAGCAGATGCAGGCCCAGCAGCAGGCCCAGCAGCAGGCCCAGCAGCAGGCCCAGCAGGCAGCAGCCGCTGCTGCTGCCGCCCAGGCCGCCGCCCAGCAACCGGCTCAGCCGCAAGCTCAGCAGCCAGCCGCCGGCCAGCCGGCTGGTGGTGCCGCCCCGGCCGGCAATGGGGCCTGGACCTGTCCCAATTGCAATGCCAATAACAGCGGCGGTAAATTCTGTGCCGAATGCGGTGCCAAAAAGCCTGAGAAAGCCTTCTGCATCAATTGCGGTCACAAATTCGACGGACCCGCCCCCAAATTCTGTCCGGAATGCGGCGCAAAGCAATAAGCGCCAGGACGTCAGGCATTATACTGGCGATCATGGGGCATCAAGCAGCAATATGACAATGATCCAGGATACATAAGGCATTCAACCGCTCAGATAATACCGGACCAAAGGAGCGTCAACCTATGGCGACAGCAACCTTCAAATGTCCCAACTGCGGTGGCGGATTGTTGTTTAATCCGGAAACGCAGAAATCAAAATGTGAATTCTGCCTCAGTGAGTTTACCAATCAGGAGCTCGCGGAGATCAGCGCCGCCATTGAAGCCAAGGCCCGGGCCGCTGCTGCCGAAACCGGTACAGCGGCCCCCGCCGCCGCAACAGGCCCTGGAGCTGGTACTGGCGCAGTCAGTGGCGCAGTGCCAGGCCCTGGTGCATCCGGTGCGGGTGGAGCGTCTGGCTCCGCGGCTGGAGCAGGCGCCGCCGTCATCGGTGGCGGCGCAGCCGCTTTTGGCGCAGCCGGCGCCGGTGCAGCCGCATCTGGCACCGTTATGGGTGGGAGCACAACAGCTGGTACGGCAGCATCAGCCGCCAGCGCAGAGATGCAGACGCCTGAGCATATGGTCGGCTATGTCTGTGACAGTTGCGGCGCTGAGGTCG
>CAYVHB010000033.1:0-21238 GCA_964450865.1 uncultured Oscillospiraceae bacterium | reverse complement strand
CAGACGCCTGAGCATATGGTCGGCTATGTCTGTGACAGTTGCGGCGCTGAGGTCGTGACCGAGGACACAACCTCGGCGACCTTCTGCTATTATTGCCACAATCCTGTTCTGCTGACGAGCCGGCTGTCCGGTGTTTTCAAGCCGGATAAGATCATTCCCTTCCAGTACACCAAGGAAAAGGCCGTTTCGCAGTTCCTCAACTGGGCCAGGCGGCGCAAGTTTGTACCTGCCTCCTTCTACAGTGCGGCCCAGCTGGAGAAAATAACCGGTCTGTACGTTCCTTACTGGATGGCCAGTTACGAGGCCCAGGTCGACTATGCCGCCCAGGGCACGACCAGCCGTTCCTGGGTCAGCGGCAACATGGAATATACTGAGATCAAGGATTTTGCGATCGAGCGCCGCGGTGTGATCGATGTGAACAGCCTGCAGGAAATTGCCATGAAGAAGATCGACAAAGGCCTGATCGAATCGGTGACTCCGTTTGACCAGAGCAAGACGGTCGACTTTGCCATGTCCTACCTCAGTGGCTTTTTTGCCGAGAAATATGATATTACAAAGGAGCAGGTCCGGCCAACCATCGAGAACCGGACGCGCACATACGTGGCCACCCTGGTCAGGGACTCGATCAAAGGCTACAGTTCCGTGAAGGAAAATCGCAATAATGTCACGATTGCCCCGCGCAGCTGGTTCTACACCTTGTTTCCGATCTGGGTCCTGACCTATCAGTATCATAACAAGACCTATATTTATGCCGTGAACGGGCAGAATGGCAAGGCCCACGGCGAGCTGCCGGTCGACCAGCAGAAACTCAGCCTGGTCTCCATCATCATCGGGGCCTGCCTGCTGGTCCTGCTGCTGCTGGGAGGTTTACTGATATGGTAAAAAATAAGCAAAGGTTAGATGATCGGGCGCCTGTCAGTCAGTCGCACCATTCGCCAGGCGTGCGCAGCGGCTTGTCTGTCCGCTCACCCGGGGGCCGGGCCGCCATTCTGCTGCTCCTGATGCTGATCCTGCTGGCCTGGGTCAGTCCGGTGGCAGCCGCCGGGCCGCTGGTTGTCGATCTGGCCGATGTTTTTTCCGCCAGTGAAGAAAGCCAGCTGACCAGTGACCTGACCAATCTGGGGGCACAGAACCAGATGGACCTGGTGCTTGTCACCACCAATGATACCGATGGCAAATCAGCCCGCGATTATGCTGATGATTATTTCGACTACAACGGTTATGGCGTGGGTCCGGATTACAACGGTATTTTGTTATTGATTGACTTTGACAACCGGGAAGTCTACATTTCGACCTCCGGCAGCGGCATCCGCTACCTGACCGATGCCCGGATCAATACCATTCTTGACGCCATTTATCAGGACGTTGGCAACGAAGAGTATATGAAGGCAGCCCAGACTTACCTGGAAATGCTTTCCGGCTACTTGAAAACCGGTATTCCCAGCGATCAGTATAACGAGCCGGAAAAAGAACCGAATCGCCTGACTCTGTTTGACGGCATTTTCGGCTTCCTGGTCTCCGGTTTGTCAGGCTTGGGCTTTGCCGGCAGCATTCGCAAGAAATATAAAGGCAAGAACCAGACTTCCGTCTTTGACTTTCGCAGCAACAGCCTCGTCAACTTCGCCCTGGTGGGGGATACCTTGCTGAATTCGCGCACCACGTCGCGCATCCGGCCCCGCCCGACCACGACAACCTCCGTAGGCCGCTCGTCCAGCGGTCGCAGCACCACGCATACGTCGAGCAGTGGCCGCAGCCATGGCGGCGGCGGGCGCCGATTCTGACCATCGACCGGTTTTGAACGAATCGTCATGAAAGGTTTTTAACAAAATGAATCCGGAAAGCACCTGGCAACGGGTGCTTTTTCCATCATAGCCGCCAAAAAAAATCGCCCCCGTGAACGGGGGCGAAAGCAACGCGTTTAAGCTGGACTATTAGCCTGTGCCGATCCGGCCTGGGGATGGTATGCCTGGCAAGCGACAGCAACACGCGCCATCCAGGCTATTTGCTCTTGCCCTTGTCGGCATCTTTGCTGTCCTGGCCACAGGCCTGATGTTCACCGCCATAAATATCCGGTACAAAGGTCTGATCTGTAATGGGTGGCCGGACATAGGACTCGTCGTGCTGGCGCGGCGCGAGCTTGAACGGCGGCGGTGTCAGGTCCTCGTACGGGATCATGCTCAGCAGGTGGCTGATGCAATTTAGCCGGGCATGGCGCTTGATGTCGGCGTTGACCACATACCACGGTGACTGCTTGGTGTCTGTGTAAGCAAACATGGCGTCCTTGGCCCGCGAGTAGTCGACCCAGCGCTTGCGTGATTCAAGGTCCATCGGGCTCAGCTTCCAGCGCTTGGTGACATCATCGATACGTTCCTGGAAGCGCTTTTCCTGCTCTTCGTCCGAAACGGAAAACCAGTACTTGATCAGGATGATGCCCGAGCGGATCAGCATTTTCTCGAATTCCGGGCAAGCCCGCAAAAACTCCTGGTATTCGGCTTCGCTGCAGAAGTTCATGACCCGTTCGACGCCGGCGCGATTATACCAGCTGCGGTCGAATAGAACGATCTCCCCGGCTGATGGCAGGCGGGCGACATAGCGCTGGAAATACCACTGGGTCTTTTCCTTTTCTGTCGGTGCGGCCAGGGCTTCGACCCGGCAGATACGCGGATTGAGCGCCTCGGTAATGCGCTTGATCACGCCGCCCTTGCCGGCCGCGTCGCGCCCCTCAAACAGGACAACCATGCGCAGCCCCTTGGCCTTGACCCACTCCTGCAGCTTGACCAGCTCGATCTGCAGGCGGCGCAATTCATTCTCGTAGTATTCCTTGGTCATAACCTGGCGGGGATGACCATGGAAATCAACTGTCTTGTAGATCTGTCCATCCTTGCCAGTTTTGTCTTTATTCTTGTTTTTCTGTTTCTCTTTGCTCTTGTCGGCATTGTCCTGGGATTCTGACTCATCAGTTGTCGGCATCGCTGTCGCTGCTGTATCTGGAGAACTGGCCGATTGTATCAGAACTGATCCGGCTGCAGATCTGGCAACATTTTCAGTTAATTCAGGCTGGTCGTGCTTGGCTGTTTTTTCAGCTTTCGCTGTTTTATGCTCCGCATCTTTCTTCGACATTTCGGTCACCTCCAGGCAATGTGGGTATCCGCTAAGTAGTGTTTCGGTGCGTATCGAGAATGGGTTATGCCAGAGAAATGGATGAAAGCTTGTCAAGGGTCAACGACGGTGGATCTGGTTCATCTGGTTCATCTTGGGATCTGGAGAAAATCTGGTTATCAGGCGAAAAGCGAGTATAGATGATATATATCTATTTTATCACAATTAACAGAATTGACGCAGCGTAAACCGATTTTTTCAAGCCAGATAACAGCGGATAAATCACCAGGTTAACCCAGGATTTTTCGCATGATTATATCAGGCCGGTTCGCCGCACTCGACCCAATATCGTGCCCCTATCGATTGAGCCGATTTGCGTTGGGTTATTTCTGATTTGCGTTGGGTCATTTCTGCTGCGAATCCGGCAAATTATGTGAAACAAGCTGTTTGTCGGACGAGATGACTGATAATTATGACACAATAAGCGATTTGCCTGATATAATAAATGATTAGCTAGACATTTTGCCTGACCGGTCTGATATAATACATCATTAGCTTGATATTTTCGATGATCATCATTTGAAAATCTGGTTACGCAGACCGGATATCAACCTGGGAGAATACCTGCAAATCCCTGGTTGCATCATTTTGATCTGAGAAGAACAAAATAGGCAATTGGCAATTACAAAAATCATATAAAGATCGAGGAATGGTCGATATGTATTCACCCAAGGCAACTGGCGCGATTGAATGGATCAATAAACATTCGTGGATCTACGAAGGTTGGGAACATTTCCAGAAACGTGACGGTTCCAGTGCCGAAGAGCAAATTCAGCTTGTTTTGCAATTCCTGCTCAATAACCCGTTTTACTACCAGAAATTTTCGTCGGTCAGTCAAATGGTTGAAAAAAGGGACGTAAAACTATTCTGTAACCGGCTTGACGGGTATTTTGTCAAGGTTCACAACGGATCATATCCGATCGGTTATCTGAAAGCGATCAATTATAGAAATATCGATCTTGTCGTCGGTCAATTCATGCATGATTGTGAGAAGGAAATGGCGGATTCGCTCATGTTGATCCGTCACAATACTGTCAATGGAAACCAGGCGCCGGACCCTATCCCGTGGTTATGGCCAATTTCACGCAATGAGGCAATTGATAAGCTTACCTGGATTGCAAACAAGACGGCGGTTTATGAAAATAAATTTTCAGCCAATCTGCGTCTGTTCGTATTTTTTATTGCTTCAGTCATGATGCTGCCCGTGCTGGCCAAACCAATTGGGGTAACGACCTGGTATCTGTTGGCCCAATGGTCGCAATTTGCTCACATGTGGCGACTCTGGGGTGTCTGGATTATATCCATTTTGATCTGGATCAGTGTTTTTAAAACATGTCACAGCAGTATCGCCCTTTTGCTCAGTTCAGAAATCATAAAAAAAACTAACAGATGGATCAAAGATAACTGTCTTGTCTATGTGAATTTCCTGAAACTGAACCATCCGGACGCTTTGCGGCAACAGACCGGGAACTATACGACTGCCAGCGTGGCAGAATTGCCGGTTGAATTCGAGCCTGGCCCTGATATCCCTGGCAGGCACCAGTTGAATCATGATTCAATGGCAAATCATGATTCGTTCCTAGCCCAGGCCATGAATCAATTTTTCAGTGAGATTAATTCAGTCTATTCGACCGGCCATTTATTGAATTCCTCAGCAACTGCCTGGACAATCATGGGATCGCCGGATTTTTTCCTGGTAAGAGCCTATGATGAAATCTATACGGATATCAAGGGCGAGCCCCAGAAGGGGCCACAAAAAACACTGGAAAATTCACCGGAAACAGACCCGGCGATTCCCCGATCCCATGCAGCGGCTGTAACGTCACTGGAACAGGACCAGGCAGATCCAGCCCCGGCGAAGGTTGGCCGGCCCAAACCCCTTCTTTATCTCTGGTATCTGATGATTCATGCCTTTGATTCAACCCATGAGTATCCCAGCATCACTCTGCTAAAAAAACAGCAGGCAAATTGCTCGTCCTGGTTGAAAACAGGCTTGTTGATCACCGCTGCGGCTATCCTGGCGCGAGTATTGCGGCAAGTCGTACAAAACTGAGTCCCACAGTATGCGTATTGGGCATTTCCGTGTGGGATTCAATGCTCCAATTGCGGCAAGTCGTGCAAATCTGAGTCCCACACTCTGGCCCGGGCAATGGACCGTATGCCGGCAGGCTTATTGCGGCAGATCGTAGAATTTGGATGAATCCTGAATTTGAGCAAACTCATTAACCTGGATGATCAGGGTGGAGGTAAAATGATGGTACAGAATCAGATTGCATTGTCCCGGATAAAGATCAGGCTGGCCGTGCTGGTTTTGGCTGCCGTAATCATGTTGACAAACTGGATCTGGCCAGCTCGGGCATGGGCTGAGGCCGTCTCCGGCTGGCCCAGTCTTGACGTAATATTCGTTATTGATGATACAGGATCGATGGAACAGAATGACCCCGGGCATCTGTGCACGAAAGCCGTGATGCAGTTCGTCGATTTGTTGCCTGATGACAGCAGTCAAGTCGGTGTTGTGACATATTCTGTCGGGGTCGAGAAACAATTGAAACCAATCCTGATTACCGCCGATAATGATGCGAAAGCGAAAATCAAGTCTTTTATCAAGAAATCCATTCAGCAGGACGGGGCTTATACCGATATCGCCTCCGGGCTCGTTGCGGGCAAAAAACTGCTCGACCAATTTAAGCGCTCCAATGCCCAGCCCCTGATCATACTGATTTCAGATGGTGAAAACGACCTTGGGAAAAATCGGACCCAGGCGCAATCCGACGCCGATCTGAAGAAGGTCCTGCAATCTGACTATCCAGTCTATACAATTGGCCTTGGTGATAAGAGTCAGTCATACCGGATGTACCTTTCCGGTATTGCCAATGAGACAGACGGCCAGGCGTATTTCCCGAAAAGCGAAAAAGAATTGCCGACCCTGGTTAAGGACATCCAGAATTCCTTTCTGAATCGCGAAGCCCAGGGTGATCAGATTTCCTTAAAGAAAAATACGACCACTACTTATCCGATCAATGTGCCGGAGGGCGTCTTTGAAGCCAATATTCAGATCGACTATAGTCAGCAACCGCAAATTGAATACATCAATCCGGCCGGACAGAACGTTACATCCACTGATTCCGGGAAAATAAGCTGTGTTGTCGAGAAGGATTATGAAAATATCAAGCTGATCAAGCCCGAAGCTGGCCAGTGGATGTTTAAAATCAAAGGTAACATCGACCAGATTATTTACATTGATATTATTTTTGATTATCAGCTGGTCGCCGAGTTGGCCGCGAAACCGGCCCAGCCGCAAAAAAACGATACGGTCGCCCTGTCGGCCTCGATTAAAGTGAGCAACGGCCATCCCGTCAGCGCCAGTCAACTGAAAAATTTGCAGGCTGTTTTACAGATCACGGATGAAACGGACAGCAAGCTCAATGAAGAAATCCCGATGGTTCTGAAAGATGACCGCTTTGTCACTGACTGGACCATGAAGAAGGATCATCCCTACACACTTTCGGTCATCGTGAAAGACCAGGACATGACCCTGGCATCCAATGAACTGAAATTCAATCAAAAACCCGGTACGACCGGCTCAACCACGCCAGCCGGCAATCAGTCCCAAACTGCTTCGGGTTTGCAGCAGTGGGTATCCAGGTTTAAGCCCGTATATTTACTGGCTTTCCTGGGCGGTGTGCTTGGCATAATCATGCTCATCTTCATTCTGGGCCTGATCAGAAAATCATTGCGCAACAGTGTCTTGCGCGGCAATCTCAAGGTCGTTAAATATCGCCCGAACAGCATGCATATCGAGCAGGAGAAGTTCATCGAACTCACCAATCAGAAGAGCGGTTCATCCTTGGGCCAGATCATGATCAACCGGGGTATAGCGGACATTCCGGACTCCTTCAGCCAATTAAAACTGTTCACAACCAATTCCACTTCGAAAATCAGACTGGTCGCCAAAGCGGCGACCATCCAGCTCTCGGCAACAGAGCTGGAACGCAACACGCCCGTAGACATTGAAACCGGCCAGGCCCGATATCAGCTGGAGCTGATCATCTAACCCTGGCCAGGGCAGACATCGAAACCGGCCAGCTATCAGCCGAAGTTCATGATCCAACTGCCACGCCAGGCCACGATCCGATCTGTTTAAACAGAAACTTTGCCTGAATGGACAACCTGAATTTTATTTAGAGACGGGGGAACCAATATGCCACTCAACAATCAACAACGTGAGAATCTGGCCCAATTAAGCGCCAACGCCGGGCGCATGCTTCTAACCAATCGCCAGCGTATCGCCCTGAGCGCAGGGACGTCATTTTTGCTGATTGGCCTTGGCGGGACTGGTATTGATGCGCTGATGGAGGCTAAGGGCCTGATCAATTGCACCTGTCAGCTGCCCGAAGGCCGGGAACTACCAAGCAATGTCGCGGTTCTCGCTTTCGAGACAGATCCTGACGTGGAGCATACAGCCAAGTCGTCCAAACAGACCGGGGAAATCAATCTGGCCCCGGGCGAATTTGTTAATCTCCATGTCAATCAGCTGGCTGCCTATCTGGCTCCTGCTTATCGGGCCCAGCGGGCAAATTATATCAGTGATTGGCTGGATACTCGCCTGGAAAATATCAGGAACGTCAATCATGGGGCTGGCGGCATCCGCCAGCTGGGCCGATTAATGATGTATTTGAATATTGACCGGATTATTCAAGTCTTGAGCAATGCGATCCAGACGCTGACCGCTGGCAATGCCAACAACCTGACTGTATTTATCCTGAACGGTCTCGGCGGTGGCACGGGCAGCGGTACATTCCTGGATATGGGGTATATCGTGCGCGAGGTTGTCAGCCGGCAAGTAGCAGCCGCTTATGCCCTGAACAATACAACGATTTACAACTATTCCATCATGCCCGATGTCAACGCCAGTGTCGCAGGCGTGCCGGATGCGGCCCGGGCGTACATTCCCAAGAATGGCTTTGCAGCCTTGAAAGAACTTGATTATCTGATGCGCACCGTCGAGCGTGGCCGGTCCTTTATCCAGCAATATAATGCTACTTTCCAGGTCAATTCGCGCAACACCCCGTTCGACAACGTGCATCTGATCAGCAAACTGAATGCGGCCGGCCTGGCTGATGTCAATCCCTATCAACACGCCTGTTATGTCATTTCCGAAAGTATCATGGCTTTGATGACGGTCAATCAGGGTGCCGATGGCAATAATGCCAATGCTGCTTCCGTATATGTCAATATTGTCGGCATGGCGCCGGCGATCCGCAATAATTATCCCTATCAGGAAGCCTATGCCGAATACTTGAGCATCGGGGCCGCCTCTTTTGCTGTTCCGCTGGACAAGATCATCTTGTATGTCACGTCGCTGCTGTTTGAAGGAATGGACGCAATGTATGCCCGCAGTCCGGAAATCAATGAAACGGTGAATGAAGTAGAAGCTTTCATCGGGCAGATCGGCCTGAAAATGGATGGGGCTGATGGCCTGATCAGGGCTGTGCAACCGGATATCCGGACTCACAATCACGACACCTACACCTACAAGCAATTGATCAAGCCCGGAACAGTCGATCTGCAGGCTGTCAGCGAGCAACTGATCAGCGGCCATCAGCGGGGCATGAGCGCCAGACGGCTTGAAGCCGAGCAGGCTGTGAAAGCCAGATTTGATGCGGAGATCAACCGGTTATTTCAAGATCTGCAGAAGGGTCCGGTTTACGCCAGCCGCCTGATCAACTCATCCCAGGCTGCTGATTGCCTGTTGAAGTATCTCACGGAATGTCATGCCTGGCTGACTGACGAGCGGAATAAAGTCGAGCGCACCCTGGCTGATTGTCAGGGCCAGATCCAGGTGGCAGGTCGCGAGGCCGAAGCGGTGATCCTGGGGATAGGCGCCAATGAGAAAAAGAACGCATATGTTGATGCCTATAACAAATATATCACCCAGATGGCCCGCCGTGACGCGATTATCACCGTCCAGGGCATGCTGCAGCCTCTGTACGATTATTTCAATGACCGGAACAACCGCATCTTTGATACGGTTAAGGAGGCCTTGCTCAAGCTGCAGGAAATCTTCCGCGACAATGCCGCGATCCTGACCGAAGTCAATGTCCAGCAAGATAACCGCGGCCAGAACCTGACCTGGCAGATGATCCAGATACCGGAGATCCAGGATGAACTGCGTGAAGCGTTCCTGTCCCTGACTGATACCCCGGAGCTGGTGCGGCGCCTGATCAATCAGATTTACAATAACCTTCATGTCTGGACTGATGAAAATGCGCCGGCCTTCACGCGCCAGATGCTGGATTTTATCGACAACAACTTCGGCTCGATCATTGACAAATCGCTGGAAGAATACCTGATCGTTAAAATCTGGCAGGAAAACAAGAAAATGAATCCGGCCCTGAAAAAAGACCAGGTCAACCTGCAAGCCGAGATTGCCCGGCCGAATGGCCTCATCGCTTCCTTGCTGACGCGGGCGGCGAGCATGATGCATCCGCAGCCGATGACGCCTATTGGCACAGTAAACGACGTTAATACTGTATTTGTCCCGCATAATTGCACCCTGCTTTATCATGCAATCAATAATTATACGCAAAATAATCCTAATCATCGGTTCGCCTTGTACCGGAGCAGCCTGAAAACGCGGTTGCACATGATCAGCTTCCGCCTCGCGTTACCGCTCTATGCTTTTGAGGGTATTCAACAAATTGAACAGGCTTATGTTGGGGCCTGCAATGCCGCGCCGGATGTGCAGGCTGGCATGCATCTGTATCAGAACAAGAACCGGAACTGGCAGGATTTGCCATCACCTGTCATCGAGCGATCCTGGCCGGAAACGTACGAAGTAGATCGGACCAGGAGCAAAAATCGTGAAAACCGCGCCCTGTTTACTGAACTGCTGAATCGTGGCCTGGCCCAGGCGGAACAGGGTCAGGTAAGCTTTATCCTGACTGGCGACCGTTTTGCCGAAGGCCGGGACCTGGCAGCTTTGACCAGTCCGGAATGCCTGCAAACCAGGCAGGTCTGGGATCGGACCAAGATCAGCCAGATCATCCAGACTTTGCAGGCTGGCTATCCGGAAATCAGGCGTCACCCCGTTGCGGGTGATTCAGTCATCATCGGTGAGAAATTTATTCTTGACTATGACCTGGTTGAATGGATGAAAACCGAAAAGGCTAAACGTGATGCCCTGGATACCGAAATATTGCGCCTGCAGCAATTGCTGCAGCAATTGAACCTCGAAACTCAGATCTGCCAGGACACATTCCAGGCTTTGCAGACGGGTATTATTATCCAGGTCGAAAATACCATGTTGTATCGCACGACTGTCGAAGGCAACGAGATAACCATCGTAGAATTCCGCAATATGCGTACGAAAGAAATGGAGTTGGTTCAAACACTGGTTGAGTGGCGCAAAGATCCGCGTCGCAACCTGCTGTATGAAAAAATCATGAACCTGGTCCGGCAGAAAATCGACGGCTACAGACTGAACCGCAACCTGGCTTACGAGCAGGCCCGCGCGATCTACGAGCCCTTGAAACGTAAATTTGACCGCATCGAGACAGATTATCAGCTCAATGAGTCAACCGTCGATACGCGGATCTATGAATTCTATCACCGTCTGCTCAGCATTGCCAGGAATGAACTGGTAGCGTACGAAGACTGATGCGAATCCGCTGGATAGAAACGCAGGTAAAGCCATGGCCAAGTGTCCGAAAATAGTTTTTTTGCTTGATTCTACATGCCAGAACCTGGCAGGTTTGCCGGGTTCTGGAGACTGGCCCGATTCTTCCGCCTATCATTTTATTTCCATGATCCCGGAAAAGGCTGAATGTGGCCCGGAACCCGATTATGACCCGGTCATGCGGGACGTAACGGAATTTGCCATCCGCCAGCGTTATGAAGATCCCTACTCCTGGATGTTTTTCTTTATTGGTGGCATTTCAACCGCTGAATTCACCAGGATCCGTGGCTTCCTGGACCGGATTCAACCTTACGGCCGCAGTATCAACCGGAACAGCAGCACCCGGGCCGCGATTTTTCTGGAAGACAATGATCTGCTCCTGCCAGGTGCAAATCAGGCTCGTCTTGCCGAGATTCGCCGGCAAAACGAGCACTGGTTTATGAATCAGGACAATTTTTCGCCTGTCTTGCGCCGTGAAAATGCGGTAGACAGTCTGTGGCGCTTCGGTTACATGGACAATGAGGGCGTGATGATTACCGCTCCTGAACGGCAGAAGAATATCATCCGTCTGATCCAGCAAGATCCAGCCTTCTTTTATCATCTCGGTCATGGACGCAGCGGCGCCTGCATCCTGGGTGTTCAACGCCGCGATGAAACCAGCGTTGCAGATGATCTGATCGAACAATATAAACATAATATGATCGTTGAAAAGATCAGGCAACACTGGGCCCGCATCCAAAGCGAGGAACAACAGAAAGTCAGTACAGTAGCCCGGCAGGTTCGGGAAGCTTTCGACCGCTACAGTGAACAGATCCGGAATATCTTTGAAGAGAAATTTTTCAGCTCCCTTTCTGTCACCGGCGTTGTTCATAAGCGCAGTCCAGGCGGCTTGCTGAATCAGGCTTTGAACATCAATGAAATCGAACAGCTGCTATATGGACAGACGATCAGGCTTCATTTTGATGATCTCTGGCAGGCATGCACGCGTCAATGGACCGACCTGATTCAGATCAGCTGGCCCGACATATTATTTCTGGAGTCCTTTAACAGCCTTCAAGACGATCTGGCAAGCCTGCTGGTCATTGGCAGCAATCCAGGACGTATTCAAAATGGCCCCCGGATGCGGCTGCAGGATCATCTACTGCCAGTTATCAAAGAAGAATATTATCGGCCGTTACTGACGACCCGGATCCGTTCATCGTTCAAGTCCGTCTGTGACAGGGCGCTGCAAGACTGGCGGACAGAACAGGGGCAGATTAAAACGTATGCCGAAACGGAGAAAACGTTGCCGGTATTCCCAATCATTAATGACCGGATTCCGCCATCTGTCAGGGAAATTTTCAGCGCTTTCTATAACAATCAGCTTGAGTATTTAATGGTCGATTCTGCCCTGGCGGCTTCATGCAAAACCAATTCTGTTCCGGCCTTCATCGGGCAGCTGGCCCGGCAATTTCCTCTGGTCGGTCCTGACAAGAAAAATGATAAAATTGTCTATCAGGCCAGATTTAATCCGATTGCCGAAGTGCGGATCGATACACCGGTAGCCGGCCTAGCCGTGGTCAACGGGCTTGATATCAATGGTGATATGTTATGGAATATGTGAAGGAAGATCAATATCATGGGCAATAACCGATTCGGAACAGAAACACCGATTCCAGCCGGTCCCCGGCCTTCATTCAATCATGAATCTGCCCGCAAGACGCCGCAAGGGATGAAGTTTTACCAGGCCTTACTGGTTGGCAGCGTGATTGCGGCTGGCGTGACAAGTCTTATTGTCAATATGATGTACAATAATCTCTTGCGTCATTGGCCCGATATCATGCTGGTCGGGATCAGCTTTGCGATATTTTTTGGTATTGGCGGTGTGCTGGCTTTGATAATTGAAAGTGTCAAAGGCCGGCTGGAAAATTTCACGGTCGCCAGGGCGCTGGTGGTCCTTTTGATCGGCATGGTAATTTGTTTTATTACAGGTGCCTTCCTGCAATTCATTTATGGCCTGGGAGGCCGGGTTCAGCAGATCAGTTTTGATGACTATTATTTTGTCATTGATGATTCAGGCAGCATGCTGGAGTCAGATCCCAATTATGAACGTTATAACGCCTTGCGCTCCATCCTGGCGGCGCAAAGTGATACCATGCGAGTTGGCCTGATTCGTTTCAATCAGCAGCTGATTGATCAGGTACCCATGGACAAATTGACACAGAATCAGCGTCACCTGATCGATCAATCCAGCAAATCCGCTGCCTCGGACGGCGGTACGGATATCCAGATGGCCTTATTGACCGCAATCAGTCAATACCAGTCAGTTCGTGAGCCGGATCGTGCGATGAGTATTATCCTGCTGTCCGATGGGCTGAGCCGGGTGAATCGGGCCAGCATCATCAATAGCTGTCTGGAGCAGGGCATCGTGCTGAACAGTGTTTCGCTGGGGGATAAATGGGGCGGAATCGAACTGCTGCGCAGCATCGCCCAGGCGACTGGCGGCAGTTACTATTCAATCCGGAATATAGGTGAATTCAAATCAACGATCGAAAAAATGACCGTCATCTCATCCGAACGAAACCTGCTGGATTTTCGGCCGGGACGGGAGCGGACCGGTCTGTTCTGGGCATTTTTGCGCGTGTTATTCATCCTGATTCTGGGCGGTCTGGTTTGTGTTCTGACAATGTTACTCCTGGGTGAACTGCCGGCTGGCCGGAATAACCGGCATCAGCTTGCCGTCGGCGGCCTGGCCGCACTGTTGGCCGGGTTCGTTCTCGAGGCCGGCTTTGGCTGGCTGATCAATGGATCAGTTTTGCGTCTCGTTGCCTTTATTTTAATGGCCTTGCTGTTTCTCTTTTACCCCCATTACGCCGCCAATAAGAAAATGTCGTTTGATGGGATAACACCTGGTGCCGGTCAGAAGTCCGCAACCGTGAAAAATAATGAAAATGTCCTCGGCCAGCCAGCCGGACATTCTGAGAACAAGCGATTCAGCTGATGCGGCGGAGGTGTTCCGGTTGAATATTCAAAGTCATAAAATCGCGCCCAATCGCTATAAACTGACCTGGATCTGGAATCGTCTTTATCCGCGGTATAAAGTTGTGGTTGAAAACATGTTCGAAAGTACGCCTGAATCGATTGCTTCCATCGATTTTGACACATTCAGAAATGGCGACGGCTATTATTTTCAGTGTGACCATCCCGTAGCGGTTCAGATCATCCCCGAATTGGTCAAAGATACACCAGATCCAGCCGAAAGTGGCAGGGTTTTGATTCTGGATCAGAAGTATCTGATCTATTATGCGGTGAATAATAGAAATCACAACAAAGTACGGCTGGTCATTGACACCGCGCGTTCGCCGGTTCTCAAATATTTGCAGGACGGCGATATCTTGTATCAAATCGAGGACACCAGGAATGATACCTTGCACAATACGCAGTATCTGCCCCTGATCCACGGTGATGAGGAATATGAGCTGTTCGCCTTGCAGCGAGGTCAGACGCTTTGCCTGACCATCAACCGGGATAAACAGATCGAAAAATTGAATTATTGCTACTATCGCGATTTTATTTTACTGGTAAACCAGAAGGAGACAGGATAATGGGATTTTTTAAAAAAATATTTGGCAAGACTGAAGATATACCGGATGCTGTTTTTTTCGAATCAATCCTGAAAAGACCAGAAAAAGACAACAGTTATCCGATTGTCTGCCCTTACTGTTATGAGTCATATAAACATGATCATATTGTCTTTCGCTCCCACAATTATGATCAGACTCCGGTCCAGGATGAGGAATTGCGCAAATACCAGGCGAAAATTCGCAAGGGTGCCGATAGTCCCATCCTGAAATTGCCAGTCCTGATGCCATATGCGCAACCGGACCTTTTCGCGCGCATAGATCGCGATCAGCAAACCGGCATCATCATGTCCGTCCAGGAAGAAAGCGGCCATGAAACCAGGGAGAAACTATGTCCGCGCTGCCACAATGTGTTGCCGATCAATATCGGCAAAATACCAACCTATATCATCTCATTTCTCGGGAATACAGCCGTAGGCAAAACACTGTACCTGACGCGTCTTTGCAGTTCAATCAACCGCCTACTTGGCGAAATAGGCATTACCGCCCTTCCTTTAAGCGATAATGCCAGGGAGTATAGCACCCTCTACCAAAAGCTCATTAATCCGGATGATGATGAGATCCTCAAGGCCACCCAGTTGATTGTGCAGGAGCCTATTGTTTATCAGTTAACAAATGGTGATGATCAAGCCAATCTCATCCTGTATGATTTCCCGGGAGAAGTAACCAATGATAACCAGAGCGGCCAGGAGTTTATCAGCTTTAAAGGACGGTATCTCAACAACTCTGACGGCCTGATCATCTGTAAAGATATTTCAACCTTTTATCGCCTGCATCCGTACATTGATGAGCAACATATTGGCGAAGCCCATCAGATCGATCCGGGCCAAGTGCAGCAGCTGATGATTAATTATATGATAAATGACCGTAAATATAAAAAGCCGGTTGCTATCGTATATACCAAAATGGACCTGATTAACCAGGCCCAAATCCGCGAAGACTTCAGCATTCCCGAAGATTCAATCATTTTTCATAATCAGAATTTTTGCGTGCCGGAACAGCAGGGCCGGGGGCCGCGCCAGATCCGTTGTGACCTGTTCTTTACCCAGCGGCAGCAACTCCTAGCTTTACTGAAGCAAATTGATCATGAGAATGATATAAAATCGATAGCCCAGCGCATTGACAACGATAAAATGAATATTTTCGCTGTGTCAGCCAGCGGGACGCCGGTCGTTGGCAATGATTTCAGACGTCTATTCGCCCCAGCTGTCAATATTCAGATGCCAATCATCTGGTTTCTGATGCAGATGGGCCTGGTCAGCGGGCAACTGTATGGCCGCGGGCAACGTTCGATGTATCTGAATGCCAGTGACTTGTGATGACCGGATCAGCAAGGATTGAGGAAGTTTGATATGCCTGTGTTATTCCGTCTGTGTCCGTATTGTTTTCATCCGTTGCAGCGGGAGCATATGACTTTCCTGGGCTTGAGTCATCAATCAGAATCCGGCCCGACGATCGATGATAATCTGGACTTCAGCTATTCCATCTTCTGGTTGAATATCAATGGCCGCCTGCAATACCAGCTGGGCAAAATAATTAAACCACAGCGATATTCATCGGATCATGTGCAGAAATGGTTCCCTGCGGATCCTGCGCCGCAAGCCGCGATCCAGTCCGGATCTGCAGTGCATCCGGGTCAATACTGTTTCATCGATGACCAGGGTCGAATTTATCCAGACTTGATCTGCCCGTCTTGTCATAATCAGCTGCAGACTGCCGATTATGATCAGAAAATGACCCACATCAGTTTGATCGGTAACTATCAGTATCTGATGCCGGCGCTGATCCAGGATTTGCAGACTATGGCAGATGAACAAGGCTGGCCAGCAGACAAGTTCGAACCAGCATCACTATTTACATATCTGCCGGTATTGAAAGTCTACCTGCAGCACTGGCCCGCAAGCGTCCGCCTGGCCTTCGGTACTGCACGTCAGTTAAAACATCGTCAAGCCTTCAATGCTGCTTTAATGGGCCGCGTCCTGGCCTGCTCGGACGGCCTGATTCTGTATCTGGCGGCCAATCAGAACGGATTTTCTGAATATCAGCGCTCAGATGCGGTCTGTTATCTCGATTCGCTGATCGAACACAAACTGAACGCGACAGGAAAATGCCGGCAACCGGCCCTGGTCATCATTGAAGAGCAGCCTGATACACCTGAAGTATTATTAATATTGCAACATTGGTTTGCTGTAATGGATCTGATCATTTTGCGTGTTGACACAGACCGGCAGACCATGCGGGCTAACATCGGTGATATCTTATCCTGGATCGCGAAAATTACTGGAGGCAATGGAAATGATCGGTCAAAACGTTTATAGTCGGTCTAGCTATCTGAATCGATACGTGAAATCACAAGGCCTGGGGTCGGTGGGTTACTCAGCCAGCGTCAATGATTCCATGCGCAATGTGCTGGCCCGTTACTGCGAGTATGATGCCAATGCCCTGACTGTCTGCGGGGAGAAGGATTATAAACCGGACCGCTATCTCAAGCTGCCGATCAGTGCTAATTCGAGCAGTTTTATACTTTCCAGGACCAGCTATATTGTCCAGTCGGAAAACGGGCGGAGCAGCCGTTCAACATTTATCTCCCATCAATATGTAGTCGATCCGGACAGTGCCCAGTGGCTACTCTGGCAACCGGGGCGTATGCTGGGGGCCGCTTACCTATCTGAAGACATAAATGGCCAAGACCTAGCTTATCAGGAATACGACTACAACAGCTTTCCTGCCCAGTCAAAACGCTTTGATCCGATTATCGGCAGTCGCGAATTAATGGAATCCGGCATTGATCAGAATAAGTTCTACAGCATCATGCTGGCTGTGGCTGATTGTCTGGAAAACGGACGCCGGATTTATTTCGTCGTCGACCAGGATTTGACTGATAGCTGGAGTTATGCAGCCAGGATTCTGTTCTATATATTTTCGTGCCTGCCTATTGAAATGCGTCACGCTTTAACTTACAGCACCCTGATGGCCAAAGATCCGCGCAACAATCAATTTACAGCCATGATCAATTTCGTCTATGCCGCCTATGTCGAACAACCGATCAGCCAGGCAACCAAGTATGTCAACGTGATGGGCCGGATGATCGCCAATGAATACTTGTTCATCAATAATGATCTTTACTTTATTGGCGATCAAGCGAAAGATGATACACGGATAACGGAATCATACTATCTGCAGGCGGCAACATCACTGTTATATTCAGCCGGGAATTCCATCGAACAGTTGCAGCAGTTTATTGACAGGATTCAAAAAGCGATTGGCTCGCGTCCGTGGCGGGCCAGCCCGAGTTTGTTTGTCTATGATATCAGCATCGTCAATGACAAGCAGCAAATCACCTATGCGTTTTTTGCAAAAAATTATCCGCGACTGATCATGATGGAAAGCCAGTCCGACTACCTGAAGAACCAGAATATTTTCGGGAAGATTCTGGATTGGCTTAAAATAAACAATCAATTAAACAATCATCCGGATACCATCCGGATGTTATTTCACATTGTTCAGCTGGATCAGGCGAAAATGAGTGAAATCATGCCAATCCTGAGTGAAATGATTGATGATGAGATTCATGAAGGCAAACGAGCTGCGGATATATTCAGGAAGTATGATGGATGCCGCATGGATTATAGTATCTGGCAAAATTTTTGGCCCCAGATCTTCCGCCTGACCGATTTCTTCGATCTGGGTTCAGATTATCTGGACTATCAGATATCCGGCGCAGCCGAGTACCGCCTGGTCATGCCGCTGATCAACCAGTGTTTCGACGAATTGTCAGGCATTCTGAAATCAAATGACGCACACCGTGGTTTCCCGGAACAGAATAGCGAAGAATCATTCCGACTGCACAATCGTTCTGAACAATTCAACCGCGGGGCCAGAATGGTCATGCAAAGGGTGACCGAACGCAAGGTCATTGACGCGAAAATGTATGATGACTTCATGAATTATGCATCCGTGATCAACATAAGCTTTTTTGGTACTGAATCTGGCAGACAAATCCTGGCAGAATGCCACCGCTCAATTATTTGCGCGCTGGATTTTCGAGTGATACCTGGCCAGTGGCTGAAAAATAAATATCGTGAACCGGCCGCCAGCGATTTTGCGATCGATGATCAGGAGGCCAGATATCGAACCGTTCTCCTCGGCGTTCTAAAAACCCAGCTGCAGGCTGAATCTGCCGCCGATTTTGCGAATCTGGATCTGGCCATTCAGAATCATTTGTCCAGAATACCTGATGCTCAACGGACGAGCGTGCTTGAATATCGAAATCAATATGTCCTGCAAGAATTCGGCCGCCATAATTGGGCTGCCGATGAGGCGGATCGTACCTGGCAAGATCTCCAGAATCGGCATTTGCTCTCCTTGCTGAGACCGCTCAACAGGATCCCGCATTCTGACACGACGATAATATACCAATGGCCGGTTCTCTTGTCGAGTAAATTTTTAAAAGATCAGTTTGATCGTATTCTACAACTGGCTGGCTGGATGCTGAATCAAGATGAATATTATAATATTGCTGACAACATGATCGTTGATTTGCTCGTGACAATTGATGGTAAGGCTTTTATTCCGGAAAAGGATCGGGTCAAGCTTCACAAGCTCATCAAGAAAAATAATGTCAAAAACAGACTCGAAGAAAGCATGAATTATATAAAAAGCAAAAGCCTGGAGCAAAGCGAGGCCCGACAAAATGACCCGATGAATCAGGCTCCGGTTCCAACCGGGGCTGCTTCCGGCAATCCGGTCTCTCACAACACCGCGTTCAATTTCCGGCCGCAAACAAATAACCGGCGGGATTATTACGATAATACTCGATTTGGCCCCTCCACCGCGAGCGGGGACAGCAGCCTGTATGCCGAAGTTGCGTCCGGCCGAAGTATTTGGAGATACATCCGGATCTTGCTGGTTGTAATAGGCGTCTTGCTGGTTGTACTTTTGCTGGTCTTGTTCATTTACTGGTTGGTAAAAGGCGGATGGCAAATAACAAGAAATTCGTTAAACGATATAATCAGTTGGCTACGTGCAGCTTTAAAATAAGGGGGATCGACTGACAGCCATGTTTGATTTTCAATTCAATACCAGGCAACAAGTAGAACACCTGTTGAACATCATATATGTTAATCCGGTCAATAATGAAATCATGATCGAGACTCTTGCGGCAAATCCGCAGAAATCCGGTTATATTAAAATCAGGAAACTGGCCAGGAAGAGGACCGTTCGCCTGCTCGGGGCGTATCTGGTTGTATTCATTTGCCTGTTTTTCTGGCTAATGCGGTTTCTGCATTTCGGCTCGACAGTCCAGTTTGTTTCAATGATGATTTCAGTCGTTTTCGGTGTGGCGTTATTGTCAAGATTCCGGACGATTTACCTGGGGCAACTGGCTGAGATCATGCAACGAGGTTCTTTGCATCAGGCTTATCAATTGGTAGTGTCGCAAGCGCAAAACGCATTAATCAAAACAATCTCACCCGATGGCATTGAAAATTACTATTCGTTGCTTTGTTTACTTGCCGTTCTGCAGGATACACCTGAAAATGCCCGCCTGCGGGCCAGCTGTCTGGCCAAGAAGAAGCTGAACCGCGATTCCTTTTATGATATCGAGCGTATTGCGGCCCAACTCTATTCACACTACATCTACGAATTGTCAGGAAGAAATATACCGCCATCCAATTTTCGCGAGATTGTAAAGTACGACGAACGGGTCCTGCTGATCAATTTGATTTTCCATATCGCTCTGCTGAGTCCGGATTTTGTCGGCGAGAATACCTTGAAGTTATTTGTTTTACTGATCGAATACAATGAAGTGACGGACCGGATGTTTACGTGGGATAGTCCGGCCAATATGGAATATCAGTGCCAGATCGTCATGCGATGTATGTTGGCCAATCGTCATCTGTTGGAAAATAACAGAAAATTAGTTGAACGCACTCTTAAAAAAAGCCCCAATCCGGATATCACGCTTGTTATGAATGACTATTTGTCCAGGCTCGGCCAATCGTAAGTAGCCGGGATTCGGCATGGTGGAGGAATTTTCGGTGGAGATTGACACGGATTTGAAGATAGCAGCCGCAATTGTTTTTCTGTTTATCCAGTTGGCAACAGCTGTTTATATCTTTTTCAAAGCAGATCCCAATCGCAGTCATTTGTTCCTGCAACGATTTAATTCGCTCTATCAACGCCAGAAATTCGAAGGAGAATCAATCGACGTATTTATCAAGAAGATGCTGCAGAAAGCTCTGGCTCATCAAGCATTGGGCGGAGCAGACAACGATGCCAGGAAATCGCTTCCCTTCGTTCCTTTCTGGGTGGGCCTGACGCAGCAGCAAGCTGATCCAGATATAAGCAGACCGTATCTTCAACTGAGCCGGCAAACTTATGCAAATCCAAAACAAAAGCAACCATCTGTCTCTCTTTTAGCCCGGAACAATGCCTGGCTACTGGCCTTGATCGTTGGTTTTGTCATCATTACCATTTATTATGAAAACAGTATTCTCTTGCAGGTTCATATTCTGTACAGTAAAATCACGCCGATGCTAAGCGATGTTAAACGGTTTACCGTGCATCAGTTGCAAACCGTGTTTGCGTGGCTGGTATATTGGATTGGCGGGTGAACCATGCCGACAGGCAATTGTTTTCCGGTTGCCAATCTGGGGCACATCGTTATGGACAGTGTCTTGTCCTGGATGGCATGCTGTTCAGCGTTGAAGGGAATTAAGACAATGCTTAGAGGGTGTTTGCAAAATATAAAACAATGACAAAATGACTAAACCCAAGAGAA
>CAYVHB010000032.1:28308-32698 GCA_964450865.1 uncultured Oscillospiraceae bacterium | reverse complement strand
TACGGTGCTGTGGGAGGTCCCCCGGCCAACTAATGGCCGGGGTCCTACCCGATTGACCGCCGGTCCAGATTGGGCAATTGTGCCAAAATTGACAGGCGTTTTTGCCGCCAGCAGGCCGTTTCCCCGCTATTTGCCCAATCATTTCCGCCCTGTCGGCAACGCACTTGCATTGACCGGATCATCATGCTATAATCGGCATCGTTGAGACGTACGTTTGTTGACTGAGAGTGGGGCGATCCCACTTTTTGTTATTCATACTGGTATCGTGATCTGGCGACCCGGCTTTATGGCAAAGGGGGTTGGCCGGATATTGGCTCGAAAGGGGAGACAGCATGGCGCAACGTTCCAGAAATGCCCAGGCCATCCATGATGCCATTGCCGACCGGATTGCCGGACTGGGCATTGACCTGGTCGATGTCGTCTATGTCCGGGAGGGACCGGCAACGATCCTGCGCATTTTTATCGACAAGGACGGGGGCGTATCCCTCGATGACTGTACGGCTGTCAGCCATCTGGTCGATCCGATCATCGATAACGAACTGGATTTGCACAGTCATGATTATCTGGAGGTTTCATCACCAGGACTGGAACGGCCGCTGAAGACGGACCGCGAGCTGGCCCGCTATCAGGGCAGCTGGGTTGAAGTGTCACTCTACCAGGCCATTGAGAGTCACAAGAAATTCCAGGGGCGGTTGGCGCCCTGCAGTCCGCAGTCCATTGTCATTGAGCAGGAAGACGGCACTTCCCGCGCTTTTGAACGCGAGAAAGTAGCCAAAGTCAAGCGGATTATCCGCTTTGACAGCTGATGGCAACAAGGTCTGCGTTTTTCAGGCGGTGGAGCTGACGCGTCGGGCCAGGAATGTACCAGTCAAGCCCGCAAGCCGGAATGGGATGGCCAGGCTGCTCCGCATCTGGCGGGATCGTTGCCATCAGTCACCATGAATCTTGACCGCTATTTGCCATTATATTAATCAGGCCGGGAGCCAGCGATTCGTGACCTAGACCCGGACAGACAAGACAGGTGTATTGATTGCTTATGCAATCGGAAGGAGAATTTTTGGCATGAATGCTGAGCTCATCGAAGCCATCAGGCTGTTGGAAAAAGAACGGGGGATCGATGCCGAGGTCCTTTTCCAGGCGATTGAAGAGTCGCTGGTATCAGCCTATAAACGTGAATTTGAAGCAAAAACAACAGATAATATCCGGGCCGAGGTAGACCGCCAGACTGGTGAAATGCGTGTTTATCTGATCAAGACCGTAGTCATGGATGTTGAGGATCCCAATTCGGAGATTTCACTGACTGAAGCCCGCAGCCTGTCCCCTGATTTTGATCTGGGGGACAAGATGGAGAACCAGTTGCGGCCGCAGGATTTCGGCCGTCTGGCCGCGCAGACCGCCAAGAACGTGATCAATCAGAAGCTTTGCAGCGCCGAGCGTGAGCGGATCCAGAATGAATTCAGCAGCCGGGTCGGAGGTATTGCCGCCGGTGTCGTCCAGCGCAAGGACCGCAAGGAAGTGATTGTTGATATTGGCCGGGCTGAAGCCGTTCTGACTGACCGGGAACAGGTGCGCAGCGACGGTTATAATTTTAACCAGCGCATGCGCTTTTATATCCTCAAGGTTGACGAGAAGAAGAACCGGCCGGTTATCCTGGTTTCGCGCAGCCATCCGAACCTGGTGCGTAAGCTGTTTGAGCAGGAAGTACCGGAAGTGGCATCCGGCATTGTCGAGATCGTCTCGGTCGCCCGCGAGGCCGGATTGCGTTCCAAGATCGCCGTGACATCGCGTGACAGCAATGTGGATTGTGTCGGCGCCTGTGTCGGCCAGCGCGGGATGCGGGTGCAAAGCATCATGGAAGAGCTGATGGGCGAAAAGATTGATATCATCGAGTGGAGCCCGGATCCGGCAGTTTTCATCAGCAATGCGCTCAGTCCGGCCAAGGTGGTCAAGGTTGATGTACTGCCTGAAGAGAAAATTGCCCGCGTTGTCGTTCCCGACCATCAGCTGTCACTGGCCATCGGCCGTGATGGCCAGAACGCCCGCCTGGCTGCGCGCCTGACTGGCTGGAAAATCGATATCAAGAGTGAATCCCAGTATCGCGAGGCGATCGAGGCTGAGATTATGCATCGCCTGGCTGATCACGACAGTGACCGGCCGGGGCATGGTTCTGATCACTGAAGATCAAGGCGTTTCATGAGATCAGACCGGGAGGTTTCCAGGCATGCCAAAGAAGATACCGGAGCGGATGTGTGTGGCCTGCCATACCATGAAGCCCAAGAAAAGCCTGTTGCGGGTCGTTGTCAATCAGGCTGGTGAGATATCGCTGGATCCGACTGGTAAAAAGGCCGGGCGCGGCGCCTATGTCTGCCGCAGCCGCAGTTGCCTGGAGCAGGCTATCCGTGGCCATAAGCTGGACAAAGGCCTGAAAACTCGCGTCAGTGAAGCGGTGGTTGCCGCCTTGCTGGCTGAGCTGGCTGCCATGCCGGAGCCTGCCGATGACCCGGACCGCACCTGACGCGATCTGGCGCCTGGTGGGTCTGGCCACGCGGGCCAGGCGCCTTGTCACCGGCAGCGATACCGTCGAGCAGACAATCAGCAAAGGCCAGGCCTGTCTGATCATCCTGGCTGGCGATGCCACAACCAATACTCACGAGCGTTTTGCGCATCTGGCCCGTCGCCATGAACTGCCCCTCGTTGTTCTGGGCACACGAGACGAGTTAAGCCACTGGACCGGCAAGCCGGACCGTGTTGTAGCCGCAGTGACGGATACCGGATTCGCAGAACGCATCTGGTTCCTATATCAAAGCAGCCGGGATGAGTCCCGGCCGGAAACAGCGGATCCGTAAATCCGATCCTGGATCCGGGACGATGGATCTGCAGCCGGGCCATGATGAGAATCGCCTGGCACGAAGCATCTGGAATAAAATGATCATGATGGTTGGAGGATAAAACTAATAATGGTAAAAAAAGACGATTCCGGTTCCGGACTCAGAGCAGGCTTTGTGCGGGGCGACAGCCAGCCTCAACCAGCCAGAAAACCTGCCCCGGTAAAGACCGAGGAAGAAGCAGCCCGCCAGGAAGCGGCGCGGGCTGCGGCCATGGCTGAGACGGCTGGCAAATCAACTGAGGAGCCTACAAGCGGCCCAACAATCGCGATGCGCGGTGTTTCCGGGAAGACAATAACCGGGGTTGTCAAAGTTGTTAAAACCGCAAAACCTGAAACCCGTGCTGATTCTGAGCACGATAGTGATAAACCGGCTGAGAAGGTACCGGCCGTTGAGGAAAAAACACCGGCGGCCGAACCGGTTGCGGCCAGCCGGCCGATTCATCCGGCCGCTCATGGGGCAGCTGTTCCGCCGCCTGTCGGCCGGGTCGCACCACCCCCTGTTGGCCGGGTCGCGCCGCCCCCTGTTGCACCTCGCGCTGCAACACCGTTGCAGCCTGCAACGCCGGCCGGTGCCCCTGTATCTGCAACAACAACCGCAACAGTTCAGGCTGCTGCGGCTGCTGTCCCGGCAGCCAAGGCTGAACCGCAGTCAGGTTCAGTCTCTGCGGCCCCGACTGGTCCGGCCAGCGCGAAGCCGCCGGTTCAGCAGCCTGTCAATCCTTTGCCGTCGGCGGCTTCTGCAGTCCCGACTGTTGCCTCTGTGCCGGCATCAGCGGCAGCCTCTGCTGCCCCGGCTGACTCGACCGTCAGTCGTGAAGAACGCCCTCAAACCGGCCGGCAGCCGATGGCTGAACGCGGCGGTGAAAGCCAGCGTCCGTCTGGCGAGCGCAGTTTTGGCCAGGGTGGCGGTTATGGCAATCGTGCCCCTGGTGAAGGCAATCGCGCCCCCGGTGAAGGTGGCCGCGGTCCCGGCGGCTACGGCGACCGTAGCGGCCAGCCCGGCGGTGGCTACGGCCAGCGTCCGGCCGGCCAGGGCGGCTATGGCCCGCGCCCGTCCGGCGACGGCTACCGTCCGTCCGGCGACGGCAATCGTGCCCCCGGTGAAGGTGGCCGCGCCCCCGGCGGCTATGGCGACCGTAGCGGCCAGCCCGGCGGTGGCTACGGCCAGCGTCCAGCCGGCCAGGGTGGCTACGGTGATCGTTCCGGCCAGTCCGGCGGTGGCTACGGCCAGCGTCCGGCCGGCCAGGGCGGCTATGGTGATCGTTCCGGCCAGCCCGGCGGTGGCTACGGCCAGCGCCCGTCCGGTGACGGCTACCGTCCGTCCGGCGACGGCAATCGTGCCCCCGGTGAAGGTGGCCGCGCCCCCGGCGGCTATGGCGACCGTAGCGGCCAGCCCGGCGGTGGCTACGGCCAGCGTCCAGCCGGCCAGGGTGGCTACGGTGATCGTTCCGGCCAGCCCGGCGGTGGCTACGGCCAGCGTCCGGCCGGCCAGGGCGGCTATGG
>CAYVHB010000032.1:0-28208 GCA_964450865.1 uncultured Oscillospiraceae bacterium | reverse complement strand
CGGCCAGCCCGGCGGTGGCTACGGCCAGCGTCCGGCCGGCCAGGGCGGCTATGGCCCGCGCCCGTCCGGTGACGGCTACCGTCCGTCCGGCGGCGGTTATGGGCAGGGAGGCGGCTATGGCAGTCGCCCACCCTATGATAAGGATCGCGCACCCGGCACGGGTGGCGGCTATGGCAGTCGCCCGCCCTATGATAAAGATCGTGCTCCCGGCACAGGCTCACCCGGTCAGCGGCCGGGTCCGGGCAGCCGTCCAGGCAGCCGGCCCCGTAATGCCAGTACGCCGGATATCCCCAGCGAGCTGAAAAGCCAGCTGGAGGCCCAGCGTTCCAATATTGCCACGCGTGATGCCTTTGAGAAAGAAAGCAAGCGTGATGACAAGCGCGATGTGAAAAAGGACGTTGTCAAACCGGTTGTTGACAGCCGTGACAAGCACAAGACGCTCAAGCAGCAGGCGATTGCCCTGTCCTCCGGTCAGGGTGTCTCGGCCGCGCTGTCTGACGATACCGTCCTGGATACCCTTTATAAAGAGCCAGTTCCCGTCAAGGGCAAGACCCGGCCGACGCGCGTGAGCGGCCGCCGGGGCATTGCGCCCGCTCCGGCTCCGGTCCGGGCTGTCCTGACCCATGTGATGATTCCGGAGACCCTGACTGTCAAGGAATTCGCCGAAGCAATCAAAAAGACCGCGGCCGAAGTCATCAAGAAAATGATCCGGTTCGGCATCATGGCTACCGTCAACCAGGTGATTGATTTTGACACCGCGGCGACAATTGCCGATGAATTCGGCATCACCTGTGAAAAACTGGTGGAAGTCAGCGAAGAGGATATTCTCTTTGATGATACCGCTGACCAGGATGAGGATCTCCAGCCGCGTCCGCCCGTCGTGGTCGTCATGGGTCACGTTGACCATGGCAAGACCTCGATCCTGGACCGCATCCGCAAGTCATCGGTTGCCATTGGTGAAGCCGGCGGCATTACCCAGCATATTGGTGCCTATACGGTCAAGGTCAAGAACCGCCAGATCACTTTCCTCGATACACCCGGTCACGAGGCCTTTACAACGATGCGGGCCCGCGGCGCGCAGGTGACGGACATTGCGATCCTGGTTGTCGCCGCCGATGATGGCGTCATGCCGCAGACCGTTGAGGCGATCAACCATGCCCGCGCTGCCAATACCCAGATCGTCGTGGCGATCAACAAGATTGACAAGGAAGGCGCCAACGTTGATAAAGTGCGCCAGGAACTGTCCAAATATGACCTGATCTCCGAAGAGTGGGGCGGCCAGACAGTCATGGTTCCGGTTTCGGCCAAGACCGGTGCCGGTATTGACGAGCTGCTGGAAATGGTGCTGCTGACTGCCGATATCATGGACCTGCGCGCCAATCCCGACAAGCAGGCCAAGGGAACTGTCATTGAGGCCAAACTCGACAAGAACCGCGGCCCGGTGGCAACTGTCCTTGTCCAGCGCGGCACGCTGCAGGTCGGCGACACGCTGGTTACCGGCTCGATTATCGGCAATGTCCGCGCCATGTCCGACGATAAGGGCGGCATGGTGAAAAAGGCTGGGCCGTCGATCCCGGTCGAGATCCTCGGCCTGCCGGAAGTGCCGGAGGCCGGTGAACTCTTCTATGCCGTCACCGACGACAAGGTCGCCCGGGCCCTGGCCGAGAAGCGCCGGATTCAGCAGCGCGAGAAGCAGCTGCGGGCCAGTTCCCGCATGTCGCTGGACACGCTGTTTACCCAGATGGCGGCCGGCGAGGTCAAGGACCTCAATATCATCGTCAAGGCCGACGTCCAGGGCAGTGTCGAGGCCGTGCGCCAGTCCCTGGAGAAAATCAGCAATGCCGAAGTCCGGGTGCAGGTCATACATGGTGCCGTTGGCGCCATTACCGAGTCCGATATCCGGCTGGCTGAAGTTTCCAACGCGATCGTCATCGGCTTCAACGTCCGGCCATCGGCCAACGTGGCTGACCTGGCCAAGGAAACTGGTGTCGATGTACGCATGTACCGCGTGATTTACAACGCGATTGAAGACATCCAGGCCGCCATGAAAGGCATGCTGGCGCCCAAATTCAAGGAAAACGTGCTGGGCCATGCCCAGATCCGCCAGATTTTCAAGGTCTCCGGCATCGGGACCATTGGCGGTTCGTATGTGACGGACGGCAAGATCCTGCGCTCCTGCGATATTCGCGTGGTGCGTGACGGCATCGTCATCCATGAGGGCAAGCTCGCGTCACTGCGCCGGTTCAAGGATGATGTCCGCGAGGTGGCAGCCGGCTATGAATGTGGTATCGGCATTGAGCGTTTCAACGACATCAAGGAGAATGACGTTGTCGAGGCCTACGAGATGCAGGAAATTGAAAGGGGCTGAACAGCGTGCAGCGATCTGACCGCGTCGGCGATGAAATCCAGAGAGTTGTCGCCGATCTGATCCAGAATGAAATCAAGGATCCGCGCCTGCCGCCGCTGGTCTCGGTGGTGGCGGTGCGGGCTTCACGGGATTTATCCCATGCCCATATCTACATCAGCGTGCTCGGCACGCCCGAGCAGAAGAAGGACTGTGCCGCCGCCCTGCGCAGCGCTTCCGGCTTCATCCGCCGCGAGCTGGTCAGCCGGATCAGGCTGCGCATTGCCCCGGAACTGCATTTTATCGTTGATGATTCCATTGAGCGGGGGATCCGCATGAATCAGCTGATAGACGAAGCGATAGGAGGCCAGACACCCGATGATCATCGTCCGTGATCGCATCATCGAACGCCTGCTCAGCTTGCGCAACCAGCCCGGGATCATCACGCTGCTGCCTCATGTCAGCGCTGATGGTGATGCGCTCAGTTCGGCCCTGGCCCTGGCCCTGGCGACCCGGCCGCTGGGGTTGCAGACCCGGGTCCTGGTGGACGAGCCGGTTATTCCCCGGTTGTGCTTCCTGCCCGGTGTTGACCAGGTTGAGGTCTTTACCTGCGGCATACCGCCGGCCTGGCTGGCGCAGCAGCAGATGTCGATTGCCATCGACTGCGCAGACTCGGAGCGGGTCGGCTGCCGGCAGCTGATTTATGATCAGGCGCCCCAGCAGGCGGCCCTTGATCACCATGTCTCAAGCGGTGATTCCGATCACCTGAAGTATGTCGACCCGACAGCGGCGGCGACCGGTGAAATCGTGACGGAACTGATCGAGGAGCTTGGCCGGCGCACTGCGACCGACCTGATGACCCCGGAGATTGCCATGCTGCTGATGACGGCCATCATTTCAGACACAGGTGGCTTTGTCTACTCCAATACTTCAGCCCGTACTTTTTCGATAGCTGCCCGCCTGATGGCGGCCCAGCCGGACTTGCGGCGGATTACCTACCAGCTCTTTGACCTGACCAGCCAGGCGCGCTTGCGCCTCACCGGCCGTGTCTATTCACACACCCGGTTTGCGTTTGATGGCAAGATCGCCCTGGCCGTGGTCGACCAGACCACGCTGCAGGCCTGCCAGGCCAATGATTCGGATCTGGACGGAATTGTGTCCGATCTGCGCAATGTGGCCGGCGTGGAGGTTGCTGTCCTGATCCGTGAACTGGCCGATGGTACTATCCGGGTCAATTTACGCAGTGGCGTCAAATTCAGTGCTGCCGACTTTGCCCGCCGGTATGGCGGGGGTGGTCATCCGCGAGCGGCTGGACTGACATTGCGCGGTCAGACCGTTGACCTGGCGACTGAGCTGATGCTGACGGAGATCAGCCGGGGGCTCACATGAAGGCCGGACCGGTATTTTCGGGTATACTGCTGATCAACAAACCCCGCGGGATGACATCTTTCGGGGTTGTTTCTCGTTTGCGCCGCCTCACCGGGGTACGGCGGATCGGTCATTGCGGCACGCTTGATCCATTTGCCGAAGGCCTGCTGCCGGTCTGCGTCGGCCGGGCCACGGCGGCAGTCCAGTTCATGGACAGCTATGATAAAACCTACCGGGTGACCGTGGCCTTTGGCCTGGCAACGGATACCATGGACCTGACCGGCCAGCCGGTTTATCGGCATTGCTGGCAGCCAGGTGAACTGGAAGCGCTGCAGCGGACTGATTTTGCCGACATTCGTGCGGCGGTCGCCCAACTTGTCGGTGACCATCTGCAGACCCCGCCGATGTATTCGGCGGTCAAGCTGGAGGGCCGGCCACTTTATGCTTACGCCCGCTCCGGCCAGACGGTCGAACGCGCTGCACGGCCAATCCGGATCAGTGCGGCCCACATTCATGCGATTGCCTGCCAGCTGCCCGGACCGGGTGAGCCAGGCCTGGCTGTGGAGCTGAGCCTCACCTGTTCCAAAGGCACCTATATCCGGGTGATCGCCGATGACCTGGGCCGGCAACTGGGCTTCGGCGCTCATGCCAGCCGCCTGATCCGGGAACGGACTGGTCCCTATCACCTGAATCAGGCCCTGGACCTGGCTGCCCTCTTGCAACTGGGCGACGATTTGCCGGATACTGCCGCTTTCTGGCAGCATCTGCAAGCCCATGGGCAAGTACATGCGATTCTAAGCGCTTTTACCGGATACCCGGTTTTTGGGCTGACCGCCCTGCAGGCTCAACGCCTGGTCTGCGGTCAGCCCGTTACCGTTGCCGCTGATGTAGTTGCACAGCGCCGTTATGTGCTGATGGGTCCGTCCGGCCTGGTGGCAATCGGCCATTTTCTTCTGCCTGCCGATACGCCAGCCACCCAAACACAGGCTGCCGCGACGCCGGCTGCCGATGGGCCGGCTACCGGCATGCTGACACTGAACACTGATGGGCAGGCAGTGCCCCTATCGGCCGCATCCGGTCCGGTAGCCAGTATGGCAGCCAACGCTGAGCATCCGCCTGCCGGCGCTGCAATCTGGAAAATCCAAACAGAAAGGGTGTTTGTCGACCTTGGAGATTATCGCCAATCTTGAGCAAGCCCAACCCCATTGCCAGCGTGGTGTCGCGCTGGGATTCTTCGATGGTGTGCATCGCGGCCACCAGGACCTGGTCCGGACGCTGGCATATCACTGCCAGATAAAGGGCCTGATCCCGACTGTTTTTACGTTCCCCCGTCATCCGTCCGAGACCATTGATCCGGAGGGACGCTTTGTCGGTTATCTCAGCAATCTCGAACAGCGCGCGACCTTGCTGGCCGATCAAGGCGTTGCAGAAGTATATCTGCAGACCTTTACCGCCCAGTTTGCGGCGATGGCGCCGCTTGATTTTCTTGATCAGGTGCTGCGCCTGCGCCTGAATGCCAGGCTGATCGTGGTCGGCCGTGATTATCGCTTCGGGCAGCGCGGCCATGGCACCGTCACACTGTTGCGGCGCTGGGCCAGCGAACACGGCATTGACGTGGAGATTGTCCCCGACGTCTGGCTGCACGGCGAAAAGGTCTCCAGCTCACGGATCCGCAGCCTGATTGGCGCTGGCGATGTTGCCCTGGCTGGCAGCTGCCTGGGACAGCCTTACCAGCTGAGCGGCACGGTTATCCGCGGCAAAGGTCTCGGCCGCCGCTTTGACTTCCCGACGGCCAATATCGTGGTAGCCGAGGATCTCGTGCTGCCCGCTTATGGCGTTTATGCCACCCGTACACGGGTCAATGGCCGCACCTATGAATCGATTACCAATGTCGGCATCCGCCCGACCGTCCAGGATCAGCAGGCGGTCCCCAATCTGGAGACCTATCTGTATGATACGCATCTGGATCTGTATGACCAGACAATCCGGGTTGAATTCCTCCAGCGGATCCGGCCGGAGTACCGGTTTGATTCCCTGCTGCAGATGGTTGGCCAGATCAGGCAGGATCTTGAACAGGTGCGCGACTGGCATCGCAACTGTGAACAGGGTTACGAGACGGCCCGGATCAACCAGATTCCGGTCCGCGTGCTACGGACGCGCCGTTTTGCCCAGGCTTCGCTCGTCCTGGCCTTCCAGATGCCGTTGAATCGTCCTGATGCCAGCCGGTTTACCCTGTTGTTGCGCTTGCTGGCTGCCAGCTGCCGGCGTTATCCGACCCGCGCCGGATTTGCTGCTGCGCTGGACAATCTTTATGGATCCAGCATCGATTCCGAAGTTGACAAGCATGGTGATGTCCTGACGCTTTACCTGATGGCTGACAGCCTGATGCACTGGACGGACGGTTCGTCACCTTTTGCGGCTACAATCGATCTGCTTTTTGCTGCCTTGCTCGAGCCCAACCTGGATGCGGATGGCCTGTTTGACGCTGTTCAGTTTGAATCGGAGCGCCAGGCCCTGGTCATGGAGCTGCTGGCGCGGGAAAATGACAAGGGCAAATACGCTTATGACCGCTGTATGGAGTTGCTTTGCGCCGGTCAGGCGGCCAGTCTGCGCGCTTCCGGTGATGTCGAAACATTGACCGGCATCAGTCGCCAGGATTTGCGCATCGCCTACCAGACCCTGCTGGCTGATGTCTCCCTGGCTGTTTATGTGGGTGGCGATGTGGCGGCAGATACCCTGGAACAGATATATGCATATATCCGGCAGATCCCGGCAGGCCGGCGGCCTGCATCTCCCTGGCGGCCTGGTTCATTCCACGTACCGCAGCAAACAGACGTTCTGGAGACCGGCGCTGTTGAACAGGCCAGGATATGCCTGGCCTATACCGGCCTGCCACCCTGGTTCAGCCATCAGCATATTATCAGTACGGTACTCAACAGCATGCTCGGGGGTGACACGCACTCGCTGCTTTTCGAGGTTGTACGGGAACAGCTGGGCCTGGCGTACAGCGTTTATTCGGTCAATCTGCGCTATATTTCCAGCCTGCTGCTTGTCGCCGGTGTTGCCCCGGACCAGGTTGAGGCTGCCCGTGCAGCCATGCAAGGCCAGGTTGAGGCCCTGGCTGCCGGCGAATTCAGTGATGAGCTGCTGGCGCGGGCCCTGACCATGGTGGAAAGTGCCCTCCTGTCTGTGGCCGATGACCTCGACAACCTGCTGCTGCATCTGATTTTGACAGCCATGCATGGCCGCCAGATGGCAGTAGCCGATTCCCTGTCGCTGCTGCAAGCTGTTGACCGCCAGAAAATCCAGCAGCTGGCCAGTCAGCTCAAGGCCAGTACCTGTTTCATCCTGACTGCACCCGGCTTACCGGCTGCCTCATCAGAAATCGGGGAGGTGTCCCATGACTGAATTGGCCCGGCCCCATGACCTGCCCGCTTCCTTTCATTTGCAGGAGTCGGCCGATCCGCTGACCGGCAAAGTCATGCGGACCTACCATCATTTGAGCGGCTTTGTCCTCAAGGTGTTGCCCAGACCCGGTTTTTCCCGGCGTTTTGCCGCCCTGACCGTGCCTTATGGTTCTATCCATACACAATTCAAAATTCGCGACCAGCTGATTGCGGTTCCTGATGGCACAGCTCACTTCCTGGAGCATTGCGTGTTCAGCCGGGATGAACACGGCGGGCTGCTTGGCCGCCTGTCCGGACTGGGGGCCTCGGCCAATGCCTATACCACGCATACCCATACCCTTTATTATTTTTCGACAGTCCATCATTTCCAGAAGGCCCTCACGCTTTATCTCGATGCGGTTCTTCATCCTTATCTGGAGCCAGACCGCGTCGGCAGCGAACGGCCAGTGATCCTGGCCGAGCTTAATCAGTACCAGGATGATCCCGACACCCGCTGCTATGCGCAATTGCTTGAAAATCTCTACACCAGCCACCCGGTGCGCCAGGATATCGGCGGTACGGCCGCATCGGTGGAACAGATTACCAGTGACCATCTCAAGCAGGTCTGGCGCTGTTATTACCAGCCCGCGACGCTGGCCCTGACGCTGGCCGGTGATCTGGATGAGCGGCCGATCCTGCAGGACCTGGACCGCCGCCTGCCAGTTGGCCCGGCCAGCAGCCGCGCTGTGCCGGTCTGGCCCGCTGAACATCCCCGGCCCCGGGAGACCTTCGGGAAGCTGCAGATGAATGTCGCGGCACCGTCGTTTCTGGTCGGTGTCAAGGATCCGGCCATCCGCCCGGACAATCCGCTGTACGGTCGCAGCCTGATAGGACGGCAGCGGGCCGCCCGCCTGGTGCTGGATACGCTGCTTTCGCCCGTTTCACCCCTGTATGAGGCGCTTTACGCCAGGGGCCTGATCAACGACTCCTTCGGCTTTCATTATGCCTGTGAGGAGAATTTTGCCTTTCTCGCCGTCGGCGGCGAGTCGGCTGATCCGCTGGCAGCTGCTGCCAGCCTGCGGGATGGCCTGATCCAGCATTTCCAGGCTGGTATTGATCCAGGCCTGTTTGAGATCCAGAAACGGGCCGCAGCCGGTGATTTTGTCCGGTCACTTGATTCGATCGAGCATTGCGGCATGGTTCAGGCCCAATGCAATCTTCACGACTTTGATCTCTTCGATTATCCGGCCATATATGATAAGATGGATCCGGTGACAGCGGCCGCCATGCTGTCTTTTTTGGCGGATCCCGACTGTTACACCATTGCTGTCGTTGAAAAATCCGGAGGTAATGCGCCATGACCAGTGACTTCCTTGTTGACTTTCCCGGACTTGGCATTCTGGACTTGCCAGTTAATCGTGTCGCCTTTCAGATCGCATCCCTGCCGGTTTACTGGTACGGCCTGCTGATCGCCCTGGCGATTGTTCTGTGCCTGGTCCTGTCGACCCGTCAGGCCCATCATTTCGATCTGTCGGCCGATGATGTGCTGGATACTTATATTGCCCTGATCCCGTCGATGATCATCTTTGCCCGCCTCTATTACATTGTCTTCAACTGGCAATATTATGCCCGCGACTGGCGCCTGGTTTTTGATACCCGCTCCGGCGGCCTGGCCTTCTATGGCGGGGTCATCGGGGGGATCCTGGCGGTCTGGCTCGTGACCCGGATCAAGAAAATACCCGTCGCCCGCCTGCTCGATTTCCTGATTGTCTATGTCCCCCTTGGCCAGGCAATCGGCCGCTGGGGCAATTTTTTCAACCAGGAAGCTTTCGGCACGCCGACCAGCCTGCCCTGGGGCATGTACAGCAACCAGACCGAGCGTTATCTGCGGGCCATCGGCAATGCCAATCCAACTTCGCCGGTTCATCCGACTTTTTTCTATGAGTTTATCGCCAACCTGATTATCTTTGGCGTGCTGCTGCAGGTGCGGCGCCGGCGCCGCTTCGATTACCAGGTCATCCTGACCTACCTGATGCTGTACGGCTTTGTCCGTTTCTTCGTGGAGTCGATCCGGACGGATGCCCTGATGATCGGTACCACCCTGCGCGTCTCCATGCTGCTGTCTGCGGCCATGTTTTTCGGCTCGATCGCACTGCTGATTGTCCTGAACCGGCGGGCCCAGCGGATTGAACTGGCCAATGCCCTGGCCGAGACAGATTCGGCTGCTTCTGAACCGGCTGCGCAAGCTGACACAAAGACAGGCCAGCCGCCGGTTGTCCATGGCGATTTTGTCGAGCTGGATGATTCGGCCAGACCGACCGGATCCGAAGTTCAGCCCGAAAACTGGGATACGTCTGAAACCAGAGGCGATTCTGAAACTTCCGCAACGAACGAGAAGGACAATCCCCAGACTCAGCCCGAAACCGGGGATGGGTCCGAGCCCGAAGACCGGAAGCCGCAGGCCTGACAGAATTGCCTGGCGCGGGGCTGCCTGGCGCACCATTTTTCGCAGAGCTTGCGCAGATGATGTGGCAGATCGGTCAATTGCCGCATTTCCGGTCCTGGTAACCGTTCATACCACCGTCCTGGCCGGCTTTTGCCAAGACTGCGCCGGTCGTTTCCCTTGACAGGAGTTCTATTCAATGTCTGATACCGGATTTACCCTGCTTAAACGGGACAGCTACTTTCGGGCCATGGATTATTGGCTGCTGGTACCGGTCCTGTCCATTACCATTATTGGCCTGTATGTGCTCAACAAGGTCCTGTCCGATGGTTTTGCCGATTATCCGATGATCTATTACAAGCAGATCGGCGCTGTTCTGGTCGGCCTGGTTATTGCCTTGATCTTGTGCCTGATCGAGTTGCCGACCTTGCGCCTGATTGGCTTTGGCCTGTATGGCTTGAGCTTGCTGCTGCTGGTCTTCGTCCTGGTCGACGGTTTTTCACTGGCCGACCGCTGGGGTGCCGACAGCTGGATGCTGATTCCGTTTGTCGGGACCTTCCAGCCATCGGAGCTGGCCAAGCTGGGCCTGGCCATGATCTCGGCATTCATTTTTGAAGGTCTCACAGTTGCCAGGCTGCGGCCCTGGCAAGGTTTTGTATTTTTACTGGCCCTCTATCTGCCACCGCTGGGCTTGATCATGCTGCAGCCTGATTTTGGTACCGCCATGGTCATCGTTTTCATGTTTATCTGTACCCTTTTTGTCTGGGGCTTGCGCTGGCGCTATGTGCTGCTTGGCTTGTCCGGCGCTGTCATCGCGGTGCCCATGGCCTGGATTTTTTACTTCAGTCCTTATCAGAAGAACCGGATTCTCACATTTCTGTATCCCGGGCATGATCCGGATGCATCCTATAACCTGATTCAGGCCCGCCTGGCCATTGCTTCCGGCCGCCTGGCCGGCAGCAGCCGGGCAACCCCTGTCCATGTGCCGGTCAAAGAAGCCGACTTCATTTATACGGCAGTTTCCGAGCATATGGGATTCATCGGCACCACGGCCCTGCTGATCCTGATCTTCTTTTTCCTGGCCCGCTGTTTTTATGTTGCTTCCAAGGTTGGCAGCATCCGGCCATCGGCTGCCTATATCATGGTCGGCCTGACGGCGGCGATGGCCTTTCACTACGTGGAAAACCTGGGAATGTGTGTCGGGCTGATGCCGATTACCGGCATTCCGCTGCCCTTTGTCAGCTTTGGCGGCTCGGCAATGGTCGTCAATTTTATATCACTGGGGATCATGCTGAACATTTCGATGGATCGCAACCTGGTCGGCAAGTAGCCTGGCCGGCCGGGTACAATCTTGGGCGGTCAGGCCAGGGAGCCAGCCAGCATGCCTGCCCAGAAAAGCCAGGCCGGGCCTGAGACCAGCTGGTCCAGGCCGGGTATCTGAATGCGCAAAAGGGAAGGATAGCCGGGATGAAAAAGAAAAATGTCAATCTGCTGAAAATCCTTCATTACAGCTGTGATATGCTGGAGAATGTGGTTGCCGTGGTGGTCATCATAGCGGTCCTGATCACCCTGGTTGAAGTGCTGTATGCCGCGTTCATGATGCCGGGCGACTTGTTTCATCCGGGTATCCATACCTATTTTGATTTTCTCGCCAACAGCCTGCAGCTGGTCATCGGGCTGGAATTTGTCCATATGCTTCTGATGCACAGGCCGGAGGCCGTGATCGATATACTCATGTTTGCGACGGCCCGCAAGATTATTACGGATCATTCACTGTCCATGACTGATTACACCCTGGGGATCCTGGCCGTAGCCCTGCTTTTTTTCCTGCGCCAGGTATATCCGCAATGCGGGTTGCCGACCTTGCTGAAAATATCCGGCAGGTCCGCCCCGGCTGCCGCTGATTCGGCCAACCCCGATCAATCAGCTGACGCCGATAGCCTTGCTGCCGACGAATCCACCCGCGCGGCTGCCACCAGGTCAGTCATAACCGGCGTATCGGCCGGCCCGGCCGCTGAAGGATCGCCAGAGACATAACCGGCTTAGCCGCCGGTAAACGCATGACTGGCGGCCCGGCCATGCGTTTGCCAGCGCTGATGCCAGTGCCGGCACTGATGCCATCTCCGGTGCTTGCCGGACGGGGCCGGGAAATCGATCCTGCCTTGTCAGCACGCCCCGATCGCAGCCTGCCAGGTGGCCCTTTGTTTTTGTTGCATGGTTCTTGCAGGAAAATTGCATTTTTTTATTGACCTGACCTGAGGTCCTGACAACTTGACTTGACCATGGCTTGCTACCAAAACGCAATCAAATTGCAATGTATGAACCAGTGCCTCGAGCGGTTTGTGACCACGTGAGGCACTTTTTATTAGCCTGTCATGACACAGCCTGACCTGAGGTTACGATTGCGTTACAGATTGTCAGTGTTTTGTAACAAGCGTTGAATTGTCGGTTTGGAACGTGTAGAATGCAAACAGGTGGGGGAATGTGGCACAGTTATTCATTAATGTGGGGGAATATGGCACAAATGTTCCAGAATACCATTCCTGAAACCTGAATAAACGCTCAATGACCCCGGTTGGAATCGCCAGACGGACCGGGGAACGTGGCGGAGGAGATGGATGGCCAGATACACGCATACAATTGATGCCAAAGGACGGGTATTCGTTCCGGCCAGATTGCGTGACAGCATCGGCGGGGTCCTGATTGTGACCCTGAGCCTGGATGATGGCTATCTCAGTGCCTACTCATCAGAGAATTTTCGTCTGATCCGGGACCAGATCAATCAGCTGTCCGGAACCGACCCTGTTGTGCGCCAGCTCAAGCGCCTGCTCATCGGCGAGGCCATGCCCTGCGAACTGGACAGTCAGGGCCGGATCTCGGTCAGCAGTGAGCTGTGGGCGCAAATTGGCGTTGGACCGGGTGAGGAAGTCTGTTTCATTGATATGTTTGACAAGCTGGAGATCTGCTCCAGTAAATTCTATCACCGGCAGAAGGAGGTACAGGGATCATTGTCTGGGCTTGATCTCACATCGTATGACATCCGGGGACTTTGATTTCGGTCATCTGCCTGTTCTCTATGACCAGACACTGGCTTGTCTGGCTATTGATCCGGCCGGATCCTACATTGATTGTACAGTTGGCGGTGGTGGCCATGCCACCGGCATTCTCAGCCGGCTGACCGCGGCCGGCCATCTCTATGGCCTTGACAAAGATCAGGATGCCCTGGCGGCGGCTCAAGCCAGATTGCGCCAGGCTGGCAGTCCGGCGACCTGGCAGCTGATTCACAGTGACTTCGCGAATCTGGCAGCGGTCTGCCGTGAGCACCAGATTGGACCCGTCCAGGGAATCCTGGCTGATCTGGGTGTGTCATCCTGGCAGCTTGACCAGGCGGAGCGCGGCTTCACTTATCAGAAGGACGGCCCGCTGGATATGCGGATGAATCAGACCGCCGGCCAGACAGCCGCGGACCTGGTCAACACCGCTGATGAAACCGAACTGGTCCGGATCCTGCGCGAGTACGGCGAAGAACGTTATGCCACCAGAATCAGCCGGGCTATTGTCAGCCGCCGTCAGGTTCGTCCGTTCATGACCACGGCTGATCTGGCCGCCGTGGTGAAAGCCGCCATGCCCGGCCAGGGCCGCCAGGAAGCCCAGCATCCGGCGCGCCGGACCTTCCAGGCGATCCGCATAGCGGTCAATCAGGAACTGGCTGCCCTGGAATCACTGCTGGCGGCTGCGCTGGATCTGCTGGCCCCCGGTGGCCGCCTGTGTATCATTACCTTTCACTCGCTGGAAGACCGGCTGGTAAAAGAGGCCTTTCGGCGCTGGGAGCACCCCTGCATCTGTCCCCGGGAGTTTCCCGTCTGCGTTTGCGGCCGCAAGCCGCGCGGCGAGGTTGTGACCCGGCGGTCCATCGAAGCCGAGAACAGTGAAATCAAGGATAATCCCCGCGCCCGCAGCGCCAGGTTGCGCTGTTTTCGCAAAAGTGACTAGCAGCGCCCGCAGCGTCCGCAGCGCCAGGCCGCGCTGCTTTCGCAAAAATGAATCAGCCCCCGTGTTTTATCCGGCTAGCCTATGCAGCAGACAAATAGGAGGTATCCGGTCATGTATGAAAATCAAGGCAGTCTGGCTTTGCAAAAACGTCAGAAAGCTGGGCGCAGACCACGACTGACCCGGCCGGCCGTTCAGCGTCCGCCTGTACCCCTCAAGCGGATCCGGATTGCTGACCTGCCAGTCACAGGCAGCCAGATCGAAGCCCAGGCCCTGGCCATCCGCCGGGCCCTGGTTTGGCAGCGTGTACGGACTTTGTTGCTGACTGCCTTGCTGGTTATGTTTGTTTCCGGCCTGTTTGGCCTGATCGTCTACCGGCAGGCGATGATCCTCAAGCAGAATTTTGACAACCTGGGCATGGAGCGCAATGTTGCCAAGATCAGTCAGAAGTGCGGCCAGATCAATGAAGAGCTGGCCCAGAAGACTGACCTTGATCAGATCCGCCACCTGGCTGTTGAACGGCTTGGCCTGCAGGATCCGGCCCAGCGCCAGGTCCTGATGGTCAGCATACCAGATTCGGACCGCGTGATTTTTGCCAGTGATACAGCCGCTGCGACCGGCGACGAAGCCGGCCTGGCAGCTGTTTTCGAGAACATCGAAGGCTTTTTCAAGACCATTGCAATAACCAGTCCGGAGGGCTGATATGAACCGGTATGACAGGGACTTGCAGCATGGGGCGCATGATTCACCGCGCGTCCGGGCCGACAGGCCGCAGCCGGGCCGGCCACTGACAGCCGGGCCGGCTTCTGTTGCTGTACCCGCCGGAGCGGCCGCCCCGAACGGCCGGCGTGGACCGGCTGTCCCTTCAGGCCGGGGCCCTGCCTCCAGTCAGCCTGCCGCCCGTCCGCCACGTCCGCTGCCCCGCCGGGTCATGATTGTCCTGTTGACAGTCATGATGCTGGCTTTTGCCGCGCTTTTACTGCGTCAGCTTTATGTGATCCAGGTTGTTGATTACTCGACCTATGCGGCCCAGGCGGCCGATCAGCATTACCGAAAGGTTGCAGAAATTCCGCGTCGCGGGGTGATCTATGATCGCAACGGCGTCGAACTGGCCGGTACCACCTATGTTTACCGGGTTGGCATGACACCCAAGGATGTCCGTTCGATCACGGAAGATATCAGCATCGACACGATCTGTGATTCGGTCGCGGCGATCCTGGAGATTGATGTCGCGCCAATCAAGAAGGCCATTGCTGATGACAAGGCTATCGCCATGGCCATTGATGCCGCCAAGGAGGTCGCGACAAACAACGCCAGCGACACGACAACCGTGTCCGATGATGGAGCGGCTGCGTCCGGCGATGAGAAGACGCCCAAGCGCATTGTCTATGTCCAGCTTGCCAAGGACGTGACCCGGGAAAAGGCCGACGCCCTGCGCACTTATATGAATGAGCACACCATCGGCGGGATCGCGATCGATTCCGAACCGCGCCGCTATTATACCAACGGGGCCCTGGCCAGCCAGGTGATCGGCTTTACCCATTATACAGATGGCAATCTCGTCGGCCAGCTCGGCATTGAGCTGGCTTATAATGATATCCTGACCGGCCAGCCCGGTTACAGTTATGTGGAGACCGACAATTACCGCAACAAGGGCCAGCTGCCTTTTTCGGTGCCGACCAGCCTGCGGGCCCGCAATGGCCAGAACCTGACGCTGAACCTCGACATCAATGTCCAGAAAATTGCCCAGGAGGAGCTGGCCAACGCCATTGCCATCTACGACATCACGGCCGGTGGCTCGGTAATTATCATGGATCCGTTCAGCGGTGGCATCCTGGCCATGGCATCCTATCCGTTTTTCAGCAGTGAGGACCCGACCGCCTGTCCGCCTGGCAAGAGCACCGCGGCCTGGCAGAAAAGCGGTCCGGATATTGAATATCTATCATCGCAGGTCTGGCGCAACCGGTCGATCTCTGACACATATGAACCGGGTTCGACGTTCAAATCGCTGACAGCGGCCATTGCCCTGGAAGAAGGCCTGGCCCGCGAGAACGAGATATTCAGTGACCGGACCTTCAAAGTCCTGACTCAACCCATTCACTGTGCCCACCGGCCGGATCATGGTCTTGAGACGCTGACCCAGGCTTTCTGGAATTCTTGCAACCCGATATTTGCCCAGCTGTCGTTGCGGACCGGGATCGACCGCTTCTACACCTACGTCCGGGCTTTCGGCTTCCGGGATGTAACCGGTATTGACCTGCCAGCGGAAGGCCGCGGCATCCTGCACCGCGAGTCGACTAGTCTTGATATGGCGACCCTGTCCTATGGCGAGTCCTCAACCGTGACCGCCCTGCAGCTGGCCACGGCTTATTGTACCTTCGCCAACGGCGGTAACCTGATCCGGCCGTCGGTAGTCCGGGCGACAACCGACGACACCGGTGCAATCATCCGTGAGTACCAGCCGGAAACGATCCGCAAGGTCATTTCCGAGACCACGGCCATCAGGGTGCGCGAACTGATGAAAGGGGTCGTTCTCTATGGTACCGGTACGGAAGCCTATGTGGAAGGCTATGCTATAGCCGGCAAAACCAGTACCTCGACTGATGATAACGGTGATCATACCATTTCCTTTGCCTCGGTTGCGCCGGCTGACAGCCCGCGCATCGTCACCCTCGTGGTGCTGGCCAAGCCGCGGGACAAGAATATGACCTCCAAATACGCCGCCCGGACCTGCGGCCAGATCGTCGCCCGCACGCTTGACTACCTGGGTACGACTCGCGAATACAGCGACCATGATGTTTCCCGTCTGCAGGAGAAAGTAACGGTGCCCAATGTCAAGGGCCTGACCATGGTCGAGGCCCGCAAGATCCTGGGCAGCCTGGGCTTCCGGATCGAGGTCAGTGATCCGGCAATGGGCGACAAAACCGTCATTCGCGACCAGTCGCCGGATGCCGGCACCAGACTGCACAACAAGGGACTGATCTTCCTGTATCCCAGGAAAACCAGCAAGGATCTGGTGGCAATTCCCGACTTTACTGGCAAGACGGTCAACGAATGCCAGAATTCGGCGGCTGAAAGCGGTCTGAATATCATTATTGACGGCTCTTGCCTGGGCGTGGCGGTCAGCCAGGATCCCTTGCCGACCTATGGCAGTGAAACAGCCGGGTCCGCTGCCACTGCCGCAGCCGATGATCCGGCCGATGATCCGGCGGATGAAACCGCTGCAGGTTCGGCCGATAACCGGACGACTGAAAAGACCCCGGCTGCCAGTCCGAAGATCAGGCGCCTGCCGCGCGGCAGTATCGTGACGATCAAATTTGCTCCCGTTGAGGAAAGCGATTATGAACCGGCTGTTGATCCTTGAAAGGAAGGCTTTGATAAAACGGGCTCTATATCTTAAAATGGTATTTCGTTGTCAATTTGACCCGGGTAATAAGCTGGCTGTTTCAACCAAAACTTCAATCGTGTGTATACATGCATCAAAACAATGCCTGCATGAACGGTGCAGGTAAAAAAGTCTGGATATTGGCAAATAATCGGATAAAGGTGGCGATCGAGCGTTATGAAACTGGCTGATCTGGTACACGGCCTGGAATTGCAGGCAACAGGCGGCAATCTGGCTGTCGAGATTGATAATATTGTCTATGACTCCCGCAAGGCCCGACAGGGTTCCTTGTTTGTGTGCATTACCGGCTTTGTGACCGACGGACACCGCTATATCAGCCAGGCGATCAGCCAGGGTGTCAGTGCGATCATGGCTGAACGGCAAGATGACCTGCTGCCGGAGGTGGCGCCACCCGTTGCCTGGGTGCGGGTGGCCAATACCCGGCGCGGCCTGGCTCATGTCGCCGACTGTTTCTTCGGCCATCCTTCCGGACGCCTGCACCTGATCGGGATTACCGGGACCAAGGGCAAGACAACCACCACCTATATGACCCGGGCTATCCTTGCCGCGGCTGGCCGCAAGGTCGGCCTGATCGGGACGGTGGCCAATATCATTGGCGACCAGGTGACCTATGCGTCGCGGACCACGCCCGAATCATACGATCTGCAGGCTCTCCTTGATGAAATGGCCGGACAGGGCCTTGACAGCTGTGTCATGGAAGTCTCATCGCAGGGCCTGATGCTGGACCGGGTCTATGGCTGTGATTATGATATCGGGCTATTTACCAATCTCTACCATGATCATATCGGTCCGTCCGAGCACGCCAGCATGACCGAATACCTTGAGGCCAAGCTGCTGCTGCTGCGCCGCTGCCGGCAGGCAGTCATCAACCAGGATGTGGAAACAGCTGCTGCCGCCCGTGAAGCGGCGGAATCCGCCGGTGTGCCTTGTCTGGCCTATGGCTTGTCAGCCAGGGCGGATGTGCGGGCCAGCCAGCTGGTCAAGGCGATTGAGGCCGACCGGGTCGGAACCCGTTTCATGCTGCATAGCCCGTGGTATGAGGGTGAAGTCTTTGTCGGGATGCCCGGGCGCTTTAATGTCTACAATGCCCTGGCCGCCATTGCCTGTTCTGGCCTTGCCGGTATCAGTCTCGAGGCCGTACGGCAAGGCCTGGCCACCGTATCGGTACCGGGCCGGGTCCAGCCGATCCCGACCGGCCGGGCTTTTCAGGTGATTGTCGATTATGCTCACAATGCGGCCAGCCTGGAAAACCTGCTGCAGACCTTGCGCGAATACGCCTCCGGACGGCTGATCGTGCTGTTCGGCAACGGCGGTGACCGGGCCCGCAGCCGTCGCTTCGAGATGGGCGAGGTAGCCGGCCGCCTGGCTGACCTGACCATCATCACCTCGGATAACCCGCGAACAGAAGATCCGCTGGCGATCATCGACGATATCATTACCGGGATCACTCCGACCGGTGGCCGTTATGAGGTTGTACCGGACCGCCGCGAAGCCATCGGTTATGCCATTCACCTGGCGCGGCCCGGTGACCTGGTCGTCATTGCCGGGAAAGGCCACGAAAACTACCAGATTTTCAGGGATCATACGATTCATTTTGATGATGCTGAAACCGCGGCCGAAATGATTGCGGGCCTGGAGCGGACGGGAGGCGGTAAGCCATGTCTGGACTGAGTCTGGATGCCATCATTGACTGGACCGGCGCCCGGCTGGCCTGGCCACCAGCCCGGCCGGCCAGCCTGACCGTGCGGCGCATATCGACCGACACGCGCAATATCCTGCCGGGGGACCTTTTCCTGGCCCTGCGCGGCCAGCATATGGACGGCCATGATTTCCTGCGCCAGGCCCTGTCGGCCGGGGCGGCCGGCCTCATTGTGGAAATGACGGCCAGGGCCGTTTCGGATTTGCTGACCGATCCGGCGATGACTGAACCCAACGCCCCGCCCATCCTGCTTGTTACTGACAGCCTGCAGGCACTCCAGCGGATTGCTGCCGGCTATCGGCGTCTCCTGCCGGCCCCGGTTATCGGCATTACCGGCAGCGTCGGCAAGACGTCAACGCGGCAAATGGTCGCGGCCTGCCTGAAAGAACGGCTGCGGGTCCATCAGACGTCTGCCAACAACAATAACGAGATTGGCCTGCCCCTGACCTTGCTGCAGGCTACAGCGGAGGATGAAGCCATTGTTGTGGAAATGGGCATGCGCGGGCCTGGCGAAATCGAACTGCTCAGCCAGATTGCCAGCCCTGACCTGGCTATCATCACCAATATCGGCATCTCGCATATCGAGCGGCTTGGCAGCCAGCAGGCGATCATGGCCGCCAAGTCAGAAATTATCCATGGCCTGAAGGACGGCGGACTTTTATTGCTCAACGGCGACGATCCGATGCTGCGTACCCTCGGCCGGCGCCTGGCTGGCAGCCGGCGGGTGGGCTTTGTCATCACCGATCCCAATCTGGCCGGCACCCTCAATGGTTGCCTGCTCCTGCTGGCAACAAAAATTCATACCGAGGGGCTGCAGACCCACCTGGTAGCCCGCCTGCTGCATGCTGACCGGCCGACCCCTGATCTGCAGGTTGATATCCCGGTGGTCATTCCCCAGCCCGGCCGCCATCATGTACAAAATGCCCTGCTAGGCCTGGCGGTTGCGCACGAACTGGGCCTGCCGCTGGCGGTTGCGGCGGCCGGTGTGGCCCATTATGAAAATACCGGCAATCGGCAGCGCCTGATACCGGCCGGTGACCTGCTGATCATGGATGATTCTTACAATGCCAGTCCGGAATCGATGCTGGCCGCCCTGAAAACCCTGGCTGAACTGGGTCAGGGCCACCGGCTGCTGGCGGCTCTCGGCGGAATGCTTGAGCTGGGCCATCACGCGGCTGCAGCCCATCGCCAGGTTGGTGAAGCGGCTGCCCGGGCCGGTTATCAGCATATTTATGCCCTGGGCCCCCTGGCTGCCGAAATTGCCGCCGGTGCCCAGTCGGTCAGTACCGGGACAACTGTTGAATGTTATACCAATCAGCACCAGCTGATTGCAGCCCTGCTGGCCAACCTGCGGCCGGACGACCGCATCCTGATCAAGGGCTCACGGGGCTTTGCGATGGAGAAAGTGACCGAGGCAATCCTGGACGCAGTGCGCCCGGTCGGCGTGGAATGCAGGACCCATGGCCAGGCCAGCCTGGATCATCATCATCCTGGACCGCCCGGCGTCCAGCACCAGGATGCCAACAAGGGCTGACCCGGCCGGTCACCGGATACAGTCTGGCCCGGACCGGATACGGCTAGCCCGCGAAACAGCCGGCCGTGTATCGGCCAATCAGGCACCGGCCGGTTTCGCCCGGACCCGGACAGACCTGCACAGACAGAAATTAATTACAGATAGAACCCGGGAGGCATGAGATGCTGATTGAAGGACTGATCGTCGGAGCTGTCATATTCATACTGACATTACTGGCTGGCCTGGCCGGCCTGCCGTTGCTGCGCCGCCTGAATGTTGGCCAGACGGTGCGCGATGATGGACCGAAAGCACATTTCGCCAAGACCGGAACACCGACTTTTGGCGGCTTCTTTTTCCTGGTCCCGCTGACCCTGCTTGGCATTTATGCGCTGGTGACCGATGTGGCATTACAGCCGCTGGCCATACTGGTCCTGCTGGTCCTGCTTTTTGCGCTTGTCGGTTTCCTCGATGATTATATCAAGGTCCGTATCAGCAAGAAGGGCCTGTCCGTGCGCCAGAAAACAGTCTTGCTGACGTTTTTTGCCGTTCTGTTTACGGGCTATTACCTGTGGCTGGCGCCATCGGAACCTTTTCTGCTCCTGCCCGTGACCGGTTATCCCATTCTGATCACCGGCTGGTGGAAATTGCTTTATGGGGCCCTGGTTGTGATCTACCTGTTTTTTATCTGCAATTCGGTCAACCTGACGGACGGGGTAGATGGCCTGGCCTCAAGCGTCACGGTTATCAGCAGCCTGGCCCTGGCCCTGGCCAGTTATCTGCTCGCCAGAACGGTCGTCATGGCCCGGCCGGCCCTCTGGCTCAGTTTTGCCATTGCCGGCGGTTGCCTGGGCTTCCTGGTTTTTAATCATCACCCGGCGAAGGTCTTTATGGGTGACACAGGCTCACAGGCTCTCGGGGCTGGCCTGGCCGGGATTGCCCTGGTTGACGGGGTCCCCTGGCTGCTGGCCCTGGTCGGGGTGATTTACATCGTTGAATCGCTGTCCGTCATCATTCAGGTGGCCTACTTCAAGAAGACCGGCGGCAAGCGGATTTTCCGGATGTCGCCTATCCACCATCATTTTGAACTGGGCGGCTGGCGGGAGAACAAGATTGTCCTGGTCTTTTCTCTGGTTACCCTGCTTGGCAGCCTGCTCGGTCTGTTACTTCTGTAACGGGGCAGTCAGGAGGACCAGTCATGAAACAAAGCGGAACCCTGCGAAATGAAGATCTGCGTGATCAGGCCCCGACCGGCGGCACAGCCGGCCGGGCTGGTCTTGCTGGTTTCGCCAGCCGGGCCGGCCAGCGTGGTCACACCCGCTACGGCAGCCATTCGGGCCAGGCCGGACAGGGCGGTCACGACAGCCACCAGCGCTACACCAGTCATGGCAATCACGCCAGTCAAGGCAGTCACATGAGTCAGGGCAGCCAGGACGGCCACGGCCTGGGCCCGGCTTCCCTGTTGCCGGTAATGCGGCCGCGTCAGCAAATCCATGGTGGGTTGTTCATTGTCACCCTGATCATGATCTGCTTTGGCCTGGTCATGCTGTTTTCGGCCAGCATGAGCGATGGTTATGCATCCTATGACGGTGATACCATGCACTATGTGATCCGGCAGTCCGTCATTACGGTCATCGGCCTGGTACTGGCCCTGTTCATTGCGGTTGTCATTCCTGTCCGGTTCTTCAAGCAGATCTGGATGGCGCTGCTGCTTTATGGTCTGACGAGCGGCCTGCTGGTATATGTGAAGTTCAAGGGATTTGTCATGAATGGCGCCAGGCGCTGGGTAAACATCGGCCCGACTGACTTCCAGCCCTCGGAACTGGCCAAGATAGCGGTCGTTTTCTGTCTGGCCGGCTATTACAGCTGGCTGGTCCGCCGCCGCAAGGCCGGTCATTTTCAATTCCGCTCCGCGGTCCGCCGCTTCCTGGCCGATGGCTGGCTTGACCTGCTGCTGCCCCTGTTCCTGGTCGCCCCCTGGCTGGTCCTGATCCTGATGCAGCCCCACGTCTCCGGTTTCCTGATCATTTCTTTCCTGATTCTGGTCTGCATGACCGTAGCCAACCTGCCCTGGCGATCCTGGCTCAGCGGCCTGCTGCAAGGACTGGTTCTGCTGGTCATCATTGCCATGCTGGTTCTGGCCCTGGTCCCGGTGCTGTACCCGGATGTCACCATACAATCGATTATCCAGACCAATTTTGAGCATGCCCAGAGTCGCATTGATTCATTCCTGCATCCTGATATGGTTGACCCTGACGAAACGTACCAGATTCGCCAGTCGATGATCGCCATTGGTTCAGGCGGGCTCAGCGGACTGGGTCTGGGCTCCGGCCGCCAGAAATACAACTACCTGCCGGAAGCCCATAATGACTATGTTTTCGCCATTATTGGCGAGGAACTGGGTTTTGGCGGTACCAGTATTGTTCTGCTGCTGTTTGTGCTCTTTGTGACCATGGGGGCGGGGATTGCGCTCAAGGCCGGCAGCGTCCATGCCACAATCCTGGCTTCCGGTTACACCATGCTGATTGGCATCCAGAGCCTGCTCAATATTGGTGTTGCGACGCGAACCTTGCCCGCTACCGGCATTTCATTGCCCTTTTTCAGCTATGGTGGAACATCCAACCTGTTTTTCCTGCTGGCAATCGGCTTTATCCTGGCGGTATCACGCAGTGGCCAGCGCCAGCTGACGGGTCTTGCCCCGTATGGTACCGGACAACCGGTTGCCCATCGCTCCCATGAACCGATGGATGAACAAAACTACCCGGCAACAGACAACCAGCCGGGAATGGCCGCTGCAAGCCCGGAAAAGGCCTACGCCGGCCTTGATCAGACCGGCCGCCATTCCAGATATCGGGAGGTCACCTGAAATGGGTGAATTGCGTTTTATACTCGCCGGAGGTGGTACCAGTGGCCACATCAATCCGGCCCTGGCCATTGCCGACCAGATCCGCCAGGATCATCCACAGGCCCAGATCCTGTTCTGCGGCACGCGCCGGGGCCTGGAGCAAACCATGGTACCCCGTGCGGGTTATGAATTCCGGGCAATCCGGGCCCGTGGCCTGCCCCATCGTCTTTCACCCGAGCTCGTCCGGGCAGTCGCCGATTTTATTGCCGGTCGGCGCCAGTGCCGGCAGCTGCTGCGCGAATTCAAGCCCAACGCCGTGATCGGGACCGGCGGTTATGTCTGCAGCCCGCTGGCTGCTGCGGCGGCCAGTCTGCATGTGCCGCTGCTTTTACATGAGCAGAATGCTTTTCCCGGCCGCTCCAACCGCCTGATGGCCCGGCGCAGCCAGATGGTCTGCATCAGCTTTCCCGGCAGCGAAACCTGGTTTAAAACCCGGGCACCGATCGTCCTGACCGGGAATCCGGTCCGGCCGGAATTTTTTGCCCAGAATCGCCAGGCGGCACGCAAGATCCTGGGCCTTGCCGAACATGAACCGGTTATTCTCGCCATGGGCGGCAGCCTGGGTGCGCGCAGTATCAATGAAGCGGTGCTGGGCCTGCATCAGCAGCCGGCTTTCCGGGCCCTGCTGAGCTGTGCCCGGCCGCCACGGGTCATCCTGGCTGCCGGCCGCCAGCATTTTGAGGCCGTCCGGCAGGACAGCCGGGAAATGACGTGGCTGGACGTGCATGAGTATCTGTTTGACATGCCGCAGGTCATGGCAGCTGCCGATCTGATTATCGGCCGGGCCGGGGCCATGACCTGCGCCGAACTGGCAGCACTCGGCAAACCGGCAATCCTGATCCCCTATCCGCATGCTGCCGGTGACCACCAGACCAGCAATGCCAGGGTTCTGGCCAGTGCCGGGGCTGCTTTGCTCCAGCCTGACCAGGATTTGACCGCTGAATGGCTGGCCGGTCAATTACAGAGTCTGCTGCATGACCGCCTGCGCCTGCTGGCCATGGGCGAAGCGGCCGCCAGGCTGGCCCAGCCGGCAGCTGCAGCCCAGATCTGCCGCTGCCTGTATCAGGTCATGCAGGCTTGAGCCGATTGCAATCGGCAGGCGAACTGACATGAGCAGCAGACGGGGCCAGGATAAAATGCCAGGCCGGCCGGGTTGGCCCGGGCCGGATGAAGAGAACCTGAATGGCCGGCCGGGTTGGCCCGGAGAGGATGAAGAGAACCTGAATGGCCAGTCCGTCCGGTCCGGGCCGGATGACAGGACGGGGCCTGCGGTACGGTCCGTTCACTTGCACCGCAACCAGCGCCTGGTCCGGATCCTGACACTGCTTTTCCTGGCCCTGCTGGTCTGCCTCGCTTTCCTGACCCTGCCAGCCTTGCATGTTCAGCAGATCAAGGTCAGCCAGACCCGGGCGATGTCCCGTGAGGAAATCATTGCCGCCAGCGGCCTGCAACCGGGCCAGCATCTTGTTCTCGGACTGGGGGGCAATCTGCGCCAATGGCTGACCTTGCGCTACGGGGCAGCGGAAAAACGGCTCAGGGCCACCTTCCCTTATATCGACAAGGTCATTGTGACCATGGATTTCCCCGGAGCCGTCCGGATTGATGTTTCAGAACGGGTCGAGGTAGCTTATGTTGCGATTCCGGATGGCTGTGTGATGATTGATAAAGAAGGGATAGCCCTGAGAATTCTGGCGACGATGCCGGAGCATATCCCGGTTATCGCCGGTGTCAGCGTCGACAGCCTGCGGCTGGGCGAACCCCTGGCGGTCAGTGTGCCGGCGGCCATGCATAGCGCCATAACACTCATGGATGCTATAATCGAGGCCGAACAGGACAACCGGACGGATCAGCCTTTGCTGAGCCAGATCCGCAGCATCCGGCCAGTCGGCGGCCGCCAGCTTTACCTGACCCTGGAATTGCCTGCTAATGGCCAGGAACTGACCATCCTGGCTGAAACGGCGTCCGACGTATACGATGACATGCTCTGGCTGCGCTTCGCCCTCGCCCAGCATGTCCTGAACAATCTCGGCAAAGGCATCCTCGACCTGAGCGGAGATCACCGCACCTTTGTCCCGGATGGGTAACCGGACCGTTAAGCGGATACCCTGGCCGGGCCGCTAACCCCCGCCAGCTGTTCCTGTCCACGGACAGGTCACAGCCGCCCGGATTGCGACTTCAGCCGCGAACAACGGCTACCCGCAAACCGCATGATATGTAATGACAGGAGGACCCGCTATGTTTCCACTGATTGGCCTGATCCTGGGCCTGATCATCGGCCTCATCTGGAATGTCGATATCCCAAGCGCCTACTCCTCATATGTCGCTGTCGGCATCCTGGCCGCCATTGACTCCGTGATCGGGGCGATAACAGCCAGTTTGAAAAATACCTACAATACCCGTCTGTTTATCACCGGGTTTATCGGTAACAGTGCCATTGCCGTCGTGCTGGCTGCCCTGGGTGACCAGCTCAATCTCCAGTTAAGCCTGGCAGCTGTTTTCGCGTTCGGCAACCGGATCTTCCTGAATTTTTCCACGATCCGCCGTCTGCTGTTTGAACGCATGGACCAGCGTCGGCAAAACAAGCTGACCTGAACGGGGACAGCTTCCCGGGGCCGCACTGGCGTGAGACCAGGACCCGGGGTAAACGGCCAGACAGGAGAATTGCAAAGAATGAACAGCGGCTGACGAAGACTTGTTGTATGCCATTACCGGTTGGTGTAGAATTGTAACAAAAATGTATGGAATTTGTATTTTAACGGCTTCCGGTCTGGCGCACGGCTGAGTCATCATAAAGGGCCGGCCCGTGCAGTCTTCGGACCAGAAGCGTTTGCGGAGATTGATATCAATCATTACCAAATGAGAAATGTGGGAGGAGTTGTTAGTTTGGCTGAGTATAAAATGGGTTTCAGCATGGAGAATAATAATTTTGCCACGATCAAGGTCATTGGCATCGGGGGCGGCGGCTGTAATGCGGTTGACCGCATGATCGAGGGCGCTGTTCAGGGAATTGAATTCATAACGGTCAATACCGATAATCAGGCCCTGATGCGGACCAAGGCCAGCAATCGCATTCAGATCGGCGAGAAAATCACCCGTGGCCTGGGCTGTGGCGCCAATCCGGATATTGGCCAGAAAGCGGCCCAGGAGTCCAGTGATGAGATCAGCCAGCTGATTCGCGGGACTGATATGCTTTTTATCACGGCTGGCATGGGCGGCGGGACCGGGACCGGCGGAGCGCCGGTCGTCGCCCAGATCGCCCGTGAACTCAACATCCTGACCGTTGGCGTCGTCACCCGGCCCTTCCGCTTTGAAGGATCGCGGCGCATGCAGAATGCCGAGAAGGGGATCCGCGAGCTTGAGAAATACGTCGATTCGCTGATTGTCGTACCCAATGACAAGCTGCTCGAAATCGCTGACGACAACACATCGCTAGATGAAGCCTTTACCATGGCTGACCAGGTCCTCAAATATGGTGTGTCCGGCATCTCCGACCTCGTAGCCGTCCCGGGGCTGATCAATCTCGACCTTGCCGACGTCCGCCGGATCATGACCCAGGCCGGGGTCTGTCACATGGGCATCGGCCGGGCCTCCGGTGAAGGCCGGGCCTCTGCCGCAATCCGCCAGGCCATCAACAGCCCGTTGCTGGATACCACCATTGACGGTGCCCGCGGCGTCATCATCAATTTCACGGGTGGCCGGGATATGCGCATCCGTGAGATCGATGAGGCCGCCTCAGTCGTCCGCGACGCGGCTTCACCCGATGCCGACATCATTTTTGGTGCCGTGGTGGATGCCCAGATGCAGGATGAGATCATGATTACCGTCATCGCCAGCGGTTTTGACCGGGATACGGCCGTGCCGCCCGGCAAGCCTAACCAGGCCAGCACGCCGATGCCCGGCATGCCCGGCCGCACTGCTCAGTCCGGCGGCCAGGCCGGCGGCTTCGGCCAGCCATCATTTAATCAGCCTTCCTTCAACCAGCCGAATTACAGCCAGCCGGGTTATCATGCGGGCAATTATACCCAGCCGGCCCAACCCAGTCCGGCTGCTCCCGCTGCCCCGGCCACGCCCGCCTATGGGATGCCCGCCCCCAATGCGGCAGGCTATCATTCACCAGCTTATGACAGCAGCAAGGAAGAGAATGCTGTCCCGTCATTCCTATCCGGCTATGATGGCAAGGGCGCCGGTGAGCAACCGGCAGCCGGCAAGCCGGCAGACTCCGGCTTCCATACGGTCGGCAGCGGTTACGGCGAAAATGAAGCCAACCCCGCCGGCTATGGATCAGCCGGACAGATGCAACGGCCACCTGCTGCCGAAAAGCCGGCTGAACCGGCTTCCCGCTATAATCAGCCGCCGGCGGCGGGCCCGGCCCGTGGTGGCAGTGGCGGTTATACCGACATGACCCAGAAACCGGCAGCGCCGCCAGCCTCGCCGGCACCGCCAGCCCCGCCGGCCGCGGACAGCGGCAAGCAGGGCCGGCGGGACCAGGGACGTCCGGAAAAGCGCGGCGGCCGGATTTTGCCGTGGTTTTTGCAGGACAGCCATAATAATTATCAGGACTGATCAGTACAGGCCCAGGCCGTACCGGATGATGGTCCTGTACGGCCTGGCAGCCGGTTACCCCTGGAGGCAGCTACCCGATGCGATGCCCTTTCTGCAGCAATGATGAAGATCGCGTTATTGATTCCCGGCCTTCTGACGAAGGTTCGGCGATTCGCAGGCGCCGTGAATGCATCGCTTGCGGTGGCAGGTTTACTACTTATGAGAAAATTGAAAACCTGCCCTTGATGGTGGTCAAGAAGGATGGGACCCGTGAGCCGTTCAATCGTGAGAAGCTGATAGCCGGCATCATGAAAAGCTGTGAAAAACGTCCGGTTTCGACCGCGCAGATCGAGGCCATCGTCAATTGTATTGAGTCGCAAAGCCAGAATGCGCTGAAACGGGAGATTACGTCCCATGAGATCGGCGAACTGGTGATGGACGGGCTCAAGAAAATCGATGAAGTCGCTTATGTGCGGTTTGCTTCGGTCTATCGCCAGTTCAAGGATGTGAACTCTTTTCTTGAAGAGCTTAACCAGATGTTGCGCCAGGGCAAGTCCTGACCGGCCAGCCCGAATAATCGGGGCAGTCCGTTACTGACTGGCCTGTCAGCAGCAG
>CAYVHB010000031.1:0-33514 GCA_964450865.1 uncultured Oscillospiraceae bacterium | reverse complement strand
CGATTCTAGCAAATGATTGGCGGCGGCTCCATGTGTGCTGCCTTTGTCGCTTACTGATATCAGCGAGAGTGTCATTCCTCTCCCACACCAGCGTTACACTTTGGAGAGGGCAATTGCTTCGAATGATATTAGATACATGCTTGCCGACGAGGTTGGACTTGGAAAAACCATCGAAGCCGGACTCATCATTAAGGAACTGAAGACTCGCGGGCTGATTGAGCGTGTGCTCGTCGTTTGTCCGAAGGGACTTGTAACCCAGTGGGAATCAGAGATGCTTGAAAAGTTTGGCGAACGATTCACCATCGTTTCTCCAGAGGATTATTCGACACTCAAAAAACTGAATCCAGACAGGAATGTATTTTCACAGTTTCCACTGGTCATTAGTCCTATGGATGCTATAAAACCTTTGGAGCAACGCAATGGCTGGACGCAGGAGAAAATTGATCAGTATAATGATGATCGAATTGAAGCGGTTGTGGCTGGAGGATGGGATCTGATAATCATTGACGAGGCTCACCGAGTTGCAGGTTCAACTGGTGAGGTCGCACGTCATAAGCTGGGCAATATGCTATCAAAAGCAAGTCCACATTTGTTGCTTCTAACCGCGACGCCACACTCTGGAAAAACAGAGCCATTCTTGCGCTTAATGCAGCTACTTGATCGCGACGCATTCCCTAATGTAAATGCTGTAGTACGTGAACAGGTTGCTCCGTACATTATCCGTACCGAAAAGCGTGAAGCAGTTGACAACGAAGGAAAATCTCTTTTCAAAGAACGCCATACACATCTTGTTAAAGTTGAATGGCAAGATCGACACAGTTTACAAAAAGAATTATACGAGCAGGTTACTGAATATGTTCGCACTGGCTACAACAAGGCTATTCGTGAAAAGAAGCCGTATGTCGGCTTCCTTATGGTGCTATTTCAACGACTTGTATCTAGTAGTACAGCTGCAATTGCCGATGCGCTTGAACGTCGTTTGGAGATCCTTACAACGCAATCAGATCAATTGCACACTGCGAGTATCGGAGATTTGGTGGACCAAGAGATGGAAGAATCGTTGGAGGAAGCTCTGACTGTTCTTTCTGCGGGAATCGCTGATGAGAAAAAGCAGCTTGAACAGCTTCTTGCCTTGGCTAAGCAAGCTCAATTACAATTCACTGATGCAAAAGCTGAACAGCTGGCTGAAATTCTTCGTATCCTATCCGCACAAGAGAAGGACATCAAAATCATCATCTTCACGGAATTCGTAATGACACAAAGATTTATAAAATCATTAGTAGAGATGCGTGGATTTTCAACAGCACTGATCAACGGACAAATGTCAATCGAGGAGCGAAATGTTGCGCTTAAACAATTCCGGCGAGAGAAGAATATTCTTATTTCCACTGATGCCGGAGGCGAAGGTCTTAATATGCAGTTCTCCCACATCGTAATAAACTATGACCTACCGTGGAATCCAATGAAAATTGAACAGCGTATAGGTCGAGCTGATCGTATTGGACAAAAAAGCGATGTTGAAGTGTTCAACTTCATTCTTGATGATACCATTGAAAACCGGGTCCGTAATGTGCTTGAAGAAAAGCTTGCCACGATACTTTCTGAACTCGGCTTTGATAAATTACAGGATGTCCTTAATAGCGACACCGCTGATTTGGATTTCACTCAAGTATATATGAAAACTATAGCAACACAAAAATTTGGTACATATTACACCGATGAACTTGGTAAGGATATGGAGAAACAGGTCGAACAAGCAGTTAAAATAAGAGATATCATCAAAGATGAAAAAACGTTGACCCCAGACAGTCAATTTGAAAAGCAGCAACAAGCCTTTCACAGCGTGCTTCGGAATATGCTCTCCCAATACAAAGAATGGAAAGGGGTAGATACCGATTCGATTTTTGATTTGGAGCTCTCGGTTTCTGATCCACAAATACAAATGCTACTTAAGGATAAATTCGTGTGGCATCAAAAAGACGGAATGCCTGTATTTGAAGTTAGAGGAGTCAACACCGAAGATGGTACATGGTCGCTGTGGTGTATAGCCTTGAGTGACGGTGAATCGGATCAACGAATGGTATCTATGTTTATCAATGATAGTGGAGTTTACCGTCCAGCAGCTTCAAAGCTTTTATGGGATGAGATGCTCCGTGATAAAATTGCGCTCAATATGTATGACTCCGAATCTTTGGAGGATAAAATGTATACTGAAATGCTTGCTCGTGCAGCTGAAATTACAGAAGATATATTTATCACGATGAAAAATCAATACTACTCCCAGCATGAGCAGGAGTTTAAGAAACGACGTTACGCTTTGACGCTTCGGATTGAGGCTGCGAGCAAAATCGGCATTGAAAATATTCGTGTGTCACGAATAAGAAAACTTGAAAGGCAACTGCAGGAACTGCAGCGAGAATATGACCGTAATAGGAGCATCTGCCCATCGCTGCAGCCAATGTTGATTTGCAGGGTTAAAAAATCATGATGAGAGACTTACTTATTGAAAAATCAGGATTACTGTGGGCAGACAGGATTATTATATATGACGTAGACGCGCTAATAGCTCATTGTGCTTCGTTTGGCGATGATAGGCACGTTTTACAATGGATAAGTAGCGCTGAAGAATTAAGATATATCTTCGAACGTGATTATAGAAGTAGTGATACAAAGGGAGTACTAGTACTTTCAAACTTGAGCATTAATATACCGTTTGATATAATGCGGCGTTTCACGATAATACGACTGGGGCTCGAGGAAGTGTTTCCGCAATTGGATGCCACAACACTAAGAGCCGCCAGGAACATTGATTTTGATTATTTAGCTGTTGCTGTTGAAAATTTGAACGGATGTAGATTAACACAAAAGCAGACAAAAGACTTTTATTTAAGCAAGATGTACAATCAGGAAGCTGTAGATGCATATTCGGCCTCAGTAAAGAAGACATTGATGTCGCGTATTGCGACATGTGAAATATATCGTGACTGGATGGCGATCATCAACCTGCTTTCAAAACTCATGTTGTTGCGTGATAAGGGGTTTACAGTTGAAGATTTTCAAAACATATACGATACTGTAGACACGGTTTTTCGTGAATGGATGGTGCAGAAGTATGCCACGCTTGCTGCGTCGGCAGATGTCAACCAGCCAGTCATGCTGCATCACATTCCTGATTTTGTTCGTCGCATAAGCCAAAGGCCCGCGGTTATTGTTGTTGATGGTATGAGCTTTGTAGACTGGCAGCTTATCCAAGAGCATTTGGCAGACGAATCGTGGAAATTGACCACTACTGCAGTGTTTTCGTATCTTCCTTCCGTAACGAGTATCGCCCGCCAGTCATTATTTTCAGGTGCTCCTCCAGCTCAGAATGAAAAGCCATTTTCTTTGGTAGACGAAGAAAAACAATGGAGATCTTACTGGTTAGAACACGGGCTTCGAGAAGATGAAGTTTTCTTTGGGAAAACAGAAACGCCAGATATCCCATACCAGACAAAAGCAGCAGGTATCGTTGTTAACTTTATCGACGATCTAATGCACAGGCAACTTCAGGGAATGTATGGCATGTCTGTTGATATTGCTGCATGGCTTAAAAGCGGTTCTCTGCGTCGCTTGATCGATAACCTAATGAAGATGGGCTTTGACGTATTCGTCACCGCAGACCATGGTCATTCGGAAGCAATCGGTAAAGGACGGTTTACAAAGCCAGGATTATTAACTGAAGATGCCAGTAGGCGGGCTGTAATTTATAAGGATTTTGCCGGGGCAGAAGAACTTAATAAGTTCAGCGTAAAAGAGTATGAAGGAACGTATATGCCGAAAAACTATCGCTATTTCCTCTTTGCAAACGGCGAGTGCATTGGCGACTACGGTAACAAATACATTACACACGGCGGCGATTCTATTGAAGAATTGCTAGTGCCGTTTGTAAGAATAGGAGAAATTTAAAATGGCTGAAAGAGTAGCACTATCAAAACCAATTAGTCTTGACCTCTTGAATGAGGTATATGAAGAATTCATCTCTGGGCTTACTAAGCAAGAGTCCAAAGAAAAACTGGATGAAATAATTAGTCAGAAAATAAGTAGCAAAGATAATATTCGAAAAACAAGAACTATTGTTCAAAACCTATGGTATGTTGACGCGGATTGGTTTCATGAGGAGGCAGCCCTTGCTGCACGATATTTGACTCGTGTTGAAAGGTTACCTGTTCATTGGGCACTTTTGATGAATTGCTATCCTATTTTTACTGATATGTGTGTAGTGATGGGACAGTTATTCGAAATAAAAGACTCTGTGTCTGCAACACAAATTAAGGCAGCAATATACAGTAAGTGGGGCGCACGAAACACGCTGGAAGCAACTCTTTCAAAGAATCTCAAATCGTTAAGAGATATTGACGCTCTCACATATGGTGATAGTCGTATATCTTACGCAAAAGTCACACATACGGTATCAGAGCCTAAAGTAGTTGCTCTTCTTTTCGCAGCCGTTATGCTTGCAACTGAACAGCAATACATGACATGGGAGAGTTTTACCGCGCACCCTGCAATTTTTCCATTTGACATCAAAAACGTTACACAGGCAGATATGGCGGCTATCCAGTATTTCGCAATGGAGCGAATGGGTGAGCATGTAGTGTTCCGAATTAAGAAGATATAAGTATTCAATAAAAGTAGGGTAAGTAAGAGAGGTGAACCCAAATAAACATGATAAAACCATTGTATTTAAATGACTTGCTGCAATTAAGTTCAGAAGACTTGAACAGGGCAAAAATAAAATTTAATCAGTATAATGGGGAAATAGCGCCTATGGAAGTTTACCTTCGCAACCCTGATGAGGTTAATAACGGATGGCTGTTCTGGAGGGCAAAGCGCCGTTATTTTAATGTAGGTGAAGTAGCTATCTGTCTTTTTCAATTGTCCTGGAACACATGGCTTCTTTCAACGATAAAGGAAGTCACCCATGAATTGGGGGTAAACAACGGTATAAATTATGAAGGTGCGGAGTTGCAGAACTATCAGCCGTATTTCGGTAGAGTAGTCGTGAAGTACCGCAAGACCCACCAAACACAAGTTGTTTTTGCGAATAATATTATTAATGAACTGGAGGTAGAGCAGATTTTACCGAGTGTTTTTGATGGGATAGATTTCCCCGGATATGATAAGGTTCGTCTATCATATAGTCAACTTTCTACAATAATTCACCGTCACAAGAGGGATTGGATAGCAGCCCTTGAAAACCAGAAGGCTGTGTACCTTATAACCGATACATGCAGCGGTAAACAGTATGTCGGTTCAGCATATGGAGAGAATGGTATGCTCCTCCAACGTTGGACAAATTATGTGAACGACGGTCATGGTGGGAATAAACTTCTCAAGGAGGTTGTGACTGTTTCTGGTATAGATTATGTGGCACAAAATTTCCAGTATGCAATTTTGGAGAACTACAATTCTAGAGTCGAAAAACGTATTATCTTAGAACGAGAATCTTGGTGGAAAGAAACATTGGGAAGCCGTGCATTTGGATTAAACGCCAATTGATTATGTCACTTTTCAAATGATAGGTGCTGAAGATGGGGAAGAAAGAAAAAGTACTCGCAAATATTCTCACTAAAAATTGGGTTTTCAAGACAGACAATTTGCCGATTTCGACCTTTGCTGACAAACTTTTATATGGAAGCTTTAAAAAAGATATTATAGATATCTACAGAAAGCTTGGTGGAATAGAAAGCGAATATGCTTTCAGGGGCAAATGGGATATCGTCACTGAAAAATGTATAATTGAATTAGATGAGCAACTTCATTTTAATGATTATAGATTGACTACTCTGGAATCGCCTTTATATGATGCAATTAAAGCATTTCCAATTGAAACATATAGAGATTATTGTAGGAAATACAAAGATAAATGTTTGAGAGCTGGTTCCAATGGTGGGAAATGGACAAATGCCAGTTGCGAGAAGATGTTTGGACCTTCTCAACAAAATGGAGATTTAAATGGATTCGGCAGTCCGAGATGGAAACAACGAGCCTTTTATGACTTTTTAAAGGATATTTCATATCTGGTAACGAGTATTCCTGTTGTGAGACTCTCTATTTATGACACGGTTGACTACGGTGGACGAAAATATGAACTTGGGGATTTGCTTGAAGGTAACTATTCAATGAGCGATGACGTTGCTATTGTTATTCAGGATCTTATAAACAAGCGTTTGTAGTATTGAAAGAAGAACCCCAATCATATGTGGATATGTTTCCTAAGGGGCTGACCTGTTAATTATAAGAAAAATCAGTAAAACAAATACCCGATATCAATCTGATTACTCCGTGCCATCATACTATATGTAAAACATCGAAATCGAGCACTCAACCTGGAATAGTGGACGTATTTCCTTTAACGAGCAAAATGTAAAAAACCGAGTGAACGTGTTTCCTTGTACGAGAAAAATCAAAAATACACTCAAGACATTCAAACGGGCGCTTTTAGCCACGTTGAGTGCGTAGTGAGGTTGGAGAGGATAAATTGGAGGCATTATAGTTTGTATGGAACGCAATGAAATCATCAAGTGGCTACTTGAAGGTGATGTCTCAATACAATATCAGACCCATCTTGATTTGTTGAAATCAGGACCTGAAGTCTTAGGCCAGTTGAAGTTGAGGATAGCAACAGAAGGCTGGGGGTATGAATTCTTGAAAAGGCAACATCCAGATGGCTATTGGGGTCGAGCCTTTTATCAGCCCAAATGGACATCGACCAATTATACACTTCTCGATTTGCGAAATCTCTGTGCTCCATGCACCCCGGAGATTACAAAAGCGCTCAATGTCATAGCAGAGACATGCAAAGGCCCGGATGGGGGCATCAACGGTTCTGTGACTGTGCCGGAGAGCGACCTTTGCGTCAGTGGAATGTTCTTGAATTATGCATGCTATTTTGGTATCGAGGAAGAAAAATTGAAATCGATCGTGGATTTGGTCATCAGCCAGCAAATGAAAGACGGCGGGTTCAATTGTCTGCTCAATCGATATGGCGCCAGACATAGTTCGATGCATACGACAATCAATACGCTGGAGGGGATCATGGAATATATCATCCAAGGATATGCTTACAGGCAAGAAGAGCTGATCAAGATTGAGAAGGAAGCCCGTGAATTCCTGCTCCAGCATCACTTGTTCCGATCGGACCGGACTGGCGGGATTATTAATCCGGCCATGCTGCATCTGGCATATCCGACCCGGTGGAAATATGATGTTTTGCGTGCACTTGAGTACTTCCGAAAAGCAGGGGCATTATACGACGAGAGAATGCAGGAGGCATTGGATGTAGTATGTCAGAAGCGCACAAGTGATGGTCGTTGGAAAGTACCGGCACATTATCCTGGTGCCGTTCATTTTAAAATGGAAGAGGCTGGAAAGGTCAGCCGTTGGAATACGCTCAGAGCGATGAGGGTTATCGATTATTTTAGTAACCAGCTGCCTCAAGATGAAACAAAGTAAAAGAATGATCCCGCCACCTCAACAGGCCCCCTATATACCGTTATCGGAACAATGTTGATATTATTCCGATAACGGTATATTATAGCTGTGAGGTGGCTTTTTATGAAATATATCAGTTCAAAAGCAGCAAGTGAGAAGTGGGGAATAAGTGATCGTCGGATTCGGGTCCTATGCAGTGAAGGACGCATCGAAGGTGCTGTCAAAATCGGGCGCAACTGGTCTATCCCGACTGATGCTGCAAAACCAACAGATGCAAGGGAAAAACATAGAAAGAACTACATTGGTTTGGAATACGACTTTGGGAATATCGATACACTTAAGGAAGCGATCGACAAACACAGACCCTTTTCCAAAAGTCTTGCCCAATCGCTGCACGAGAAGCTTATTGTTGAATGGACATATAATAGTAATGCCATAGAGGGTAATACTTTAACCTTGTCTGAGACTAAAGTTGTTCTTGAAGGAATAACTATTGGTGGGAAAAGCATGACGGAGCATCTTGAAGCCATAAACCATCGTGACGCTATTCTCTTTATAGAAGATCTGACAGCGAATAAGGATCCTCTCTCCGAATGGAATATCAGGAACATTCATGCTCTAATTTTAAGGGAAATTGATAATGCCAATGCAGGGAAATACCGCGGCGAGAATGTTCTGATTAGCGGTGCAAAACATATTCCCCCCAAATACTATGAAGTTAGAGAATTAATGCAAAAGCTTATTGCAGAGTATCAGAGAGATTGGAAAACCTATCATCCCATTGTCAAGGCTACGCTTTTACATGGGGAGTTCGTCAAAATTCATCCGTTTATCGATGGTAACGGTAGGACCTCGAGGTTACTCTTGAATTTCGAGCTTTTAAAGAACGGGTATCCCCCAATAATAATCAAGAATGAGGAGCGGGCGAGATACTATGATGTGCTTGATCTTGCACATACAACGATGAATTACGCACCGTTTATTGAGCTGGTATCCAAACTTGAGATTGAATCTGAAAGTCTGTGGTTATCAGTACTAGAGTAATACTATATTTAAAGGAAAGGAAAATCCATAGAAGGCACCCGAGGCACGTTGAGACGGTCGTATTGATGTCTCGCAAAGGCCAATAAAGGCTCGGAAAGGGCTTGAAATCAATGGTTTCCAGACTTTCGGCAATAATCACCGATTGCTGGAAGCCTTATTTTTTTGTCTTTCAAAGTGTAAAGAGAATCTTCCAGGTCGACTGTCAGTCAGGAGATAAACCCCCACGATGGCGGCCTTCTTACATTGATTGATGGTAGTGTCAAGGATTTTTCGCACATTTGGGTCTCGCCTGGCAGGCTGGTGATCAGCCGTCAGATCAGCAGTCACCCCCGGTTCCAGGTCCATGGCTTCGAGATGTTTCATGTTAAGATAAAGTTTAGATCCCCAGAGTGAGTTTTCCCTGTAGCGCAACCTGGCGCAGACGAACATCAGAGCCGAGTTGGCATCGGGAAAGGATCCGACAACGCGGGTGCGCCGCCGGATCTCGCGGTTCAGTCGTTCAATGGCGTTGTTGCTGCGGATTTCAGCCCGTAAACCAGTACTTTAGCCTTATATATCTCCCCTGCTTACAAGCCAGGCTAATCATGATAATCTGACGCCGTTGGCAAATATGTCACCAAATTCCCGGCAGGAGGCGATATTTCACGCGCTTGCTGTAGTCTCGATAGCCATCGAGTTCCCGGTTCAGGTACCGGTCTTCCAAAACGGTCCGCACGACAAACAGGACGATGGTCAAAAACACGACAACCCATGTGAACCAACCGCCGGCTATCGTCGCTGCGGCCAGGTAATAGAGTATAGATCCAGCATAACCGGGGTGCCGGACAATCGAATAAACACCTCTTGAAACGACATGCTGATTTCTTTCACGCTGGATGCGCACCGTACCTGAAAAGAACGGGTTTTGGAACATGGCTAACGTCCCGATGAGATATCCGGCAGCCAGAATCACCGTTCCCGGCACCATCACCTTGGGCGACCGTGCAAAATCCATACCCAAGCGATGTTCGACTCCCAGGACAATGGCAAAAACCAGGGCCAGCAGACTGAAAAGCTTCATCAGGACCGCGTCGAATGATGCCGTATCTTCATGCTCCATCGAATGGCTGCGTTCACGGAATAGATTAGGATTTTTTCGCCAAAGCAAGCCGCGGCTGATCAAAAAGCCCAGACTTTGAAACAGAAACAGAATCCAGGCGGCTGCCCAGCCCCAGTCAGCGCCAATCAGGAGCGGCAGTCCTGGTAAAATCAGAATCACCAGAACCAATTGCAGAGCAAATTTAATCTTTCGTTGAACGTTAGTAAGAGACATGATTCTTCACCGTCTTCCAGGCGATGATCAGCAAAACAACCATGACGAGGACCGGTATAGTGTGCATGAACAAACCAGGCAGAATCTGGCCGATGCTCAGGCCGGGCAAAATGACATCCAGTGAAAACAAGGCCAGGCATACAATGAACAAGATAGACAGGATCCGCGGTGTCCTATACAGGAGTCCGCCTTTGCTTTTGGTCATTTTCGCTCACAATTTCCGTCCTATAGGTCGGCTGACAGTTATTCACCACCTGCTTATATTATAGATCAAATACTGCTGATTAGTAGACAGGTGCACACAGATATCACAGAATTTCATCTTTTTGCCAGAAAATTTACCTGTCGCCGATCATAGACTGATACAACGGTGAAATGGATGTCAGCTACAATAAGCTCTTTAAACTTCTAATCGATAAAAGCATGAAAAAACGGATCTTTGGATTGCTACAGGTATTAGTCCAAACACCCTCACTAAACTCTCAAATACCGCGGTTTCATTTCCGGTCCAGACAGAACAAAGCATATAGCGGAACACTTCTGATCTTGTTTTCAAACCCGAAATTCCTGGCCGATACGCGCAGGGCATAGGGCGGATTGTAAATATCCATGAAACTGCGTAAACTGCGGGCCCGGACATTGTCTGCCGATTTCGTCTCCAGGGGGATGATGTTGCCTAGTCGGTCCTGAAATACGAAATCAAGTTCGGCCCTTCCCGGCGAACTCCAATAGTAAGGAGTAAAGCCATTTACAACGAGCGCCTGCATGACATAGTTCTCAGCCAGTGCCCCCTTGAATCCGTCAAAACTGGGTGGGGTGTCGATAATGACACGAGCCACCAGGTCAAATTTGGCACATAGCAGCCCGCTGTCCAGCATATATATTTTGAATGCATCATTATCAGCATAGGCGCTGAGAGGCATTTTCCCTTCTGATACGCGAACGCAGCGATTGATCATCCCGGCCGACTTCAGCCACTGCAGCGGCATTTCATATTCAAAAGCGCGGGCTCCCGAGCGAATGAATTTATACTGGAACTTGTGATTTTCTTTCGCCAGCTGGCCCGGAATGCTGTCCCACGCCGCCATGATCCGGGTGGTCTCCTGAGGCGTGGCATATTTGGCCATGTCAGCAAGATAGGCATCGTTCAGCGATTTCTGAGCTGCAACAACATAATTGAAATCATCGGTCTCCAGCCAGGCTTTGACAGCCGCCGGCATGCCACCGACAACCAGATAACGTTTATACAGATCCAGTGCAAGTTCATGCACCGATAAGGCTTGATTATTGTTAAAAGATTCACGGATCAGCTGGGCCAGGTCCTGATGACCTGTTGCCCAGAGAAATTCCTCAAAATCCAGCGGATATAGATTCATCATGTCCACTTTGCCAACCGGAAAAGCCGAGCGCTCACGATTCAAGGCAACGCCCAGCAGGCTTCCCGCGGCAATTATATGGTATTCAGGTGCCTGCTCACAGAAATACTTCAACGAAGTCAAGGCCCGTTCACAGGCCTGGATCTCGTCGAAGATTATCAACGTACTGCCCTTCAGGATGTTTACGCCGGAAATAACGGATAATTCGCGAACAATTCGCTCAGGATCAAGATCACGCTCGAAGACAGCAGCAATTGTCCTGGAATCTTCCATATTGAAATAGGCAGTTGTCTGATAAAGGTCTTTACCGAATCCTAAAGCCGAAAAGGTTTTGCCAACCTGGCGTGCGCCATGAAGCAGCAATGGCTTCCGATCATGCTTTTGTTTCCACTCCAGCAAATGTCCGCTCAGTTTACGATCCATTTTATGTGCCTCCGATACACTTATTGTAGCACAATAGTGTACTGACAACACACTTTTCAGATCATAATATGTCATCACCGCGGAAGCTGAATGGCAGCAGACTGGCATATTGATCGGAGACACCGACCATGATCATGCTGTCGTTGAGGACGCCGATGACGAAGGCACCGACGATCGTGCCACCGATGGTGCCGACACCGCCGGCCAGGATGCCGGACAGGGCGACATGCTTGGCGACCAGGGTTCAGGCCCCCCTCTTTGTCCCTTGTAAATAGGGCTATTGGCGAGTTGCCAGCAGCCCAACTGTATAGCTGGAAAAGCATTCGATATTGTCTGATCATTTGCGACCGATGTATCCAGTTCATAGAAAAAACTGCCGCCTGCGACCGGCTGACCCGGGGTAGACGGCGGCTATACATTAGGTTCAAATGAATGACCCTGATAATGGCGTCAGGACCAGGAAGATGCTTGGATCTGAGCGGAATAATGTTATAATGTAGAAATCCAGCGAATCAGGAAGCTTCATGGAGGCAGTCGGTGTGAAGCAAGTAATAAGAATTCTTGTTGTCAATGGCAGTCCAAAAGGTGATAACAGTCTAACACTTCAGCATAGCTTATACATGCTGGGGCATGAAAATGATGTAACATTCAAGGTTTTGCAGGCCGGAGAAGTCCTGTCGAAAGTCAATTTCGACAGATCCTGGCTGGAATCGGCCATGACGGATATCGAGTGGGCTGACGCGATTATCTGGAATACGCCAGTCTATACGATGCTGGTGCCCTGGCAGCTCATCCGGCTGTTCCAATTGATCAAGGAAGCCGGGCGCAGCTCGATTTTCCAGGGGAAATACGCGACCAGCATGATGACCTGCTTCCATTACTATGATCACCTGGCCGAGGATTGGCTGCGCGGCATGAGCGAAGACCTCGGCATGTTTTTCATGGAAGGCCGGACTGCCGATAATATGGACATGCTCAAGAAAGCCCACCGCGCCAGCATGCGCTTTTTCATGCATGATTTTGTCGACGCGTGCCGGAACCGCTCGCCTGTAGAACGCAAGTTCATGCCCGTGCCAGCAGCAAGCTCGCCCCGTTTCACGCCGGCCCCGATCCCCGCCACCCCGGATGCCAGGCCTGATCCGGCGCAATCCCGGTTGAGAACGGTGCTGCTCACCGACGAGATGAACCAGGATGGCAATCTGTCCCGGATGATTGATGTATTTAAAGATGCCTATCCCCATCCCATTGAAATCATCGATATCAATAATTTCCCGTATGAAGCGGGCTGTCACGGCTGCCTTAAATGCGAGCTGGTGGGTGACTGTGACCGCAAGGATGGTTTCCAGGAATTTTACATGAAACTCGTCAACACCTGTGACGTGCTGTTATTTGGCATGAACATCGAGGACCGCTACCTGAAGCCAATCTGGAAACTCTTTCTGGACCGCACATTTTCCAATGGCCATCGGACAAGTATGATGGGCAAGCATACGGCCTATCTGGTCGCCGGCCCGCTCCGCGCATTGCCCACGGTGCGCCAGTTCCTGGAAGGAAAGGATAATGTCGGACGCGAGAATGCCATGGGCATCATCGGCGATGAGTATGAGGATTCGATGTTCCTGGACAGCCTGCTGAGACAGGCTGCCGGGCGCCTGTCCCGGGCCGCCCAGGCCAAATATCAGAAAAGCATCAATTTCCTGGGCTGGGGTGGCATCAAGATCTTCCGCGACTTGATCTACGGCATGAGGGGTGTGGTCCGCGATGACCATCGCTTTTACAAGAAGCACGGGCTGTATGACTTCCCGCAAAAGACCTCGGCAAGCAGGTTTTCAACCTCGGCATGGGCATGGCTTTCATGCTCAAGCCGGTACGCGTCCAGGCGTTTGAACGCATGCCGGAGATGTACATCCAGCTGCATAAGCAAATCATAAAATCGGGCAAGGAATAAAGCCGGCCGGCATCAGCAAAGGAATAGTAAAAATGATCAAGAATCAATGGTATGCCATTCTTCCGTCAAAAAAAGTCAAAACTGGCCAGATCGTCGCCGTTAAACGGCTGAACCTGGACCTGGCCCTCTTTCGAAACAGCAAAGGCGAGCTTGGCTGCGTTGTGGACCAGTGCACCCATCGCGGGGCCGCGCTCAGCCTGGGGAAGGTCAGGGGTGACTGCGTCCAGTGTCCCTTCCATGGACTCCAGTTTGACAAGAATGGTCAATGCACATTCATTCCCGCCAACGGCAAAGCATCGGTTGCCGATATCAGCCGCTACCATGTCTTGCAGTATCCTGTCCGGGAAGGAAATGGCATTATCTACCTGTGGTATGGTGATGAAGATAAAGTCACGGGTACCTTGCCGTTTTTTGACAATGACATCGATGACTCTTACGTCTTCAGTGAGATTGAAGATCACTGGAACTCCCACTATTCGCGGTGCATTGAAAACCAGCTCGATGTGGTCCACCTGCCTTTCGTGCATCACAACACGATTGGCCGGGGCAATAAAACACTGGTCAATGGCCCCAAGGTAGTCTGGGAAGACGGGATTTTGACGACCAGTGCCAATAATGAGGTCGACCAGGGGCAAAAACCAAAATCACCGGCTGAATGCGTCATCAAGCAAACCCATTTGTGCTTCGTTTTCCCGAATGTCTGGATGAATCACATCAGCCCGAAGATTAAAGTCATCATCTATTTTGCGCCCGTAGATGATGAAAATACCATTCTGTATATCCGGTTCTATTGCAAGCTGAGCGGCTTGAAGCTGCTGAATAGCCTGGTCGCCTATACAGGCAAGTTTGCGAATAAAATAGTCGAAAGACAGGACAGGCGGGTTGTCATCACCCAGAAGCCCAAGGCATCGGCCTTGAGGTCTGGCGAAAAGCTTGTCCCGGGTGACGGTCCCATCATCCTGTATCGTAAAATCAGGGACGGGCTTAAAAATGGCAGCCCCCAATAGTTTTTACTCCGATTGACACAAGAGCTGCTTGTTTTAGCTTGATTGACTCTGCGCCGCCGGCAGCCCCGGAGACGGGCTGGCCGACAGATAAAGGAGAGCTTTTAAATCAAATGATTATCGTTTATGAGTCAAAGACAGGTTTCACCAAAAAATATGCCGGGATGCTGGCTGGACAAACGGGCATGAAGGTTTATCGGGTCAACGAAATTCCCAGGGCCGGGCAGCAAGAGGAAATTCTGTTTCTCGGCTGGATGAAGATCGGAATGATCCAGGGCCTGAATAAAGTAAGGAAACTGAACGTCAAGGCAGTTTGCGGGTCAGGAACCGGCAGAACAGCAGAGCCTGATGTCGCAACCATCATCGCCAGGAACAAGCTGGATCAGATCCCTTTTTTCTATTGTCGGGGCGGCTGCATGCCTTTAAAGACCTTAAAAGGCATAGATCGGATTATGATGTCGCTGTTTGTCAAGGCCCTGAAGAAAAGACAAGACAAGGATGAGAAGCTTGATGAAGCCATCTCGATCATTGAAAATGGCTTTGATGGTGTCAGAGAGGAAAATCTTGTTCCGGTCATTCAATGGTTGAATGATCGCAAGCTATCCGGGCCGGGCCGCGCCGGCGGTGATCAGCCGGCTGAACTGGCGTGAATGGCAGCGCCCTGACTCAAGCCCGCCCAGCCAGGCTGGGCTGGGGCATCAAGGAAACTGGCACAAAGGAAATCCCGAAACATACTTTTCAGGAGGTTACCCATGAAATTTCTCTGGACTACTATCACCGTTATGGATATGGATGCATCGCTCGCCTTTTACCAGGATATCGTTGGCCTGAAGCTGCAGCGTCGCTACGCGGCCGGGCCGGGGATGGACATTGCGTTCTTGAAAGATGGCGAGACCGAGGTCGAGCTGATCAAGGCTGACGCCAGGCCGGCGGTCACGATCGGCAAGGATATTTCCCTGGGCTTCCAGGTCGATTCGCTCGACCGGATGCTGGCGCGAGTCGGTGAGAAAGGTATCCCGATCGCCGTACCGCCGGTGCAGCCCAATCCGCATATCCGCTTCTTCTATATCGAAGATCCCAACGGCCTGCGCATTCAGTTTGTCGAGATGATGTGATCGTCATCGCCGGGCGGAATTGCCGGGCCAACAGGCTCTGGCCATCCGGGAAAGGTTCGAATCATGGACGAGAAGCAACCGGCCATTCAGACCATCGACGCCTATATCCAGCAATTCCCGCCGCATATTCAGGTCCTGCTGCAGCAGATCCGGCAGGTCATTCACGAAGCGGCGCCGGAGGCGACCGAGAAGATCAGCTACCAGATGCCGACCTTCTATTGGAACGGCAACCTGGTTCATTTTGCGGCCCACAGCAGGCATATCGGTTTCTACCCGGCGCCGTCCGGTATCGAGGCCTTCCAGGCGGAGTTGTCCGCCTATAAAGGAGCTAAAGGCTCGGTGCAATTCCCACTCGACCAGCCGATGCCATTGGAGCTGATCCGGAAGATTGTGGCATACCGGGTCACGGAGAACAGCAACAAGCCGCAGCGCAAACGCTAGCTGGAGCGGCGGTACCGCGGCAAGGCTGCCCGGCAGCGGCTGCATCACGGCGATGGAGTCGGAACCCGGAGTCCCAGGCGGCGGCCAAGCCCATTGGGGGGCGCTTCGGGTTTATTGATCAGGCGAACGGGTCCGGGCAGGCTTCAAGTTGCGCAGGTTCAGGTATAAGACTGCAGCCAGGACGATGGCGGCACCGGCCAGGGCTGGCCAGCCGGGCACTTCATGGACGGCAAGGAAAACCCAGACCGGATTGATAATCGGCTCAACCATGGCCAGCAGGCTGGCGGCCAGGGGTGGAGTCGTCCGGATCCCAACGCCAAAGCAGAAGTAGGCCAGGCCGAGCTGGAAGATGCCGAGGATCAGCATGGACAGCAGGGGCGGCCAGGAGAAGTCGCGGGTTGTGAGCAGGAAAGGCAGGCCGCTGAGGAAGGTCACGGCCTGGCCGATAAACAAGGCTACAGGGGTATCACATTCCGGGCGATGGTTGAACAGGAAAACCATGGCAAAGGTCACGGCTGTACCAAGGGCCAGGAGATTGCCGGCCATGTTGCCTGGCGAAAGATCATCGAGGAAAAACAAGACGATGCCGCTGGAGGCGATGACCAGGGCTGTCACTTCGCGCCGGGTTGGCCGGTAGTGATAAAGCAGGGCCCCCAGGACAACAACAAAAAAGGGCGAAACGTATTGAAGCATGATGGCGTTGGCAGCGGTCGTGAGCTTGTTGGCGATCACGAAACCAATCTGCGTCAGGGCCAGGGCCAGCCCGGAAAGAACCGTGATCCGGCCTGGCCAGCGCAACAGGCGGCGGCGGTAGAAGGCAATAAAAACAAAGGCGGCCAGGAAACTGCGGCCACCGGCAATTGCCATCGGATGCCAGGGAATGTATTTGATCAGTAGCCCGGCCAGGCTCCAGAGCAAGGCCGCGGCCAGGATGAATACCGGCCCGCCGCGGGCCAGCAGGCCAGCTGGCCGGGCCTTGCCGGATGCCATTTGCCGGCCTGTCTGTATGGGCTGGCTTTGTTTCGTGGCCGGGCCGGCAGTGTGAGCCGGAACTGATGTTTCGTTCATGGGCTTCCCTCCTGTGTCGCCGTCCATTCTATCACAGGCCTCCTGCTTGCGCACGGGCGATGTCAACTTTTCCTATTTACGCTATAAAATCTCAATGGTAAAATGGTCATGTCAATAAATGAAATACCATTACGCATATAAATAAATGCACAAGAGCAGAGCATTCAGGCATGTCTCAACTTCAGGCATGTCTCAACAATGATAGATCAACGATGAAGCGCATAATGAATGACCAACCGGCCGCATTCGAAGCGCATCTGATTTTTAATTTTCTTAATGGCAGAACAAACGGCAAGAACAGTGTTGCAGAATAACTGGCAAGAATAGCGCCGGCACAAGACCTCGGGACCACCACGGGGACCGGGCCGGACAGACAATACAGAATCAGGAAAGTCGAGATAAAATGATACCAGATACATCCCTCTCGCCTGCGACCGCGGACTCAATCTCCCCTGCCGGGACCGGCGCCCCGGCTGATGGCCCGGAAGCAGGGCGGTCCTATCCATCCCGCCCATCTGTGAGCGCGGACTCACCCTATTATGTCGGGATCGGCGCCTCGGCTGGCGGCCTGGAAGCGTTGCAGGACTTTTTCAAAAACATGCCGGATGACACCGGGATGGTCTTTATTGTTATCCAGCATCTGTCACCCGACTACCGCAGCATGATGGACGAGCTGCTGGCCCGCTGCACCAGCATGACGATCAGGATCGCCGCTGATGGTATGCAGACCAGGCCCAATACCATCTACCTGATTCCGCCCCGCAAGAATATGTCGATCCTGCATGGCCAGCTCTTTCTGGAGGAACAGCGCAATAAGAAGAGCCTGAACCTGCCGATCGATATATTCCTGCGCTCTCTCGCGACAGACAAGGAGCGCAAGGCCATCAGCATCATCCTCTCCGGCACCGGCAGTGACGGCACCCTGGGTATCCGTTCGATCAAGGAAGCCGGCGGCATGGTTATGGTCCAGGACGACCGCAGCGCCAAGTTCGATGGCATGCCGCGCAGTTCGATAGCCACCGGCCTGGTCGATTTTATCCTGGCACCGGAAAAGATGCCGGAAGCCCTGATCAATTTCATCAAGCATCCGTTTATCGAGAAAGGAAGCACGCCCGAGGCGATCATGACCAGGAATATCGACGCCCTGTCCAAGATCATCCTGATCTTGCGCGACTACTGCGGCATCGACTTTTCATACTATAAAGAAAATACCATTACCCGCCGCCTCGAACGGCGGGTCGGTGTCAACCGCTTCAGCACCCTGCAGGATTACATGGTATTCCTGTCCGAATCGGACAAGGAGAAGACGGCGCTGTTTCGTGAACTGCTGATCGGCGTGACCCGGTTTTTCCGCGACCTGGAAGCCTTCGATGTCTTGCGCGAGAAGGTCTTGCCCAATCTGGACTATGGCAAAAAAAACCTGCGCGTCTGGTCGACCGGCTGTTCATCCGGCGAGGAGGTCTACTCCCTGGCCATGCTGATGCAGGAGTATATTGACCGCAACAAGCTCGCCTGCACATTCAAGATATTTGCCTCCGATATTGACCGGTACGCTCTGGATATTGCCGGCCAGGGCCTGTATCCGGAGAGCATTATTGCCGACGTCGAACCGGACCTGCTGTTCAAGTACTTTACGCGCAAGGAGAACGGATATCTGATCAACGAAAGTCTGCGTAAAAAGATCGTCTTTGCAACCCATAACCTGCTCAAGGATCCGCCCTTTTCCAGGCTGGACCTGCTTGTCTGCCGCAATCTTTTCATCTACCTCAAGCCGGAGATGCAGAAAAAAGTACTGACCATGTTCTACCACTCATTGAACGAGACCGGCTATCTGTTTATGGGCAGCAGCGAATCAATCGGCGAGCTGAATGAGTCCTTTGCCATAATCGACAGCAAATGGAAAATCTACAAGCCCCTGCCGGGTGCCAGACCGCCCAATGTCAGCGAGCTGAGCATGCTGCGCCAGAAGCGCCCGGAACACCTGCATGGGCTGCAGCGCCTGTCCGGACCGAAGACCGAGCCTATTCTCGAGGGACTTCTGGCCAGCACCCTGCCACCTTCCCTGGTCATTGACAGCAATGACAACATTGTCCACGTGATCAATGATGTCAATCCTTTCATGCGTTTTCACAGCGGCCGGTTTACCAATCATGTCTTTGAAAACCTCAATCCGGACCTGGTTATTTATTTCAACAACCTGCTGCGCCGGCTGCGCGCAGAACGCAAGACAGTTGCCGTAGAAAATATCACCGGCTGCAGAGGCCTGGAAGACCAGGCCATCAGCTTGCGGGGCAGCCTTTTCAGTGTGGAAAAAAACGACATGTGCCTGGTCAGCCTGACGTTTGACCAGGCTAAGACGGCCACACACGCCCGGCCGCTGCCTGTCGAGGCCAGTCGTGAATACAGCGACCGGATCAGCCAGATGGACCGGGAACTGGCCAGCGTCCGCGAAAACCTGCAGGCGACTGTCGAGGAGCTGGAGACGTCCAATGAAGAGCTGCAGTCTGCGAACGAGGAACTGATCGCCTCCAACGAGGAGCTGCAAAGCACCAATGAAGAGCTGCAATCGGTCAACGAGGAGCTTTACACGGTCAATGCCGAGTACCAGAACAAGGTTGATGACCTGACGCGCCTGAACAGCGACCTGGATAACCTGCTGAAAAATACCGACATCGGCGCGCTGTATCTCGACCGCAAAATGTGTATCCGCAAGATCACGTCAGTCGTTCACAAAATTACCAATATCCTGCCGACGGATATTGGCCGGCCGATTACTCACATCACCGTCGACAATTTATATAAAGACTTCCATGCCGATCTGCAGCAGGTTGTCGATACCCTGCAGACCATCGAGAAGGAAATCGTTGATACCAGGGGCCGGACCTGGATTACCCAGATCCGCCCCTATCGCGCGGAGAACAACGCGATCGACGGGATCATGATCACCTTCATTGATGTGTCCCAGCTGCGCATCGTCCAGCATGAATGGCGCAAGTCCCAGGAACGACTCAATGAAGCCCTGGAAGTCGGCAAAATTGCCTGGTGGGAATGGGATTTATCCAATAACCAGGTCGCTTTCGACCCGCGCAAGGCGACCATGCTCGGCTATACTCTGGCGGAATTCCCGACGGACGTCTATGCCATCACGGGGCTGATCCATCCGGATGACTATGAACCGACCATGGCCCACATGCGCGGTTATCTGGAAGGACGGACGCCGGCGTGGAATATTGTCTACCGGATCAAGCGCAAAAGTGGTGAATATGGCTGGTATCATGATCGGGGCCAGATTACCCGGCGTGATGAAGCCGGGAAGCCGCTGCGGCTGATTGGCACAGTCGTCGATGTCACGGAGATCAAGCACCTGGAGGCCAGGATCGATTGCAAGGACCGGACGGGGGTAATGTCTCATGCCTGATAATGCCATACGGGACAAGAAAATTAGCGATAAAATCGCCCAGATGCTGAATACCCAGCAAGTGGACGAACATTTCCTGGATATGCTGTCGCGGCGCGAGCTGCTCGAGGAAATCAGTGTTTATCACCAGGAACTGCTGTACCAGAATGATGAGCTGGCCCGCCGCGCGCAGGAGCTGGAGATAGCCCGGCAGCTTTATCAGGATCTGTTCAATGACGCACCTGTCGGTTATGCAGTCCTTGATCCGGACTACCGGATCATGACCGCGAACCGGACCCTGGCCGCCCTGCTGGCTACCGAAGTACCCGCGTTGCTTGGCAAGCCGCTCAGTTCCCTGGTCCACCCGGCCAGCCAGGATAGTCTGTATCTGGCGCTGCGTGAGCTGGAGCGCAGCGGAGCCTGCGAAATGATCGAGCTTCAGCTGGCTGGCAATTTCGGGGATCTGTTTGTCCATTTCCGCAGCAATGTTTATTACCAGGAGGACAAACGCCTGATCCGCAGCACGTTTATCGACCTGACCAGCAAGAAACAGATTGAATACGCCCTGCGGGCCACTGAAAGCCGTTATCGCCTGATCACGGAAAACTCGTCCGATGTAATCTTCACCCTGAATCTGACCCAGCGGCGATTTACCTATTTAAGCCCTTCAATCAGCAAGTTAAGCGGCTTTGGCGTGGCCGAGGCCCAGCAGCAAGATATCAGTTCTTTTGTCACAACGGAGAGTCTTGAATATATGCGTGGCCAGTTCGCGGAGGGCACCCGCGAGATCCTGAGCGATCCGGCCGCCACAGTACGGCGAACCATTGAGATCCAGTCCCTGAACAGAAGCGGCGAAACCGTCTGGATCGAGCTGACGGTCCGTTTCACCCTCAATGCGGACAGAGATGTTGAGCTGATCGGCGTAGCCCGCAATATTGACGAGCGCAAGCGGGCTGAGAGCCGGATCGTCTACCTGAGTTACCATGACCAGCTGACCGGTGCCGGCAATCGCCATTTATACCAGGAACAGGTTGGGGAGGAAATTCGCCGCTCGATCCGTTTCGGCACGCCGCTGGCGCTGGCCGCTTTTGACATTGATGAATTCAAGGTCATCAATGATCGCTTTGGCCATCCGATTGGCGACCTGATCCTGCAGGAGCTGACCTTCATCGCCCGGCGCTGCATGCGGCCGACGGACCAGCTGTTTCGCATGGGCGGCGAGGAATTTCTCATCCTGATGCCCAATACCGGACTGCCAGAGGCAACGGCGCTCATGGAGCAATTCCGCCAGGTCCTGGCTGGCAACCGTCATGACAAGGTCGGAGTCTTTACCTGCAGCTTCGGTGTGGCAGCCCGGCTGCCCGGCGAATCAGCGGATTCGTGGCTGACCCGGGCCGATGATGCCATGTATCGGGCCAAGCGCAAGGGCCGCAATCGCGTGGAAGCTGCATCCGGGCCGGTGAGCCTGCCAGGCGATGATACCTTGAGCCCCGGGCAGAATATTCTCGAAAGCGGCAACAAACAGCTGGACCGTGAGCATAACGAACTGCTGGCCCTGGCAGACCAGCTGATGCGCCTCAATCTCCAGCAGGACAATCCGCAGCTGCAAAGCCAGCTTGAGGTACTGCTCGACCATGCAATCGAGCATTTCCAGCATGAGGAGTCTATCCTGGCCCAGGCGGCTTATCCGGATCTGGACTTGCATATCCAGCAGCACCAGATGCTGCTGAGCCAGGCTGGCCAGCTGATGGCAGATTGCCGCCAGGGCCGGCTCGATCCCCAGCAAACTGTCTCCTTCCTGATTGGGCAGCTCGTATCAGGTCACATGCTGGAATCAGACATCTTATTTATACCCTTGCTGAGACGCACTTCCGGCCGGACGGCTGATGACCCCAGTCCGGATCCGGCTTGAGCCGCCTTTTTCTTGAAAAACCGTGAGAAGTAGAACTCGTCGGTGAAGTTGAGCTCATAGGCGATTTCCTGGATGGTTTGCTCGGTCAGCAAAAGCCGGAGAGCGGCCCGGTGCCGTCTACCTGGTCGCGGTCATGACGGCCCACGTCCAGCGCAAGCTGCCGGGCTTTGTGGAAGAGTCGATGGGCCGCAATCGAGCGCGTGAACAAGATCGAAGGGCTGGTCCCGGCTTATGCATACAGGGGCTGATGGTTGGCCTGGCCTCCCAGGTCAGGCACCCGTCCTGTTCTGGCGGCGCAGTTGCAGTTCGCGCCGGATTTTAGCCAGTCGCTCGTTGCCGAGTTCATACCCGGGCATCACCGCGATGGCGATGAGCTGGCTCAGCAGCGGCAGGCCAAGGACAATCACCAGGACGGCAATGACAAAGCGGGAATTGGCCGGCTGATCCGGAGCAATCCGGGTCTGGCCCAGGCCGGCCCAGGTAATGGCGATACCAATCAGCAGGGGCGCCAGGGCGGTAATCAGCTTGTCCATGAAAAAATACAAGGTGCTGACCAGCCCGGGGATAAAGCGGCCGGTCCGGTGATTCTCATGATCGGCACAGTCCTCGATCATTGGCAGGACCATCTGGCTGGTAATATTGCCCAGGCTCTGCTGCAAGGCCAGGAGTACCAGCAGGCCGATGACGCCGGCCGTGATCGTCGTTCCCTGGCCAAGGACAGGGGGCGCCAGAACCAGCAGCGCGAGCAGCAAAACGGCGCTGCCGCCGGCAACCCAGAGATACGCCTTCTTGTTGCCAACCTTGCGCGCCCAGGCCAGGCCAGCCAGGGTAATCAGGAAGCCGGGAATCATGTTCAGCAGCGCATACGGGCCATAAAGGGATACGTCAAGCAGCAGATTGGAGAAAAGGTAGATCAGGCCGCCGGGAACCGCCAGGCTGGCCAGCTTGCCGGTCGCGGCTGCCGCAATCAGCCGTTGCAGCGGCTTATTGTTCTTGAGTACGTCGAGATAGACCTGTAAGCTGACCTTGACTGAGCTTTCGCCCAGGCTATAAAATTCCGTGCGGTCTTTCTGCCAGATACCGATCACGGCCAGGATGGTCAGGAGAAACGAGAGGGCAGCAAACAGCCAGGACACATCATTGAACAACTGCGGATCGATGATCTGCAGTTGATAGCGCGGGGCCAGGACCCACGTGACCAGGAAGATGGACCCGTTGAAGACAATCAGGTTGTAGATGGCATCAAACCAGGAGAAGGCTGTACGTTGCTTTGCATCCTGGGTCAGGGCCCGCTGGGCTCCCTTGGTGCAGACGGTCTGCATCGTATAGCCGATGATATGAACCAGATAAAGGGCGGCCGTGATTGCGTACTGGCTGACCGGGCCCAGGCTGTCCGGCACATGGAAAATTGCCACCATCGTGCTGATCATGACGAGGTTGCCGACCAGCATGAACGGGCGGAAACGGCCGAAACGGCCGTTCGTCTGATCCAGCCAGAACCGGACGATCGGATTCATCACACCGTCCCAGACCCGCATCAGGGCCGCAATCGCGCCAACAATGATGGCTGTCAGGCCCAGGACGTTCTGGGTAAAGAAAGCATAGTAACCCATCAGGATGAGGGCCAGGTTGGTCGCCGTGTTATTGAAGGCAAACAGGGCGATTTGCCAATTCCGGGTTGGAATGGCGGAACGGGCTGACGTGGCAGAAGGCTGCCGGCTGGATGGTTGAAACATGGGTTATCCTCCTCCACTTGCATTATCTCAACAGGATTGCTATCGTCATCATAACACCCTGAACTGAAACATCATAAGACTTAAAGCGGCAATCAACTTGCAAATATTGCTATTTATCGTTAGCGGCAAGACATCCGGCCAGGAATTGAACGAAGACAACCGGCCAGGAGTATGGACTGACTGACCGGTATGATGAAAGGAGTACTTATGCCAGAAAATCAACCCGTCCTGATCATCATGGCAGCCGGTATGGGCAGCCGTTTCGGACGGCTGAAGCAAATCGAATCCGTCACCAGCCAGAATGAGAAGATCATCGATTTTTCAATCTATGACGCGATGCGGGCCGGATTCAGGCGTGTCATATTTGTCATCAAGCAGGAAATTGAACAAGATTTCCGGCAGGCTATCGGCGACCGCATATCGCGCCATATCACCGTTGATTATGCCTTCCAGAGGCAAGATGACTTGCCGGCGGGCGTTACGGCGCCGGCTGGCCGCGTGAAGCCCTATGGCACCGGGCATGCGATCCTGGCAGCCCGGCAGCTGATCGACGCCCCGTTTGCGGTGATCAATGCCGATGACTACTATGGGCCCGGAGCCTTCCAGCTGGTCTATGATCATTTGTGTGCCATCAGCAGCGGCCAGGCCGCCAGCCATGTGATGATCGCCTATCGGCTGGATCAGACCATTTCCGAACATGGTAGCGTCTCCCGTGGCATTTGCCAGATTGATTCCGATGGCTATTTAGCCAGCATCGTTGAAAGAACCCGGATCGAACACCGTGGCGCCGGTCTGGCCTATCTGGCTGACGATGGTCAGACCTGGCAACCTATTCCGGATGATACGAGGGTATCGATGAATATCTGGGGTTTTTCAGCCGGGTTCCTGTCATTCCTGGCCGCAGAATTTGCCCGGTTCTGTACCGACCAGTTGCCGGAAAATCCCGTCAAAGCCGAGTTTTACCTGAATGCGGTCGTCAATTCGCTGATTTTGCGCGGTCTGGCCCGGGTGAAAATTGCGACCACGCCCGACATCTGGTATGGCATCACATATCCTGAGGATAAAGACAAAGTCTCACAGGCCTTCCGGATGATGAAAGAGAATGGCCTGTACCCGGAACGTCTCTGGGCGGAACCGGGAGCGAACGATCCGGATGCTGGCGACTCGGGGACCAGGGAGCCAAATGCCGCAGATCCGGATGCCAGAGAGCGGCATGCTGGCGACACGGATAGCAAAGATCGGCATGCTGGAGAGGTGACATCCTATGCGCCACACTGAAGCGCAGCTCAGGCGGGCCATCGGGGCGTTCAAATTGGCCGGGCAACTCCTTGATATTGTCCCGCATGGCGAGGGCCACATCAACCAGACCTATCTGGTCAGCCTGGCCGGGAACGAGGGCCAGGTCCGGCGCTATATCCTGCAACGTGTCAACACACACGTCTTCCAGGATCCGGAAGCGCTGATGGAAAATATCGGGCGGGTGACCACGCATTTACGCCAGGCAATCAGCAAGGAGGGCGGCAATCCCGACCGGGAGTCGCTGACCCTGATTCAGGCCCGGGACGGCAGGACCTGGTACCGTGACCCCGACCATGACTTCTGGCGCGTCTTCCTGTTCATTGAAGATGCGGTCAGCCTGCAACAGATTGACAACCTGGATCAGTTTAAAAATGCGGCGCGGGCCTTCGGCCGGTTTCAGATGCTGCTGCAGGATTTTCCGGCTGGCCTGCTCCATGAAACAATTGTCGATTTCCATCATACCCCCAGAAGGCTGGCCGCCCTGAAGGCCGCTGTTGGCCAGGATCCGGCGGGCCGGGTCAGCGAGGTCGCGGCGGAGCTCGAATTTGTTTGGCGGCGCGAGCCTGAAGTCGCACTGCTGCTGGACGCCCAGGCCAGGGGCGACTTGCCACTGCGGGTAACTCACAATGATACCAAGCTCAATAACGTGATGCTGGATAGCCAGACAGGCTGCGGCATCTGTGTGATTGACCTGGACACCGTGATGCCGGGGCTCATCTTGTATGACTACGGGGATGCTATCCGTTTTGGCGCCTCATCGGCGGCCGAGGACGAGCCGGATTTGCGCAAGGTCTGGTTCGACCTGGACAAGGCCGCCGCCTTCACGCAAGGTTTTTTTGAAACCGCAGGCCGCATCCTGACCCCGGCCGAGATCAAGCTGGCCCCCTGGGGAGCCAAGCTCATGACCCTGGAATGTGGTATCCGCTTCCTGACCGATTACCTGAACCAGGACCGCTATTTCAAGATTCAATATGCGAACCAGAACCTGGTCCGGGCCCGTACCCAGTTCAAACTGGTTGCCGACATGGAAAGCAAATGGCCCCAATATGAGCAACTGATCACCCGGCTCTCACCCGATCACGCATAGAAAAAGACCAGCTATTAAATGTCAATAGGCATTTATAGATAGAAACATCCAATTGAACCTTGAAAATTGAACAGGTAAATGCAACATGAAATCTACTCAACCCCCAGACTGATCAAGGCCTGAATTGTCTGCAACAGCGTTGTGCAAGCGATGCTCGTAAGGCCGGTTTTCAGACAGCACACTGAAAATTACGTAGCAGAGCTTTCTGGCAATGGCACCGACAGCAACCCTATGATGCTTGCCTCGCTGCCGCAATCGCTGGTAGTAGGCGGAAAGCTCGGGGTCATGGAAGGCAGCAACGCCAGCCGCTGTGTAAAGCGCCCGCCTCAGGTAGGGTGAGCCACGTTTGGACATGTGCATCTGGGTGCCCTCAAAGTTGCCAGACTGGCTAACAGCGGCATCGATACCCGCATAGGCGACGAGCTTCTTACCGTCTTCAAAGCGGGAAATATCACCCACTTCGCTGAGGATGACGGCGCCAAGGACCGGGCCGATGCCAGGGATTGTCGTGATGAAGCTATCCGTCTGCTTCATGTAGGCGGCGATCTCCAGATCGAGCTGGTCAACCTGGTCTTCGATGAAGCTAATTTGCTCGAGCAGCTGCCTGAGCTGGAATGCAAAGGCGTCTGTGGCGATCGTGATGCCGAGCGAGTTGGCTGCGGCGTCCTTGATCTGCAGGGCTTTGTCCTTGCCGAAGTGGCCCTTGCTGGCCTTGTCCAGAAGGTTTGCCAGTTTCCTGGTATTGATCTGGCTGAGTTCTTCCGGCGTTGAATAGTTCAAGAGAACCTCCCGCGAAGCCACGCCGAACGTGTCTGAAAAGAGCTTGGCGTATTCAGGGAAGATCTGGTCCAGAAGGGCGATTGATTTGCGCTTGAGATCGGAGCAAAGATCGACCTCGTAGGCCCGGAAGCGGCACAGCTGGCGCAATGCTAATGTCTGTTCGTTGGCTGTTGGAGATTCCTTGTACTCGCCCAGGCGCATGACCCTGGCGATGACCACAGCATCAATTTGATCGGTTTTGGCCTTGCGGACGGACATATTCCGGTAGGCATCGGTCACGATGGGGTTGATGACTTTGACCGTGTAGCCCTGACCAACCAGAAACGAATAGATCGCCAGCCAGTAATGGCCGGTGGCCTCCATGCCGATGACCGCGTTGTCGATTGGCACGCCGGCTTTGGCAAGGTAATTGAGCAATTTCTGGGCTCCGGTTGTAGTGTTCGCGACTTTCAGGGTCGATCCGACCAGATCGCCGGAATCGCCGAGAATGGCTGCTTCGTGGGAGTTCTTCGCAATGTCGATGCCAACGTAAAACATGTTGCACCAAACCTTTCAATGAAAAGTTACAGACAGAGGTTATCCACATGACTTTACGGGAACACAACCTTGTTCGACATACAGGGCTAATCCCCATCCAGCTCATTCGTGTACTGCCCGTAAAGATGAGGCGTAAGTCTTTCAGACGGAGCTATACTCCAAGGAGAGCAACTACGCCCTCAATCTGTACGAGTCCATTTTCCCACATGGCTTGTGGGAAGAACAGAGGCCCAGTCAGATCTTGTGTCTGACTATCTTAAATATACAAGGAGATCACTTATGAAAATTCTGTCCGCACCTGACTACACTGCCCTGAGTCGCAAAGCTGCCAACATCATGTCAGCCCAGGTCATTCTAAAACCAAACAGCGTGCTGGGTCTGGCAACCGGATCAACCCCGCTTGGCGTCTATCGCCAGCTGATTGAATGGTATCGGAAAGGCGACCTGGATTTTGAGAAGGTTCGCACCGTCAACCTGGATGAGTATTGCGGCCTGGCCCCCGATAACCCGCAAAGTTACCGCTACTACATGAATCACAATTTTTTCAATCATATCAACATTCGCCAGGATCTGACCTACCTGCCGGATGGCCTGGCCGAGGATCCACAGTCAGCGTGCAGCCGTTACGATCAGCTGATCGAGGAACTCGGCGGCATTGACCTGCAGCTGCTGGGCCTCGGTCACAATGGGCATATCGGTTTTAACGAACCTGATTCAGAATTCAACAAAATGACCCATCGGGTTCAGCTGAACGAACGTACGATTGAAGCCAACGCGCGGTTCTTCAGCAACCGGGACGATGTCCCTCAATATGCCTATACCATGGGCATTCGCGCCATCATGCAGGCCAGGAAGATCCTGCTGGTCGTCAGTGGCGGCGACAAGGCGGATATCCTGCAGCAGGCCCTGACCGGGCCCGTCACGCCGGCGATCCCCGGGTCGATCTTGCAGCTGCATCCGGACCTCATCGTGATCGCTGATGATGCAGCCCTGGCCAGGCTTTCATAAAGTCAATAACCGCCAGCATACAGGCTGGGACGCCATCAGGAGTATGAATGCCTGCGGTGCGTTGCTGACTGATTGGGCGGTCGGTTCCTTGAACAGGTCCTGGCCCCGTGCTTGATTTTTTACAGCTGCCGGACGGGACGGCCTTCGATATAGCCGCGTTCGCCGCGCGGTTCAAGCTGGAAACGCGGACCGTCGTCATCGGCCCAGCAAAAGCCATAAAGAGTCGGGTCGTACTGCTTCATCAGGGCCCAGACATCGATAATCGCGGCTTCAAAGTTGGCATCGTCAAAAGGCGGTCCCTGGAAGATCATCATTTTACAGGGCGGAAACTCGACACACTCAAGACCGTCCGGGATCATGCCGTTCCAGGTCGCGGGCAACTCCACGCCCTGGACATAGGTCGAAGTGCCGGGATGGCGGAAGCGCTCCGGCAGCCACATGCCAATCGGTTCGTACAGGGCCTCCGGGATGGCGCAGAGCTGATCCCAAATCTCACAGCCAACCTCTTCACAATATTCAAAGTAATCTGTTGCCACAATTCCGCGGCGGATCAGGGCCTTGCGGGCCGGCCGGTCGACGACCTGGACAAATACCGTGTTTTTCTGGTCTGTCATTTTTTCTTCCCCCTTCTGCAAACTTAAATAGGCTTCGCGAATGCCGGCAGGCAGGAATAACGGCCGTCCTTGCCGGCGATAAATCTGTGGGGCCATACCAAAGTTGTCGGAAAATGCCCGGGTAAAGCTCTCGTGCGAGCCAAACGCGAAGTCCAGGGCCACGTCCACCACCCGCTGCCCACCGTCCCGCAAGGCGACGGCAGCCCGCGCCAGGCGCAGGCTGCGCACATAGGCAAAGGGAGTCAGGCCGGTCTCCTGCTCAAAGATCCGGATGACGTGCCACGGCGAATAACCGGCGACACGGGCCAGCATCAGCAGCGTGATCGGCTCCCCGAGGTGATCACGGATGAACTGCTGCAGGCTCCTGACAGCCTGGGCGTTTGGTGTCAGGTCAACATGCGTGACACCCGGCTGGCTATCGGGCCGATTGGCTGGCGAACGGGCCAGCTGATGGCTTTTCTGACAGGCATTGTCATGGGCGGAATGGCTGACGCTCATAGCTCCACCTCCACCCCTATCATACTGCAGATGGGTGATCGGCGCTTGATCGGGATTGTGATTCTGAACCGGGCCAGCCGAGCAGCGTTTTGGTGTCTGGGTCCAAATCAGCCGTACCGGATCTTTGTTTACAGCCCTGGCTGGATCGGGTTGCAGGCCGGGATTGGTGCCGAGAATAGACACGCGTATTTTCTGGACGATCCGGAGACATTTGCCTATAATAATACTATATATCCGTTGTTACGACTTGTGTTGCCGCAGCTTGCCCCGGCGTTGCAAGTCTGCAGCCTGTCCAGGACCGATTGACCCTACCCAGGATGCAAGAACCGGTCAGAACCATACTCTGGCCAATGGAAGAGTTAAGGAGACCCCCGATGAAAAAAATCAACTGGGGCGTACTGGGCTGTGCCGGTATTGCCAGAAAGCATGTCATTCCAGCCCTGCTGGCGGCTGACAACGCGATCCTTTACGGTATCGCCAGCCGCTCTGACAGCACAAGGCTGCAGGAATTTGCCGCCGCTTTCAAACCGCGCCAGACCTATACCAGCTATGAGGCCATGCTGGATGATCCGGCCATTGAAGCTGTCTATATCCCGTTGCCAAACGGACTGCATGCCGAGTGGGTCATAAAAGCGGCCGCGGCGGGCAAGCATGTCCTTTGTGAAAAGCCGCTTGGCGTCAATGCCGCCGAGGTCATTGCCATGCAGGCTGCTTGCGCCCGGAATCAGGTCCTGCTGATGGAAGCCTTTGCTTATCGCCACAGCCCGCTGACCCAGCAGGTCAAGACATTACTCCAGACCGGTCGGATTGGCGAAATCCGGATGATCGAGGCTCATTTCTGCTACAATCTTACCGACCGCACCAATGTCCGGCTCAGCGCCGGCCTGCACGGCGGTGCTACCTACGATGTGGGCTGCTACAATATTGACCTGATCGGTCATCTGCTCGGTGGATTGCCGGAACGGGTCCAGGCGACCGCCCTGATCGGTGAGGACAGCCAGGTTGACGAGAGCAGCATGGCCATCCTCACCTATCCCGGTCCTGTTGATGCCCTATCTTACTGCTCATTCCGGACAGAAGCACGCAACGAATACACCATTGTGGGCAGTGCCGGTATTATCACCGTCCGGCCCGCCTTTAATTTTGCCGGGCTGGCCAAAATCCAGATCCAGGCAAACGGCCAGACCGAAACGGTCACCGTTGAATGCCCGAATAACTATACCCTTGAAATCGAGCAATTTGGCCGTTGTATCATTTTTGGCGAAAAGCCGGCAGTCAGCCTTGAGTCCTCCCTGCATACGGCCAGGATTATCGACGCGATACTCGGCGTGATTGCCCGGACTGCTGATGGACCGTCTTCGCCAGCCGGCTGACCACCAGTCGGCTGAGTATGCAGATCGTCTGTCATGACCATCTGGCATTGAAGAATCAGAAGGATTTTCTGATTCTATTTTTACAGACAGGAGAATTACGATGCACTTTCTGCATTTGACTTTCCGGGTCAGGGATATCCATCGCTCCATTCACTTTTACCAGGATTTTATCGGCCTCCAGATGCAACGGCGCTTCTCGCTTGGCGAATGGGAGATCGCCTTCCTCGCTGATCAGGAAGGCGCCACCCAGATCGAGCTGGTTTACATGCCCGAGGGGGTCAAGGTCGAGACCCAGGGCCTGACAGTCTGCTTCCAGATTGACGACCTCGACGGCCTGCACGCCAGGGCCCAGGCAGAGGGCCTGAATCCCTCGGACATCCGCTTCCCCGATCCGCAGAGCCGCTATTTCTACGTCTACGACCCGGACCACATTTCCATTGAATTCAAGCAGAAAATGCACTGAGTCCTGGTCCGCCGCCGGAGCCTTTCCTGGGTTGCGCCACGCTGGCCGCTGAGTCTTCTGTCTTGGGTTTTGCCACGCCGCCCGCTGAGCTGGTCTGTTCAGGGTTGCGCTTATTTTTCTGCTGCGATCATTGAGTCACAAAAAACCATCAGCTGCGGTCAACCAGTACGCAGCTGATGGTTTTTGCGAAGGAGAAAAACAGATGGCGAATTTTATTCCGGGCGAATCTGCTGATCAGAATTCTGCGCCTGAATAGCAGGTGAAAGCTGGATTCGGGCCGAATTGGCAGTCAGTTTATGTTATGCGCCCTCTATCGGCAGCATTTTACCGGTCTCAAAGGATTCCTTGCAGCGATAGGCACAACGGGATACGGCGGTGCCATCGTAGACAGTGACTTCCGGCTTGCGGTTTTCCAGGATGCATTTGCAGAATTCGGTGAGCTCATTGACATAGGCGTCGTGCCAGCGGGTCAGGAAGTCCATGTAGCATTCGCGGCGGACACCGTGGGAGTCCATGATTTCCAGGAGATTTTTGGACGGGACCGAGGCGATGCGCAGCGTGCCGCGGGTGCCGATGATCTCAGTCTCGACGTTGCTGCCGTGAGCCGCGGCGCGACCGGCGAACATGAAGGCCATCGCCTCGTCCTCGCACTGCAGCATGGCGGCCACATTATCACCATCATTCCATTCGCGGTATTGTTCAAATTCGAAGCAGCCGCCGATGCCCCAGACATTCTTGGGCTCGCTCTTGGTAAACCAGCGGACCAGGTCGATGTCATGGACACACATATCAAGGAACTGGCCGCCACTCCACTTGGCGAACTTCAGCGTACCTTCGATCGTGGCAATCGGATCCTGGGTATAACTGCGCACCAGGATCACACGGCCAAGCTCGCCACGGTCAATACGGGCTTTCGCATCCAGGTAGGAGGGGTCAAAACGGCGCATGAAGCCGAGCATGAAAACGAGCTCCGGATGGGCTTCGACAGCCTTTTCGGCAACGAGGCACTGCTCGACGGTGGTGCCGAGCGGCTTGTCACAGAAGACATGCTTGCCATGCTTCATCGCAATAGCGATCTGCTCGGGATGGTATTTGGATGGCGAAACGATACAAATGGCATCCAGCTCGGGATTCTGGCACATTTCTTCGAAGTCAGTATAGCGATACTGGACATCCAGTTCATCAGCAACCTGGGCGACGCGGGCAGCATCGATATCACAGATTGCGACCAGTTCGGCCTGTGAGATTTTGGTGGCGATGTTCGTGGCGTGCTCGTAGCCGAGACGGCCAAGGCCAACAGATCCGATTTTGATTTTCTTCATATGATACTACCTCCGAATATTATGCTTCTGGGCGGTCAAGGGAAAAAACTGGACACCTGGCTGGCTGTTTTGTGGATATTCCAGATCAGTTGTTCATATTATAGGCCATATTCTGGTTATATTCTATGCTATTCTTGTCTAATTAATTTAAGATCCTGCCCGTGTTTGGGTTGTTTACAGCGGACCAGACTGAACCGCCAGACAAAAATTGAACTTTATTGCGCCGGGCCGGGTATCATGCTGGGCGCCCGAATGGGCCTGATGCTGGGCGCCCGAACGGGTAT
>CAYVHB010000030.1:32210-33617 GCA_964450865.1 uncultured Oscillospiraceae bacterium | reverse complement strand
GTCTTTTGCTTATTTGAATCATTCATGCGAGCCCCATGATGTTCAGGCCCAGCCCCTTGCGATCTTGCAGGACCGGCAGGTTTTGGCATATATAGTGTTCCGGTGACTGTTTTTCACCGTGAAGAGGGAGTAACTCATGACCATGTCGACCCGAATGAAGACCTTGTATCTGACAGAAGGCGCGCTGATTGCCGCGGCCTACATCATCTTCACTTTACCGTTTGCCCAGATGGCCTTTGGGCCCATTCAGTTTCGTCTGGCCGAAGCCCTGACGGCGCTGGCTGCCCTGACGCCAGCTGCGGTGCCTGGCCTGTTTCTTGGCTGTCTGCTGACTAATGCCTTCTTCAATCCATCGCCACTCGGCCTGATTGATATTATTTTTGGCAGTTTGACTACCTTGCTGGCTGCAGCCCTGACCTGGTGGCTGCAACAGCGCTTGAAAGACAGCTGGTACAAGACCCTGGTTGTCTTATTGCCGCCCATCATCCTGAATGCCTTGATCGTAGGCTTATATTTGCCATTCCTGATCCCGGGTATGAGTCAGTCCTTTGCAGCGATTGCTGGTGTCCAGGTATCAATCCTGATTTCCGAAGCGGTTGCCGTGTATGTCATAGGTTTGCCGCTCTTGCTGGCTTTGCGCAAGGCTGGCCTGGACCGCTTGCCGGCCAGGCTGGATAAACATCACCACTGAGGAGTCATATGATCATGGCACATTATTTTGATGAAAAAACTGATCTGGAACATCAGGAACGGGTGATTGAGACCCGCTTGCATGGCATAGATTTTCACTTTAAAACCGATCGCGGTGTTTTCTCGAGGACCCGCCTAGACTATGGCTCGGAATTGCTGTTGACAACGGTCATTCAGGTGGAAGGCCATATGACGGGCCGGGTGCTGGATCTGGGTTGTGGATATGGGCCGGTTGGCATTGTCCTGAAAAGGATTTTCCCTGCCCTGAATGTTGTTCTGGCTGATGTCAATGAACGGGCTCTGGAATTGGCCCGTCACAACGCCCGCCTGAACCAGACGCAGTATGTTGAGATCGTCCAGTCAGATGGTCTGACTGCGCTAACCGGTGACTTTGACGTTATCCTGACCAATCCGCCGATTCGCGCCGGCAAGGCTGTCGTCTACCGTTTCTTTATCGAGGCCAGTACCCGCTTAAGGACTGATGGACGCCTGTATGTGGTCATTCAGAAAAAACAGGGTGCGCCTTCAGCCCTGGCCAGGCTGCAGACGTTATTTGCTGATGTCTCGGTCCTGGAACGTTCCGCTGGTTACTGGATCATCCGGGCCAGGTCTCCCATGCTCCGTGCTAGCAAAGAGCCGGTATAAAGTGCTGGTTTAATAAAACATCAATCGATCTGTCCCTGCCAGTATAACGGAGCCAGTATAACGGAGCCAGTA
>CAYVHB010000030.1:0-32110 GCA_964450865.1 uncultured Oscillospiraceae bacterium | reverse complement strand
GCCAGTATAACGGAGCCAGTATAACGGAGCCAGTACCAGGCGCTGATCAAATGAGATCATCTAAGAAATTATCAAACAATAAAGAAAGGCTGTGATGTTGAATGTCTTCTTGTGATTCATGTGGCAGTAAAAGTAATTGTGCAACGGCTAAAAGCGGTGGTGAATGCAGTGCGCCAGCCAGGCCGGCGCACGCAGATCTGCATAGCCTGGCCGCTGTGAAAACGGTTATCGGGGTTGCCAGCGGCAAGGGCGGAGTGGGTAAGTCCATGGTTACGTCCCTGCTGGCGGTGAACCTGGCCCGTAAGGGACTGAAAGTTGGTATTCTGGATGCCGATGTCACCGGGCCATCGATTCCCAAGGCTTTTGGTCTGCACGAACGTCTGATGGGCTATGAGGAAGGGATCTATCCGGCTCGGACCAGTCTGGGCATCCAGGTTGTATCCATTAATCTGATGCTGGAGAATCCGGACGCTCCGGTCATCTGGCGTGGACCGGTCATTTCGGGCCTTGTCAAGCAGTTCTGGACGGATGTTGTCTGGGAAGGTCTGGATGTTCTGCTGATTGATATGCCGCCGGGTACCGGTGATGTGCCACTGACTATTTTCCAGTCAATTCCGGTTGATGGGCTGATTGTCGTATCGACGCCGCAGGATCTCGTGTCGCTGATCGTCCGCAAGGCCCGCAATATGGCCCTGATGATGCAGGTTCATATCCTTGGCTTTGTGGAAAATATGAGTTATGTACAGTGCCCGGATTGCGATCAGACGATTGCGATCTTTGGCCCCGGCCAGACCGTGAAGGCTGCAGCTGAAATGAACGTGCCGGTTCTCGATCGACTGCCCGTTGATCCCCAGATTGCTGCCCTGATTGATGCCGGTCAGATTGAGTCGTTGGATAGCACTTATCTGGGTGGTGCTGTTGCAGCTGTGGAAGCCGTTCTGGCCCGCCGGTCATGAAAGACTCAGAACGGAGCGGTAAATGGCTTGGAATTTCAAACCGGCCTGAGCCATGTTCGTCCGCTCTGCCGGTGAGTGATCCGTCGAACCAGCCGGCGCGCCGTGTTCCCGTGCTGCCGGTGGCCCGCTTCTTGCCTTCGGTCAGGCCGGGTGCAACTGCCCTGCCGGTCATGCTGATCCTGCTGCTGATCCTGCTGCTGACCTTGCCGCTGGCTGCAGCCTGTCAGGCGGCTCCAGTCGTTGGCGATGAGGATAATGAAGCTCCGATTGCCTTGTTGCATTTTGAAGACATTGGTGATGGTATTTCCGGTGTGGTTTATCGCCGGATAAACAGCTTTGATGCCTTTCTGGCCCAGAGTGAAGTTCCGGTCCTGCTCGTTTTTTATAATCCGCTAGGCGACATCAACCACCTGGTCATTCCACGGATTGAGCAGTTGGCTGATGAATACCGGGGACGACTGGCGATTGTCTGGATCAATACGACGGAGGCGGTCACACTTGCCCGGAATTTTGGTGTGGAGCAGCTGCCGCAGTTTACGATGGTGGTTGACGCCGCGGTCAAGCGGACCCTCGTCGGCTATGATGATCAGGGGGCTGCCAATCTGGCTGAGCTGATCGCGCCTTATGTCAGCTGAAGTATTCTTGTAACCGGTTATAATAACCGTAACAGGCCTGGAGTCTTATTGCAGCCGCAACGAATCAATCGGAACAACCTTGAAGCGGCCGCTAAAAATCGGGACAGCCTTGAAGCGTCCGCCAAAAAAAGGTACAGTATTGGTACATCTTAAACCAGGAGGTCAGGTAAAGTCATGGAAGATATTATTCGCGAAATTGGTCAGCGTCTGCGCGATATGCGCGAAATCCTGAATCTGTCCGCAGCAGAAATGGCGGCTGTTACTGACGTGTCTGAAGAGGAATATCTGGCAACCGAAAATGGCCAGCGGGACATTGGCTTCACCTTTCTCTACAAGGCTGCGCGGCGCATGAATCTGGATCTCACAGAACTGCTGACGGGTGAAGCGCCGCATTTAAGCAACTATACAATCGTCCGCAAGGGTGAAGGCCTGCCGATCAGCCGCCGGCGTGGTTTTTCCTATCAGAATCTGGCCTATCTGTTCAAGGACCGGCTGATTGAGCCGTTCCTGGTCATCGCTCCCTATGAAACGGGCGCTGAATCCTGTGAGATTGCCTTGAATGAACACGCGGGCCAGGAAATGGATTATCTGCTCAGCGGCAGCATGCGGATCCGCATCGGTGAGCATGAAGAGATCCTGAACGCCGGTGACAGCATCTATTACGACTCGGGCACACCCCATGGCATGGTGGCCATTGATGGCATGCCATGTCAGTTTATGGCCATTGTGATTGGCCAGGACAAATAATCCGCAAACAGTACTTTCTGGAGGGTTGCTGACAGTCTGCCCGCCAGCCCCGTGTAATCGGACTAATAATCCATGAATTCAGTACTCGCTGGAGGTTAGCCGCGCATGTTGAACTTATACCGCAACTATCTGATTGAAACGCACGATGAGCAGGGTATCGTGACCGACTATCGGCTGCAAGTACCCGGACCGTTCAATTTCGCCTATGATGTCGTCGATGCGATTGCCGGACATGAGCCCAACCGCCGGGCTATGCACTGGACCAATGAGGCCGGTGATACCCGGACTTTTTCCTTTGGTGACTTGAAGGCGGAGAGTGACCGCTGTGCATCGTTTTTCCAGTCGCTGGGCATTGGCCGCGGCGATCGGGTCATGCTGGTGCTCAAGCGCCATTATCAGTTCTGGTTTGCCGTCCTGGCCCTGCATAAGCTCGGAGCCGTGGCGATTCCGGCTACTCATCTGCTGCAGGTCAAGGACCTGGTTTACCGGTACAAGGCAGCCAGCATCAAAGCTGTTGTCTGCACGGCGGACGGGGATATTGCCGCTTCGATTGAGAAAGCATCCGCTGAGTCGGCTCATCCGCTGATCCAGGTCATGGTGCGCGGCGAGCGTCCCGGCTGGCAGTCGTTTGCCGAAGGGCTGGCCAGTGCGCTGCCCTTTGTCCGTCCGACCGGCGAGGCCGCCGCGTCCAATGAAGACATGATGCTGCTTTATTTCACCTCCGGTACGACCGGTATGCCCAAGATGGTGGCCCACGACTTTACATATCCGATCGGCCATATCCCGACCGCGCGTTACTGGCATAAGGTTGATCCGGACGGGCTCCACCTGACCGTGGCTGACACCGGATGGGCCAAATCGGCCTGGGGCAAGATCTATGGGCAATGGCTGATGGAAGCCGGGGTCTACGTCTTTGACTATGATCGCTTTGTGCCCTCGGTGATGCTGGAAAAACTGCAGAACGACAAGGTGACGACATTTTGTGCGCCGCCTACCTTGTACCGATTCATGATCAAGGAGAACCTCGCGGCTTATGACCTGTCAAGCCTGCAGCATTGCACGATTGCCGGTGAAGCGCTGAATCCCGAGGTGTATGAGCAGTTCCTGCGGGCAACCGGTCTGGAATTGAAGGAAGGCTACGGCCAGACGGAAATGACACTGGCGGTTGTCACCAATTACTGGATGAAGACCAAGCCCGGCTCGATGGGTCGCCCATCACCTGTATACAATATCAAGCTACTTGATGACCAGGACCAGCCAGTGCCCCTGGGCTCTTCGGGTGAGATCTGTATCATGATCGAGGAAGGTAAGCTGCCGGGCATGTTCAAGGGTTATCACAAGGATCCGGACCTGACGCACAAGGTCTGGCACGATGGCATTTACCATACCGGTGACCTCGCCTGGCAGGATGAGGACGGCTATCTGTGGTTTGTGGGCCGGACTGATGACATTATCAAGAGCTCTGGCTACCGGATTGGCCCGTTTGAAGTGGAAAGCGTGCTGATGGAACATCCGGCCGTTCTGGAATGCGCGATCACCGGTGTGCCGGATGAAGTGCGCGGCCAGGTTGTCAAGGCGACAGTCGTACTGGCCAGAGGCTATACCGCCAGTGACGCTTTGCGGACTGAGCTGCAGGACTATGTCAAAACCCATACCGCCCCTTATAAATATCCGCGGATCCTGGATTTTGTCAGCGAACTGCCCAAGACCATCAGCGGCAAGATCCGGCGTGTAGAGATTCGTGAAGGTAAAAAACCGGCCATCACAACCGAGAACTGAGCGCAGAAGTGTCTATTCGTGTTTGAACTCAATGAACAAGTATTGATCCGAATCGGCAGTGCTGCCTGGCATCGCGCCAGGCAGCACTGGCCTGATTGATAAATGAGCAAGAGCAAAGGATGGGCAATGGTTCGGCAATGGCACAAGGTTTAATCCCGCCGGGGCTGGTTCTGTATGAATATCGCAGTGCAATCGGGCAAGACAGTCATCGCTTCATCGACCGTCCGGCGCCCGTGAAGCCGGCAGCTGGACCAGCCCTTTCGACTCAATCCGCTGACCCGGTCCTGTCTGCCTCATCGACTGAGCCAGTTTCAGCCGGCTCTGCCCCGGCGATGCCTGGACTCGAGCGATCGCTGGTCCTGGGTGGCATGGTGATTCCCGGGGCTGTTGCCCTGGCCGGTAACAGTGATGCCGATGTGATTCTGCACGCCCTGACCAATGCCATTTCGGGGTTGACCGGGGTCAATATCCTCGGCCAGGTTGCCGATCGTCTCTGTCTGGATCAAGGCATCACCGACAGCCGGGCCTATCTGCGTCTGGCTCTCGATACCCTGGGCGAATGGCAGCTGTGCCATCTATCATTTTCCATAGAGGGCAAGCGGCCCCATCTGTCCCGCTGGATTCCCTTGCTGAAAGACAGCCTGGCCGCCCTGACCGGCCTGACTGCCGCCGATATCGGCCTGACAGCCACAACCGGCGAGGGCCTGACCGACTTTGGGCGGGGTGATGGTCTGCAGGTGTTCTGCATATTGACCGCCCGCCGGCCGCAACATTAAAAAGGCAGGCGGGCCGGGTCAGGTCTGCTTGCAGTCGCTTTATTGTTAACAATCAAAATTCGATCATTTGCCGGTCTGCCTGAATGGCCAGTGCTTCGCCGATCACCAGATCCTCCGGCGTGGTCATTTTGATGTTGGTGTAGTCACCCTCGACCAGATAGACGACATGCCCGACGGCCTCCATGACAGCCAGGTCATCGGTGACCTGCTGGCCACTGTGGGCGAGCTGTTCGTAAGCTGCCAGCAATGGCTGGAACATGGCTCCTTGCGGGGTCTGCATGGCCCACAACCGGCTGCGATTGAGCGTCGCCCAGACCCTGCCGTCGCTGTCTGCTTCCTTGATTGTATCTTTCACTGGCACGGCCGCCCCACAGGCGGCTTTTTTATTGAGGATGGCTGTCACACAGCGCATGATAATCGCTTCATTGACAAAACAGCGGGCCCCATCATGGACCAGGGCCAGGGCCGGCGCCTTGTCACCGATTTTCTCCCGTAGCAAGCGCAGGCCAGACAGGACCGATTCCTGACGCGTCTGGCCACCATCGGCCAGGCCAAGCAGGTGACTTAAATCATACCCCTGGAGCAGGGCAGTAACCGTCTGGCGTTCGGACGCGGAAACAACGACAATATAGCCCGTGATACGCTGACAGCGCTCGAAAGTCAATAAGGTTCGCAGCAGGAGCGGCTGGCCACCAACTTCCAGGAATTGCTTGTTGCGGCTGGATTTCATGCGGCTGCCTGTCCCTGCGGCCGGGATGATGGCATATACCGGTGTCAGCCGGTCATTTTCCACTGATGAAGAGGATGCTGAACCGGTTGCCGGGTTGGCAAGCCTGGGAATGTCGTCTGTTTCCGGTGTTTCTGGTCTATACGGATAACGGGGAGACTCAGGGAAATCAGAAGATTCGGGGAGATCAGGGCAATCGGAGGAACCCTGAGATCCGGTAGATTCAGGGTAATGGGGAAACTCGGGGCAATCAGGGGCGGCGGGTATACCCGTATCATGTGTCATAGCTTTCCGGACCTCCAAGTCAGTCAGCAGTCGTAATCGGCAGTCATCAGAGGAAGCGCATGTCCATCTTATCTGGTGTCAGGAGAAAAGCATGGCCACAGTCTCCAGCATTCATTGGAAAAGAATATCCATCGCTTCCCGCATCTGATCAATATAGTAGATTTCGCAGGCCTGGGGCAGATTCAGGCGGGATACAGCCGGACGGCAGCTGGCTGGCAGGATGAAACGCTCAAAGCCCAGCCGGCTGGCTTCATTGACGCGCCGGTCCGCCTGGCTGATGGTCCGTACCTCGCCGGTCAGTCCGACTTCACCGCAGATCACGGCCCCGGGCAGCACCGGCCGGTTGCGAATGCTGGATACGACCGCACAGATGACGGCCAGGTCAGCCGCTGTTTCGGTGATTCGCAGGCCGCCGACCACGTTGAGATAGGCATCGAGATTGCCCAGGCCGGTGGCCATGTGTTTTTCCAGGACCGCCAGCAGCATGGACAGGCGATTGCGCTCAATGCCCTGGGCCATCCGCACGGGTGAGCCATAACTTGTGACATTTAACAGCGCCTGGATCTCAACCAGCAAGGGGCGGGTTCCCTCCAGACAAGCTGTCACCACCGAGCCGGGAACCGCGAGCGGGCGACCCAGCAACAGGGCCTGGGAAGCGTTTTCCACACTGTTCAGGCCTGCATCAGTCATCTCAAACAATCCCAGCTCATCGGTTGCGCCAAAGCGGTTTTTCACGGCGCGCAGCATGCGCAGATCCTGCTGGCGGTCGCCTTCAAAGTAAAGAACCGTATCCACCATATGTTCGAGAACGCGCGGTCCGGCGATTGCACCGTCCTTGGTGACGTGGCCAACCAGCACGATCGTGATGCCCAGACCCTTGGCCAGACGCAGCAGGCCGGCTGTCGCTTCCCGCACCTGGCTGACACTGCCTGGCGCGGAGGTCAGTTCTTCAACATACAAGGTCTGGATCGAGTCAACGACAGCCAGTGTCGGACGCAGCTGCGCGAGCGCCTGCGCGACACTGGTGAAGTCGGTGGCAGCCAGCAGATGGATACGGCCGGGCGCCGTGCCCAGGCGATCAGCCCGCAGCCGGATCTGCTCCGGTGATTCTTCACCCGATATATAAAGTGTGGCCACATTTTCCGGCATTTGCCCCAGCACTTGCAGCAGTAACGTCGATTTACCAATGCCCGGGTCGCCACCCAGCAGAACCAGGGAGCCGCGCACAAAACCGCCGCCCAGGACGCGGTCGAGCTCGGGCAGGCCGCTGTGCAGGCGGCTGTCCGGGCTGGCTGTTACGGCATCCAGGGCAATGACCCGACTGGCCGCGCCTGTCAGCGCCGCTCCTGGCCGATTTCCGGAAGCGGCCGCCGCGGGACCGGTTCCGGATCCTGTCCCAGTGCCTGTCACGCCACCCCAGGCGGCCGGGCTTGCGCCCAGGCCTGACTCGGTCAGCCAGCTGCCGCGCCGGGAAGGGCGGTCGGCAAGGACACTGGCCGGGCTAGGAATGATTTTTTCTTCCACCAGGGTATTCCAGGCACCACAGCCCGGGCATTTACCCAGCCAGCCACTGGTTTCCTGGCCACATTCCGAGCAATAAAAACGGGTTTTGGGCTTAACCATCTTGACCATGCCTCCGAGCGGATTCTTGATTCATTGATCCGTCCAGTTATAATGTGGAGCATTGAGATGATGCCTTGCCCCCAGGCGGATTATCGGTTAATAGTATTATCCGGCATGCCGCGCCGGCGGGCAAGAGGCGACGGCATGATTTTGTACCTGATACCTTGCTGATCGCCATCGGTTGGCTTTCTTCGTCTTGACATTCAGCTGCTCTTCCCGCAAGATATTCACAACCGTGATAATAATCGTTGTATCAAGAGTCAGGATCACCAAATCAATCAGGCCATAACCGAGCCGGCTGTCAATCAAGGTCATGGCCGTGACAGTTATCCATCCGGTCGTTACCCTGCCGGCTGACTGTCAAGTCATGGCCGTGGCAGTTGCCTGTCAGGTTGTTGATGCACCGTGACTTATTGATTCAATCGGAATTTTTTTAAATTTGAGGGATATTATGGATAAACCTTGGCTGAAGCACTTTGATCCCTGGATCCCGGAACACATGGAATATCCCGATGCGACTCTTTACGAGCTGGTGCGGACAGCGGCGTTGCGCTTCCCCCAATACCCGGCCCTGTCATTTATGGGCCGCCGGATCAGCTACACGGATACACTGGCCGCTATCGACCAGGTCGCCCGGGCACTGTCAGCAATTGGCTTTCAGGCCGGCGAAGTGGCAACAATCTGCCTGCCCAATGTGCCGCACGCCGCGATTTTCTTCTATGCGGTCAATCGTCTCGGCGGTATTTGCAACATGGTCCATCCACTTTCCCCAGCCGATGAGCTGGCTCATTATATCCGGACGGCGCGCAGTGATTACCTGATCATCCTCGACGCTTTCCTGGCCAGGCAGACAACGATGCTGGCAGGTTCTCGGATTCGCAAAACCATTGTCTGCTCGATCATGGATTATCTGAGCCTGGGCCTCAAGGTAGGTTTCTATCTGACGAAAGGCCGGAAAATCAAACCGATGCCGCAGGACGCCCGCTATATCCGCTGGCCTGATTTCTGTGCCCTCGGTCAGCCGGCGATGAACTCGACTGCGGCCGGGGCCGGGGCCTATGAGCGGCGGATTGATCCGCGGGCCTGTGCTGTTTACCTGCATAGCGGTGGAACAACCGGCGAACCCAAGACGATCATGCTGTCCTCGTATAACTTCAACATCCTGGCCTTGCAAGGCCCTTACATTATCGGCATAACCGACATGACATCCTTTGATCCCACCGGTCATTCGATGGTGACGATCCTGCCGCTGTTTCACGGTTTTGGCCTTTGCATGGGCCTGCACACCATGCTGGTCAATGGCATGATGTCCATTCTCGTGCCGCAGTTTACGCCGGACGTGCTTGCGGACGTCATTATCAAAGAAAAACCCAGCTATATCGCGGCGGTGCCCACACTGTTTGAAGGGATCTTGCAGAACAAGAAGCTGCAGCGGGCGGATCTGTCGTGCCTGCGGGCTGTTTTCTGCGGTGGTGATACACTGACAGCAGATCTCAAGGATCGCTTCGACCGCTTTGTCCGTGAGCGCAACGGCGGCTGTACATTACGGGAAGGCTATGGCCTGACCGAAACCGTGACGGTGTGCGCGGTCAATCCGTCCGGTGAGGCGCGCGCTGACTCGGTTGGCCTGCCGCTGTCAGATGTGCTGATGAAAGTGGTCGTCCCCGGTACCGCCGAGACGGTCGCGCCTGGGGTGGATGGGGAGTTCTGCATTAACGCGCCGACGATGATGCTGGGCTACCTTGACGATGAAGAAGCGACCCGGGAGACGATCCGCCGTCATCCGGACGGCCTGGACTGGGTCCATACCGGTGATTTTGGCAACATGGACGCGGACGGTTACCTGCATTTCAAACAGCGCATCAAGCGCATTCTCAAGGTCTCCGGGGTGCCGGTTTTCCCATCCCAGGTCGAAGACATCATCAGCGCTGTTCCCGGCATCCGCCTGGCCTGCGTCATCGGGGTGCCTCATCCTTACAAGATGCAGACGGTCAAAGCCTTTGTCGTGGCTGAGAATCCTCACGCCGACCAGGCCGCCCTGCGTCAGATGATTATTGATGCCTGCTCGAAAAGGCTGATCCAATATGCCGTTCCGCGCGATATTGAGTTCCGCGACGACCTGCCGCGGACCAAGGTCGGCAAGATCGACTTCATCGCCCTGGAGCGCCAGGAAATAGCCCGCCAGGAATCGGGCCGACCGGAGAATAATCCCTGATGGCCTGATCTCGCGGCCTGACGGGTATCCGTGGATTGAACAGGATCTATATCATGAGCCGGTGTGTCAAAGCTGTGTCAAAAAAACGTTAAATGACCCGGTCCATGCTTGACAGCAGCCAGCAAGCCACCTATAATATCTACAGTCCCGGGGATATGGCTCAGTTGGGAGAGCGCTGCCTTCGCAAGGCAGAGGCCACGGGTTCGAATCCCGTTATCTCCACCAACGCAAGATTGTCCAAAAAGTCGGACAGTGACAAATAAGCACTGGAAACGGTGCTTTTTTTGTGCCTGAAAGTACGATTTTCAGCCTGGAAATGGGGACAGGGGAACGGTCATTTCTTTAAACCGGGGAAAGACCGGCACGCGTTCCCGCTTTTCATAAATGGTTTCGCACATCTCCCGCGGGCGGGCAAACTTGCTGTTACCCGCTTGGCGGGTATTGGGGCTGGCCGATAAAAAGGTTCGTGGCAGGGGTTGTAAATCCCTCGCAATTAACGTGAAACAATAAGTTTTCCAGGCTATGATATAATAAAGCAAGGTCTGTCATAACAACGGTCATCATGATATGCAAGACTAATGCCAATATGCCTGCCGCAACAGATGCCCGAATGAATGTCACGACAACTGCGGCAATGACTGCCATTATCACGATCATGATTCTGCTATTTCTGCATTATTTCTGCTATTCAGGAGGTCAGATAAGCCATGGGCCGAAAATTGCCGAAGTCACTGCTTGCCTGGCTGATCATCCTGATGAGTCTGGTTGTTCTGCCCGGGACAGGCTTAGCAGTTCAGGCTGTAGGACAACCTGATTATCGAATCAATGACTATCAGATTGCTGCCAGGCTGCTGACTGATGGGACGGCAGAAATGAGCGAGGATATTCATTTGTATCTTTTGCGCCCGGTGTCGAATTTGCGGCTGGAAATCCCCCGCCAGACAGCCCGGTCGGTGACCCTCCAGGCTATTTATATTTCAGCTGGTGATGCGATGACCCAGACTGGCTCCCCCCTCGTCAGCCAGACGGCCCGTTCCTCTTCGAGACCATCGGCCGTGGCCTTGCTGGTCAGTGAACAGCAGACGTTTCTCGAAGTGACGCCAGCCACCCCGGGAAAATGGAATCAGCCGCTCACTTATGTGCTTGATGAGAAAAATGATGGCCTGCAGATCACGATTCATGTCAGCCCCCAGGTCAAGACCGAACGGATTATCCGGATTCAATATCGTCTGGAAGGCGCATGCCTGTCCTATGGGGATACTGTTCTGTTTCGCCGGGATTGTTTCAATCTGCTGCGGCGCCAGGCGGTCGGCCGGCCGCAGTTCAGCTTGCAGCTGCCGCCCGCAGCGGATTTGAACCAGGTCTGGAGCCAGCCTGTCTCGCCGGTTTCGTTCTCTACGGAACTGACAGCGGACCAGCAGATTATTAACCAGGCACCAGCCCTGGCCGCGGGTGATCCGGCCAGTTTTGTCTATCTGATTCCCGGCACTATCCTGCCACAGGCGCCAGTCAGCAGCGAATTAAAGGATCGGACCGCCCTGTTGGCTGATATTCATAATGAAGTCAGTAATCAGGCGCAGAATCGACTGATTGCCCGGACGGTCGGCCAGCTGACCTGGATGATGCTGTTGCTGGCCTTGCTGCTGCTGGTCCTGATTTACCTCTACTTTGATCGCGAAGGCATCAGCCGTCCATACCGCCCGGAAGGGCCGGCCCGAGCCGGGCAGCGTCCGGCTGTCATGGCTTTGCTGATGCGGATCAGGCGGCCGGGATCTTTGTTATTATCCACGCTGATGGATCTGGTACGTCGTGGCGAATTATCGCTGGACGGTAATGTCTTTACCGAATTGTATCCCGGGCGGCTGGATTACATGAGCTTTGCCGCTTACGAGATATTCCTGCTGCAATGGCTTTTTGGCCGGGTTACTCAGGAGACAACCCTTTCAACGGCCCAGATCCGCAAATATGCGCTGGATCGTCAGACAGCGCTGGAATTTCAGGCCTATTATGAGCAGTTTATCATGCTGCTGATGGAAGAGCTGGAAGCCCAGGGGCTCATTGACCGGGCCAAAAGCCGTCTGGGCCGGATAATCGGCTGGTCCCTGGCCAGCCTGTATCTGCTGTCAGCGCTCGTTGTCATGATTTACCTGCGTTCGGCATTCGGCTTGCTTTTACTGATCCCGGCGGCTGTCTTTGTGCTTTATGGTCTGAAACTGCGACATTTGACAGCCCAAGGTAATCTGTTTCTCAAGCAGGGTCATACCTATCGCCGCTTCATGCTTCACATTTCCCAGACAATGCCTGGCTCCTTTCAGGAGATGCCGCCAGACAAGCAGACGCCACCCGCCGGGACGAAAACGCCAACGGGCGGTATTCAGGTGCAGTCCACCGATACCAAAATACCAGCTGGCGGCGTCCAGGGCTCTGTAACGGTTGAACAGATCGCTGATGCGTTGCCATATGCCATCGCCATGCATAAAACACCGCAGTTCCTGGGGCAGGTCGAGCAGTTTTTCCAGTTGCAATCTGATCCGGGCCAGACAGCAGCGTTCTTGCAGATATTCATCGGTAAAAGGCTGATCGAGCGACCCGATGACAGCATGATCTGGCCCGTGGAGCAGCAGGAACTGCCATTTGAACGGCTGCGCGATTTTTCACGCGATCTTCAGACCATGGATTCAATGCTCTCGGCTGCCCTTTATCTGGCTGCGGGAATTCACCTGACTGATTAACCGGTACGCTTGCGGCCGAGATACCAGACTGCAGCGGCCAGGATGAGAACCCCTGCGGCTGGCGCGAGCCAGATCCAGGGCTTCAGACGGGGAATTGGCTGGATGCCGCTGATATAAATTTGTGACCAGGGAACTTCAAGGGGCCGGCGCTGTCCGGCTGGATCGGGTTGCCAGCGATGAATGACTGGATCTTCCGGTGCGGTGACTGGCTGGACAGGCAAAAAATAGGCTGCTGGATCCTGGCCGGACGGCAGCTGGTGGGCTGTCAGGAAGCCAAGCCCGGCCAAACCGGCCGACGTTGTTTTATCCGCTGTATCAGCCTGGTCATAGGCATAGACTTTTATTTCCAGCGGCTGTTGCGGATCCACTCCGGTCAGGGTATAGGATAAATGGTGACCGGCATCCAGATAAATAGCAGCCTGGCCGGCTTTCCGGACCGCCAGCCGATAACCGGCAACCAGCCGGTTATCCTGGGCAGCTGGCCAGCCCAGTTTTAACTCAGTCTGATTCGCGCGCCATTGCATCCGGATTGACTGTCCCGGTGCCCAGGCCGGCCGGAACAGATCCGGTATTTCCACACCGGTCAGGACGTACTGATCCGTATTGGTCAGGGTACCCAGCTGGCCACGATCACCTCGCCCGGCTGCGGCCAGTAATCCCTTGCTGCTTAAGACCAGCAAATGCTCACCGCCGCAGGCGATGGCGTCAAATGGTAAAAAATCGGAACCTTCGTAACTGTCATAAGTCCCGCTGACCGGGTGGGGAAGATTTTGGCTGCCCGGCTTGCCGATTCCCAGCTGGCCGCTTGAATCACTGCCCCAGACATAAAGCCGTTGCCGGTCTGTAACGGTCTGCCGGCCCGTTTCTGGACTGACATTGGCGATGGCAGCCGACTGCATATAACCGGCTGTGACTGTTACCAGATCATCATTTTCGGGCTGATCATCGCCGGTCAGATCGACACGTTCCGGTGTGGTACGAACAGGCGGCTGCCCGGCCTGGCTGCCAAGACCCAGCTGGCCCAGGGAATGATCACCCCAGGCATAAAGCTGGCGCAGGCCGTCTTTTTCGACAATAGCCAGCGCGTGTTCATAGCCGGCAGCAATAGTCACAACCTGGGACAGGCCGCTGACCGGCACTGGCCCGGTTGCTGTGCCGGTACCTGCTGGCTGGCTGTTGCCCTGGCCCAGCTGACCTTTGCTGTTGTCACCCCAGGCAAAAACCTGGCCATCGGCAGTCAAATAAAGTGAAAAGTGACCACCTGCTGCTATCGCAACTGCCCCGCTTGCCAGGATTTGCACCGGCTCGGTGCAGCGAGAGCCCAACAAGGTTCCGCTTTCGTCCTTGATCACTTCGGCTGTTGCTGAACTGGCCTGACCTTGTGAATGGCTGCCCCAGGCCCAGACGCTGCCGTCCGCGCCGAGAGCCAGCGAGTGATAAGCGCCGGCAGCAACAGCCTGGACAGCTGGCAATCCTTCAACCAGGACTGGCACAGAGCTGTTTTGGATTCTGCCATTGCCCAGTTGGCCGTATGAATTACGTCCGCAGGCATAAACACGGCCATCAGCTGTCAGAATCAGCGTGTGCCACATGCCCAGGCTGACCGCACTGACTGCTGCCGGGAGCGTCAGGAGAGTCGGCACATTGATCTGGTCCGGGCCGGACAGGCCCAGCTGACCATATGAATTGTCCCCCCAGACATATAATTGACTGTCATAATGAATCAGCGCGCTATGCAGATAACCGGCTGCCAGACGGGCTGCCGGTTGTTTCACTTCGTCCGTCTCGGCTTGAGTCCGGGTATCGCCGGTAGCCTGATCATTCACCTGATTGGCAGCCAGGGCATCTGTCGGGCTGGCTGCCGGATCATCCGCCAGTCTGGTCTCCGCTGCAATAGCCGTTCCAGAAACGGATGCCGCAACTGTGACAAAAGGAGAGCCCATCATGATCAGGATTAACAGTCCTGGCAGCATCAAAGCACATTTGCGCGGGTTTATGGCAGCGCCAGGCCGGCACGACAGGCGTATGCAAAGCCCTGGCAGCGTGAAAATACGTTTGCGCGGGCTGACAGCAGGATGTTTGTTCTGGGTATCTTGTGCAAATCTGAACATGAGGCGGGAAATCCTTTCCGGTCGATCAGGCGGGGCGCCGCAATGATCATGAACAGTCCCGGAGCACAGCTGACTAAGCGCAGATTACCGGGATTGGCTGAACAGCCTCTTTTCACAACGGTCCCGAAACGGTAAAATGAGTGCATCATCATGATGAAATGGTGACGGATCACAATAAAATGATAACAGATCATATCTGATGACAGATCATACACGTTTCAGCTGCACATTGCAAACAGAGCCCGGAGGAAACGATGATCAAGGCTGGCAACTGGGACCATCGGATTCCCGCAGCTGTGCTGCAAATAATCGATCGGCTTGACGAGCTTGGCTATCAGACCTGGCTGGTCGGCGGTTGTGTGCGCGACCTGATGCTGGGGCGCGATCCCCTGGATTATGATCTGGCCACTAGTGCCCGGCCCCAGGACGTGCAGGCGGCTTTCCCGCATACCTTTGCGACCGGACTGGCCCACGGGACGGTGACGGTTTTACTTGATCAGATGGCTTTCGAGGTGACGACTTTTCGTTCCGAGAGCCTGTACAGTGACGGTCGCCATCCGGATGAAGTCGTTTTTGAAAACGAGGTCCTGCCTGATCTGGCACGTCGTGATTTTACCATCAACAGCATGGCTTACCGGCCGGATTTTGGTTTGCTTGATCCGTTTGGCGGCTGGCAGGATCTGCAGGAGCGACGCCTGCGCTGTGTTGGCGAGGCCAATGAACGCTTCCGGGAGGATGGCCTGCGCATGTTGCGGGCAGTCCGTTTTGCTTTAACCTATCATCTGGAGCCCGACCCGGCTGTGCTGAGTGCGGCGTCTGCCCAACTGGGCGGTCTCAATTATCTGAGCATTGAGCGGATCACGGTTGAGGTCCGCAAAATGATGCAGGCCCCGCATGGCGAACGTCTGTGCAGCTTTGCCGGCTGTGGTTTGCTGCAGCATGTTGCGGACCGCCTGTTCGGCTGGATGCCCGATGACCAGGCACTCTGCCGGCTTCTGGCGGGCTGGATCCGGCCCAGCTGGCATTCTGTTCAGAGCCTGCCATTGTTTTATCTGGCAGTCATCCGCTGCTCATGGCCACTGCGGCCCTGGCGGGAACTGCTGATGCCAGACACGTTGCCGAATGTAGAACGCATGTTTTTGCAGCGCTGCCGGATTTCACGCGATCATGCGCATCGGGGTGTTGCCTTGCTGGCCGCTGCCGGCTTGCGCCTGCTGCTGCCCGAGCCGGCACCGCTCAGTCCAAACCAGTATAATCGCCTGCTGCGCGTCCTTGCGCTGGCATATCGCCTGCCGGCAGTTGAACTGCTGGCCTGTGCCGCCGATGGCTGGTCGCTCCTGACGGTGATTTTACCTGGTTCGGCCTACCTGCTGCCGGATCTGCTGGCCGTTCGCCAGCAACATCAGCTGGCCGGTGCTGAGGACGGCACCTGGCAGCAACCGCTGACCGTTCGCGACCTGGCAATTTCCGGCAAACACCCCGCCCTGGCCGGGCGACTGAAAGGGCCACGCCTTGGTTTGTTACTGGAGCGTTTGCTGTCTCATGTATGCCTGGATCCCGCTGCCAACCAGGAAGACCGCCTGATCCAGCTGGCCGGCAACTGGGGATTCCTGGGTAATGACCAGCGGCCTGTCGATATAATGTGACGGCGGTATAACAGATGATTACAGGCCCGAAATGCCGGATACCGCGTGCCTTGTATGCGGACAGAAATAAAATGGCTGAAAGAATAAAGTTATTGGTTATTTTGCCATAGTTATTCATAATTATTTAGGCCAATTATGCTATAATGTTACTCGCTTCATTTTTGCACCTTATTTCCTGCTGCCGAGCAGTGATAAACTGCCCCGGCGCGGGCCGGAAAACCAGATTGGAGGCCCTGTACAATGGCTAAAGCTCCCCGTGCTACCCTGACCCGCCTGGCATCGACGATTGTTGCCCGCTATTTTCCCGCTACCGGCGCAACCGACAGTTACTACCTCGATGGCCGCCTGCCGAACCGGCGGGAACATCGGGCTGCTGATATTACGCTTGATCGCGACGAACGTGGCAGTTTTCTTGCGGTTTTCGCACATCTGACCGGCACTGGCCAGGATGAAGTAGCCACCACACGGGTCAGGAAGTCGCTTGAACGCATCCTGACCGATGTCAAGCAGAACGTACGCAATATTGATGCCGAGATCAACGAGCTGGCAGATTGTGCTGTTGATGTGGCCGGCCGGATTACACTGCAGCACGACGGCGTCCGCCAGCCCTACTTTGCCGGTGTCATCGTCAAGGATTCCGAAATGGCCGCGATTACCATGGGCAGCGGTTGCGCCTACCTGTATCGGGGTGACGCGCTTTATCCGCTGACGACAGATGATTTTGCCATGGACGCGATTGACTATCATGGCAAGCCGGTGGCTAATATTGATATTTATTGTGCCGGGCTGGCTGGTACCGTGCGTTATTCGCATATCGCCCAGCTTCAGCTTGATGACTGCCTGCTGCTCTGCAACAAAGAAGTGATGGATGCGCTGGGCCAGCGCGAGATCTTGCGCCTGATGTTTGAAGCGGAGGACCAGGCAGACGCTGCCGGCCTGATTATCACGGCCGCTTCGGCCAAGCAGCCCGGTGTACCGATGCAGTGCCTGATCAGCTTTGTTGAAAATATCCAGGCTGTTGACAAGACAGGCCGTATCAGCCTGCCGCAAGCCCTGGCCGGCACCGCGGCTGCTGCCGCCCCGGCCACCGGTCGCACACCGCCATCCCGCGCCACTGCCAGCGAAGCCGGTTCCACTGCTGACCGGCCAGTCGCAGCCAGTCAGGCGGCCGATTTTACCGATAAAAAAGCCAGGCCGGCTGCTGATTCGGCTGGTGCGGCCACGGTCCAGGCCCAGCAGCCTTCTGGCGGCAAGGCTAATTATCCGAACCGGCGTCAGCAGGACCAGAATGGCCGCTTTGAATTCGACAATGAGCCACCGGCCCACGAACCGGACGATGAGCCGGATCTTTATGGCTCGGCGATCGAATCAGGCGGGCGCGGCCGGCGTGTGGCTGTTTACCTGATCATAGCCGCGGTCTGTATCGGCTGTGTTTTTGCCATTTACAACATGTTGTTTGCAAACAAGGGTTCAAATACCAATACGACAACCGCCCCCGGGTCAACCACGTCCGTGGTTCAGACAACGACACCAGGCGGATCAACCAGCGAGTCTGTCATCACCAGCGAATCAACCGATGAAGGGACCGAGCCCACCGAAACGGACGTTACGACCACTCAGCCTTCGACCGGGACATCGACTTCCACAACGGAGACGACGACTGCTTCTGGCGGGATTACCCTGCCGACGACCCACACCGTCGTGTCAGGTGATACGCTGTACAAACTGGCGGTCAAGTACTATGGCAGCGGTTCGGCGGCCAATATTAACCGGATCAAGGCGGCTAATAACCTGACCGGAACCAATCTCTCGATCGGCAAAGTGCTGAAGATTCCGGCCCGCTAACCCGCCGGCCCGGCTGCCCGCCGGTTAACCCGGTTCAACAGGCTGTCCATCAGCAGCACCCCGATCGATAGTCCGTGCCATGCCGGTATGGACTATCGATAACGGCCGTGACCTTGACCCAGGATTGCACCGATCCCCAGGATTGCACCGATCCATTACCTAAAGTGATAGTTCAGGAGAATGTTTCATGAAGATATTGATTCCGGAGAAAATAGCCGCTGATTCAGTTGATTTCCTGCGTCAGCAAGGCTTCGAGGTTGACGAGCGCTTTGGTCTGTCCCAGCAGGAAATCGAAGCGATTATTGCCCCCTATGATGGCCTGATTGTCCGCAGTGCGACCAGGGTGACCCGCAGCCTGCTGGATAAAGCCCCCAATCTGAAAGTGGTCGGCCGGGCCGGCAATGGTATTGACAATATTGATGTGCCGGCCTGCACAGAAAAAGGCGTGATTGCCATCAATACCCCGGAGGCCAACATCATGGCGGCCGCAGAGCTGGCTGTTGCCCTGGCAACCAATATTTTCCGCAATGTGGCCCTGGCCTACGAGTGTGGCCATCGCGGCGATTTCCGGCGCAGCCGCATGGTCGGCAATGAAATGGAAGGCAAAACAGCCGGTATCATCGGCCTGGGCCGGATTGGCCTGATTGTTGCCCGCAAGCTGAAAGGGCTTGGCATGAAAGTCATCGCCTATGATCCCTACACGCCGGCTGACCGTTTTGAAAAGCAGGGATTTGGCCGCTGTGAAAAACTGGAAGTACTCCTGCAGGAGTCGGACCTGATTACCCTGCATATGCCTAAAACCAAGGAAACGTATAATATGATCGATGTTCCCCAGCTGGCGCTGTGCAAGACCGGGGTGCGGATCGTCAATGCCTCCCGGGGCGGTCTTGTCAACGAAAATGCTCTCTATGACGCGCTGGTTGCCGGCAAAGTAGCAGCCGCCGGCATTGATGTCTTTGAAAACGAGCCGGATTTTACCAGGAAGCCGGAGGAACAGACTTATCATAATCCCTTGCTGACTTTACCCAATGTAGTCTATACTCCTCATCTCGGTGCTTCCACGCACGAAGCCAATGCCAACGTCGGTACTGCCATCACCGATATGGTTGCCCGGGCCCTGCGGGGCGAACTGGTCGCCGCGATCAACATGCCGGCGATCAGCGGCAACATGGCCGAGATGCGTCCGTATATCTCGCTGGCGGAAAAGCTCGGCGCCATTTATTTCCAGACAGAAAGCACACCGGTCAATCGCCTTGAAGTCATTTACAGCGGTGAGCTGGCCAGCAAGGAAACCGGCCTTCTGACCCTGGCCGTCATCAAGGGTTTTCTGTCACCGATGACCAACGAGCGGATCAGCTTTGTCAATGCCCGCCAGATTGTCGCCGATATGGGTGTCGAGGTGATCGAGAGCCGCACCACCCAGCTCGAACGCTACACCAATCTGATCACCGTCAATTTTGTTTCCAGTGAGCGGACCTTGTCGGTTTCCGGAACGGTCTTTGGCAAGGATTCCGAAATCCTGGTTGACTTTTTTGGTTATCATATGGACTTTGAACTCTCGCCGCTGGTCATTGCCATGCAGAATAATGATGTTCCCGGCATTATTGGCAAGGTTGGCACGATCCTTGGCCAGCAGCAGGTCAATATTGCCACCATGCACTGGAGCCGCAAGAGAGACAAGATGCGCGCCCAGTCCTTCATTTCCATTGATACGCCGGTCGATGACCGCTCGGTTGCAGCCCTGAAAAGCATTGAAGGCGTCCTGCGGGTATCGGTCCTGAATTTCAATAATAATACCTGATCGCCGGCCGGCTGCTCGTCAGCCGGCCGTTACTTCAATAATCTGCAGGGTCGGTGCCGCGAAGACCACAGTACCAAATTCCTGAAGCAACTCGGCCTGGACGCTGCTCTGCCAGTTATCATCCGGGCCGTTTTCGCCGTATTTTGCCATTTCGAGGCTGCCGATTACGATATAACGGATCTGATAGCGATCCAGCAGAGCCTGGCGCACCACCTGGTCTGTTCCGGTATAGAGCTCGCGGATATCATCCTGGCGGGGCAGGACCAGTTTGCCATAAGCGTCGGCCTGCCGGCTGCTGGTCCGCCACAGCCATTCGTGGGTTTCCCAGCCGAATACGGTTGGCAAGCCGGTGAAAACGGAAATCCGGCAATAATCTGTATAGCTGGGACCATCAGCCTCAAGAATGACCGGCTGTCCCTGGACATGCTGGTTCAGCCAGGCAATCGCCGCCAGGTCATCGGCCAGTTCGCCGGCCATCGCCCCCGGAATATCAGATGAATCCTTATCGGCCAGGACGGCCAGCCCATCCAGGCCGCGATAATTCGCCCGGCCCAATGGTCCCAGCCACTGGGACGCGGCAGGCCAGGGATACCAGGCCGGGATCAGCAGGAGCAAGCCCAGCACACAGGCCAGGCTTATCCTGAAGATCCCTGCCCCGCGCGGTTCAGCAACGGTCTTGTTTCCTGTCTCCGCTGAAACGGCCGTCAGCCGGACCAGGGCATAGCCCCAGACAATACCAAGCAGGACAAACGCCTGATATGTGAACTTGAACATGGTATTCGCCCGCTTGTAGTCACCGCTATAGATATCGACAACATAGACAAGCTCGGGAACGATCAGCAACCCGAGCGCTGCCAGGTATAATACCGCAACCAGAATATCAAGCGGATTTTGGCGCAACAGGTGCTCATACCAGGGATGATGCGGGGACCCGGCCTGCATCCAGCGGGCGCTGTCATCCGCCAGCGGCCGGCGCACAACGGGCCGGACGACCGGATTCGTCTGGTCATCACCAGACAGGCCAGCCTGGCCGGCGACGTGGCGGACAGGCAGAGACTGCATGCCACCCGGCTGGAGAAGCGGGTCGCGCGATTCACGGTCAGGGTTCTGTTCCCCATTCTGGCCTGGATGGGATATTGGCCTCTGGCGATTGAGTCGCCAGAACTGCCAGATCAAGAACGCCATGAAAAGAAGACCAGCCAGGATATGCGGTCCCCAGAGAATGAGCAGCTGAAACAGCGGTGTCCGGCTGGCTGTAGCCCGAATCGACTTGGCCATCGGTTCGAAGGACAGGTTGAAGGGCAGGGCGATCGCATGCGCCAGCACAAACAGCCAGCTCAGACGAAGTCCGGTCCAGACCAGGGCATCCGGCGGCATAAAGCGGGCCGCCAGCAGATGATTGAGGATAAGCACCGCCAGCCAGGCCGCCAGGGCCACCAGCGGCTGGGCCACTTTCAGGTAAACCAGAAGCAGCAGGATCATCTGCCCGATCAGCATGATCAGCCCCCGCCAGCTGCACCACCCGGTCTGGCGCAAAGCAGAAACGAATAATACGGCGGTGCTGACCGCCAGATAGATTGCGAAATCCCAGTAATTACCCATCATGAATATGGCCAGCAGCATACCAATCAGGGCCAGGGGCCGATCCAGCAGGGTTTGCCGCAGCAGTGTTGCCGCCTCGGCCCACAGAGCCTGGATGCCGCTTGCGGGCCATGCTGCCGCCCCGGCTGGAGTGGCCTGGCGATTATAGGCGTGCGCGGACGTGACGTGGCGATTGTAAGCCGGTGGTATTGGGGCCTGGCCCGGCCCGGCAATTTGCCTGGCTGTTTTGGCTATTGCAGACAGGCCGGCTCCAGCTGGGCGTACTGTAGCCAGGTAAGCTGCCAGGATACACAACAGCAGCAAGACAAAGGTCAGGTTGATCAGATGGGCGTGCAAATCAGCAACCAGAAATGAATAGAATGGGAATTCGTGAATGGTTTTATCGGTGGTATCGGGATTATAGCCGATAAAGCGGGTCGAGTCGGCAAACCAGAATGGAACCGTCAGGTCTCCGGTTGGCCAGCCAGCCTTTTGCATCGCTTGCAGGATGTGGTAACCGGGCGCGTCGGGATGGTAAAAGAAGGCGTGGCTGTTACCGGCCAGCGTAACCAGAAAGGCGGTAACCAGCCCGCCTGCCAGTTCGGCGCCGCGCTTGAGCGCCAGGCCGAGACGGCGGGCCAGGACTGGCAGCAATCCGCCCACGGCAAATGACAGGCTGCCTGTCATGGCAAAGGTTGTTGCCATGCCCAGATTATAGGCGACCGGAACGCGGATCGCAGTAAGGCGGGCCAGCATGGCATAGACATATTGACCGAAATAGTAGTAATTGATCGAATGACCAGCCAGCCAGGGGTCTTGTGCCGGCAGGCTGCTGCCACGCCAGATGCTGCTCATGTAAGCTACATCCATGAATTTCTCGAGACTGTCCAATTCTGGTTTGAGGCCGCGGGCAAATGTCCAGATCAGCAGCAGCGCGGCAAAAAAAGACTCGGCGCTGATCAGGGAAAGCCGGAAAGCCGGCGAACGCCAGTCAGTGAGGATGAGCTCGCGGCCAGGCCGCCAGAGCCAGCTGGCTGCCAGCGGCAGCGCCAGGAGCAAGAGGCTCCATTGACGCAGCGGCAGCAGATGCAGGTAGCCACACTGCCAGGAAAGCAGGGCCAGCAAGGCCAGCCCCAGGGCCTTGGCGGGCAGAAATCCGCGCGTGGCGCCTGGCATGAACCGGCTTAGCAGTGGCCAGACAGTCAGGCCCAGGCCACTGAGCGTCAGCCACCAGATAAAAAAAGCCCCGCTATCGTCGCCCAGCAGCCAGCCGGCAGCAAGGACGAGGAGGACGGGCAGCAACAGAACCAGATTGAACAATGGACGAAGCTGTTCGGCAGCCGAAGACTTTTGCAGCATGATTCACCTCTGATCGCGATCTGTCCTGAATGGATCCTGCCATGCAAGGCCATTGATACGGCCAGGTTATAAATGGCAAGATGTCCGCCACATACAATACCAGATAATCGCCTGGCTGACATCCTGACGAAGCTGGCCCCGGCCCGGTCCCGGTCGGATCTCAGGCCAGGGGGGCTTTGTCCCGTTCCGTTCCGGCTGTTGTCTCCAGATAGGCCTGGACAGCGTCAGCGGCCCGGTCGCCAAGAATGGCAGCATAATTCATTCCCCGGTCCTCCGGATAAATCTGGGCCATGCCGGCCAGCTTGACACCTTGCTCGGGTGTATCCATGGCCGGGATGATCGACGCATAGTTGCGGTGAACGACCGGCTGGGCGTACCGGGTCCGGCGCAGCCGCCAGTCCATGACGTGGGCCGGCGAAAAATTCGGGTACATCCGGGCCAGGCCTTCGGCAAACAATTTGAAAATATAACCGTCAGATTGCGTCCACAACGGATCACTGACATCCATGTAGCGGGACAGATAGACAACATGGCCGCCATAAGAGCCCGTTCCGGTCAGGTTGGTATGTTCAACCACGACGACAAAGGGCAGGTCATCGCAGACTGTCGTCCAGTAATAATGTGACAGGCTGTGCCGCAGACGCATGATCAGGCACAGGTCACCTTTATAGCGGACCGCGAGCAGTTTGCGGCGATAGTCTTCCGGCAGGTCCAGGCCGGCGGTGATATTGTTGAAGGGCTGGCCGGCTGTTGTGGCAATGACTGCATCCGCGAGGAAATCAACCGATGAGCAGTCCTCCAGGACCGTCGATATCCGGTAGCCGGCCCGCCCGCTGGCTTGCGCTTCACGGTTGATCGTGGTCACTGTATAGCCATTGTAAATCTGGCCGCCCAGCCCGCGGATCGCCTTGACCAGGGCGTTGACCAGTGTGCCGAAGCTGCCCTTCATATAGCCAAGCATTTCCGATTTGCTCTTCTTGCCCCGCGAGTGTCCGCGCAGCTTGAATTTATTCCAGAGCCAGACGGCCGATATTTCCGGCGCATCCGCGTCAAATTTGGAGCGCAGCAGGGGTTCCCAGATCATCTGGTAGGCCTGGCGTCCGCCATTGGCACAAATCCAGTCAGCAGCTGTCTGCTGGTCAAGCGCCTGCCAGTTGTCGAGCCTGGCAGCCTTGAGCACAGTCAGGCCGGTCCGGATCCGCTCAGGCAGTGGAATAGCTGAGAATCGCAGCAGATCCAGCGGGCCCGAGAAGGGGTACAGACGATTGCGTGCATATAACGCATCATGAACTTTATACCAGTGCAGCTGTTCAGCCAGGCCCAGCTCATCAGCCAGCTGGCAGACCCGTTCATCGCTTGTAAAAATATGGTGATAAATATGCTCGATCCGGTCAGAGCCCAGCGCGAAAGAGGTAACAATCCCGCCTACCTCGAGGGTCGCTTCCAGGATCATGACAGCATAGCCGGCCCGCGCGAGGCGATACCCGGCGGTCAGTCCGGTCAGTCCGGCACCAATAATGCAGATCCGGCCCCGGCCCGGCGTTTCGCTGCCAGCCTGGGCTGCCTGCATATTGGCTGGCCGCCTTGAAAATGACCGGTCTTCGGTCTGCTCCTGGTTTAATCGTTCTGACATCTGCATAGTCACCTTCAGCGGATGCGGCGGCATTCAATATAGTATCGCTTTTCAAAAGACTCGCCCATGGAAAATGTCTTGCGGGGCAGCAGGCCATCGCGGGCAATGATGGTAAAGAAGTCGGACTTGGCCAGCGGCGGCAGCAGCAGGCCAATATGGCCCTGGGCCGCCAGTGCTTCGACGACGTCGGCGCCATGAATATAATCGAGGCGGACTTGCTCGCCAGCCCCGGCCAGGATGGCGTCGAGCAGTTCCTGGATCGCCGCAACAGGCAAGGTTTGCGGGCTCAGGTGCAGGACAAGCTGGGCCCGGTTTGGACCACTGAGGACCGGTATTGTGACAGCCACCGCATCGGCTGGCCGGTTGACAGCCTGCCGGGCCAGCCAGGCACCGGCCCGGGCCATGAAAGTGGCAAATTCCAGACCGAAGACCGCCCGGTGAATGGGCTCGAAGGCCAGGCCCTGGTCGTGAATATTGATAATTTCAACGAGTGAATAACGGGCTGGATGGTCGGGGCCGGCCTGGGCCCTGATACTGTTCCAGTGGGCCTTGGCCGTGGCCAGTGAGTGATTGCCGTCACCAACGGCAAAAAGCAGCCCGTAATCCTGCAGGGAAGGCAGATCGGCGAGAGCCTCCAGCGCAGCCAGCAGGGCTGGGTCGTCAGCCGGGATGAACCAGCCGGCAATTGCGCCGCCCTCCTGCATCAGGCTGGTCTGATAGAGCGGCTGCTGCGCGGCAAACCGGGCGTAGAGCGGCTCGATCACCCGGGCCTGCGGGTCATCGATCAGCAGCTGGACGTGAGGCAGCTCCAGGCGGGCCTCCCGGCGGATGGCCTGGCGCGGCGGGATCCGTTCCAGCACGGTTCCCTCAGTCGCCCGCGTCAGCTCATGGTTGCCCGGAACAAAATCATAATGATCCAGGTCGATCGCCAGCAGCAGCCCCTTGCGTGATGGATGCAGGGGCGTGGACCGGTCGATCAGGATACAGCCGGCCGCCTGCGGCCGCAGGATGTCACCGGCCAGATACTGCTGCATGGTCTGGCTGATCCGTTCGATGCGGTCGGCTACCGGCTCATTGCCCGGCTCCTCGAGGAAAATTTCCGGCAAGATCAGATGCAGGGCTGATGGTGCCTGGCCGACAATCTGGCTGACCTCGGCCCAGTATTCTGGCTGGGACGTATACTGATCACAGGCGACTACAGCCCAGCGAAAGAGGTCAACAGATGGCGCCGGCAGGAACAATTCCGGAATCTGCAGCCCCAGCCGGGCACAAAGACCAGCTGCCTGCCCTTCAAGCGGCTGTGGTGCCGGCCGGGCCGGTACCAGCGGCAAGTCGGAATCAGTCGCAAGAGACCTGGCATCATCGGCATAGCTGGTTGGCATGAAAATTCTCCTTATGTTCTTATATTCATGTTATTTCCGCTGTAAGGTTACCTGATATTTGCGGCGCGGCTGCCTGTTGTCCATTATAGGGTTACCTGATATTTGCGGCATGGCTGCGCTCGATTCTGATCATTCTATCATAAAATACAGGCACTGTGCACCTTGTTCAGGTATGCAAATTGGTGTAAAATTCGATGATAATGTGATTATCGCCAAAGGAGCCGTTCAATCATGATGCAACCTTACAGCCTGAATGTTATCCGGGAAAAATTCCTGGCTTTTTTTGAATCCAAGGATCACCTGCGCCTGCCGAGTTTTTCCCTGGTGCCGCGCAACGACCCGTCGGTCCTGCTGATCAATGCCGGCATGACACCACTCAAGCCCTATTTCACCGGCGCAGAAACCCCGCCATCGCCGCGGGTCACCACCTGCCAGAAATGTATCCGGACGCCTGATATTGAACGGGTCGGCAAGACGGCCCGTCATGGCACCTACTTCGAAATGCTGGGCAACTTCTCCTTTGGCGATTATTTCAAAGCCGAAATCATCCCCTGGGCCTGGGAGTTCTGCACTGAGGTCATGGGCATGCCCGAGGATCGTCTTTTCGTCTCGGTATATGAAGAAGACGATGAGGCCTTCGAAATCTGGCATCAGCAGGTCGGCCTGCCGGCCGGCAAGATTTTCCGCATGGGCAAGGCTGACAATTTCTGGGAACACGGAACCGGTCCATGCGGCCCCTGTTCCGAGATCTATTTTGATCGCGGCCCGCAGCACGGCTGTGACCGGCCTGGATGTACCGTCGGCTGTGACTGCGACCGATATGTTGAATTCTGGAACCTGGTCTTTACGCAGTTCAACAAGGAAGAAGACGGTACCTACACCCACCTGGCCCGCAAGAATATCGATACCGGCGCCGGACTGGAACGTTTCGCCGTCATTATGCAGGATGTTGACAACCTGTTTGAGGTTGATACGATCCGGGCGATTCTTGATTATGTCTGTGCCAGGGCCGGGGTCATTTATGGACGCAACGACCAGACAGATACAGCTATCCGCGTGATCACGGACCATATCCGCAGTACAACGATGATGGTCAGCGACGGGATCATTCCTTCCAATGAAGGCCGCGGTTATGTCCTGCGCCGCCTGCTGCGCCGGGCCGCGCGCTTTGGCCGCCTGCTCGGTATCCAGGGCGCCTTCCTGCATGATGTCGCCCGGATCGTGATCCGTGAATCCTGTGAAGCCTATCCGGAGCTTGAGAAGCGCCGCGATTATATCATCCGGGTTATCCGCACCGAGGAGGACCGCTTCGCCGAGACCGTCCAGACCGGGCTGCAGATTCTCGACAGTTACCTGGACAAGATCAGGAGCGAAGGCCGCAGCGCTCTCAGTGGTGAGGAAATCTTCAAGCTGCACGATACCTATGGCTTCCCGCTTGACCTGACCCGGGAGATTGCGGCTGAGCGCGGGGTCGCCATTGATGAGGCCGGTTTCAAGACTGAAATGAACCGGCAAAAAGAAATGGCCCGCAAGGCCTTGCGGGATAAAGGCGGCTCAGCCTGGGGCCAGGGTACCTTGCCCGAGGGCATCGACCGCAGTGCTGCCACCCGCTTTATCGGTTACGAGACACTGGCCGGACGCGGTGAAGTGCGCTGGATCCTGGCGACCGACCCCCAGACCGAGAGCCTGGCGCTGGTCGATCTGGCTGAGACCGGCCAGACCGTCACGGTGATCACCGATGTATCGCCTTTTTATGCGGCATCAGGTGGCCAGACCGGTGACATCGGCGAAATCTGCGGTGAAAACAGCCGCCTCAAGGTTACGGACACCATTAAAACAGCCGAAGGGCTTTATCTGCATCACGCGATTGTCGAGTCGGGCTGTCTGCAGCCGGGTGAGAATGTCGACCTGGCCGTGGACAAGACCAGCCGCCTGGCCACCGCCCGTAATCATACATCGACCCATATCCTGCATAAAGCCCTGCGCGAGGTGCTCGGCGACCACGTGGCGCAGGCCGGCTCGGCCGTCTCGCCCGAGCGGCTGCGCTTTGACTTCAATCATTTCCAGCCCATGACACCTGACGAAAAGCAGGCTGTGGAACAAAGGGTCAACGCGATCATCCTTGAGAATCTGCCGGTAACCACCCGCCTGATGAGTCTTGAGGATGCCCGCCGCTCCGGGGCTACCGCCCTCTTCGACGAGAAGTATGGCGACCAGGTCCGGGTTGTTGCGGTTGGTGAATTCAGCCAGGAACTGTGCGGCGGTACGCACCTGCATCAGTCTGCCGAGGCCTGCCAGTTCCGTCTCGTCTCGGAAAGCGGTGTGGCTGCCGGTGTCCGCCGGATCGAGGCCGTCACTGGCCAGGCTGCCTGGGAGCTGGCGCGCCAGCAGGAAGCGCTGCTGGCCGAAGCGAGTACCCTGATGAAGGCGCCGGTCAGTGAATTGCCGCATCGCCTGGAGTCCTTGCTGGAGAAGAACCGCCAGCTGGAAAAACTCATCGAGGCCGAGCAGGCCCGCCAGACCGCCGGCGCGGCTGACGCACTGGTGGCAGCGGCCCGGTCGGTTCAGGGTATTTCGCTGCTGGCTGCTCCATTCAATGCCCCGGATGCCGATCAGCTCCGCTCGGCCGCGGATCGCCTGCGCGACCGCCTGGCCCCGGCGGTCATTCTGCTGGCGGCCGATATCGGCGGCAAAGTGGCGCTGGTGGCCATGGCCAGCCCTGAAGCCATTGCCCGTGGCGTTCATGCCGGTAACCTGATCCGGGAAGCGGCCAAAATCACCGGCGGTGGAGGTGGCGGCCGGCCGGATATGGCCCAGGCCGGCGGCAAGGATGTCAGCAAAATTACCCAGGCACTGGCCGCCGCCAGTGAGGCGATTGAAAAAAAGCTCAGCTGATCACAGGAGGAATGTCCCATGCATGACTGCATTTTCTGCAAATTGGCCAACGGGGTGATCCCGGCTGAGCTGGTCTATGCCGATGACCACGTCGTCGCCTTTCACGACCTGCATCCGGTCGCGCCGATCCACGTCCTGATCGTACCGCGGACCCATGTGCGCAATATCGCCGAGCTGGCTGAACATCCGCAGGGCGAGGCGATCATGGGCCAGGTGCTGCGGGCGATCCCGGTTGTCGCCCGGACCCTGGGCGTCGATGGGCCAGGATACCGCGTGATCAACAATTGCGGTCACGACGGCGGCCAGACAATCGAACACGTCCATTTTCACCTGATCGGCGGCCGCCATCTCGGCGAACGGCTGATCTGAACAACGGCCCCCCGCCGCACGGTCCCGGCGTAACCCGATAGCGGCAGGCGGCGGGGATGCCCATCAGGCGCGTTCCGCTGCCCGGCAGGACGCCCCGCCGCCTGCCGCCCGCCGCGACCAGCGACCCAATTAAAGGTTGACGAAATAGCCGGTCTGCCTGTATAATATGGCAAGCTAGCGTCTGCAGCCGGCCGTGGCTGGCCGCAGGCAGGCAGAATCGCCGTTGAGGGGGGGGAAAACAGATGTCAGAAGTCAGAGTCAAAGAGAATGAGTCCCTTGACAGCGCTTTGCGACGCTTCAAGCGTTCTTGTGCACGCTCCGGCGTTCTTGCTGAAGTTCGGAAACGGGAGCACTATGAGAAACCCAGTGTTCGCCGCAAGAAAAAGTCCGAAGCTGCCAGAAAGAGGAAACGCTGATCCATGAATATCAAGGAACAACTGCTGGAAGATCTCAAAACCGCTATGCGGACGAAAGATACCCTGCGCAAGGATGTCTTGCAGATTCTCAGGGCCGCTGTCCTCCAGATCGAAAAAGACCAGCAGGTTGTGCTTGACGACGCCGGCGTAGCTGAGGTGCTGGCCCGCGAATACAAAAAGCGCGCCGAGACCATTGAGGAACTCAAGGGCAGTGACCGGACCGATATCATCGGCAAGAACAAGGCCGAGATGGCTGTGATTGAGAGTTATATGCCGCGTCAGCTTTCAGAGGCCGAAATCGAGGCACTGGTCCGCCAGGCCATCGGGCAGGCAGGTGCCCGCTCTGCTCGTGATATGGGCGCTGTCATGAAGGTGCTCATGCCGGAAGTTAAAGGGAAGGCAGATGGCAAGCTGGTCAACCAGATTGTCAAACGGTTGCTGGTCTGACGACGGCAGCCCAGAATGTTCGCTTTAAGAAGCTCGATGTCTTGGCAAAGGATATCGGGCTTTTTTGTCCAATCCACCAGCCTGGCCGATCCAGCCAGGCCCGGATGAAAGAGGGGAATCATCATGCTGATTCGCAAAGTCTGGCAGATCAGTGATTCGCCGGACCCTTCAGGCAGCCTGCCCGAACGGGTCATGGCCAATCGTGGCTTGCTGCTGCCAAAGGAGCGGCAGGCTTTCATGCAGATGGCCCTGACTGACCTGCATGATCCCTTTCTGCTGCCGGATATGGCGGCAGCCTGTTCAACCATTACCATGGCGTTAGCCGATCACCGCCGGATTATCGTGCACGGTGATTATGATGTCGATGGCCTGACAGCGACGGCCCTGCTGGTTCGTTTCCTGCGCCGGCTTGGCGCCGATTGTGACTATCTGGTTCCGGACCGTCTGCTCGATGGCTATGGCCTGAGCAGCACCAGTGTAGCCCGGGCCCAGGCCCGGCAGGCCGGGCTGCTGATCACGGTTGATTGCGGGATTGCCAGCTGCGCCGAGGTTGATGCCCTGCAGGGCAGCGGCATTCCAGTCATCATCACCGACCACCACGAGTGCGGACCTTGCCTGCCGGCTGCCCGGGCCGTTATCAACCCGCGACGTCCTGATTCAGGCTATCCCTTTGCAAGCCTGGCCGGTGTCGGTGTGACGTTGAAGCTGATCCAGGCTCTGTGCCAGAATCTGGAACTCGGTGACGTATGGCAGGAAGGGCTGAGCCTGGTCGCCATGGGTACGGTAGCCGATGTGGTACCCTTGCTGGATGAGAACCGCGTCCTTGTCCATCACGGCCTGGCGGCGATTGCCGCCGGCCGGCAGATTGGCCTGTCAGCCCTGCTGGCGGCCAATAACCAGGATGGCCGCCGGATTGACGCCAATACACTTGGTTATATCCTCGCCCCCCGCCTCAATGCTGCCGGTCGTCTGGGTGACGTCTGTCCGGCGCTCGACCTGCTGCTGACTGATGATCCGGTCGTGGCGGCACAATGTGCTGCCGCGCTCAATGAGCAGAATCGGCAGCGTCAGGCTCTTGAGGCCGAGATTACAGCCACGGCCATGCAGATTATTGATGAAACGTTTGATTTTACCGGTACGGACCTGATCGTGCTGGCCCGGGAGGGCTGGCACCCGGGGGTCATCGGCATCGTCTGCTCCCGTCTGGTTGATCAGTATAACCGGCCGGTCATTATCCTGGCTGGCGACGGCGAATCGTTTCGCGGTTCAGCCCGCACCTGCGGCACCTTTGATATCCTGGCCGCTATCCGGGCGGCTGCGCCATGGACCTTGAAGTTCGGCGGCCATCGCAAGGCAGCCGGTGTTGAAGTGGCGGCCAGCCAGCTGGCTGGTTTCACCGCCGCCATCAATGCCTATGCCGCCCAGGTCGTCTGTCCTGAAGACTGGTTACCGGTGCTGACAGCTGACACGCTTGCTGAGCCACAGGAACTGACCGTCACCAATGCCCAGGCCCTGGAGCGGCTGGCACCGTTCGGGGAGGGCAATCGCCAGCCGCTGCTGGTCTGCCGGGGTCTCGGCCTGGCTGACTGGCGTCTGGTTGGCAATGGCCGCCACGTTAAGCTCAAGGTCAGCCTGCCTGATGGCCGGATTCTGGATGGTATCGCTTTTAACCTGAGCGGGGCCGATGATCTGTTCATGATTGGCGAAACGATCGATGTGCTGTTTGCCCTCGAGGTGTCAACCTGGCAGGGGCGTCAGTCTTTGCAGCTGCATATTCGCGATCTGCAGCCGGGACAGAGCGGCAATGAATTCCTGGATGCACCTTGGCTGGCTGACCAGGATTATCGCCGCACCGCCAGCATCCAGCCCCTGGCCGCGCGTTATCAGATGCCGCTGACGGCCTTCATGCCTTCCCGTGAAGAATATGTCGCTGTTTATCAGTTCCTGCGCGCCCACTATGCTCAGCGGCCAGTGATTACCGACCTGACCCTGCTGGCCCGCCGCGTTTCACGCAGCTATCAGATCAGCCTGAACATGTTCCGCCTGGCCCGGATCTTGGCAGTTTTCCAGGAAACAGCCCTGATTTCGCTCCAGCTGCTGGGCAAGGACCGGATCCGCCTGGCCTTGCAGCCTACCGATCGCCGGGTCCG
>CAYVHB010000029.1:4520-35225 GCA_964450865.1 uncultured Oscillospiraceae bacterium | reverse complement strand
GGCATTGTTTTTAATAGACAAAATATCCGATTAACATATTGTGCAAATTATACAATTAAATCGATGACTGGAACGTCTCAAAAACAGGCCGCAAGATAAACATGCGCCCAGCTGCTTGCATATCGTTAAATCGAAGCGGTTTTGTCCGGGCTGTATTAAGTCCCTGCTGTAAGCACATTGCCTGAAGCTGGCAAGGGCCGGATTGTCTCACCCTCGAATAACGTTACATCAATGATGGTTTCATGCTCGACGTCCTGGCCATCGATGAGCAAAAGCAAATTCTGGACACTCGTTCGGGCGAGGGCTTCAACCGGTTGGCGAATCGTGGCAAGCAGCGGCCGGAAATAATCATTGGTTTGGATGCCATCAAAGCCGATGACCTGGATCGTCCCCGGACAGGGGAGCTGGCACTTTTCCGCCTCGCTGATCAGGGCGGCGGCAAACATGTCGGTCGACGTTAGCACGCCGTCAAAGTCAGGCCTGGTTGCCAAAAAGGCCTGCACCACGTTGCGCTCCTGGCCGAGCTCAACATAATCTTCGAAAACCTGACAAGGCAGCTGGTGCTGGCTGGCGGTTGCGACAAAGCCTTCTTTGCGCTTGCTGACGGCAGACGGCAGTCGCGACGCGCCTCCAAGGTAGACAAGCTTGCGGCAACCCCGCCGGATCAGGGCTTCGGCGGCGATTTGTCCACCCTGGTAGTTGTTGGAAGCAACATAGGGAACTGTTGGCGAAACCAGGCGGTCAATGGATATGATAGGCAGGTTGATTGGCTCGTCCTGCAGGAAATCGCTGTAAGAAATCATGATAATCCCGGCGACCTGATTCTTTTTAAGCATGTCAAAATAGTCCTGCTCTTTATCAGGGTCATGCATCGAGTTGCACAGCATCAGCTTGTAGTCGGATTTGGCCAATTCATGCTCGACGTAAAATGTCAATTCTGAGAAGAAGGGGTGCCAGACGGTCGGGATCAGCAGACCGATGATCCTGGTGGCCTGCCGTTTAAAGCTCCTGGCCACTTCATTGGGGACGAAATTGAGGATTTTGACGGCCTCGTAGACCTTTTTCCGGGTCTCATCCGCAACATAACCGCTGTTATTCAATACCCGGGAGACTGTTCCCACACCGACCCCGGCCAATTTTGCGACATCCTTGATGCTTGCCATACTGGTTACCTCTTGCTGGAGTTTATAAAATCGTCCCTGATATTTGACATTGATCCCTGAATTTTATTGTATAGTTAAAGGATAAGGTGTCAATGCCGGTGTCGTCTGGTTTTCAGCGGACGGGCCACCTTGCTGATCTCAGTAGCCTGGACGGGTCAATGCCGGTGTCGTCTGGCTGTTTTTTTGTTTGTTGCCATTATAATACATGGGTGGTGGGCTGTATCTGGCCGGTGATTGCGGTAAAATAGGAGGCAGGAAGCAGGAGGCAGGAAGCAGGAATGAAACACGCGCCGGCTGCCGGGTCTGGTTTGGGGCCTTGGCGCGGTCCGGCTGCCGGAGCCGGTTTGGGCTTCGGGACTGTCCGGCTTCAGGTTTGATTCTGGCTTTAATGGTAGCTGAAAGGGTAAAAGGGTAAGGAGTTTGCTTTATGTTTACCTGGCTTAGTCACTTTCCGCCAATCATCCAGGCTTTAGTGGGTACTTTGTTTACCTATGGCGTCACCGCCCTGGGCGCCGGCCTGGTTTTTTTCTTCAAGACGATTAACAAGTCTGTCCTGAATGCCATGCTTGGTTTTGCGGCTGGGGTGATGATTGCCGCCAGCTTCTGGTCGTTGCTGGCGCCGGCGATTGAAATGGCGGGGCATCAGGGCCAGACGGCCTGGCTGACGGCTGCTGCCGGTTTTCTGGCTGGTGGATTTTTCCTCTGGCTGATTGACCGCCTGCTGCCACATCTGCATATCGGCCTGGAGAAGAATCAGGCCGAGGGCATCAAGACCAACTGGCAGCGCAGTGTCCTGCTGGTGCTGGCCATTACCCTGCACAATATTCCGGAAGGTCTGGCTGTTGGTGTGGCTTTTGGCGCGGTCGCCGCCAATTTGCCGTCGGCTTCACTGGCTGGTGCCGGGGCGCTGGCGATTGGTATTGGTTTGCAGAATTTCCCGGAAGGTGCGGCGGTTTCGATTCCGCTGCGCCGGGAAGGCTTCAGCCGGACCAGGGCTTTTCTTTACGGCCAGGCCTCCGGGATTGTTGAACCGATTGCCGGGGTCCTCGGGGCGCTGGCGGTTATTTCGATGCGCCCGATCCTGCCCTGGGCGCTGGCTTTTGCGGCCGGCGCCATGATTTATGTGGTTGTTGAGGAATTGATTCCGGAAGCGCAGCGCAATGAAGGCGGCAGTTCAACGGATCTTTCGACGATTGGCTGTATGCTGGGCTTTGCAGTCATGATGATCCTGGATGTCGGTCTGGGCTGAACCGGATTGAGTTGAGCCGGGTTGGCCTGGCCATCTGTCCAGGCTGAAAGGCGCTGGTGACGTAGCTGGTGTAAAGGGACTATCGATGTTTTTGCAATTGACCTCCCAATATATGGCAATGATCTATCTGCTGATCCTGCGCGGCTATTCCCGGGATGACAGCGTCAAGACGTCCTTAAAGTATCAGTACTTTCAGCGTCTGATTAATGTATCCCTGTTTTCCGTCAGCATTTTTCTGGTTTGCCTGTTTATTCGTGACAGCTGGCGCGCGGTTCCTGAATCGATCCTGCAAATTACGCATATCCTTGATTACCTGGGCCGGACTTACCTGAGCCTGGCGATGCTGGCCTATTTTATGACGGTGATATACGAAAATGAAACGCAGCTGAAGCATCACTTGCGCGTTATTTCTCTGCCCTTTTATCTTTTTAGCCTGGTTGTCCTGACCAATCCGCTGACTGGCTGGTTTTTCAGGTTTTTGCCCGGGACAGGCTATGCCTTTGGTCCGGCTTACTTTTCGGCTTTTGTTGTTGCCACGATGTATAATCTGGCGATCCTGGTCGTTGTCAATGTGAATCTGCAGGGGATTGAGCGCTCTCGGCGCTGGGTGTTCCTGTCTTTTCCGCTGATATCATTTCTGGTTATCGGGTTGCAGGTTCTTTTGCCCACGTTACGTTTGCATGGCCTTGCGAGTTCGATTTCGCTGTTGCTGATTTATCTGTATTTGCAGAACAAGAAAATGGAGCTTGATGAGCTGACCGGTCTGCAAAATCGCAAGAGCTTCCTGAACCGGCTGCTCTTCCACATGCAGCATCAGACTGGCCTGGGTATCGTCCTGGTCAGTCTCGATCATTTCAAGACTTTCAACAGCCAGTATGGCCAGCACCAGGGCGATGAGCTGTTGCAAGCCATTGGCCAATACCTGGTGCAGACCACCCGGAGCAACCAGGTTTTTCGCTTCGCCGGTGATGAATTCGCCGTGATGGTCGACGCTTCAACTGGCTGGCTGCCGATCTCAGTGATACCATCAGCAAGCGGATTCATCGCCCGTGGTCTATCCGCCAGACTGCTTATCATATTCGCGCCAGTGTTGCCCTGGTAATGGTCCAATACCCGACAAGCTCCCGGGAGATCATTGATCTGCTGGAGTATTGCATTGACCTGGCCAAACAGGCCGGCAATGGGCAGGTCGTATTTGCCAATGAAAAAATAATCGCGCAGCACCGGCGGCAGCGCCAGATCGTTGATATCATGAAACGCGCATTGCTTCAGCATGCCAGCAACGTAAAGCCAGTTGCCTTGAGAACGGGTGATGCGCCCGCCGTCCCGCCGGCTGTGGCCGCGCCGGCGCAGGCCGCTGCAGATCCCGGTGCTGGTCCGGGGGCCAGTCCTCTGGCAGGTTTTTCAGTCTATTATCAGCCGGTCTATTCACTGGCCCGCCAGCGATTTGTCTCGGCGGAGGCCTTGCTGCGCCTGTCCGATCTGGAGCTTGGTGCGATTTCTCCGGCCGAGTTTATTCCGATCGCGGAGAAAACTGGCCTGATTATCGAAATTGGTTATCTGGTCCTTGACGAGACCTGCCGGCTGATCCGGAACCTGACTGCTCAGGGCCTGGCATTTGAACATATCTCCGTCAATTTGTCGGCCCTGCAGCTGCTTGACTCGCAGCTGACAACCAGGATCCTGGCAATGATCGCCAGTTACCAGATCGATACATCCAGGCTCTGTATTGAAATCACAGAGAGTGCTTTCATCGATAATTATGAGTATGCCCTCAAGCTGATCGAAAACCTGCGCAGTCAGGGAATCCGCTTTTATCTGGATGATTATGGGACCGGTTACTCCAATCTGGAGACGGTCATCGAGCTGCAGCTTGATTATCTGAAGATTGACAAGAGCATTCTGTACAATGCGATCCGCAGCGACAAGCATTTTGGGCTGATGGCCGGGCTTGTCAGTATTTTCAGTGATTTTGGGATCAAGGTTGTCATCGAGGGTGTGGAGAACACCATTCACCGGGCGATCGTGGAAAGATCCAAGGCAGACCTGATCCAGGGCTTCCTGCTGGCGCGGCCCGTGCCATCCGGGCAGCTCGAACGCCATTTCGCCAGTCGATCCGGCTAAAGCAGGGCCACGCCGGCCTGGCTGGCGGCTTTGCGGATATCCTCGGGCAGTGGCTGGTCGGTGATCCAGGTGTGGATGTTGTTCAGGCGGGCAAATGTATAAGGCAGGCCGCTGTCCAGCTTGGTTGAGTCCATCAGCAAGACGACGCGCTGGGCCTTGCGGATAATGACCCGCTTCAGCTCGGCCTCGAAATAATCGCCGCAGGAAAAGCCGCTGTTCAGTGAAAAGGCGCTGGCTGCCATGAAGGCAATGTCGATATTCAGATTCTTGACGTATTCATTGGCATTAAAGCCGGACAGTGTCAGTGTCTCGCGGTTGAGCTGGCCGCCGGTCAGGTTGACCTTGATATTCTGGTTCTTGACAAGCTCGAGGGCAATGTTGGGCGCCGGAGTCAGGATGAAGAGATTCTGGTCGGTCAGCCGCTGGGCGAAATACATGCAGGTGGTGCCGGAGTCAATATACAAGGCGCGGCCCGGCTCGACCAGCGCGGCGGCCTTTTCGGCGATGGCGATTTTGGCGGCGATATTCTCGACCTGGCGCTGGGTATAGGCTGCCTCCTTGATCATCGAGAGGTGGGCCAGCGACTTGGCACCGCCGCGGATGCGGACGATCAGCCCCTGCTGCTCCAGCGATTCGAGGTCGCGGCGCAAGGTCATGCTCGAGACGTCCGGAAAGTGAGCCTCGAGTTCGGTCAGGCGAACTTCGCCGCGGGCCTGGATGAACTGGTTGATGGCTGTGCGGCGCTCAGTTGGCATAGAGAGACCTCCCAAAAGAACATCACTTACCTTATGTGTAATAATGATGTTAAATAACATTGCGAAATCATGATAACACAGAACCAGATCCCTGACAATCTATAATCAGTCAAATGTGTTTCAATGTCAATTTACCCGTTATTCTGCCGTAACGTTCAGATTTTTACTCGCCAAAAGCGATATATCGGCCCGTAATGTTTGTTTTTATGAAGGTGAATATCACAGAACCGGTTGGCCCGGGTGAAAAAGCAGCCCGGCGCAGTCGGATTTTCCGCGTGTTATATTTTCTATAATAATGAAAATAAATAACAAAACAGTGTTTACAAATAACATGGTGTGCGCTACAATCAAGACAGTAAAGCAAGCAGACGTGAATCGGCCTGGCCGGCTATTGATTCAGCCACCGCCAGACACGTCGCCTGTCCGAGGAGGAACACTGTTATGCAAACAACGGCCGTCCGCTTATATGGCAAATCAGACCTGCGCCTGGAGACCTTCGACCTGCCGGCAATTGGCGACGGGGAAATCCTCGCCAAAGTCATTTCTGACAGCATCTGCATGTCGTCGTATAAAGCATCGCTCCAGGGACCCGGGCACAAGCGCGTGCCCGACGACGTCGCAACCAATCCTGTGATCATCGGCCACGAATTCTGCGGCGAAATCGTCGAGGTAGGCAGCCGCTGGCAGGGTCAGTTCAAGGCAGGTGACAAATTCACCATCCAGCCGGCGATTAACGATCCGGCCAATGTTTATGCCGCTCCTGGCTACTCCTTTGCCCACATCGGCGGTGATGCAACCTATATCATGATCCCGGAAATTGTCATGGCCCGCGGTTGCCTGCTGCCATACCAGGGTGATGCTTACTATTTTGGCTCGCTGGCGGAGCCGGTTTCCTGCATCATTGGCGGTTTCCATGTCAATTATCACACCCAGGCCGGCAGCTACGTCCATCACATGGGCATTGTCGAGGGCGGCAAGATGGCTTTGCTGGCCGGTGTCGGGCCGATGGGCCTGGGCGCGATCGATTACGCGATCCATAATCCGCGCAAACCAGGCCTGCTCGTCGTGACAGATATTGACGATGCCCGCCTGGCCCGTGCGGCCTCGATTTATTCCGTCGAGGAAGCCGCCCGCCATGGCGTGCGCCTGGTTTACCTGAATACCAGCCAGGTTGCCGATGTGGTTGCCGAACTGCGGGCCCTGACGGATGGGACCGGATACGACGATGTCTACGTTTACGCGCCAGTCGCGGCCCTGGTTGAGCAGGCTGACAAGATCCTCGGTTATGACGGTTGCCTCAATTTCTTCGCCGGCCCGACCAATCCGGCGTTCGGTGCGCCGTTCAATTTCTACAATGTCCATTACAACGCCACGCATGTCGCCGGCAATAGCGGCGGCAACACCGATGACCTGATCGAGGCTATCGACCTGATGGCTCGCGGCCTGATCAATCCTTCAGCCATGATTACCCATATCGGTGGTCTTGACGCCGTTATTGACACGACTTTGAATCTGCCGAAAATCCCCGGCGGCAAGAAGCTGATCTATACCCAGATCCGCCTGCCGCTGATTGCCCTGGCTGATTTGCGCACCCTGGGCGCCGCTAATCCGATCTTCCTGAAACTGGCTGACCTGGTTGAGGCTCATAATGGCCTGTGGAATGCTGCTGCCGAGCAGTATCTGCTGGCTCACGCCACGGCGATTGACGCCTGACAACTTTCGTTTTGCCATCGGCGCAGATCCGCAGATCCATGGATGGCAAGGCTCACGCCACGGTAATTGATGCCTGCCGCCTGGATAACCTGGCAGATCATGACCTTGACAAGCAGGCAGACATGCAACCAGACATGCTGGAATACAAGCAGGCAGCCCGGATAACAGGTGTATCGGCATTTAGTGGCTTTCAGGCCCAGAAAGGTAAAAAGGTAAAGATGATGACAGACGCTTTTTTAAAAACCGTTGATTCGACCCAGGCGGCCGCGCTCTTCGCGCCGGCTATCCGGGCCCTGGCCGGTCAGGGCCAGACAATGTTTCCGCTGGTTACATTTACCCCGGATCATGAACAGGAGGGGCGTCCGCTGGCAGGGGAGCCGGGTGTCGTGCCCGCAGCGCGTGCAACGAATCCAGTGAATACAGCGGCCGCCGTAGCCTTGCAGATTGACGGGCACGCCGCTGCAGACGCCGAGGCCGTTTACCAGGAACTGCAGGCAGCTTTCGCCGCGGATCCGGTGGCAAAGCTTCAGCAGGTTATTATTAGCGGTCTGGGAACGTTTACATTGCATCAGGCGGGGACAGCCGCGCCCGGTCAGCGCCTGGCCGGCAAGATCAGCCTGGTCACCGGCGGTGCCCAGGGCTTTGGTGAGGGGATTGCCCGGGAACTGGCCGCAGCCGGCGCCCACGTGGTGATTGCCGACCTTAACCTGAACCAGGCGGCAGCGGTGGCGGCGGACCTGAATGAGCGTTATGGAGCGAACACCGCCCTGGCCCTGGCGGTTGATGTCGGTCAGGAAGCTTCCGTGCAGAGCCTGATGGAGACTGTGACATTGCGTCTGGGCGGGCTTGATCTTTTGGTCAGCAATGCCGGTGTGCTGCGGGCCGGTGGCCTGGAGGACATGACCCTGAACAATTTTGAGTTTGTGACCCGGATTAATTACACGGCTTTTTTCCTGGTTACAAAATATGGTTCGCGGCCGATGAAGATCCATACTCGCTTTGCCCCGGCTGCGGCGGCTGATATTGTCCAGATCAATTCCAAGTCCGGTCTTGAGGGTTCCAACCGCAACTTTGCCTATGCCGGCGGCAAGTTTGGCGGCATTGGCCTGGTGCAGAGCTTTGCCAAGGAACTGGTGGAGGACCGGATCAAGGTCAACGCCATTTGTCCGGGCAATTATTATGAAGGACCCCTCTGGAGTGACCCGCAGAAGGGCTTGTTTGTCCAGTATCTGACCGCCGGTAAAGTGCCCGGCGCCAAAACGATTCAGGACGTGTACGATTATTATGTAGCCAAGGTGCCGATGCGCCGGGGCTGTTCTCCGGTTGATGTGACCCGGGCCATTATCTATTGCGTCGAACAGTTGTATGAGACTGGACAGGCCATACCGGTGACGGGTGGCCAGAACATGCTGAAATAACAGGAGGAACTTGTTTATGGCAACACCCGTAATCATGCCGCGGCAGGGCCAGTCGGTGGAAAGCTGCATCATCGGCCAGTGGCACAAGGCCGTGGGCGATGCAGTCGCCGTGGGCGACACCTTATTCACGTACGAGACGGACAAGGCGACCTTCGATGAAACGGCCAGGGAAGCGGGGACGCTGCTGGCAATTTTCTTCAAGGAAGGCGATGACGTGCCATGCCTGACGAATGTGTGCGTGATCGGCCAGCCGGGCGAGTCGTTCGCGCAGTTTGACCCGGCGGGGGCGGGCGCGGCCGCCGCTGGTGCCGCGAGTGTGGTTTCTGCTGCGGCAAGTGTGGCGAGTACCACGCCTGCCAGTGACTCAGCCGCAAGTGCGGCCCCGGCAGCAGTTCCCGTTGCGGCAGCAGGCCCGGCAGGTACACCCGTCATCATGCCGCGGCAGGGCCAGTCCGTCGAAAGCTGCCTGATCGGGCAGTGGCACAAGGCTGTGGGCGACAAGGTCGCAGTCGGTGATACGCTGTTCACGTACGAGACCGATAAGGCAACTTTTGACGAAACCGCGAAAGTGGCGGGGACGCTGCTGGCGATCTTCTTTCAGGAAGGGGCTGACGTGCCATGCCTGACCAATGTCTGCGTGATCGGCCAGCCGGGCGACTCGTTCGCGCAGTTTGACCCGGCAGGGACGGGTGCGGCTGCAGCCGGTGCCGCCGCAACGGCGCCCGCGCCCGGTGCTGGTGCCGTCGTATCCGCGGCCGTGGCGACAACAGGCGCTGAGTCCGCGCCGTCGGCGGCTCCTGCCGGAACCGGCGAACTGCCGGCGAAGATCAGTCCGCGGGCCCGGGGGCTGGCGGCCAGGAGCGGGGCGGACCTGCGCCAGGCGGTGGCCAGCGGCCCGCAGGGCCGGGTGATCGAGCGTGATGTGGCGGCGCTGATCGCGGCGGGCCAGCTGGCCACGGGCGCCGTCGGCAGCGGCTATCCGGCCGGTGTAACCGGAACAGGCCTGGGCGGCCGGGTCACGGTCGCCGACCTGGTGGCGGTATCTGCTGCCACGCCTGTCAGGGCCCCGGCCACCGTGACCCCAGCGGCGGCAGCCGCTGCGACGACTGCCGCCGCGACCGTGGCCCCGGTTGCCGCCGCTGTCGCGCCAGTTGCGGCGACAGCCACAGCCCCGGCTACCGCCCCTGCTGCCGCGGACGAAGTCCGGGTGGAGAAGCACAGCAATATCCGCAAGGTAATCGCGCGGTCGATGCAGGCGTCGCTGACACAGATGGCGCAGCTGACGCTGAACACGAGCTTTGACGCGACGGACCTGCTGGCGCTGCGGGCGCGGCTGAAAAAGGCCGGCGAGCAGGGCCTGACGGCGGCGCAGGGCTTTGCGCTGGCGGAGAAGGCGCCGACGATCAACGACCTGATCCTGTACGCGGTCTCGCGGGTGCTGGCGCGGCATCCGGCCTGCAATGCGCACTATGACGACGAGAAGATGACGTACTTTGCGCGGGTGAACCTGGGCGTGGCGGTGGATACGCCGCGCGGGCTGATGGTGCCGACGATCTTCGCGGCCGACCAGCAGGACCTGGCGAGCCTGGCGAAGGCGGTGAAAACGGCGGCGGCAGCCTGCCAGGCGGGGACGATCAGCCCGGACGCGCTGAAGGGCGGGACCTTTACGGTGACCAACCTCGGATCACTGGGGATCGAGTCATTCACGCCGGTGATCAACCCGCCGCAGACCTGCATCCTGGGCGTGAACACGCTGGTGACCAAGGTGCGCGAAGGCAAGGGCGGACTGGAAGCCTACCAGGCGATCCAGCTGTCGCTGACCTTCGACCACCGGGCCCTGGACGGGGCGCCGGCGGCCCGGTTCCTGCAGGACCTGGTGCGGACGCTGGAGAACATTTCGCTGGCGCTGCTGCACGGCTGAAGGCCGGATAGGGAGGAAAGACGATGTATGACCTGATTGTGCTGGGCGGCGGCCCTGGCGGCTACCTGGCTGCCGAACGCGCCGGCGGCGCCGGACTCAATGTGCTGCTGATCGAGAAGAACAAGATCGGCGGGGTGTGCCTGAACGAAGGGTGCGTGCCGTCGAAGACGCTGCTGAACAGCGCCAAGATCTACGACTACGCCTGCCATGGCGAGAAATACGGCGTGACAGCCGAGAACCAGAAGATCGACCAGGCGGCGGTGATCGCGCGCAAGAACAAGGTGGTCAGGAACCTGGTCAACGGCGTGAAGCACACGCTGAAAAGCAACGGCGTGACGGTCCAGGCGGGTTTTGGCCAGATCCTGGGCCGGGAACAGGCCGTAATCAGGGTGGAGGTCGGCGGACAGGTCCATGAAGGCCGGCAGCTGATTATCGCGACGGGCTCGGAGGCGGTGGTGCCGCCGATCCCGGGGGTCCAGGCGGGGCTGTTTGACGGCAGCGTGCTGACGAACCGCGAGATCCTCGACCTGACGGAGATCCCGGCCTCGCTGGTAGTGGTCGGCGGCGGGGTGATCGGTCTGGAAATGGCCAGCTACTTCAATACGGTAGGCAGCCAGGTGACGGTGATCGAGATGCTCGACCATATCGCGGGCAACGCGGACCGGGAGCTGGCGGCGATCCTGCAGAAGAACTATGAGAAGAAAGGGATCAAGTTCCACCTGAACAGCCAGGTGACGGCGGTGGGCAACGGCGCGGTGACGTTCAAGGACATCACGAGCGGGGCGACACAGACAGCGCCGGCCGAGAAGACACTGCTGTCGGTGGGCCGGCGGGCGGTGACAGCCGGCTTTGGCCTGGAGACCCTGGGTGTGTACACGGAGCGTGGGCGGATCGTGACCGACGCGCAGGGCCGGACAAACGTGCCGGGGGTGTACGCAATCGGCGATGTGAACGGGGTCTGGATGCTGGCGCACGCGGCGTACCGCGAAGCGGAAGTGGCGGTGAACACGATCCTGGGCAAGCCGGACGTGATGCGCTACCAGGCGATGCCGTCGGTGCTGTACACGAACCCGGAGATGGCATTTGTCGGCGAGACGGAAGAGACGGCGACCGCGAAAGGCCTGAAGTTTGTCAAGAAGGTGCTGCCGATGAATTTCTCGGGCCGGTACATGGCCGAGAATGAAGGCGGGGACGGGATCATCAAGCTGCTGATCGATCCGGAGCGCCAGCGGCTGCTGGGCTGCCACCTGCTGGGCAGCTACGCCTCGGAGATCATCATGAGCGCGGGGATCCTCGTCGAGACGGAAATGCGCGTCGAGGCGATCAAGGAACTGATCTTCCCGCACCCGACGGTGAGCGAGATCATCCGCGAAGCCATTTTCCACTGATATACATGCTGACAAGGCCAGAGCCTGGCCGGTCAGCCGAATAATGCCCCGGCCGGGCCGGACCTGTAGAGGCCGCAGCCAGGCCAGCAGAAGCCGAAAAAGGAGAAAAAAGCATATGACCAAGTCGCTGTTCATCAATCCTGCGGAGATCCGCAAGCCGGGGTACATCCAGTTCAGGGATATCCCGGTGAACCAGTACCAGAAACAGGTAGCCGACGAGACGGGGCGGTTCAGCAAGGCCGATTTCCTGCGCATCTACCGTGACATGCGCCTGATCCGCGAGTTCGAGACGATGCTGTACGCGATCAAGACGACGAACACATACAACGGCCTGGCATACAGCAATCCGGGGCCGGCGCACCTGTCGATGGGCCAGGAGGCGGCGGCGGTGGGCCAGGCCTACCACCTGACGACGGACGACTATATCTTCGGCAGCCACCGCAGCCATGGCGAGATCCTGGCCAAGGGCCTGTCCTCGATCCACAAGCTGGACGACGGCGAGCTGCTGGCGATCATGGAAGGCTTCCTGGACGGGGCGATCTGGCGGGTGGTGGAGCAAGCCAACGCCGGCCAGGCCCGCTCGGTCAAGGAACTGGCGATCGACTTCCTGGTTTACGGGGCGCTGGCCGAGGTATTCGCCAAGGAGACGGGCTTCCACAAGGGCCTGGGCGGTTCGATGCACGCCTTCTTCCTGCCGTTCGGGATTTACCCGAACAACGCGATCGTCGGCGGCTCGGCGGACATCTCGGTGGGGGCGGCGCTGTTCAAGAAGATCAACCGCAAGCCGGGCGTGGTCATCTGCAACATCGGCGACGGGTCAATGGCCTGCGGGCCGGTCTGGGAAGGGCTGATGCTGGCGGCGATGGACCAGTATACCAGGCTGTGGGAAGGCGATATGCAGGGCGGGCTGCCGCTGCTGGTCAATGTCATGAACAACCAGTACGCGATGGGCGGCCAGACCCGCGGCGAGACGATGGGCTATGACTTTGTGGCCCGGATTGGCGCGGGGGTCAACCCGGACCAGCTGCACGCCGAGCGTATTGACGGCTACAATCCGCTGGCCGTGATCGACGCCATGGAACGCAAGCTGGCGATCCTCAAGGAGAAGCGCGGGCCGGTCCTGCTCGATACCGTGACGTACCGCTACTCGGGCCACTCGCCGTCGGACGCCGACTCGTACCGCAGCCAGGACGAGAAGGACGCCTGGATCCTTGAGGACTCGATCCAGGCCTTCAAGAACCAGCTGATCCTGGCCGGCGTGGCGGGCAGCGACGAGATCGCGGTTATCGATGAATTCGTCGTGAGCACGATCACCGGCGCGGTGCGGCTGGCGATCGACCCGGTGGTGTCGCCGCGCATGGACCTGCGCAAGACCCCGGCTGCGATCGAGCAGATCATGTTCTCCAACGAGCGGCGGGTGAAGATGGAAGAGCGCGTGCCGGACATGCTGCAGCCGCGCGAGCAGAACCCGCGGGTCAAGCAGCTGGCCAAGAAGGAGCGCTACGCGTTTGACGCGGCGGGCAAGCCGGTGGCCAAGAACAAGCTCTACCAGTACCGCGAGGCGGTGTTCGAGGCGGTGCTCGCCAAGTTCTACGAAGACCCGACGCTGGTGGCCTATGGCGAGGAGAACCGCGACTGGGGCGGCGCGTTCGCCGTGTACCGCGGCCTGACCGAGGCTGTGCCCTATCACCGCCTGTTCAACTCGCCGATTGCTGAAGGCGCGATCGTCGGCTCGGCGGTCGGCTACGCGATGAGCGGCGGCCGGGCCCTGGTCGAGCTGATGTACTGCGACTTCCTCGGCCGGGCCGGGGACGAGGTCTTCAACCAGCTGCCGAAGTGGCAGGCGATGTCGGCGGGGATCCTCAGGATGCCGGTGGTCCTGCGCGTGTCGGTTGGCTCGAAGTACGGGGCCCAGCACTCCCAGGACTGGACGGCGCTCTGCGCCCAGGTCCCCGGCCTGAAGGTCGTGTTCCCGGTCACGCCGTACGACGCCAAGGGCCTGATGACCACGGCCCTCAACGGTACCGACCCGGTGATCTTCTTCGAGAGCCAGCGCCTCTATGACATCGGCGAGCAGTTCCACCAGGGCGGGGTCCCGGCCGAAAGCTACGAGATCGCCATCGGCGAGCCGGATATCAAGCACGCCGGCAGCGACCTGACGATCCTGACCATTGGCGCTACCCTCTACCGGGCCCTTGATGCCGCGAAGATCTTCGAAGAAAAGTATGGGATCTCGGCCGAGGTCATCGACGCCCGCTCGATGGTGCCCTTCAACTACGAAAAGGTCATCGCCTCGGTGAAGAAGACCGGCCGGATCATCGTCGCCGGCGACGCCTGCGAGCGTGGCTCGTTCCTCAGCGAAATGGCCCGCACGATCTCCGACCTGTGCTTCGACGACCTCGACGCCCCGGCCGTCGTTCTCGGCTCGCGCAACTGGATCACCCCGGCCTACGAGCTCGAAGACGCCTTCTTCCCCCAGGCCAGCTGGTTCATCGATATCTTCCATGAGCGCATCCAGCCCCTGACCGGCTACGTCGCCGACCAGAGCTTCACCGATGTCGAGATCGTCCGCCGCAACAAGTTCGGCGTCTGAGCGGACGCCGGCGATCGTCAGGACCGTCCGCCGCAACAAGTTCGGCGTCTGAGCGGACGCCGGCGATCGTCAGGACCGTCCGCCGCAACATGTCCGGTGCCTGAACTGGCACCGGACAGCCACGGACGGGTGATAACGGAGGATTTAGCTATGCCCCATGATATTGCCCCCGACCAGGCCAGCATGGCTCGGGCTGCCCGGCCGGAGCAGGCAAAAGCCACCGGGCCGGCCAGCGCCACGGCGCCACATGCAGTCGGCAATGCCCGGCAGTCCGACGTGGCAACCCTGATTGGTCAGCTCAACGCCGCGACCAGCAGGGAGCGCCTGGCTGCCCTGCGCCAGCTGCAAGCCCGCCTGGCCACCGGTGAAATTCCCGCTCCGGCTCCCGGCCGGGATCTCAATAACCATATTCACACCCACTATTCATTTTCACCCTATTCACCGGCCAAGGCCGTCTGGATGGCCGCCATGGCCGGACTGGTAACGGCCGGGATCATGGATCATGACTCGATTGGCGGGGCCCGGGAATTCGCCGCGGCCGGTGAGATCCTCGGTTTGCCCACCACCATCGGCTGTGAGCTGCGGGCCTCCTTTGCCGACACCCGCCTGGCTGGCCGGCGAATCAACAACCCGGACCAGGAGTCTGTGGCCTACATCGCCCTGCATGGCGTGCCACACAGCCAGATCGATGCCCTGGACGCCTTCCTGCAGCCGATCCGCCAGGCGCGGGGCCTGCGCAATCGCCAGATGACGCAGCGGCTCAACGAGCTGCTGGCTCCGGCCGGGCTGGTGCTCGATTATGACCGTGATATCCAGTCCCTGACCGCACCGGACGGCGGCGAGGTTACCGAACGCCATCTGCTTTTTGCGGTGGCCCGCCAGCTGATTGACCGTTTTGGGCACAGCGCAGCCCTGATTGATTTCCTTACCGGTCAACTGGGCCTGCCAGTGGCCGAGAAAGCCTGCGCCCAGCTGACTGACCCCGCCAATCCCCACCAGGCCTATGATCTGCTTGGCCTGCTCAAAAGTGACCTCGTCGAAAAGTTTTACCTGCCGGCGACCGCCGAGTGCCCGCCGATTGCCGAGGTCGTCGCGTTTGCCCGCAGCCACGGCATCATCCTGGCCTATCCCTATCTGGGTGATGTGACCAGTTCGGTAACCGGTGACAAGAAAGCCCAGACTTTCGAGGATGATTACCTGGATGACCTGTTCGTCCTGCTGCGGGAGCTGGGCTTCCAGGCCGTGACCTACATGCCGTCGCGCAACAGCCGGGAACAGCTGATTCGCCTGCGCCTTCTCTGCGAAACTTACCAGTTTTTCCAGATCAGCGGCGAGGACATCAACCAGCCGCGCCAGCCCTTTATCTGCAAGGCGATGCGCGATCCGCTGTTCGCCAATCTCTATGACGCCGCCTGGGCCCTGATCGGCCACGAGCGCGCCGCCACGACTGACCTGGCCGCCGGCCTGTTCGCCCCGCAGACTATCGCCCGCCTGCCCGATCTCAGCGCGCGGATTGACTTTTTCAAGCAATTGGCCCTGGCGCTCTACAATCGCCAATAATCAGCCCGGGTCAATCCCACCTGACGGCATAACGTCAAATACCCGACACAGACTTGCCACCTGCCTAAACCAGCAATGCCTGGCAATCCACGATACCCGGGCTCCGCAAAGTTGGGAACAGCCTGGTTTCCTATCACATGCCGATTCATTCAGCAGGAGGAACGATTATGTCCGAACATCGGCTTTTGGCCTTCGATTTTGGCGCTTCCAGCGGCCGGGCCATGCTGGGCCGCTTTGACGGCACGAAAATTGAACTGCAGGAAATACACCGTTTCAGCAATGATCCGGTCCAGGTCGGCCAGACGCTTTACTGGGATATCTTGCGCCTGTTTTTCGAAATCAAGCAAGGGCTGGTCAAGGCCAAGGCCTTTGGCCCGATCGACAGCCTGGGCATCGACACCTGGGGCGTCGACTTTGGCTTGCTTGATGCTGCCGGCAACCTGCTGGATAATCCGGTTCACTATCGTGACCAGCGGACGCGCCGGTCCATGGCCGAGGTTTTCGCCGTGGTTGGGCGCGAACGTCTGTATGAGCGGACCGGCATCGAGTTCATGAATTTCAATACCCTTTTCCAGCTCTATGCCCTGAAGCAGCAGCGCCCGGAGCTGCTGGAACGCGCCGACAAGCTGCTGTTCATGCCGGATCTGATGCGTTACCTGCTGACCGGCCAGATGCAGACGGAATACACCATCGCCTCGACCGGCCAGATGCTGGACGTGCAGCGTGGAAACTGGGATTACGCGTTGCTCGAACAACTGGACCTGCCAGCCCGCCTGCTGACGCCGATTGTCCAGCCGGGAACACCGGGGGCGCCACTGTCGCCTGAGATCTGCACCGAACTGGGTATTGCCCCGATTCAAACCGTTGCCGTTACCTCGCATGATACCGCTTCGGCTGTTGTGGCTGTGCCGGCTGATCATCCGGACTTTGTCTATATCAGCAGCGGCACCTGGTCCCTGATGGGCATTGAAAGCCATGCACCGGTTGTCAGTGACCTTTCTTATCAGTATCAGTTCACCAACGAAGGCGGCTACGACCGGTCGATCCGCTTCCTGAAAAATATCATGGGCCTGTGGCTGATCCAGGAATCTCGCCGCCAGTGGATCCGCGAGGGCGCCGAGGTCAGTTTCGCCGACCTGGAGCGCGAAGCCCTGGCCTGTGAGCCGTTCCGCAGCCTGATCGATCCGGATGCCGCCATCCTCAGCACCCCCGGCGATATGCCCGGCCGCATCCGCCAGCTCTGCCGGGACAGTGGCCAGCCTGTGCCGCAGAGCCGCGGCGAGGTGGTGCGCTGTATTTATGAGAGCCTGGCCCTCAAATACCGGGTGGTCAAGGATCAGATTGAAACCATGACCGACCGGACCTATCCGGATCTGCACATCGTCGGTGGTGGCACCAAGGACGGCCTGCTTTCCCAGTTTACCGCCAATGCCACCGGCAGCCGGGTCATTGCCGGTCCGATCGAAGCGACGGCCCTGGGCAATATGGCTGTCCAGCTGCTCGGCCGGGGCATCCTGACCTCACTGGCCCAGGCCCGCCAGGTCATCGCCGCCTCATTCGGCCTGAAATATTATCAGCCGGCCGATCAGTCCGCCTGGGCCGCTGCCCTCGACCGCTACCGGCAACTTTTCCCGTAGGCGGTTCCCCATACGCTTTGCCTGGCTCCATCTGGATGAATGGAGCATGGCAAGGACAAGAAGGACAAGAAGGACAAGACACAGCCCGGCCTGGGACGCGCACTTTGACGCGGCCGGACCGGGCTTGTTGCTTTCGTGAATGATCAGGATTATTTGTGTCCGTTGTGCCGGCCAGTCTGGCTGACCGTGATTATAATGAAAATACAGACCATCCCGGCCTGATCCGGCTGGTGGCAGATTGGAGGTTATGATGCTCGACCAATACCTGATTAAAAATACAACCCGCGAACAAAGGGAAAAGATCGTCCGGGATTCGCTGTCTTGTGGCGGGGGCGGCTGCGAAAATTGTTCTTCCTGTGGGGTCTATGGAGCCAGTGATCCCTATGATATGTATCAGCCATACATTGACGGAGAAAAGGAACTGGCCCAGATTACCCAGGAGTTCGTTGCCCGCTATATCCGTCACTAGACACGGCCAGGCGCCAGGCCCATCCGTCCGGCTCCCAATTTTGGCAGATCATGGTCGTGAGGTTTCCTGACTTCACGACCTGCTGTGCCACCGCCACCCGTCCGCTCCGGATGGGCCATCCATCCGACAGGGTCCTGCCTGCTCACTGATATACAAAAATGATCACTGCGGTCAGGCCCAGCGCATAGTAATAATACCATGGCTTGCGGCGCCACAAGAAAATGAGCAGGTTGGCGACTAGGATCAGGATTTGCAGCCCGAGGCTGGCCATGGGATATTGATACAGCCCGAGGCTGGCTGCGAGCATCAATGTACCCGCCGGGATCATTTCCAGTACCGCCTTGGCCAGGTCAGGCAGTCTGGAACGCTCGATCAGCACCGCGCAAACCAGCATGACGAGCCCGAAAACCGGTCTTGTCATGGCTGGTGGCAAGGGATGACCGATACTGCCGGCAAGCAGGCGTGAAACAAGATGGTGAAAAAGAGCGTAGGTTGCGTAAGCCAGCGCAAAGGTGACCAGACTGGCCAGGGTGATGAGCAGGATGGTGCGTATTTTATTTTGCATAAATGCCAGTCCTTTCAATTGTCCTTTATCCGGGCCACTGACCCGGACCACTCCGGACCACTCCGGACCACTCCGGACCACTCCGGACCACTGCTGCTGATCGGGTCACTGCCGGATTTTTCCGCGCTGTGCTAAAATATAAACGGGGCGCTGCAGGCGCCCGGCTGATTGCCTGAAGTGATTTCCATTGGTTTATTCACGCTTGCTGGTCGAACCAGTAAGCACGGCTGGCGTGGGGAAGGATCAACGTCTACCGAGGACTGATATTGGGGAGGTGTCCGATGGGCAGGGTGGTGCATTTTGAGATTCACGCCGATGATGTTGAGCGGGCCAAACAATTTTATGGAGCAGTATTTGGCTGGACTTTCCAGGACTGGACACCCTTTACGGGTGATCCCTACTGGGGGGCTATTACCGGCGCCGAAGGCGAGGCGGGTATCAACGGCGCTATTGTGACCCGTATGGGTAGCCGGCCAGCGCCGGGACAGGGCCTGAATGCCTTTGCCTGTACCATGCAGGTTACGGATTATGATGCAACCCATGAACGGATTTTGGCCAGCGGCGGTGTGGTTGCTTTGCCGAAATATGCCTTGACCGGCATGGCCTGGCAAGGCTATTACCTTGATCCAGAAGGGAACACTTTTGGTATTCACCAGCCGGATGTGAACGCAAAATAGGAGCGTGATCCTTGTAGTTGATCAGTCCCCCGGGGGATGTTGACTCCCTCATTATAAAACTTTGTGGTCCGCTTTGCAGCTGTCAAACTTGCCCGGGGGCATCAACCCCGGTCCGGGCCGGTAACGTGGTTTCCAATCGCCGGTAGCCGGTAAAGGCGAACCGGGCCCGATAGAATGACCTGCCAATCTCCCTGGCGCGGATTGCCATTGTCTGCAGGCAACAAAGCCCTCCGGTCCTGGTACATGATCAGGTCCGGAGGGCTGTTTGTTGCAGAAATGGAGCCGGCATCAATGTGGGCGACGTGCTGATTGGCGTCTTCAGACTGCTTTCTCGCTGTCGGGGTCGACGCCGGCGAACTGGCTGTTGTACAGGTCGGCGTAGAATCCGCCCCGGTCGATCAGCTCGTGGTGGTTGCCCATTTCAATGATGCTGCCCTTGTTCATGACCAGGATCAGCTCGGCGTTGCGGATTGTCGAGAGGCGGTGGGCGATGACGAAGCTGGTTCGGCCTTCCATCAGGTGGGCCATGGCTTGCTGGATCATCACCTCGGTACGGGTGTCGACGCTGCTGGTTGCTTCATCGAGGATCAGGATGGCTGGATCGGCCAGGATGGCGCGGGCGATGGTCAGCAGCTGCTTCTGGCCCTGCGAGATATTGCTGGCTTCCTCATTGAGGACGGTCTGGTAACCTTCCGGCAGGGTGCGGATGAAGTGGTCGGCGCGGGCCGCCTTGGCTGCCTGGACGATATCCTCGAATGAGGCGCCTTCCCGGCCATAGGCAATGTTTTCCTGGATGGTACCGTTGAAGAGCCAGGTATCCTGCAACACCATGCCGAACAGGCGGCGCAGGTCCGCCCGGCGCAGGTCACGGATGTCAACCCCGTCGACGCTGATCCGGCCGGCGTTGATCTCATAGAAACGCATCAGCAGATTGACCAGCGTGGTCTTGCCGGCGCCGGTCGGCCCGACGATGGCGATGGTATGCCCTTTGCGGACGTCAATATTCATGTTGTCAATCAGCGGCACATCTTCCTTGTAACGGAAGGCTACCTCGTGGAAGGAAACTTCACCCTGCGGGCTGGCCAGGACCAGGGCGTCGGTCCGGTCGGGAATTTCCTCGGCCTCGTCCAGGATCTCGAAGACCCGTTCGGCACAGGCGATTGTCGACTGGATGACGTTGGCGATATTGGCCGTCTGGACAATCGGCATGGTAAACGATCGCGAATACTGGATAAAGGCCAGGATATCGCCAAGGCCGAGCACCCCGCGGGTGATCCAGATACCGCCGACGATGCTGATGCCGACATAACCCAGGTTGCTGACGAAATTCATCAGCGGGAACATGATGCCCGAGATGAATTGCGCCCGCCAGCCGGCCTTGCGCAGCTGGCCATTGATCGTCTCGAAGCGGGCGACGGCGTCCGCCTCGTGACCGAAGGCCTTGACAATTTTGTGGCCAGTGTACATCTCCTCGACATGGCCGCTCAGGTCACCCAGCTCTTTCTGCTGGGAGGCAAAATACTTTTGCGACTTGCGGGCAATCACAGCGGTGGCCAGGATATACAGGGGCATGGTGGCAATGACGATCAGGGTCAGCATCGGACTGATTGTCAGCATCATGATGATGTAGCCGATAATCGTGATGACCGAAGTGATGACCTGGGTCAGGCTTTGCTGCAAGGTGTTGGCGATTGTATCGATGTCATTGGTGACCCGGCTGAGAATATCGCCGTGGGCATGCATGTCAAAATACTTGAGCGGCAGCCGGTTCAGCTTGGCATCGACCTCCGTGCGCAGGTCGCGGCTGGTTTTCTGGGCCACACCGGACATCACCAGGCCCATGACCAGGTTGAAAGCGGCGCTGATCAGGTACATGGCAATCAGGATCAGGGCAATGATCCCGATATAATGGAAATCATATTCCCCGTTTGTTTCTTCAATCGCGGTAAATACATGCTCGATCTGGTCATCTGTCAGGGTGACACTCTGGTCTGTTCCGGTTGAGACATTGCTCATGCTGCCCTGCATGGTCTTGCCCAGGTCCATGATCTGGCGGCAGACCGCGGCCTTGGCGGCCGGATCGGTCAGGCTGGACAGCGCCGGCAGCTGCAGGAAGCTCTGCAGGGTCTTGATATTGGCCGGATCCATCGTTTCATCAGCCTGGGTCGTTGAACCAGTGCCGTCTGCCGTCTGGATGTCGGGCATCCGGGCGAAAATATCCAGCATCCGGACAATCAGGTCTGTCTTCTGCTGTTCGTCGCTGATTGTACTGAGCTGAGGCAGACGCAGCAGCTCGGTGATGATATCGAGTGACGCCTTGTCCATGACCGGATCGTCCGTGGCTGTTGTGGCTTCGCCGCCGAGGTCGACAGAGTCGGGCATGGCCTTGAAGATCCCGATCAGCTGCAGGACGAGCTGTTTTTTCTGTTCGGTGTCGCTGGCTTCGGCAATGGCCGGCAGGCGCAGCAAATCGGCGATAATGTCGAGATTGGCCTTGTCAAAAGACGGATTGTCCTGCGAGGAACCGGTGGAATCACCGCCGAGGTCGACGGAGTCGGGCATGGCCTTGATGATGTCGATCAGCTGCAGGACCAGGTCCAGGCGGGTGGCGCGATCCGCGGCGTCAGCAATGGATGGCAGCTTCAGCAGCTTTTTCAGCGTGTCCAGGGCCTTCGGGTCAATTGTCTTGCTGTCACTGCCGGACTGCTGGTCTGTCATGCTCGGCAGGCGCTTGAAGATATCGATCAGCTTGAGCAGTGTCGTGGTTTTTTTCTGGGGATCCTTGATGTTTTTCAGCAATGGCAGGTCCAGCAGGTCCTGAACCGCCTGTTCCGCGTCCTTGTCCAGGTTGCCCATGTCCGTGCCGCTGCCGGAATTGCCATTTTTCAGGTCCGGGATCCGGTCATAGATCTCGGTCATGGTTTGGCTGTCAAACGGCAGATCCGCGCCGGTCAGGCGGACGAACTGCTGGATTGTCGGCACGCGCTGCCGGGTGTCCTTGATACCATCGAGCAGGGGCAGCTTGAGAATGGCCTTGGCTTTGGCCAGGGCCGCCGGATCCATGGTGCCGGACGACTGGCCGGTGCTGCCGGCCGGGCTGGCCGGCATTTTCTCGAGGAGTGCAATGAATTTCAAGGTCACCTTGATCTTCTGGCTGAGTGTCTTCTGTTCGTCGATAGCCGGCAAAGCCAGCAGTTCCTGGTAGAACGCGACTGTTGCCGGATCCATGGCCGGCTGCTCCGGCTGGTTCGGGTCAGGATTGGCCGGAGCCTGGGCCTGGGCCATCTGCTGCCGGATCTGGGCCACCATGCTGTTCTGCACCGTGGCCATCTGGTTGCAGATCTGGGTATCAGCCTGCTTCTGGCCTGTGACCATCCCCTTGTAGAAACCGGTCGCCATGCCGTCGTAAATGGCATCAACAGCCTGTTCCTGGGCATCACTCAGCTGGGTGGTGATCTGGCTGGCCGAATCCTGCTGGGCCTTGGCCATCTGCTTGACGATCTCGTCCGTGGCAGTCTGCTGCGCCTCGCCAATTTTCACGATGATCTGGTCCGTGGCCTCCTGCTGGGCCTGGCTCATTTTATCCTTGAGCTCGGCGCTGGCCTTGCTCTGGCCCTCGGCCATCTTATCCAGCATCAGCCGGGACATATAGGCGTCCTGCAGCTTGTTCATGGCTTTGCTGGTCACCTTGGGCGCGGCAATCGCGAACGTCGTGCTGGCGATCGCAAAGATCAGGACGACGACCAGATTGAGCTTATGCGGACGCAGATATCCCAGCAGGCGCCGGAATGAAGCGCGGAAATTCCTGGCTTTTTCGACTGGCTGGCCAAAACCGCCGCCCATCGGCCCGCCATGGCGGGGCCGGCCGGCCGGGCGTGGCGCGGACGGGCGAGGGGAATGATTGGCTGTACTCATGCGATTTCCTCCTCAGAAAGCTGCGAGGCGACGATTTCCCTGTAGACTTCACAGCTGCCAAGCAGGGCCTGATGGGTGCCTATGCCGGCAATCCGGCCACTCTCCATGACAATGATCCGGTCGGCGTCCATGACTGTGCCGACCCGCTGGGCGACAATAATCACCGTGGCCTGTTCGATTTCCCTTTTCAGGGCCGCGCGCAGCCGCGCATCAGTCTTGAAATCGAGCGCCGAGAAGCTGTCGTCAAACAGATAGATCTCCGGCCGGCGCACCAGGGCCCGGGCAATGGCCAGGCGCTGTTTCTGGCCGCCGGAGACATTGGTGCCGCCCTGGGCGATCACATGGGCGTAACTGCCGTCCATGGCGGCGATGAAATCAGCTGCCTGGGCAACCTCGGCCGCATGGATGATCTCGTCCTGGCTGGCGTCGTCTTTGCCGAACCGGATATTGTCCTCGATTGTACCGGCGAACAGGATCGCCTTCTGCGGTACGAGGCCGATCCTGGACCGCAAGTCAGCCTGGGTCAATTCGCGGACATCGACACCATCGACCAGGATGGTGCCCTCGGCCGCGTCATAAAAGCGCGGGATCAGGTTGAGCAGGGTTGACTTGCCGGCGCCGGTGCTGCCAATGATCGCCGTCACCTCGCCTGGCCGGACTGTAAACGAAATGTTGTGCAGCGCGGGCTCTTCGGCCCCGGCGTAGCGGAACGTGACGTCGCGGAATTCGATGTGGCCGCGACCGGTGCAGCTGACGCAGGGCACCGCCGGATCGACAATCTCCGGCACGGTCTCGAGGACTTCGTTAATCCGGACTGCTGCCGCCTGGGCGCGCGGCACCATGATGAACATGACAGCCATCATCAGCATCGACATCATGATCTGCATCGCGTACTGGGTAAAGGCCGCCAGGGCGCCGAGGTCCATGCTGCCCTTGCTGATGCGGATGCCGCCGAACCAGAGGATCGCCAGGGTGGTCAGGTTCATCACCAGCATGATCGACGGCATCATGAAGGCCATGATCCGGTTAACCCGGATATAGTTGTCGGTCAGGCTGATGTTGGCCGCGGCAAACCGCCGGCTCTCATAATCGGCTTTGTTGAAGGCGCGGATAACCCGGATACCGGTCAGCTTCTCGCGCATGACCAGGTTGATCTGGTCGATTTTACGCTGGACCTGGCGGAACAGGGGGATCATCCGCGAGGCGATCAGCAAGACGACCAGGCCCAGGACCGGCAGGGCGACAGCCAGGACCAGCGTCAGTGTCCGGTCCTCGCGCATCGCCAGGATAATCCCGCCTACGGCCATCATGGGCGCCGCGATCATCATGCGCATGATCATGATCGTCACCATCTGGATCTGGGTGATGTCATTGGTCGTGCGGGTGATCAGGGTAGCTGTGCCGATCTTGTCGAACTCGTGCAGGGAGAAACTCTCGACGCGCTGGAAAATCTGGCTGCGCAGGATCGTGCCCAGGCCGACTCCGACATGCGCCGAAAGGAAACCGGCGACAATCGCGCAGATCGCGCCGCCACCGGCTACCAGCAGCATCAGGCCGCCAATCTGCAGGATCCTGTCCGTGTCACCATTCATGACGCCGTCATTGATGATCTCCGACATCAGGGTCGGCAGGTAAAGATCTCCCAGTGTCTGCAGGAAAATGAAAAGCAGCACGCCGCAGACCATGAGCGTGTACGGCTTCAGATAACGATAGAGCTTGAGCATGGACAGATCCTTTCTGCCGGGGGAGTGACGCTGCTGGCTGGCCATTCAAGGCTTGCGGGATTGTTTTGCGCCTGAATCATTGCCTGAGAAGCGATCAGTGTGTTATAATAATGGTTATAAAAGCATAGTAATTATGATTTCATAATTATTATAGGCTTGGTTGTCGCATCTGTCAACCAGCCCGGAGAATTATTGAGATGATTGACAGGTCACTTGATTCACCTGATGCCGATAATAAGCCTGACAAGCCTGAACAGCCAGCGGCCTGGCCGGCTGGCCAGGCTATTTCACACGGTGCCACGGCCGAGGCGTTCTATCATCTGATCATTGAGCTGTACAAGAGTATCATGAATCCATTTGAGCAGATGCGCAAGATGCCAATTCCGCCATCCCATGTCAAGGTTGTCTTTTTTCTCAAACACCACGGCCCGGCTTCGATTTCGTGCATGGCTGCTCACCTGGATATATCCAAGCCCAATATGACCCCCATTATCGATAAGCTGATTAAAGAAGGCCTGGTGCGGCGTTATCAAGATCCAGGCGACCGCCGCATGACCATCATTGAATCTACGCCGCAAGCTGCGGCCCTGATCCAGCAGAGCATCGAAGCCGTGAAACAGAACATCACAGCCAAATTGTCCCGCTTGTCGGCTGCGGACCTGGCCGAGCTGGATACCCTGATCGTGAGAATGGAAGCCATCATCGGGAAGTTCCAGGACTAGCCTCTGCCCTGCTGATGGATGCCGGCAGGGAAATCGGGGCAATCAGAATCATCGGGAAGAACTGAGGTTAGCAATCACGATGGGGATTTCAATCAAGGAAATTGCCGAATTGGCCGGCGTGTCACGGGGAACCGTCGACCGGGCCCTCAATGACCGGCCCGGTATCAATCCGGAAATCAAGGCCCGGGTACTGCAGGTTGCCGCCGAGCATGGTTACCGCTCGAATCGGGCCGGGCGCATCCTCAGCATCCGCAAGTCGCCGCCCCGATTCGGCATTCAGATGCCTTCGATCGGCAATGAATTTTTTCTGGATGTCCAGGCCGGCCTGCAAAGGGCCGCTGCTGAATATGCCGACTTTGGCCTGACGCTCAGCATTCAGACCATGAAAGGTTATGACCCGTACGAGCAAGTCCGCCAGATCCGGGAACTTGTGGCCGAAGGGATCAGCGGCCTGGCTTTTGTGCCGATCAATCATGACCTGGTCCGTGCGCTGCTCCAAGAACTGGCGACGACCGGCCTGCCTGTCATTACGTTCAACACCGATATTACGGCGGCCGAACGCCTGGGCTATGTTGGCAATGACTATAGCCTGAGCGGGGCGGCGGCCGCCGGTGTCTTGCGCCTGCTGGCCGCCGGCTCGCCGCTGCAAGTTCTGGTTGTGACCGGATCGGTACAGATATTAGGCCATAATCAGCGGATCACCGGCTTTAACCAGGTCTTGCGCCAGCGTTGCCCACAGATTAAAATATTGGATATTATCGAAAATCTTGACGATGAACAGCTGTCCTTTGAGCGCATGGCGGATGCCCTGGTCCGTCTGCCCGGGCTGGATGCCGTTTACCTGACCGCCGGCGGGGTGGCCGGGGCTTGCCGGGCGATCGAACAGGCCGGCCGGGCCGGCTGCCTGCGGGTTATCAGCAATGACCTGACGGTCGCCACCCGTTATTATCTTGAGCGCGGAACCATTACGGCTACCATTGGCCAGCAACCCTTTGAACAGGGCTACCAGGCGGTCCGGCTCCTTTTCAATTATGTCCTTGATGGCAGCAGGCCGCCTGACCATTGGATAACCCAGAATGAGATCATCATTCTTGAGAATATGGATCATCCGATGATGACGCCGCCACTTCAGGGCCAGACTGACAGAATGTGAGAGCTACCCATGAAAACAGGGACAGTCCGCAGAATATTGATCCTTCAGCGGCGGCAGATGATCTCGCTGCTGCCGTTTTTTTTATTGTTTCTTGTCGTTGCAGCCACGGCGACCGGCCTGGCCGGTACGGTCCGGGCGGCCCGCCTGTCGCTGGCCGGCATTGATGATATCAAGGATAAAAGCGTCGCCCTGATGATTGGCACGACCCATGATTCCTACGTCAGCGAGAACTGGCCGGCGGCCCGGATCCTGCGCTACAAGAGCGCTCCGGATGTGATCCTGGCTGTCCGCTCGGGCAAGGCCCAGGCCGGCATTTACACGACGGAAACAATGCAGAGCATCATTCATGATGATCCCTCGCTGGCCCTGCTGGGTGACGTGCTCTTCCGCGTGCCGGTAGCCGTCGCTTTCAACCAGGCCAATGATCCGCTGCGCGAGTCGTTCAATGCCTTCCTGCAGGATATAACCGACCAGGGGATTCTCGACGACATGAAGCGGCGCTGGGTAGACGAATCCAGCCTGACGATGCCGGACATCCCGGCGTCAACTGAAAACGGGATCCTGAACGTGGGATACGCCAGCGACAAGGGCCTGCCTTTTACGATTATCAAGGATGGCCAGCCGATCGGCTTTGATATGGAATTGGCCAGGCGCTTTGCTGCCGCCAGCGGCAAGCGGCTCGTCCTGCACGATCTGGAGTTTTCGACCCTGATTGCCTCAGTGGTCACCGGTAAAGTCGACATGATCGTCAGCACGATCATGATTACCCCGGAACGGGCTAAACAGGTGGACTTCTCCACGCCGTATTACGACCTCGGCGCCAGTGCTTTTGTCCTGCGGGCCAACCTCGCCGGGGCGGCTGATAACGGTAATCCGGCCAGGCCGGATTCAGCCGGCTCCATTTTTGCCTCGCTCAAAAGCAGTTTTTATAATAACCTGATCCTGGAGAACCGCTATCGCCTGATCCTGTCCGGTGTGCAGACGACGGCCCTGCTGTCGTTGTGCGCAATCTTGCTCGGTACGCTGCTGGGGGCCCTGACCTGTTTCCTGCGCCTGTCACACCTGCGGCTGATACAGGATCTGGCCCGCTTCTATATTGCCATCTTGCGCGGCCTGCCGGTGCTGGTCCTGCTGCTGATTATCTTCTATGTGGTTTTCGCTTCTGTCAGCATCAGTCCGCTGCTGGTGGCCATCATCACATTCTCCCTGCATTTATCAGCTTATGTTGCGGAAATGTTCCGGGCGGCCATCCTGAGTGTCGACCGCGGCCAGCGCGAAGCCGGCCTGGCCGGCGGATTCAGCCGCGCCCAGACTTTTATCTATATTGTGATGCCCCAGGCTATCCGCCAGGTCTGGCCGATCTACAAGGGTGAGCTGATCACCCTGGTTAAACTGACCTCAATCGTCGGCTATATTGCCGTTGAAGACCTGACTAAAGCCGGCGACATTATCCGCAGCCGGACCTTCGATGCTTTTTTTCCGCTGCTGCTGGTCGCCGGGCTCTATTTTGCCTTGTCTGGCCTGCTGACCGGCCTGCTGGATCAATGGGCAAGACACTATCAGCGGCGCCGGATCCAGCCAGGGCCAGGGCATCTGAACTGACAGCCTGGAAATGGGGCGCCTTTGCGCCGGCGTTCTTCATGATCAGCCGATATTCATCTGATTATTTGATGGACGGTTAGCGGCGCTTGCCGGACACCTTTGCGTCAGCTTTTCTGCTGCTCAATCTGCTCGACCAGTTCGGTCAGGTATAGCCAGCGCTCCATGATTGCATCATATTCGGATGTTGCTTTCTCCATCTGGACCGTCAGTTCCTGCAGCCGGATGTAGTCACTGGCAGCATCGTCCAGTTCGCGCCGAATTTGCCCGCACCGGTTCTCCAGCTCAGCAATCCGGGCCTCGATGGTCTCATATTCCAGCTTTTCGCTCATTTTAAGGCGCAGGCGGTCAGGTTTTGCCCGGCCGGCCGCATCAGTCCCGGCTGGCCGCCGGGAGTCTGGCCGGGAGTCCGGGGACCCCTGGTTGCTGGTGCCTGGCCGACTGGCACCCGGCGTCGCATCCGGTTGTGCCGGGCGTGAATTCTGGATGGCCTGCTTCCCGGATCCTTGCAGGCCAGCAGCCTGCAGCACCTGTTGCTGGTAGGCTGTGAAGTCACCCTCATACTGATGGATCAGGCCATCGGATTCGAAGGCGAGGATACGCGTGACGACCCGGTCGAGAAAATAGCGGTCATGGGAGACGACAATCACGGCACCGGCAAAATCTTCCAGATAGTCCTCGAGAACCGAAAGCGTCAGGATGTCCAGATCGTTGGTCGGTTCATCCAGTAACAGGATATTGGGCGCGCCCATCAGGATCTTGAGCAGGTAAAGCCGACGTTTTTCACCACCCGACAGCTTGCGGATCGGCGTCCATTGCAGGGCCGGCGGGAAGAGAAAGCGCTCCAGCATCTGGGCGGCTGACAGTTCGCCGTCCGCCGTCTGGACAATCTCGGCGGTCTGCCGGATATATTCGATGACTCGCAGGTCCGGATCGACGATTTCGTTATCCTGGGTAAAAAAACCGAGGCGGACTGTGCTCCCCATTTCCCGGTTACCGGAATCAGGCACCAGCTGCCCGGCGAGAATGCGCAGCAGGGTTGTCTTGCCGCAGCCATTGGGGCCAATCAGGCCCAGTCGCTCACGCCGGTCGATGATATATGAGAAATCCTGGAAGAGGATTCGCTCGCCCCAGCTTTTACTTATGTTTTCCAGGATCAGGGTTTTACGGCCCAGGCGGGACGTGGCAGTAGCCATGGACACCGTCTGCTCTTCGAACTGGAGATCAGGCTTCTCGCTCAGCGTATTGAAGCGCTCGATCCGGGCCTGCTGTTTGGTCGAGCGCGCCTTGGCCCCGCGCCGGATCCAGGCCAGTTCCCGGCGCAGCAGGTTCTGGCGTTTGGCCTCGCTGGCCTGCTCTTGCTCAAGGCGTTCAGCTTTGCGGTCCAGCCATTGTTCGTAGTTGGCATCATACCGGAACAGGCGCCGCTGGTCGATTTCCAGCATGATGCCGGTCACCCGTTCAAGGAAATAGCGGTCGTGGGTCACCATCAGCAGGGCACCCTTATAACCGGCCAGATATTGTTCGAGCCAGCTGACCGTATCCGGATCGATGTGGTTGGTGGGCTCGTCAAGGATCAGGAGATCCGCCGGATTGACCAGGGCTGCCGCCAGGGCCACGCGCTTTTTCTGACCGCCGGAAAGGGTTGCGACCGTCTGGCGGAATTGGCTGATGCCGAGGCGGGTCAGCACGCTCTTGACTTCGCTGTCGAGGCTCCAGGCCCCGGCATCGTCCATCTGGCCCGCCAGCCGGATCAGCCGGTTTTGCCGCTGCGGGACATCTGGCTGCTCGGCCAGCTCGGCTGCTGCTGTCTCATACTCGCGGACCAGCTGCATCAGCGGCGAAGGGCTGTGCAGGACGGCCTGGAGAACACTGGCATCTGCCGGGAATTCGGGCTGCTGGGGGAGATACTCGATCCGCAGGTTGCGGGCTTTGATCAGCTGACCGCTATCCGGATGCTCCAGGCCGGCGATTAATTTGAGCAGCGTCGACTTGCCGGTACCGTTGATACCGATCACGCCGATTTTTTCGCCGTCGTTGATGCTGAAACTGATATCCTGCAAGATAACGCGGTCAGCGTAGGCCTTGCTGATGTGGTCTGCTGTCAATAGATTCATGGTAACTCCTTTGGTCATCCTCAGCGATGATCCTTTATTATCCTATCACAATTGACGCTTGACAAATACCTGATCACGGATTATGATTAAGTCAAGATCGTGCACGAGCACAATTAATACTATCAGGTTTGGCTAGTCGCCAGATATTCTGGCTGCTGCTGCAGTCCCATCGTCATCGGGCCAACCGCGTCACAACTTCCGGCCAGCAGTTTATTTTTTTACTCTCGACCGTGCACGAGCACA
>CAYVHB010000029.1:1174-4420 GCA_964450865.1 uncultured Oscillospiraceae bacterium | reverse complement strand
GTCACAACTTCCGGCCAGCAGTTTATTTTTTTACTCTCGACCGTGCACGAGCACAGTAATGATGACAGCAACAGATCATAAAAAGAGAGGAACACGACCATGACTGAATTTTATCCCCAGATCCCCAGAATCCCTTTTGCCGGCCAGGCCAGCACCGATCCCCTGTCTTTCCGCTTTTACAATCCGGACCGGCTGGTTGCCGGCCAGCCGATGCGTGACCACCTGAAATTCGCGATGGCCTACTGGCATACCATGGTCGCCGAGGGTACAGATATTTTTGGCAGCGGCACCCTGCCCAAGCAGTACGGCTCGACGGATCCGATGCAGAGCGCGCGCAACAAGGCCTATGCCGCCTTTGAGCTGATGGACAAGCTGGGTATCGACTATTATTGCTTCCATGACCGGGATATCGCGCCGGAGGGCAGTACCCTGGCTGAGTCCAACGCCCGTCTGGATGAGATCAGCGACCTGCTGCTTGGCCTGCAAAAGCAGTACGGCAAGAAGCTCCTCTGGGGGACGGCCAATTGCTTCTCCAATCCGCGCTACGCTCACGGCGCCGGCACCTCGCCCTATGTTGACGTCTTTGCCTTTGCCGCGGCCCAGATCAAGAAAGCGCTGGAAATCACGGTCAAGCTTGGCGGCAAGGGCTATGTTTTCTGGGGTGGCCGTGAAGGTTATGAGACCTTGCTCAACACCAACATGGGCCTGGAGCTCGATAACATGGCCCGCCTGATGCGTCTCGCGGTGGACTACGGCCGCAGCATCGGCTTCACCGGTGATTTCTATGTTGAGCCCAAGCCCAAGGAACCGACCAAGCACCAGTATGATTTCGACGCGGCGACGGTCATTGGCTTCCTGCGCCATTACGGCCTGGACAAGGACTTCAAGCTGAACATCGAGGCTAATCATGCGACCCTGGCCGGTCACACCTTCCAGCATGAACTGCGCCTGGCTCGTGATACCGGCTTCTTCGGTTCCATCGACGCCAATCAGGGTGATACCCTGCTTGGCTGGGACACCGACCAGTTCCCGACCAATATCTACGATACCACGGCCTGCATGCTCGAGGTGCTCAAAGCGGGCGGCTTTACCCATGGCGGCCTGAATTTTGACGCCAAGGCCCGCCGCGCATCCAATTCAGTTGAGGATATCTTCATCAGCTTCATTGCCGGCATGGATGCCTTTGCCCTCGGCCTGCTGATTGCGGATCGCATCATTCGCGATGGCCGTCTCGACCAGTTTGTCACCGACCGCTACGCCAGCTGGCAGGAGTCGCTCGGCCAGCGGATCATCAGCGGCCAGATCTCGATGGCCGAGCTGGAACAGCATGCCCTGGCGATGGGTGACGTCAAAGTGGCCTCCGGTCGTCAGGAATATCTTGAGGCCATCGTCAATCAGATCATGATCGGCTGAGATCCGGCGCTGATTCTTGCGATCCGGCCCTGATTTTGCGGTATACTGAATATAGTTGCTATCACGGTCCAACTGAAACTGCTGACAGAACCACACCGGGATATTGAACATTACCGCGTTATCGAACGAATGAAACGAGGAAGCAAGCCATGGAAAATACTTGCCTGATTGGGATTGATGTCGGAACAACGGGCGTAAAGGTCCTGGCCCTGTCGGCTGACGGGCAGATCCTGGCCAGTGTCGTCGAGTCTTACCCGCTATATTCGCCACAGCCGGGCTGGACCGAGCAGGATCCGGCTGACTGGTGGACAGCGACCGTCACAGCCTTGCGCCAGGTGCTGGCTGCTTGTACGGATTACCGGATCGCCGCGATTGGCTTGTCCGGCCAGATGCACGGCATGGTCGCGCTCGATGCCGATAACCAGGTGGTGCGGCGGGCGATTCTCTGGAATGACCAGCGCACCACGCAGCAGTGCCGGATTATAACCGAAGTGGCCGGTGGTCTGAACAGCCTGCTGGCAGCGACCAATAACCAGATGCTGACCGGCTATACCGGGGGCAAGATCTTGTGGCTCAAGCAAATAGAGCCCGATCTGTACGCCCGTACGGCCATCATCATCAATCCGAAGGACTACATCCGTTTCCGCCTGACCGGTGTTCTCTGCACCGATGTCTCGGATGCCTCCGGTTTTGGCTTTTATGATGTGGCCCATAATCAGTGGCATCGTGAACTGATAGAGCAGGTCGGCCTGGCATTTCGCCTGTTCCCGCCGGTCGTCGAGTCGGCAGCCCTGACCGGTACCGTGACGGCCGAGGCCGCGCAGCTTTGCGGCCTGCCGGCCGGCATACCGGTGGCCGGTGGTGGCGGTGACGCGGTTATTTCCACAACCGGACTGGGCCTGATCAAGCCTGGCCGGGTCGCGGTCACCCTGGGCACCTCCGGGGTGGTGGCGATGGGCCTGCCATCTTTTATGAACAATCCGCAGGGCAGCCTGCAGCTGTTCCGCGGCAATGCGCCCGGGACGTTTACCGCCATGGGCGTGACCCTCGCTGCTGCCGGCTCGTATCACTGGTTCCGGGAAGCGCTCGGCCAGTTCGAGATGGCGGAAGGCCAGCGCCGCGGCGTCAGTTCCTTTGCCTTGCTGGACGAGGCGGCAGCCGCGACGCCAGCCGGGGCCGATGGCCTGGTTTTCCTGCCTTACCTGAATGGTGAACGTTGCCCGATCAATGACTCGGCCGCCCGCGGGGCCTTTATCGGCCTGACCGCCCGCCACGGCAAGGGCCATTTCGCCCGGGCCGTCCTCGAGGGTGTGGCTTATTCATTGCGCCAGGTCTATGAGCTGATCGTCCAGGCCAATCCGGAGCTGGTGGAGTCAGGCGAGGTCGTCCTGGCTGGTGGTGGCGCAGCCAGTCCGCTCTGGCGGCAGATTTTTGCCGACGTCTTCAACATGCCGGTCCGTACAGTCTTTGGCAGCGCGGAAGGCGGCTCGTTCGGCGCGGCGCTGGTGGCTGGCGTGGCTGTGCAAGTCTGGCCGGATCTCGACAGCACGGTGGCCCTGATCCGCCCGGAGAGCGAAACGCTGCCCAATCCGGATCAGCAGGCTGTTTATCAGCAAAATTATGGTAAATATGTCCGGCTTTATGATGCCCTGAAGTGGAGCTTCTGATTCCAAGCCCGGTTTTGCAACGCCATACGTCACACAGGCTTCCTTGCCTGATGGCATCTGGCAACGTTTTTACCCTAAGGCAGCCGTGGTGCAAGTCCCGGCCATGAGGTAATTATGAAAGTCTATGTATTAAATCTGGGCTGGCTGGAATGTGATAAAAACCAGA
>CAYVHB010000029.1:0-1074 GCA_964450865.1 uncultured Oscillospiraceae bacterium | reverse complement strand
ATTATGAAAGTCTATGTATTAAATCTGGGCTGGCTGGAATGTGATAAAAACCAGATGGTAGCCTTGTCTACCGTTGGCACACGCTCACAGCCGTTTGTCACAAATCAGTGGATTCAGGTCCCGATCATGGCTGTCCTGATTGACCATCCTGATGGCAAGATCCTCTATGATACAGGCTGCCATCCGCAGGCCATGAGCGGCTACTGGCCGCAAAGCTTGCAGGATTCTTTTCCATTTTACCAGCGTGAAGACCAGGATCTGACACGGCAGCTGGCCTTGTGCGGTCTGCAACCGGCCGATATCGACACCGTCGTCATTTCCCATCTGCATCTCGATCATGCCGGCAATCTGCATCGGTTCAAGCACGCCCGGGTTTATGTCAGTGACGAGGATTTTCATTATGCCCAGGCTCTTGTCCGGCTCAATCCGGATCCGGCCACCCATGGGGCCTATATCAAGGCCGAACTGGATGTCACGGTTCGCCAGTATCACCTGGTATCCCAGGATTGCCAGCTGCTGCCCGGGGTGGATCTGATTACGCTGCCGGGTCATACACCGGGCCTGCTCGGCCTGGTGCTGCATCTTGCCAAGGACCAGACCCTGATCTTCCCGCAGGATTGTCTATATACGCAAGAGAATTACGGGCCGCCGGCCAGGGCCTCCAGCCTCGTCTATGACAGCCTGGCCTTTTTTCGATCCATTGAGAAGGTCCGCCGCCTGGCCAGCCAGTATCAGGCGCAGGTCATGTTTGCCCATGATATGGGCTTCTTCCAGACGATCCGCCATGCTCCGGCATTTTATGAATAGGGATCATCTGTTACGACCGGCGAAAGCATCCACTCGCGATCATCCGAAAACTTCTTTTCGCGATCATCTGTCACGAATCAATTGTCAGGCGCGATATTTACAGGCGGCGTGAACCCGGTCTATGTCCACTCTGCGACAGATTGTCTCGCGGACAAATCCAGGCCTGATATCAAAAGGCGGCGTGAACCAGACCCGGTCAAACGCCGTCTTTTTTATGTGCGCCATGCATGGCGCTTCACTTGACGGTGAAAGTCCGTTATGGGGGTA
>CAYVHB010000028.1:0-38164 GCA_964450865.1 uncultured Oscillospiraceae bacterium | reverse complement strand
CCATTATGTTGTTCGAACAGGTCAAATTGCAAGGCAGATCTATCTCTGAAGTCTCCCGGGAAACCGGAATGTCACGAAACACGATCAAGAAATATTTGAAGGAAGGGGAGAAGCCGCACAGGAAGAAAGGCAAGCGAATGGGTTCAAAGCTGGATCCCTTCAAGGAGCTGATCGACCATCTGCTGAAGCAAGGGATCTACAACTGCCAGGTGATCTTCGAACGGTTGCAGGATTTCAGCTACCAGGGTGGAATCAGCATCGTCAAGGATTATGTCAAAGACAGGCGACCGCCGGCGATCAAGATCGCACCGGCGGTCCGGCGGTATGAAAGCAAGCCAGGACAGCAAGCGCAGATGGATTGGGGCCTGATGAAATACCGGGATCTGTCTGGCGATGTGCGCAAAGTTGCGGTTTTCGTCATCGTCCTTGGATTCAGTCGCACACACTACATCGAGTTCAGCCGCCGCTGCGATATCTGGAGCCTGCTGCGCTGTCTGGTGCATGCGTTCGAATACTTTGGCGGTATACCCCAAACGATCCTGACCGACCGGATGAAGACGGTGATTGAATCGACTGACCATGGCAAGCCGGTTTGGCAGGAGAAATTCCTGCATTTTGCGACCGAGATGGGCTTCGTCCCCAAGGTCTGCCGCGTCCGTCGGCCCCAGACCAAGGGCAAGGTCGAACGGTTGGTGCACTACGTCCGTGACAATTTCTTGCCAGGCCGCCAGTTCACCGATTTCGGCGATCTGCAGGCTCAGGCGATCGCCTGGTGCGACAAGGTTAACTGCATATATCGTTTTTTCAGAGCCACCGTGTCGGAGATAGTTGAGCCATTAGATCGGAACGATCTGAGCCACTTAGCGGCTATAGCCTGAGCCACCCGTCAGGTGGCTCAGACCGTCAAGTCATCTGGAGTGAGTTATCAGCTGAAACCATACCTTTCTCGCATGGAGGTCTCACCGTCGATAAAAACGGAGTAGGCGTTCGATTTGAGTCGATCTGTCATGGCTTCGGCAGCGACCGCATTGGGAATCTGGTCAATCCACTCGCCTGGTTCATATTGAGAGACAATGATGGTTGACGTTCGACGGTTTCGCCGATCAATCAAATCAGCCAAGACCTTGCTTTCTTCGACCGTGATTGGAAACAGGAGCCACTCATCGATTATCAATAGTGAGATTTTCTCAAAAGATTTTCGCGCCTTCTGAAAGGCTTGGAGACCTTTTCCCTTTTCAATGAGTAAGGCTTCGACCAGATCGTTCAGTCTGACATAGCGCGTCGAAAATTTCTGCCGACATGCCGTCGTACCAAATGCCTGGGCCATGAAGCTTTTACCCGCGCCGGTTGCCCCGGTGATGATGACATTTCTGGCATTTCGGATGTAGTTACCAGTAGCCAGTTCAAGAACCAAATGGCGATCGATCTTGCGGTCTGGTGCATAATCGATATCCTCAATGCAAGCCCTGCTGTCGATAAACCCTGCTTTGCGCATAAGCATATTCATCTTGTTATTCTGTCTCCTGATCCATTCCTGGTCGACCATGAGTCCAAACCGTTCGTCAAATGACAGCGATTGATTGGTGAAAAGTGCGTGCTGTTGCTCATAAGCTTCAACCATCCCAGCGAGTTTGAGCTGTCTCAGCTTGGCTGCCGTTTCATTGTTCAGCATCGCGATTACCTCCGAAGTAAGCGGCACCGCGCTGGTGACCTTTAGGTCCCGAATATACAGGGATTGGCTGGTTCGCAGGGGTGCCTGGCCGTAAATCTTCTTCCTTGGCCAGGATATCCTTAACTAGTCGGTAGGTCGGCGACTTGGTTCGCTGACAAGCCAGGCGGCAGGCTTTTTCCAGTCGGGCCGCGGTGTGCTTTTTGGCTAGTGACAGAATGCCCATACAGGAATGGTAAGTTTGCTGAACAACTGGCGATGAGTTGAGAATGGCAGCAACTACCGTGACCGTATCGGGCCCGTACTGCCTGGCCCATCTCAGAAAGCGGTCAGCATCCCAGTCTTGAAAAAACTGTTTGTCCGGTGGCATATGCGCTTTGACCGTCGCGTAGAGTTGTTGCCCCCATAACCTGGTATGTGACGCGATGCGCTCCTGATGATAAAATATCTCTACGGTTTGACGGGTTGACCGCACTTGGACTTCTTTTTGCAGATACTCATATGGCACCGAGTAGAAATGCTTCTTGAAGCTGATGTGGCTGTTGACCTGAACCTTGGCAGCGGTCCATTCGGCGTATTCGTAAGGCTGCTGACCCAGCGGGAGCAGATGGTCTTTTTCCTCCGACAGAAAAAGATCCCATCGGCTCCTGTCTTTTCCCTTGATAACCTTGGTGTTGAGCTTCTCCAGTTCTTCCAGACAGGCCTGATGCAGTTCTTCAAAGGACAGGAACTGACGATTGCGCAAGGCGGCGATCATCCGGCGGGACGCGATCAGCACACTGTTTTCTACCGACGGTTTGTCGCGCGGACAGTTTGGAATCTATCTCGATTCAGTAGGTGTTCCAGCCTTTGTTATCCCCAAGGGTTATTATCCGGCAGAGTCACAGTATGTTCCTTATATCTTTACCCCAGCTGAACTTCGCAAAATATTTGCAGAGACTGAAAAATGTCATTACAGCCCGGAGTGTCCGCACAGGCATTTGATTATGCCGGTCTTTTTTCGGATGATCTACATGTGTGGACTTCGCGTTTCAGAAGCAAGGCTCTTGACGGTCAGTGATGTTGATCTGAATAATGGCGTGCTGAGCATTCACCACTCCAAGAAGGATAACAGTCGATTGGTTCCGATGTCCTCCACCCTGACTCGTTACTGCCAACTATACACAGATGCCGTCCATGAATTTGCATTGCCGGGAGATTACTATTTTCAAGGCAGTGCTGGACAGCCAATGACTATTCAGAATGTGTACAAAAACTTTCGCAAGTTTCTCTGGCAGGCAGGAATCTCTCATGGCGGCCGGGGTGCGGGGCCAAGGATTTATGATCTCAGGCATACCTTTGCGGTCCATCGTCTCAAACGTTGGTCAGAACAAGGCTTCGATTTGCTGGTCTATTTGCCTGTCTTGAAAACCTACATGGGACACGATTCTTTTGAAGATACTGCATATTATCTGCGTCTGACCGCAGATGTCTATCCGGAAATTACACTGAAGCTGGAAAAACGGTTTCCCGATTTGATTCCAGATCTAGAAGGATGCATTTATGAGACCGACTGATTTTGCCTGCCATCTGACCGGATTCCTGACCAGATATCTCGTGACCCAGAAAAATGTCAGCAGGAACACCATTCTCTCATACCGCGATACATTCAAGCTGCTCCTGCGCTACTGTCAGCAAGTTACGAATGTCGCCCCTGAGAAAATAACCATGACGATCCTTACAAGCGACCTGCTCATGGGATTTCTGGAGTGGCTGGAAATTGACCGAAAGTGTGGCGCAGCAACCAGAAACCAGCGGCTGGCAGCTATCCATTCGTTTTTTCGTTATGTTCAAACTGAAGAACCGGCTGGAATATTTCATTACCAGAAAGTGATGGCCATTCCCCAGAAAAGAACTCAGTCGGCCATTGTCGAATATCTGACACCAGACGCCATGAAGCATCTATTGGAGCAACCTGACAAGCAATTAGCAAAAGGCAGACGTGATTTGACGCTGTTGTCCACACTTTATGACACCGGCGCGCGTGTTCAGGAGTTGATCGATCTCAGGGTTTGTGATGTCACCCTTGAAAATCCGGCCGTTATAACCCTGACCGGTAAGGGCAACAAAGTTCGCCGCGTTCCCGTCATGAAAAATACCGCTGATCTGTTGAAACGTTATCTGATGGAACAGAACTTGGATAAACGATGGAAAAGCCAGCATCCTCTGTTTACAAACAGTCAGCATAACAAATTGACAAAAGAAGGTGTTGCGTACATTATTTGCAAATATGCCGACACTGCCCGAAACACTTCGCTGCTGATCCCAACTGACATTAGGCCGCACATGTTTCGCCATAGCAAGGCAATGCACTTGCTTCAGGCCGGCGTCAACCTAATCTACATTCGCGACTTTCTTGGCCATGTGGATCTGAAAACAACTGAGATTTATGCCAGAGCAGACACAGAAACCAAGCGAAAAGCACTTGAAAATGCGTACCCAGATCTTGTCGACAACAATCTTCCTGATTGGAGCAAAGACGAGGCGCTTCTATCCTGGCTATCCGAACTGAAATAGGTCAGATGTTATGCAAAGTAAATTGAAGGGTGAGCTTGATATTTGGGGTATCTTGAGATTTACTTTGCATAACGCTTTTCTTTGCATAAGGTGGCCCTTTAAGTCCGCTCTTGGGGAACGTGATGCTAAACGAGTGCGACTGGGAACTGGAAAGGCGCGGACACCGCTTCGTGCGCTATGCGGACGATCTGATGATCTTCTGCAAGAGCAAGAAGGCGGCCACCCGCACGCTGGATAAGATTCTGCCATTCATTGAGGGGAAACTGTTCCTCAAAGTGAACCGGGAGAAAACCAAGGTTGCCCACGTCAAATTCGTCAAATATCTGGGGTATAGCTTTTACATCTACCAGGGAGAAGGCCGACTGAGAATCCACCCGAAGAGCGTAACCAAACTCAAGGACAAAGTCCGGGAAGTAACGGGACGCAGTAACGGGATGGGAATCGAGGAACGCAAAACCAACCTGAACAGTCTTGTTCGGGGTTGGATGAACTACTTCAAACTGGCGGATGCCAAGAATCTGCTTGCTAGTCTGGACGAATGGATCCGGCGGAGAATTCGAATGGTTACGTGGAAACGATGGAAAAGGACAAAAACACGATTTGAGAACCTGAAACGGGCCGGAATCGACCGAGAAAGGGCATGGATGTGGGCAAACACGAGAAAAGGCTACTGGCGAGTTGCCAATAGCCCGATCTTGCAACGTGCGATACCCAATGACCTGATTAAACGGGCGAGATATCTCAGTTTAATGGAATGCCATTCTGCTAAGTAATCTGTAAACTTTGGAAGCGCCGTATACCGAACGGTACGTACGGTGCTGTGGGAGGTCCCCCGGCCAATTAATGGCCGGGGTCCTACCCGATTGATGAATGACGTTTTCACCCCGCTTGCTGCTAAGAATTTTACCAACTCTGCCGGTGGCCAGACCGGCATCACTTAATTCAGATAATCATGCTGGAGCTGCCAGATCCTGTTGTATGGACCCTGCCGGGCCAGCAATTGCTGGTGGTCGCCCTGTTCACAGACCCGGCCATGATTATCCAGTACGAGGATCTGGTCATAGGCTTCCATCGCAACCAGCCGATGAGATATGACCAGGACGCCCCGGTCGGTTGTATGGGCGAAAATATTCTCCAGGACGCGCTTTTCCGTGGCTGAGTCGATCCCTGCTGTTGCCTCATCCATGATCAGGAAGGGCGCCGGCCGCAGCAAGGCCCGGGCGATGGCCAGCCGCTGGCGCTGGCCGCCGGAGAGCAGGTTATCACCTTCACCCAGGGCGCTATCCAGACCTTGCGGCAATTGACTGACCCAATCGTTTAAGTCAACCTGCTTCAATGCTTGCCATAAATCCTGCTCCGTGAGGTCCGGCGCAGCCAGCAGGAGATTGTTGCGTATGGTTGTATGAAATAAATAGACATCCTGATTGACAACCGAAAACAAGTTTTCATGGGTTGGCGTGAGTCTTCCGGCCTGGTAACGGATCTGCCCGCTGGCTGGCTGCAGCCAGCCAAGCAGCAGGGCGGCCAGAGTTGTCTTGCCACTGCCACTGGCTCCGATGATGGCTACCCGTTGCCCGGATGCCAGCTGGAAGCTGATATCGGCCAGCAAGTCTGTTTGCATACCCGGATATCGGAAATAGAGCTGCCGGACTACCAGACAGTTGGGGCTGCTGGCTGGCAGACTGCCTGAATCGGCAGCCAGATAACCGATTTCATCATCCATATCAGCTACGTCGGCAACATCAGCAACATCAGCCACATCAGCAACATCAGCTGCATCAGCTGCATCAGCTGCATCAGTATGATCAGCAACCCTGGCTGCCAGGCTGTCAATACGGTCCCCGGCGACTCGGCTCTGTTCTACTTTTTGCCCAATCACAGGAATGGCCTGGACCGCTTCAAACAACGCCAAAACCGCATAGGTCATAGCCGGCAACAGGCGCAGGTCCAGCTGATGGTCCAGGACTCGCCTGGCAGCCACGCTGACCACCGCCAGCGCAGCCAGCTGGGTTGCCAGGCTGACGCCCAGAGTCGCCAGGCTTCTGCTCCAGGCCAGGCGATTTTCTGTTGCCAGCATCTGCTGGTCCAGCTGTTCCATCTCCGCTTGCCAGCGACCCAGCGCCCCGGCCGCCGCGATTTCGGCCAGGCTGGCCAGTAAAGCCAGCTTTTTTAACTTGATCCGGGTTATGAGCCCTGACTGGCGGGCTGACCAGCCCCGTGTCAGCGCATGCAGGATACCGGGCAAAACCAGCAGGACAAATCCATAAATAGCGATAAAAAGGAAGGCTTCCTGGCGTCCAAAGCGGGCGATCAGCCAGTAGCCCAGGGCAGCTGTCAGAGCTGCTGTTGCCAGGGGATTGAAGGTGCGAAGATAGAATTCCTGCAACCGCTCGATATCGTCGACGAGACGCGTGAAGGCATCATCCTTGTCAAGGGTCAGGATACTCTCCATGCTGGCACCGGCGATCCGGCTGTACAGAGAGCCGCGCAGCTCACCTAGCAGGCGAAAGGTTGTATCGTGACTGATCAGGCGTTCCACATAGCGCAATACACTGCGCAGAATGCCAAAGACACGTATATAAATGACCGGGACCATGATCTCGGCAATCACCGGGCTGACCGCGCAGAATGTGATCAGCCAGGCTGAGACCGAAAACAGTCCGACCGATGCGCCAATCACGGCGGTTGCGGTGAGCAGGACTGCGGCCGTTCGGAGCGGGTGCTTTTTGATCAGCATGATAAACAGGCGCAATAAATTCATAATGGAACCTTTTTACGATAGAATCATTCTGCATGACGCAGTTCTGCGAGGGACGATAAGCAGTCAGGTAATCTGATCGTCCAATTTGATTTCACGCTTGAATTTGCCAGGTTGTCAGCATCCGGCGATAAAACCCGTCCTGCTGGCTTAATAATTCCGGCGGCCCCTGCTCAGCAATCATGCCATGATCCAGGATGCATATCAGGTCAACCTGTTGCAGGGTCGCGATGCGATGCGCAATAGTCAGCACGGTACGGTCGCGGCGATGTTTCTGCAAGGCTGTATGAATGATCTGCTCAGTCTCAAGATCCAGGGCAGATGTCGGTTCATCGAGAATCAGCAAAGGGGCATCCTTGAGCATGGCCCTGGCAATGCCGAGTCGCTGGATTTGCCCGCCGCTCAGCTGACGGCCGCCTTCACCTACCGGGGTTGCCAGTCCTTGCGGCAGGCTGGCCGGCAGTTCAGCCAGACCTACCGCAGCCAGTGCGGCCAATACCTGAGCCTCGCTCGCCTGCGGACAACCCAGCACCAGGTTATTCCAGAGTGTATCGCGAAATAGCTGGGGACGCTGTGGGACATAGGCGTAGCAATCGCAGTGGGCGGCAGCGCCAAAATGCGTAACCGGCTGGCCTGCGATTTCAATTGAACCGGATTGTGGTATGATAAAACCCATGATCAACGCAGCCAGGGTGCTTTTACCGGAACCGGTCGCCCCGGCGAGGGCAATATGCTGGCCGGGCAATATCGTCAGATTCAGGCCGCGGATAACCGTCGGGTTGCCCTCATAAGCGAAAGTGAGATCGCGAATCTCGACCCGCACGCCACCGGCCGTCCATGCAGCTGACCGGGGGCCGGATACCGGATCAGAACTGGCAGGTTGTGCGGTGGGCGCGGCTGACTGGGTGCCGGATACCGGTCCGGTAGCCAGATATTGGTAAATGGTGTCGGCGCTGGTGCGGGAACCGATGGCGGCATGGAATTTGGCTCCGAGCTGGCGCAGCGGCTGGTAGAATTCTGGAGCCATGAGCAAGACAAAAAAAGCATCAAGGAAATTCAGCTGGCCGTAGATCAGGCGGACGCCGAGCGAGACAGCTACCACTGCCGTGCTCAAAGTGGCTGTCAACTCAAGCATCAGGGCTGACAGGAAACTGATCCGCAGGACGGAGTTTGTCGCCTGGCGGAAGTTTTCATTGACCTGGCAGATGACGGATGCCTGGAACTGCTGCCGGCCAAACAGGCGCAGTGTCTTCTGGCCACGCAGGACATCGAGGAAATGGCCGCTCATCTGCTGCAGGGTCTGCCATTGTCGCAGATTGCGCGCCTGGGCCAGTTTGCCGATCAGCGTCATGAATAACGGGATCAACGGGGCGGTGACGGCCATGATAAGGCCGGACAGCCAGTCGTGGGCGATAACCACGCCCAGGATGACCGGGGTATTGACAACAACAAAAACCAATTGGGGGATAAATTCGGCATAGTAGGGTTCGACGCTGTCCAGGCCTTCCTGCAAGACAGTCGCAAGGACAGCCGCCTGTTCAGATTTCAGGCGGACCGGGCCACGCGCCAGCAAGCTGGCAGTCAGGCGCTGCCGGATCCAATACTTCAGCCTCAGGCCGAATGTCCGGTTCATCTGCTCATAAACCAGGGCAGAGCCAGTCTTGAGCAGGATCCAGAGCAACCATAAGCCCAGCAGTCCCAGGATCAAGTTCCATGGGGCAGCCAGGCTGATCACCTGATCCAATAAAACAGCCAGCTGGCGGTTTTGCATCACGGTAAAAACGACAACGGTCAAGGCAACCGTTGTCGTTTTCTGCCAATAAAAACGAATTGCTTGTACTTCACGAAAGAGTCGCTTGTCAAACATGATACTCCTGCCAGCAATCGGTTATCAAACGCTGATTGACCGCGCGTTATCAGTTCTCCGGCGGGCTTAATATTCGAGCTTGTCGCCAGTGACCCGCTTGCGGAAGATCCAGTAAGACCAGATCTGATAAGCCAGCACAATCGGCAGGACGGTCACGGCGACGATCGTCATGACCTTGAGGGTGTAAGGTGTGGAAGCGGCCTTGCTGATGGTCAGGTTATTGGCAGCATCCAGACTGGAAATCATGACGTTGGGGAACAGCCCGGCAAAGAATGAAGCGACGGCCAGCACGGTCGCGACGCCATTGGCTATCATGGCCTTGCCATTCCGATCCTTGAACTGGAAGAAAACCGAAGCCGCGAGGGCGATAGCGGCCAGGACCAGGAATACAGCTGAAACGACCTTGACAGGACGCACCAGAGCTGACACGATCCCCAGCACGGCGAACAGCGCCAGGCTGACCGGACCGAGTTGTCTGGACAGCTTGCGGGCATTGGCCAGCAGCTGGCCGGTCGTCTTGAGCGTGATCAGGACTGAGCCATGATAAATAAAGAAGACGAGGCCGGTGACGCCAGCCAGCAGGGCATAAGGGGCCAGCAGGTCGAAGAAGGTACCGACATATTCCATTGAAGCATCGATCGGTACGCCGTTGATCAGGTCGCCGAAAGCCACGCCGAAGAGCAGCGCCGGCAGCAGGCTGCCCAGGCACAAAGCCAGATCCCATGTATTGCGCCAGCGCGGCGAGTCGACCTTGCTGCGGAATTCAAAGGCGACCGCCCGGAAGATCAACGCGGCCAGGATCACAAAGAGGGCCAGGTAAAAGCCGCTGAACATGGTGGCATACCAGTTGGGGAATGCCGCAAACAAGGCCCCGCCGGCAGTCAGCAGCCAGACCTCGTTGCCATCCCAGACCGGACCGATCACATTCATCAGGATCCGGCGATCCGCGTCTTTTTTACCCAGGATGGGCAGCAGAATCATCGTTCCGTAATCAAAGCCTTCTAGGAAAAAGAAGCCGGCAAACAATACGGCGACAAGAATAAACCAGAGGGTACTCAGCTCCATAAGGCGGCCTCCTTGCTGTTTTTGCTGTCCTGGTCCGTGTGACCGGTGAACTCCCCGTGCAATTCGCCCCGCTTGACCTGCCGGAGAATCAGGTATACGTCACAGGCGGCCAGCAGGCCATAAATGACCACAAAGCCGATGATGGAAATCAGCAGGCTGGTCGAATTGACGGCCGGCGAAACGGCGTCTTTGACATTGAGGACCTTGTAAACAATCCAGGGCTGGCGGCCGATCTCTGTCAGCATCCAGCCGCCGGTGTTGGCCAGATAAGGCAGCGGCAGGATATAAAGCAGGAGCTTGAGCAGCCATTTTTTCTCGGTCAGCTTGCGTCGCCACATGAAATAGATGGCAAGCAGCGCAACCAGCAGCATCGCCCCGCCGGCGTAAACCATGACCCGGAAACTCCAGAACGAGATGGTGACTGGCGGGATGTAGTCACCAGGGCCAAATTCGCTGATCATTTGTTTTTCGACTTCATTGATGCCTTCGACACGCTGGGTGAAATTGCCATAGCTCAGGAAGCTCAGGGCCCCCGGAACGGCGATATTGACACTGTTGCTGCGGCCTTGTTCGTCGATGACGGCAAACAGGCTGAGGGCAGCTTTATCCTCTGATTCCCAGAGCGCTTCGGCAGCAGCCATTTTCATCGGCTGGTTCTTGACGAGCTCTTTGCCCTGCAAGTCGCCGATGCCGATGACCAGCACCAGGCTGACAAGTGAGCCAATGATGGCCATGGACAATGATTTGCTGAACATGGCGGCATCTTTTTTCTTGAGAATGTTATAGGCGCTGATCGCTGCGACGAAAACCGCTGCCGTGGTCAGGCCGGAGAGGACCGTGTGCGGGAATTGCAGCCAGACATGGGGATTGGCAACCAGGGCAAAAAAGTCGGTCATTTCAGCCCGGCCGTTCCTGAGCGTGTAGCCAACTGGCGATTGCATGAATGAATTGGCAATGATGATCCACAAAGCTGACAGATTGCTGCCGATTGCCACCAGCCAGATGGCGGCCAGATGCACTTTTTTGGGCAGGCGATCCCAGCCGAATATCCAGATGCCGAGGAAAGTGGATTCAAGGAAAAACGCAGCCAGGGCTTCGATAGCCAGCGGCGCCCCGAAGATGTCACCGACAAATCGCGAGTAGCCGGACCAGTTCATGCCGAACTGGAATTCCTGGACGATACCGGTCGCCACACCCACCGCAAAATTGATCAGGAACAGGCTGCCGAAATAGCGGGCCAGCTTCTTGAAATCCGCATCACCGGACCTGTAATAGCGGGTCTGCAGGACCGCGACGATGATGGAAAGACCGAGGGTGAGCGGGACAAAAAGGAAATGGTAGATGGTGGTCAGGGCAAACTGTAGTCGGGCCAGGTTCAAAATGTTGTCCATCCAGTGTCTCCTCTCCTGAATTAGCTTTACGCCAGGGCTGTCGAAGGGTATTGCGCTGATTTTTATGATAATTGACTGTTATAAGCGGTCTTGTATACTGATCGGCCTGGACCGCCGGGACGACGCCGGGAATCGGGCAGTGAGTCAATCGCGGCTGACCTGGTCACGCCTGGACCAGGTCAGCCATGATCAGGTCGGCGAAGCCGCTGATGGCGGCAGCTGCGGCTTTCTGTCCTCCGGCGGCGGCCATGCTGGCCTGGAATATCGCGAAAAACCGGCTGGCCAGCTGTCTGGGATTAACCTGCTGATCGAAATGAACATCCCAGTCCTTCAAGTCATCGCGCAGCTGGTATAAATACCCGAGCATCAGGCCGGCCTTAGCCAGCTGGCTGGCCTGTCCGGCCGTGGCACCGGCCAGCAGCGCACCGGATTCGCAGCAGAAGGAGATAAGACTGGCTGTCTTGCGGCGGATAATGTCCAGGTAGAGGGACTCAGGCAGGGCTTCGGCCAGATGCTCACTTTGAATGATCTCACCGCTGCACATGCTGGCAGCCGTTTCGGTCATTGCCGGGAAAAGGCGTCGGTCCGGCAGATCAAAGGCAATCCGGAACGCTTTCAGATAATATACGTTACCGATCAGGATAGCCTCTTTGTTGCCTTGCAGGCGATTGAGTGCCGCCTGGCCGCGGCGCTCGGCCTCATTGTCAATGACATCATCGTGGATGAGACTGGCCGTGTGAATCAGTTCAAGACAGGCCGCCAGCTGGATCAGCGGATCTTCCGGCTGGTGGTCCAGCCGGGCCGGCAGCGGCATAAAACAGTAATAGGCCAGAATTGCCAGCATGGGGCGCAGCCGATGGCCCTTTTTCTGGTTGAAATAAGCCATCCAGCTTCGCGTCTGCGGCTCCTCGACTGATTCAACAACTTTTTCCAGTACGGACTCCACCGCAGCCAGCGGTTGCCTGATTTGACTTTTTACTGCTTCAAGCGCCATTGATATCCCCGTCAATCCTGTTGATTCCAACTGCCGATTTTTCGATGTTATAGGTCTGTTTCCGTAATTTTTATAAAAATTGAGATTTTCGGAATAACGACAAACGATGAGATGGACCGGACAGGACCAGGATTTACGGTGCCGGGCTGAAAATGAAAACAAGGATCAGGATGACCATCAGGAGAAGCTGCCCCTTGATGATTGCCATGTTGGCCGGACCAAGCTCGCGGGGCTGCTCATAGAATTGACGCGCATGACGGATCGCCTGGTAGAATAAGGGTGCGCTCAGCAGGACCAGCAGTCCCCAGACCGGGATAAAACCGGCCACGACCAGGGCGAGCAAGAGGATAAACATGACAGCCAGCATGCCGGTTAACAGCAGGACGCCCTTCTGGCGGCCGATGCGCACCACGGTTGTCTGCTTGGCCACGGCTTTGTCGCTTTGATAATCCTGGAACTCATTGATCAGCAGGATCGCCGCGATCAGGATACCGACCGGCAGTGAAATGAAAAACGCCCCGAGGCTGAGCTCGCCAGATTGGACAAAATAGGCGCCCATCACAGTCAGGACACCAAAGTCCAGGCCGATGATGACCTCGCCAAGCTTGAGATTGATCAGGTTGATCCGCGGTGTGGTGTAGATGATTGCCGTTATCAGCCCGAACAGCACAAACCAGAGGATAACAAGACCGCTGGACAGGGCCAGATAGATCCCGATCGCCGTGGCTGCGGCCAGGCAGACAATTGCCGTCACCAGGACCGTGCGCAAGGACAGCTTGCCTTCAACGACGACACGTGATCCGCCGGTGACAGTGCTGAGATAATCCTGGTTGGACTGGTCGGCACCTGACCGATAATCGAAGTAGTCATTGATCAGGTTGGCCCCGGTATGGACGGCAATAATGCCGATGACCGTCAGGATAAACAGCACACCGTCAAAATGCCCGGTCTCATGACGGGCGATAACCGCGCCGAGAATCGCCGGTAAAACGCTGGCTGACAATACCCCCAGCCGGATGGCTTGTATCCATTTCTGCATGTTGTCAACTCCAGGTCAGCGTGGCTGAGCAAAGACAAAGCGAATCGCAAACGTGATATAAGAGATGATATTCTTCACGTTGTAGTTCTTGATACCACACATGATATAGTGCAGGGGGATTCCCAGGCGTCCCTTGGTCTTGTGACCGAAAGCCTCGCCGATGCTTGTGACATACAGCGGGATAACCCAGCCGAGGTCGACCGGCTTGAAGGGGGTCAGCGGCTTGTCCTCCAGCAGGGCCAGGACATTGCCGCCAGCCAGCTGCCCGGCCATGTAGGCGAAATTGACCGCGCGCCGCAGGTAATTGGCCCCGCTCTTGAAGGCAGCGGAATCACCGGCTACGAAGACCTCCGGATGCTCGGGTATCCGCAAGTATTCATCGACAATGATGCGGCCGTCAAACAGCTGCTTCTGATTGCCGGTAACCGGAACAGCGAGCTTGACGCCACTGCACCAGACAAAAAAGGCGTTGGTGATTGGCTGGCCATTCTTGAGCGTGACGGTACCATTGGCATAATCGACCACTTCCTCATCGGTGAGGAAATTGAGCTTGAGCCGCTTCATCTGGTTCATGACATAGCGGGCCATGGTCTCACCGAGCATCGGCAGGACCGTCGGAGCTTTCTCAACCACATAAATATTGATCGGTTTACCGACTTCCTTGGCATTGTGGTAAAGATTGGTGGCTAGTTCCAGGCCGGTAAAACCGGCACCCGAGATGACGACATTGAGGTTCTCAGCCTCCTGGATCGCCCGGGTGAAGGCGGCCATGACCGTCATGGCATCTTCAAGACAGTCCAGCTTGAGATTCTTCTGGAATTCGGGACTCTTGTTGAAGAAGTTGGTTTTTGAACCGGGTGAGAAGACCAGGTAATCATAGGTCATTGACTGGTCACCCATGATAACCTGGCGGCTGGTAAAATCGACACGGTCGACCGTGCGATTGATGAAGCGGATCCCGCCGGGTATCTGTTTCCTGATATCCTCGATCAGGCTTTTGGGTGGGACGCGCTGGCCGGCCACATCAGGCAGTGAAGGCAGCATCGTGGTAAACGTATGCCTGTCAATCAGAATGACTTCGTGTTCAGAGTCAAATGGCAGCTGGTTGTGGATTTTCCTGGCTGCGGCAATTCCCGCAAAACCTCCGCCGATAACAACAATTTTCATAGAACCCACCCTTTCAGCAAACGATTATAGCATGGTGTTTTAGGCGTGTCACGAAACTCAAGTTACCATTATAGGCCTGTATATAAGCCTGGACAGGCGTGCCTGATGGAGCCTGGACAGGCGTGAACAAGAGGCCTGGACAGGCACACAGGTCCTCATTCAAAAGGATAAACAAGTCCCCATTGGCGGCGGACCTCGTCCATGATGGCCATGACATCAACGGACAGCGCCAGGCGATCCTCACAGCTGTAATTCAGGATACAGTTGTTCATGGCCTCCACTTCATAGACCAGGGCCTGGTCTGTGTGGCCAGCTGTGATGACCTCACTGCGCCCATCCAGCCAGGTCAGAACCGCCTGGTCCGCACGGGGGTAATTGTCAACCGTAATGAAACCGCGTTCACCAGCCACGATACCCCGCTTGGGCAGCCTGGCCCGCATCGCCAGGGCAATCACAGCCAGCTCTTCCTGGGAATTTTTCAGCAGGATGCCGGATTGCTCATCAGCGCCGGTTTCGAAGCGCTTGTGCGTGGTCAGGATTTCTGTTGGCTGGCCGGACAGGAAAAAGCGGGCAAATGACAGGGCATAGGTGCCGATATCAAGCAGGGCCCCGCCAGCCAGATCCAGATTAAAGAAGCGATTGCCGGTGTCAGCGGGCTTGCTGCTGCCAAAATTGACCTGGATCATCTTCAGGGGGCCCAGCTGGCCGGAGCGGATGATCTCGTGCAACTTCTGATAAATGGGCATGTGGTAGATGGTCATGGCTTCGGCTACAACCCGGTTCTTCTCGTCAGCCAGGTTGACAATGTCCTGAAGCTGGCGGCTGTTGACGGTAATCGCCTTTTCACATAGAACATGTTTGTTTTCCTTGAGGCTTTCCATGATCAGGTCATAGTGATTGACGTGCGGTGTGGCGATGTAAACCACGTCAACTGCCGGATCCTGCAGCAGGTCGCTGTAATCGCTGTAGATACGGCTGACCTGATGGGTAGCGGCAAATTCCCTTGCTTTATCAGGTGACCGCGAACCGACTGCATAAATGCTGCCATTGACCTGGCGGATCGCCGGCGCGAATTCATGGGCCATCGCCCCGGTGCCGATCATAGCCCAACGTAAGCTTTCCATCTGACATGCTCCTCCATCATCATCCAGACTTGGCCAGGCCCCTGACATGATGGGCCCGGATCGCGGCCTATACAATCCTGGTCGTGCTGACTTGATAACGGCTGGCCAATTCAGTCCCGGCCAGCCACTGCGTCTGCTATTTTATTATATCCCATTCAGGACAATCACCAATAGTCAGCATGCAAATATATCATCAAGCGAGTCAGGACCGGATCAAGCCGCACACTTGCCAGAAGCTGATCACAATATCCTCACCCCGGATCACTACCCGTTCTGATATACCCACAACTCTCCCGCCATATCATCATCAGCTATTAATTTATTATGAAAATTATGTGATAAAATTCACAAATAATCGTACTTTTAGGATAAGAGATCAAGATTATCAGGTGATAATAAATGTCACTTGATCTATTTTAAATATAAAGTAATGCGGCAAAAAATGTCACTTAATGATGATCCTGACGATTGGTAAAAGGTTTTAGAATGGCATCAGAGTTCTATAAATCGTGCAAAAGCCCCGATTTTATTGGCTGAGTTCACGACAGATGGCTATAAAGCGATAGCATATTTTTGTTTAAAACTCCAAAATATCCTGAAGAAGGTTGACCGCAAGTGTCAGATGCGGTTACAATCATGTTGAGATCCGAGGGAAGCGCATAGCAAATATGTTATGAAATATTAAGTTAAGAGGTGTTATTCTGATTAAAAAATACTCCGTTGCTGCCACGATGGCCCTGATCATTCTGACTGCCAGCCTGGTCCCCAGCGTAGCCGCAACCTTCAGCGAACCAGTCCGTTATGCATCCGCCGCGACTGAGCCGACGACCCTGTCGGCCGCCAGCAACAGCACAACGTCAACCAGTATCAGCACTGAAGCCAGTACAGATTTAACTGATTCCAGTCTGCAAGCCCCCGATCTCGATCTCGAAACCGATTCCGCCGTGAGCCGCAGTGGCTCAGAAGTCACCACCAAAACCACGAAAGCCAAGACCTCGGTCAAGATGACCGCGACGAAACAGCAATACAAGTGGATGACTTTTACCGCAACGTTTTATGCGAAAGATGAGCCCGGTACAAATGGCGACGATATTACCGCCACCGGCAAAAGAGCCAAGCAAGGCCGCACCATTGCTGTTGACCCCAGAGTTATTCCTTATGGTACAAAAGTGTACATTGAAGGCTGGGGCTACAGAATTGCCGAAGACTGCGGCGGTGCTATCAAGGGTAACAAAATTGACATCTATATGAACAGTTACCATGACTTCCCCAAGGCTGGCCGCATCAAAGTCCGACTGAGAATTGTCGGCTGAACCGCCAGATCACCCGATCCGAATCCCGATCGGCCAGATAAGGATCGATTCCCTCGCCAATTCTGCCGAGTTTATACCTGAGCATGAAACATCTGGTATAGAGGCGTTATAGAGGCTGGTTTCCTGGACACAGATCAGGAACCGCCAGGTCCGATGCAAAGCATCCCGCCATTTCAGGCGGGATGCCTGTTTTTTTCGGATCAATGCGCGGGCCATAATCCTGAGAAGCCCAATCGCACATCGCATGATGCCACCTGTCAGGAGGTGTATCTGATTTGCCAAGATAAATACGTTTCAGTTATAAATATCTCATGGGAATGAAGAAGATTCGTATTGCGCATAGTTTCCGGCCGGAATGAAGAGGGACAAAGATACAGGACGAAGACAGACCCCTAAGGGGGAATATGAACAGGGAAAAGAACATGGAAAAAAATCAGGGTAATTTCGGGGATTTCAGCAAAGACATCCGTGACATCTGGCTGGGCGGGGGCGTGACCCGGCCGTGTGAACGCCAGGGCGAGACATGAGCCGGCGCGGTTTTGAGCCGGCTGATGCCTTGAATTTCACTGGAATGGCGCTGACTCGCCTGCGCCAGGCGCAATATGACGCCTGCTGGCTGCTTGGCCGCGGTTATACGCTGGACACGGTCATGGATCTGGTGGGCCGCCATTACCAGCTGACCGTGCGCCAGCGCCTGGCCGTGCAGCGGACGACGGCCGCACCGGATCAGGTCAGGCGACGCCGGGATCATGAGCTGATGCCATCGGCAGCGACACAGGGTAATCTGCTGATCGACGGGTTTAATCTGATTATCAACCTGGAAGTGGCTTTGTCCGGCGGCCCGCTTCTACTGGGCAATGATGGCGTGCTGCGGGATCTGGCCGGCTTGCGGGGAACCTATCACCTGATCGAACAGACAGACCAGGCGATTGACCTGCTTGCCCAGACGCTGGCCCGGTTGCACGTCCAGGCCGCAACAATCTATCTTGATGCTCCTGTATCCAATTCCGGGCAGCTGCGAGCCCGTCTGCAGGCCCGGCTGGCAACCGGGCCAGTCCCGGTCAGCATTGAACTGGCACCAGATGCTGACCGGCTCCTGGCCGGCCAGCGCCGGATTGTCAGCGCGGATGCCGTCCTGCTGGACCGCTGTGAAAGCTGGCTGAACCTGGCCCGCCTGATTGTCGAACAGAACCTTCCTGAAGCCTGGATCATCGATTTAAGCCACGTTGGCTTGCCGGCGCCGCTATGATAAGATAATAGTCAGGACAGTCTAGTCCTGCATACTAGGAGGTGCACCATGAAGCCATTCTTGACCCGATTCATCAGTATCATCCTGATCATGACCCTGCTAGCCCTGGCCATCAGCGGTTGTGGCAAAGCCAATACCACCAAGACACCCGGGACCCTGGCAACATCCAGCCAGCCCGTCAGTGAAGAAACAACCACCCAGGCCACGACCACAACCGCCGGCGAGACGGCAACCGCCAGCACATCCAGCAGCGGTCTGCCGCCATTTGTCGATGCCATCAATCGCTACCAGACCTTCAAGTCACCCGTTTTCGAATTGCTCAGCCAGAAGATGAGCGATGACCCCACGCAGGCCGCCAACCTGATGACCATGGCCGGCGTGGCGATCATGGATCTGTACCTGCTGCCGATTACCTATCTGGCGGCCCTCGAGTACTTTGATGGCAAGCCTGGGGCCCTGGGCGACCTGATGATGGTCAAGGGCAAGGGCAAAATTGACAAGAATGGCAGCAAATATAATTTTGAAGCCGAGTCGACCGAGGATAATCCTTTCAAGGTTGTCGGTGAATACGACGAAAAAGCTGACTCGATGAAATATACCTATTACGAAAGCGGCAAGGAAAAGATCTACTTCGAGTTTGTCAGGACAGCGGACGGCTATGCCAGCCAGTATTACCTCTATCCTGACGACAACAGTTCTGACAGCGAGAATCTCTATCTCAATTATGTGACCGCCAACGCTCTTTATGTCGGTCTCGACACCGTCAAGACCATGCCAGCTTCAATCTACTGCGGCAACCCGCCATCCGGCCTGGCGTTCATCGCCAATGCCGACAAGCAGTATTCACTGGTTGATGGCAAGCTGACCAGTAAATAATGACAATCCAGCAACTGACCCTGGACATAACGACTGATCCATGACGTGATCAGATGGTCCCCCGGCCCTGAGCCGGGCTGGGGGACCGACCGGAGCGAGGTGATTGGATGATCAGTTACCTGGACAATGTCTTTCATCTGCAGACCGGGCAAAGCAGCTATATCTTCCAGGTGACGGCCTTTGGCCACCTGGAGAATATCCATTATGGCGAACGTGTCCAGGACCAGCCCTTCAAACCGTTGCAGCTCAAGCGCTCGGCCACCGTGGGCGGCAGTATTGTATATGATCCCGGTGACGAGTTTTACAGCCTCGACAACATGACCCTGGAATGGTCCGGCATCGGCAAGGGTGATTTCCGGGAACCGCCGGCCGAGCTGAAAATGCCCGACGGGACTTATGTCCATGACTTTATCTATCAGTCACATCAGGTTTTTGACGGACCGATCCCGTTGCCGGACTTGCCCACGGCCCACGGGACAGCGGCGGACTGTCAGACCCTGGTGATTACATTACAGGAAAAGGTCCACGCCGTCCAGCTTCTGCTCTATTACACGGTCTATCCAGCCGTGGATGTGATTACGCGCCGGGTTATCCTGGTCAATGAAACAGCGCAACCGGTCGTTATCCGCAAGCTGATGAGCCTGATGCTGGATCTGCCCAACCGGCAGTTCGCCCTGCTGACGCTGCACGGGGGCTGGATCAAGGAGACCCACCGCCAGCTTGTGCCGCTGGCCTATGGCGTCCAGTCCCATTCGAGCATGACCGGTACCTCCAGTAATCGTCACAATCCGGGTTTTCTGCTGATTGAAGACGGTGGTGGCGAGCATCATGGTCATGTCTATGGTTTCAATCTGGTCTACAGTGGTAATCACTATGCGGCCGTTGAACGGACTGGCCGGGACCTGGTCCGGGTCCTGACCGGCATCAGTCCGCATTGTTTCGAATGGATCCTGCAGCCCGGGTCCAGCTTTGCCACGCCTGAGGCAATCGTGACCTTCAGCAACCGGGGGCTCAACGGCGCCAGCCAGCAATTCCACGCCTTCATTCAGAAACACATCATTCCCGCCGCCTGGCAGGATCGCGAGCGGCCCGTTCTTCTGAACAGCTGGGAGGCCAACTTTTTCAGGTTCAATCACTGGTCCCTGCTCCACCAGGCCCGCCAGGCGCGCCGCCTCGGCATTGAATTATTCGTGCTCGATGACGGGTGGTTCGGCCGGCGCAACAATGACAAGGCCGGGCTGGGTGACTATTCGGTCAACCGCCGCAAGCTGCCTTTCGGGCTGGCTGGACTGGCCCGCCGGATCAATCGCCTGGGCCTGCAGTTCGGGCTGTGGTTTGAGCCGGAGATGGTCAATGTCGACAGTGATCTGTACCGGGCCCATCCGGAATACGTGATCAGCATCCCGGGCCGCCAGCCGGCATTCGGGCGTAATCAGCTGGTTCTCGACTTGTGCCAGCCGGCGGTGCGCGATTATATCGTCACCAGCGTCCGGCAGATTCTGGATAGCGCGCCGGTCAGCTATGTGAAATGGGATATGAATCGCAACCTCAGCGATATGTTTTCGCCGGCCCTGACCAATCAGGGTGAGTTCTATCACCGTTATGTGCTGGGTCTTTATGATGTCTTGCGCCGCATCTTTGCCGACCGGCCGGATATCCTGCTGGAAAGCTGTTCAAGCGGGGGCAATCGTTTTGACCTGGGGATGCTCTGCTATTCGCCGCAGATCTGGGTTTCCGACGATACCGATCCTGTTGAACGGCTGGCCATCCAAAGTGGCCTGTCATACCTTTATCCGCCTTCAACAATGGGCGCCCATGTTTCTGATGCCCCGCATCAGCAGACGCTGCGCCAGACCCCGCTAGCCACGCGCTTTAATGTGGCTTGCTTTGGTTTGCTCGGCTATGAGCTGAATACGCATTTCTTGTCTTTTCAGGAGCGGCGGGTCATCCGGGCCCAGATTGCTTTTTACAAGCAGCATCGCCAGACGTTGCAGTTTGGCCGGTTTTTCCGTCTGCCGGCTTCAAAGGCCAACCAGGTCCACTGGCAGGTGATCAGCCGTGACGGCCGTGAGGCTGTAGCCGGCTTTTTCCAGACGCTGGCGACTGTCGGTGACAGTGGCGACTGCCTGCCGCTGACCGGTCTGGAGACCACCACGCGCTATGTAGTCCAGACAGTACCGCAAGTTGTCCATGTTAGCCGTTTCGGTGGCCTGATCAATCATCTCCTGCCGTTTCAGATCCATCCGGATGGCTGGCTGGCCCGACTGGCCAACCATTACTACAGCCTGCCTGATTGTATCGAGCGCTACACCGGCTATGGCGACATGCTTCAGGCCGGCATCCGGCTCAACAACCAGTTCATGGGCACGTTTTATAATACCGAGACGCGTCTGCTCGGTGATTTCGGTTCGAGTTTATACCTGGTCCAGGCCCAGTAGGCAGGCCGGGTAAACAGGCCGGGCAAGCAGGTCCGGCAAACAGGCCGGACAAACAGGTCCAGTCCAGCGGGAGGTGTCTGCCATGACAGCTGAGTCCAGTTCTGATCGCCGCAATCGATACGCCTTCAGCCTTGGTACGATTGGCCGGGACATGCTATATGCCCTTGTCAGCATGTATCTGCTTTTTTACATCACGGATGTGCTCGAAACGCCCAATGGTACCTTGTGGTGGATTACCGCGCTGCTGTTTGTTTTCCGTTTCTATGATGCCATCAATGATCCGGTGATGGGTGTCATTATCGACAATACCCATAGCCGCTTTGGCAAATTCAAACCCTGGATTGCCATGGGCGCTGTGCTGACCAGCGTGTTCACGGTGCTGTTCTTTACTGATTTCGGCCTGACGGGGCGATCCTACGTGATCGTCTTTGCGATCACTTACCTGCTCTGGGAGACCAGCTATACAGCCAATGACATTGGTTACTGGTCGATGTTGCCGTCATTGACGATTGATCAGAAGGAGCGCGAACGGATCGGTGCCATGGCCCGCAACTTTGCCAACGTTGGCCTGTTCGCTGTCGTGGTCGGGATTGTACCGCTGACCAACGCCCTGGCTGCTGTCGTCGGCAGCAAGCAGCGGGCGTTTTTTATCTTTGCCCTGATTATCGGTGTTTTCATGATCGCCGGCCAGCTGGTCACCTTGCTGGGTGTACGGGAGGTCAAGGGTCGCTTTGTCGGGCAGGAGCCGACCCGCCTGCGTGATGTGGTGACGATCATCTTTAAAAATGACCAGCTGCTCTATATTACGGTATCTATGACGCTGTTTATCATCGGTTATACAACAACTGCCAATTTTGGCCTGTATTTCTTTAAATATGCTTATCGCAATGAGCAGATGTATGCGGTTTTCGCCGCGGTGCTTGGTCTGTCGCAGATAGCCGCACTGCTGGTTTTTCCATTGTTCAGCAAGCGCTACAGCCGCCGCGTTCTCTATTCACTGGCTATCGCGATGATCGCCGCCGGCTATGTGCTTTTTTTCCTGGCGCCGATGAATATTATCTGGATCGGTTTGGCGGGCATCCTGATCTTTTTTGGTGAAGCGTTCAATCAGCTGCTGATGCTGGTTTCCCTGGCGGATACGATTGAATATGGCCAGTGGAAGCTGGGCCGGCGTAATGAAAGTGTGACTTTTGCTGTCCAGCCGCTGATTTACAAAATTGGTAGCGCTGCCGCTTCAGGAATTGTCGGTGCGACTGTCATTTTGTCCGGTATCAACGAGGCGAAGACTCCTGATGATGTCAGCACCGGCGGTATCTGGATGATGAAGGTGGCCATGCTGCTGGTGCCGCTGGCGTTTATTGCGGCTGGCTTTGTGGTTTATTGGTTCAATTACAAGATTGACAAGGCGATGTATGAGAAGATCGTGGCAGATCTCGTTGCGCGGGGGCAAATCAGGGATGATGCGAGGTAAATAACGGCCCGGCAGCAGGCTGCGCTTTTCGCTCAGATATAGACATAGCCCGGCCGGGGCCGTGCACTTCGCTCGAACAAGATCGCTTTCGCGATCAACTCGCTCGGGTGCAGCGGTCCCGGACCGGGCTTTTATACGTTTCGCTGCAATTGGTCCGCGTGGTGGCGTGGGCCAGCTGCCGGGCCAATATGGTTGTCCTCTGCCGTGTGGGGGGAGGGTTGGGGTGTTACTTGCCTTTTGATTGTTCTGGGTTTTTGTCCGGTTGAGGTGTTTCGCGGGTGAAGCGTTTGAGTTTGCGGTTGTCGGCTGGTAGCTGGATTGGCTGGACGTTGATTGTCAGGTGGCAGTTGATGTCATAGGTTGCCAGTTCTTGTTTGAGTCGTTCGTGGAGTCTGGTGATTATTGCGGTTTCATTGCCTGGTGCATGGCTGGTGGTGCAGGCTTGGCTCGTCTGGTCATGCGGGTGGGTGAGTGGGGCTGTATGGGTGGTTTGGCCGGGGCGGGCTGGTTGGAGCGGGTTCTGGTCGATGTCGATGTCGATGGTGATTTGCAGCTGGTCGGGGGCTGTCTGGCGGACGAGGAATTCGCGGATGTGGTCGTCGGTCGTGATGATCCAGCGGCTGACCAGGTCCGGGTATACTGGCCGGATCTGGCCGGTTTGGGTGCGCAGGAGCAGGACGTCGTCGTGGCGGCCGATGATTCGGCTGATGACGCGGTAATGGCTGCCACAGCTGCACGGTGGGCCGAGTTCGATGATGTCATTCATTTCGTAACGCAGCAGGGGCTGGACTGTGTTGACCAGGTTGGTTACCAGCATGTGGCTGGCTGTATGGCCGGGCCTGGTGACAGGTTGACCATCGTTGTCATATAGTTCGACGTAGACAAGGTCTTCGTTGATGTGCAATTGGCCGGCGCGACAGGGACTGGCGATCTGGCCTTCGCTGGCCTGGTATATTTCTACCACCGGGGCCCGGAATGCCTGGCTCAGGCGTGCCTTTTCCTCAGGTTCCAATACTTCGGCATAGGTTATGATCCGGCGGGGGGGCTGTTTGATCTGGCTGGCAATGGGCAGCATCTGGCGCAGCACGGATGGTGGTGCCATCAGGATGTTGGCGGTCATTTGATGATAGGTATTGAGGATTTCTGGTATTTCGGTCATGGATGGCAGGTAGCGCAGCTCGATGCCGGGGGCGCGGATGTCGGCGAATCCCTGGCTGAAGACGCGCAGGATGAACAGGATACGAAGTGGCAGGTCGCGGATACCGACGCCGCCGCGGGCCAGGAAGACGCCGGGCAGGCGCCGGGTCAGGGCCTTTGGAGTCAGATAGAGTCCTTTGTTGCCACTGGTTCCACTGGACAGTCCGACGACGTATTGGTCCAGGTAATAACCGGTGTAGTCATGGGCGGTTTCTTTGGCCAGGGCAAAAGCCATGACGTCGGCCAGGCGCAGGCCGGCTGTGTTTATTGTGTCAAAATTGGCCATCATTATTGTTTTGTTGATTGTTGGCAGATGGGCATAGTCTTGCAGGTTGGCAACGGTGTAGCCGCTGTACAGGTTTTGATAGAATGGACTGTGCTGGCGTACCTGCCGGAGCAGGTTTAATACAGTGCGTTGCTGATAGCGGTTGATTGCTTCGGTTGAGGCCAGGTTGCGTCGCCATGTCAGGTTCAGGTAATCGAGGATTAAGCGCAGCGGGTTCATTTTGTGTCCTCCGGTGAGCCAGTTATTGCCGGCGTCCAGGTCTGTCTCATATTGCATTGTCCATTCAGCTGCGGGTGTAACAGGAGCTGGGATTTATGTTTGGGTTGTGGTTTTTTGTTGGCTTCGGGTGGCAGGCTGGCGCAGTTTTTCGGCTTTTCGGCTGGCTCCGCTTAGTATGCGGATTGTCTGGCCGTATAGCCATTCCAGGCTGCCGATGTAGCGCCAGCGACTCCAGAAGGTCAGGATGAGGCCCCAAAGCAGCGCTAACAGGAAGCCATATGCCAGGGCGGGGACAATTTCCAGTTGCAAATTCGGCCAGAAAAAAGTCAGAAGGCGCCAGCTCAGGGCGGATAGGACGCTTTCCCAGAAAAAGGCTGTCAGGCCGGCTGTGCCGAAGCGGAGCAGAAAGCGGCAGATTGTTCCTGGCTGACTGGATCGGGCGTCTGGAGTTCCGGGTTTTTGGTTACCGGCTTCTGGCGTTGTGGATTTCAGGCGAGCGGGTTTCGGGTGTCCGGGTTCTGATTTCCCGGGCTGGTCGAGCCGGCTTACGGCGGCCAGGATCAGCAGCATGAACAGGCCGAGCTGGAAAAGCATGATGCTGTACCATTTGCCATCGATGGCCCGCTGCAGCATGGTGTCGGGCAAGCATATATATAGAATCAGGCCAATCATGAGGAGCGCAAGGCCCAATAGTCCGATCTGAAGGCGATTGCGCTTCCAGGCTGCCGCCTGCTGGCTGTTTTCCAGGAGCAGGCCGATCCAGGCGCCGAGCAGGCCGAACGCCAGGTAAGGCAGCAGGGGATTGTTTTTATTCACCAGCCAGTTCAGCAGCAGGATCTGGAGCCACTGGTGCCGGGCGACTGCGTCCTGATATAGCGGGTAGAGAGGGAGACGCAGCAAAGACAGCGCCATCACTATTCCACCGAGGCTCAGGACCCGGATTGGCTTCAGGCGATTAAATTGGCGCAATGCCAGCAGGATCAGGCTGACCAGCCAGACATTGAGCCCGATCATGACCAGGCTGTCCACATAAAGCAGTCGGTCCAGGCTCAATTCCGGCCAGCGGTTGTAACGGATCCATTCGACGAGCAGGCTGTTATCCATCCGCTGGCGGCTAAAGTCCGCCAGGCCCGGGCCAGTGAAAATGAAATATAGATAGGCAACGATCAGGATGAATCCACCCGTGATTATTTTTTTACGCAGGATCATGGCAGATGAACGCTGTTTGTCAATAGCCAGTCGCCAGATGTCCATGGCGTGTACCGCGCCGCTGATCATTGCGAATAAGCCGGCAAACATCAGGAGAAAGCCGATTATCGTTATGATGAGGGGTGGATTTTCCAGATCAAGTTTCCAGAGCCCGCTGAAATAATAAAAGGCAGTATGCATGCCAATCAGGCCAAACAGTCCCAGTCCGCGCAGTAGATCGAGTCCCAGCCAATTGCGTTCCATTTCAGATCTCCTCGCAACTTCACAATGATCACTACTATTACAGTAATCTCGAGTCGTTTTAGCTTTTATCCCTCTCATAATTATACAGGGTAGCGTATTTATCAGTATAGACAATCAGCTGGCGCCGGTATAGACAGCGTACAGCAATGTTTGTGGCAGTCCTGGACTGTCAGAAAGGGGATCCATATGCGCAAGATGAGGAAAATGACAATTCGGGGATTTATCGCACTGGGGGTTTTGTCGGGTGCCCTGGTTCTTGGCATGGCTAATTCTGCAGTCATGGCAGCAATTCGTAATCAGAATCAGGCAACTGAGCAGAATCGGATTACGGAGACTTGTGCGGTCACGGAGCAGATTCGTGCGACTGAACAGATTGGTTACAGTATTGCTGACAATCAGCAATACGAGCAAGCTGCAAGCCAGCAACAGCAGCGCGAGCAGGTAACAAGCCAGATCCGGCAGTCCGACCCGACCTGTGAAACCGGTCCCGTGGGCGAACCGTCCCAGGAGCAGAATCGTCAACGTGAGCAGGTGACAACGGCATCCGGAAATCAGCCGGATGGTACCAGCTGTGATTCCGCCACTGAAGCCTCCCGGATTCGCGAGCGTCAGCAGGATCAGGATTGTGAGCCGGGCGGGAGCAATTACCAGAATGCGAGCGGTAATCCGCAGCGTAATCAGGCTGGTGATCGGGACCAGATCCGCAGCACCTCTTGTGTGCCAACCGGTGATGGTTCGCAGATTCAGCGTGGCAAGAACTGATTGAATAAGCTGGAAAATAAGCAATACGGCCTGCATGAGTCAATGAGACTCAAAACACAAAACGGCAAAACAAGCTGAATGAGCAGGACAGGCTGAAGTGAAAAGCGACAAATAAGCACTGCGGCCTGAATGAGCTTATTCATCTGGCTGAATAGCAAAAGCACCGGGGATCCTGGGCCTGATTGGCCTGCTGATCCGCCGGTGTTTTTGCTGGTTGGTCCTGGCCTGTTGACTTGTTCATTGCGCTTGTCAAGTCAAAAAGAGGTATAATGGTTACAGAACCCCATGATGCGCCGTGTGTGCGACGTCCACCCTGTTGTCGCGAGGTGATGAATATGTGGACTGACAAACGCCTGAATCAGGCCTATCGGGAGGCCCGGGTCGAATATTTTGACGAGAATTCCCGCTATATTATTTTCAGTGACTGCCACCGTGGCGATAATAGCCTGGCTGATGAATTTGCCCACAATCAGAATGTGTTTCTGTATGCCCTGAATTACTACTATTACAACGGGTTTGTCTATATCGAAGCCGGGGATGGGGATGAGCTATGGGAACATGCCAAATTCAAGCACATTCGCCTGGCCTATAATGATGTGTATCATACTTTGAAACGGTTTTTCAGCGAGGATCGCCTGATCATCTTGTATGGTAACCATAATATGTATCTCAAGGACGATCAATTCGTGCGCCGCAATTTTTACTATTATTATGATGAGTATAACGAAGAAGACCGTGATTTGTTTCGCGGCATTGTTCCTTACGAAGGGCTGGTCCTGAAGCATGCCCGGACTGGACAGGAGATCCTGACGGTTCATGGTCATCAGGGGGACCTGATCAATGACCAGCTTTGGGTTCTATCGATGCTGATGCTGCGCTATTTCTGGCGCTTCATGCATATTGTTGGCTTCCAGAATCCGGCTAGTCCGGCAAAAAATTACCACAAACGCCACAAAATCGAGAAGGTTTACAACAAATGGATTGAGAGCAACCGGATGATGCTGATTTGCGGCCATACGCACCGGGCCAAGTTTCCCAAAGCAGACGAGCTGCCTTACTTCAATTCTGGCTGTTGTATTCATTCACGCGGGATTACGGGGATCGAAATTGATCAGGGGATGATTTCACTGATTGAGTGGCGGGTGCGTTCGGATCAGGATGGGATCCTGCGGATTGCCCGCAATATGATTCGTGGTCCTGAACCGATTGAACGGTACGACCTCAAAGCCCAGTCTGCCAGCCCTGAAGCCGTTCCTCAGGACAGGTAGAACAGGAAGCCCAGGTAATGGCAGAGACTGCCGGCCAGGACGAACAGATGCCAGATGCCATGATTGAAACGCAGGCGCCGGGCAGCATAGAAAATGACGCCGATGGTATAGAACAGGCCGCCGATCAGGATGAGCGACAGCAAGCCGTGGGGTAATGACTTTGTCATGGGCCGGGATGCTATGACGATCAGCCAGCCCATGACCAGGTACAGAACGTTCGAAATGACCTTGATGCGCTTGATATTCAGCCAGTTCAGGATGATGCCAAGGGCGGCCAGGCTCCAGATCGCAGCGAATATGGACCAGCCCCAGACGCCCGGCAGTCCTAGCAATGTCACCGGCGTATAGGAGCCGGCGATCAGCAGGTAGATGGCCGAACAGTCGACCGTCCGCAGGATCCGCTTAGTCTGGCTGTTGGACTGACTATGGTATAAGGTTGATGACAAATACAGGATGAACAGGGTCAGGCCGTAGATAAAATAACAGAGGGTGCCAAGCGAATTGCCATGGCTGGTACTCGTGGTGATCAGCAGGGCGGCAGCCGGGATGCTTAAAATGGCGCCCAGGCCATGTGTGACTCGATTGAAGGATTCTTCGGCTGGTGAATAGACTTTGCTGGGTGCGTCTGCGCGCATGTTTATTCTCACATTCTTTAAAATTGGGTCGGCATAACCGGTTTGACTGACAGGATTGACAGACTGGTTCGGGTATCCCCGGGTGTTATTGTCGCTTGTGTTACTCGTGGTTTCTGATCAGTTGCGCTCTTCGATTTCGCCATTGCGGTAAGCGGCAAGCAATGCGGTCAGTTCGGCGACCTGGCCGGCAATGACCTGGCCTTCGTCGGTGTCAGCAACGGTCACGCGCCGGGGCATGGTCTCGACGATCCGGACCGTCGGCGTGAAGTCGATCGGGCGCTGGTCGGCATCGACATGGAATGGCGAATGCTCGGCCAGGGCCAGGAAACGGGAGTTATAGATCAGGGTGTAGCCGCCGATACCGGTGTGGGACTGATAGGCCTTGGAAATACCGCCATCGATTACGTAGAGCAGGCCTTCGCCCTTGACCGGGCTTTCACCGGCTTTCAGCTTGACCGGCACATGCCCGTTGATGATGTGGGCCCGGGCCGGGTCAAGGCCGAACTCGCGCAGAATCGCTTCGCAGGTTGCCCGGCTGTCGAGCTGTTTATAGTAGGGATTCATGACTTCCTTATGTGTTGACTTATCTGCGATGAAATATCGTTCAAAGGTTGCCATTTTGTTCTTGCCAAAGAGTGGGGATTTCGGACCGCACCACAGATACCAGAGGAAATCACGGGCGTCGTATTTTTCCTGGGAATGGGCCGGGGCAAAATAGGCCTGGCGGACCATGCGGTCGACATAATCGAGATATGCTTTGCCGGCATAGGTCTCGCCACCCAGGCTGGCTTCCATGAAGGTGCCCTGCTCCGTCATCGGGATGCAGCCATGATAAAGCAGATTGCCATTGACTTTCAGGTAGGTGCTGCCCTGGGCATAGAGGAAACGAATGTGGCGCTGGAGCTTTTCGCTATGCCGGAATGAAGCAGCTATCGTCTTCATCAGTTCTTCTTCGCCGCTGGTCAGGGCCAGTGGCTGGCTCGGGTCAATCGTCGGGAACAGGGTGTCCTGCAATTGCCAGGACTTCTCACCGATTGTGAGTATGCCCTGCGCGTAGTCAATTTTCTCCAGCAGCCGGCGGTCGTCCATGCCATATTCAGGATGGCGGGCGATCAGCTGGCTTTCAACCTTGAACTGGATGACGGCGATGGCCTTGTGCATCTTGGCCGCCAGGGCGCTGTCGACAGTTGCATATTTGTTCTCATCAAGGATATGCGGGGCAAACCGGCTGCAGGGGTCATCCTGGTAGACCTGTGCGGCGAAGATCGAAAGCGGGCGCAGATTGATCCCATAGGAGTCCTCGAGCAGATCGAAGCTATTGTAACTGACACCCAGGCGGATGACATTGGCAATACAGGCCCAGTTGCCAGTGAATGCGCCCATCCAGGAAATGTCATGATTGCCCCACTGGATGTCAACCTGGTGAAAGTCAATCAGGGCATTCATGATGGCATCCGGGCGCGGACCACGGTCGAAGATGTCGCCAATAATATGCAGACGGTCGATGGCCAGCCGCTGGACCAGGATGCAGAGACTGGTTATGAAATCATTCATCATATCGGTATCAACGATGGACTGGATAATGGCGTCGAAAAAGGGAGCTTTGGTTGTTGAATCAATATGCAGCAATTCGTCAATCAGGTTGGCAAACTGGGCGGGGAGTTTCTTGCGTACTTGCTGGCGGGTATACTTGGCCGAGACAATCTTGCTGACCTCAAGCAGCCGATAGACGGTTATCTTGCACCAGTCAACGGTATCAGCCTGCTGCTGCGAGATATCGGCCAGTTCGCGTTCCGGATAATAAATCAGGTTGGACAAGGCGATGCGCTCGGCCTTGCTGACTGACTGTTCAAAACGGTCGTCAACCTTGGTCCGGATGAATCCGGAGGCACTGCGCAGCAGATGGATAAAGGCTTCGTGTTCGCCATGCAGGTCACTGAAGAAAAATTCAGTCCCCTTGGGCAGGCTCATAACGCCATTCAGGCGGATAACCTCCGTGGCCGCTGCCTGCATATTGGGATACTGATTGGCCAGCAGCTGCAAATAATGTAAATCCAGCATAAGCACCTCCGGAAACTGCTGACAGGATTCAATCCGGGTCATGGGGCGTATCGGGTGGCCCGGATCATGATTGCTGACTGATCCGGGTCATGGGGGGCAGGTCGGCCCGGATCATTTTGACCTGGCGGCAGGATAATTTGAATCATTCTACCACAAAAATCGGCTCAGCAGGATCGGCATTCGAAAATCTGTGTAAATGTGATCTGAATCCGTCAAGTTCGTGAAGGATTATGAACAAAATCCCTGATTCATTGTTGAATGTCCAGAATTAGCAGACTCAGCCGGACTTGACTCTTGACTTTATTGCGTCTGGATAGGAAAATGAGTTATACTTTTTTATAAACTTCATTTTTCCATTGTTGATGCATGAGTCGCGGGCCGGTTGCTTGAATTGATTTTTCGCGAAAAGATAATCAAGCCTGAAGTTTCTGATGCACGCTGGATACTGAATTCTATCCGCCAGTACCAGATTATGAATGGTTACCAGAAGAGTCTGCAGCAGGCCCGTTCTATCGTTTTCGGTAATTTCTGTTCTTACAGTGGGAATGCGGATCCACAACCCAATACCAAAAAGGAGTCGGATCAATGAAAAAGAAGTTTAACGAAGTGGTGCATTTGCGGGATCTGCGTGAACTGGTTGATTATGCTGCCAGTCATTATGGCGACAAGGTGGCATTCCGTCAGCTGACACCTGACCGCGAGATTGAGGACTTTTCTTTTAATCAGCTCAAGTCGGATACCAGGGCACTCGGCGCAGCCCTGGTGGCCCGCGGATTCAAGGGCAAGCATTTTGCCCTGATCGGCGAAAGTACGTACAGCTATGTCATCAGCTACCTGGCGATTGCCAACTGGGTCGGGGTCATCGTGCCCATTGACAAGGAAGTGACCACCAGTGACATGGCCAAGCTGGTCTTGCAAAGTGACGCCTCCGGCCTTTTCTTCTCGGATACTTACAGCCGTGATGCCGGGACGATCATGGCTTCCTGCCCGAAACTATCTCTGGCCATCAACACGTCCACACCAGCCGAAGACAGCACAACCGGCCTGGCCATTGCCAGCCTGCTGGCTGAGGGTTATGAGTTGCTGGCCAGTGGTGCGAAGCTGGATTTTGACGAGCAGATTGATGTCGACAAAATGAGCACGATCCTGTTCACCTCCGGCACCACCGGGGCCAACAAGGGCGTCATGCTCTGCCACCGCAACCTGGTGACCGTCATCCATTCGTCGCTGTCGATGTTCAAGCTGCCGGACCGCACTTTCTCGGTGCTGCCGATCAATCATTCCTATGAGTTCAATATTCACGTCCTCGGCAGTATCTGCGGCGGTGCGACGCTTTGCTTCAATGATTCGATCAAGCACGTCAAGGACAATCTCAAAACCTTCCAGCCGATGATGAGCCTGATGGTGCCGATGATTGTCGAGGGACTCTACAAGAATATCTGGAAGGAAACGGAGAAGAACAACCTGACCCAGCAGCTGAAGTACGGCATCTGGTTCAGCAATCTGCTCCGCAAGTTCGGGATTGACCGGCGCCAGCTTTTCTTTAGACCGATCCATCTCAACCTTGGCGGCCAGCTCCGCCTGATCGTCTGCGGCGGGGCTCCGCTCAATCCGGCTCTTGTCAAGGGATTCGACGACTTCGGCATTGCCGTGTATAATGGATATGGCATTACGGAGTGTTCACCGCTGATTTCATCGAACAGCCCGGTCTATTCGAAACCGGGCAGCGTTGGCACCGTTGTACCGGACTGTGAGGTCCGGATCGGCGACCAGCATCCGGATGGTACCGGCGAGATCCAGGTCAAAGGCCCCAATGTGATGCTCGGCTATTATAAGGATGAAAACGCCACGAGCCTGTCCTTTACCGATGATGGCTGGTTCAAGACCGGTGATATCGGCTACCTGGACCGCAACGGCGATGTCTTTATCACTGGCCGGGCCAAGAACCTGATCATCACGGCCAATGGCAAGAATGTCCATCCGGAAGAACTGGAAGAACACCTGATGCAGGCGATTCCCTATATTTCCGAAGTTGTTGTCTACGCACCCAAGGACTCCCAGGGCAATGACGGGATTATCACGGCTACTGCTTTCCTCGATCCCAAATTCACCTCCGAGGTTGGTATGGCCAAGGCCCGCGAGCTGTTCGAGGCTGATGTCCGCAAGGCCAACCGGCACCTGGCAACCTATAAGCGGATTGCCCAGGCTTTCGTCCGCGAAACCGAATTCGAGAAGACCACTACCAAGAAGATCAAACGGAATAAACTACATGAGGAGGCCCCCAAGAATGCTTAACATGATCATCAACATCCTGAGTGAATACGTGGAAGTTGATAAAAACGAAATCACCGAGAAGACCAATCCGATCACCGACCTGCAGCTTAATTCATATGACTTCATCTGTATCATCGGCCGTATTGAGTCTGAACTGGGCATTTCCATTCCGGAAAGAGAACTGCGCAAGCTTGAAACCCTTGGCGACCTGGACAACTATATCCGGGCCAATATCAAACAATGATCTACCTCGCCTGCTCCCAGTCCCGGTACTTGCGTACCGGGACCGAGCAGCGGGAAATGGCACGATACCTGCTCAGGCTCGGCCTGGTCCGCTCCGGCCGGCGTGATCCCCGGCATAGTCCGCTGATCCGCAATATCTGGGGCAAGCCGTTCTTTCGGGATCATCGTGCGGTCTACTTCAGTATCAGCCACTGCACAGGGGGAGTTGCCGTATCAATCTCGTCAGTGAAGACCGGGATTGATATCGAGCAAGCTCGCCCATTTTCCATGGTTGCCGCCCGCAAGGTGCTGACCGATCGTGAACTGGCTACCGTCATGGCAGCAGATAATCCGGACCGGCAGTTCTTTCGCTTCTGGACTTTAAAGGAAAGTTTTGCCAAGGCCCTGGGGACGGGACTGGCTTACCCGCTGCGTCATATCGAGTTTACTATCGGTCCGGATCTTGGCGTGCAGGCCAGCAAATCCCATTGTACCTTCCGGCTGCTGGAAAATGACAGGGGCTATATCACCGCCGTCTGCCACCTGACCCGCCCGGCCGGATTGACCGGACAGCGAGACCCCGAAACCTGGACCGGACAATGTGACCCCGAAGCCTGGACTGGACAGCCGGATTCCGGGCTGGTCTGCCTGGATCTGCCCTAGACAACCGGCCTGGCCGGACTCCCCGTAGCATGCCGCCCGGCCGCCTGGGCCGCCGGCCTGGACCTGACACCAGCGCATCCGGCTGCAAGCAAGCCGGATGCCAGAAAATAGTAAAGGTTTATTTGAGAAGGTGTATTTGAATGGATGATTATATCAAGTTTGAGAATGTTAAAAAGATTTATAAAATGGGTGAAAGTGAGATCGAAGCGCTGGCCGGCGTTTCATTTTCGATTAAAAAAGGCCAGTTCGTGATCATCGCCGGCGCCAGCGGCGCGGGCAAGAGTACCATTTTGAACATTCTCGGCGGCATGGACAGCCTGTCATCGGGCCGGATCTGGGTCGACGGCAAGGAGATCAGCAAGTATCGTTCCAAGGATCTGATCCGCTACCGGCGCCATGATGTCGGCTTTGTTTTCCAGTTTTACAACCTGATCCAGAACCTGACAGCCAAGGAGAATATCGAGCTGGCTTCACAGGTCAGCCGTAATCCGCTCAATATTGACATGGTCATTGACAGCGTCGGCCTGTCGGATCGCAAGAAGAATTTCCCGTCCCAGCTGTCCGGCGGTGAACAGCAGCGCGTGGCCATTGCCCGGGCCCTGGCCAAGAATCCCAAGCTGCTGCTCTGTGATGAGCCGACAGGCGCGCTAGACTACAACACCGGCCGCTCCATTTTAAAGCTACTGCAGGAAACCTGTCAGAACACGGGGATGACCGTGGTTGTCATTACCCATAACCTGGCCCTGACGCCCATGGGGCATCAGGTCATCCGGGTCCGGAGCGGCAAGGTCGATTCGATCACCGAGAATGCCGAACCCGTCAGCATTGACAGAATCGAGTGGTAAAATATGAAAGCATCATTGTATAAAGACCGTCTGCGGGCGATTGGTCGCAGTCCGAACCGTTTCCTGTCCATTTTCCTGATTGTCGCGATTGGCGCCGCTTTCTTTGTCGGCATCAAGGCGGCGGCCCCGGATATGAAGCAGACCGCCGATACCTATTATGATGATTACAACATGATGGATATCCGCGTGCTGTCGACGATGGGCATGACCGATGCCGACATGGAGGCCATAGCCACCCTGCCGACTGTTGAAAAGGTCCAGCCCTCGTATTTTGCCGATGTCGTCACGACCCTTCATTCCGTCGAGTTTGTTTTCCGGATCCATGCCCTGCCGGCCGAGACGGTGACGGCAGGTTCCGAGGACTTCATCAACCGGCCCAAGCTGCTCTCCGGGCGTTACCCGCAAAATCCGGGCGAGTGTATCATTGAAGTCAACAATGCCATTGACCTGGGCCTGAAGCTGGGTGACACCCTGAAGGTCGCATCCGGCAAGAAAGAAGATCTCAGCGGTGTGCTCAAGCGGACCGAATTTACCATCGTCGGTACGGCCGTGTCACCTTATTACCTGACCTACGACAAGGATTCGTCCGATATCGGCAGTGGCAAGGTCAACTTCTTCATGATGGTTCTCTCCAGCGACTTTGACTATCCGGTCTATACTGAAGCACTGGTTACCGTCAAGGATGCCAAAGCCCTCAATTCCTACACCGACGAATACCAGCGCCTGGTAGAGAAGACCAAGAGCCAGCTGGAAAATCTCGTCGCTGAGCGTTCGGAGGCCCGTCTGGTTGAAGTCAAACAGGCCGCTTATAACCAGCTTGACGAGAGCAAGGGCCTGCTGCGCGACAATGAGGCGCAGTATGAATCAGAGATCACCCTCGGCCAGCGCAAGCTGGATGCGGCCCGCGACAAGCTGGTCGCGGCCCAGGCCACGCTGGACTCTGAAAAGAAAAATTATGAGCTGCGCATTGCCGACGCCGAAAAGCAAATTGCCAGCAGCGAGGAACAGCTGCGTCAGGGCCAGATGCAATATGACGCGGCAGTAGTCCAGTATAATACCTCGAAAAAACAGGTCAATGAACTGCTTTCGACGATCAATGAAGCCCAGGTTGCCCTGGCCGACCTGGATGAGGCGATGCTTTCGTCGATTGATGCCATCAATTTCACCCTGGCCAATACGGATCTGACATCGGATCAGCAGGCCCAGCTCGAAGACAACCTGATTACACTGCGTTCCAACCGCTCGTCAACCAAGGACAGCATCAGCCAGCTCAATGACGCCGAGGGTACGGCCCGCGCGCAGCTGGCCAGTTCCAAGCGCCAGCTGGACAATGCCAAGGCCCAGCTGAACGCTGGCAAGGCCGAACTGGCCAAGGCCAAGGCTGACCTTGCTGCGGCCAAGAAGGAAGCCTCGGCCAAGTTCGCCAAGGCTGAAGCCGACCTGGCTGCCGGCAATGCCGAATATGAAGCCGCCAAGGCCGAATTTGATCAGCGTAAGGCTGATGGCGATACCCAGCTTGAAGCGGCCAAGGAGAAGGTCATCCGCGCCGAAAGCGATATCGAACGTCTGTCACGGCCCAGTCTGTACGTTCTCGACCGCAGCAAGCTGTACAGCTATGCCGACTACGCATCCACCGCGGACCGCATGGATGCGATCGCCCGCCTGTTCCCGATATTCTTCTTTGCTGTCGCGGCGCTGGTCTGTATCACGACCATGACCCGCATGGTCGATGAGGAGCGGGGCACAATCGGTGCCTTCAAAGCCCTCGGTTACACCAACGGCGAAATTGTCTTCAAATATGTCAACTATGCCATCTGGGCCAGCGCACTGGGCGGTATTCTCGGTGTCATTGTCGGCATCAATATCCTGCCGCGGATCATCTTCAATTCGTGGGCCATCATGTATACCCTGCCGCCGATGGTTGAAGTCCCGCAGTACCTGCTGATGGCCCTGACCGTTATAGCCGGCGTCGCGGTCACGACGATTTCCGCCTATGCCGCGGCCAACGAATCGCTGAAGACGACACCGGCCCTGCTGTTGCGTCCCAAAGCTCCGCCGCCAGGCAAGGTGATCCTGATGGAGAAGATCCATCTGCTCTGGAATCGCATGAGCTTCAGCCAGAAGGTCACTGCCCGCAATATTTTCCGCTACAAGAAACGTTTCTTCATGACCGTTATTGGTATCGCCGGCTGTGCGGCCCTGCTGGTCGCCGGCTTTGGCCTCAATGACTCGATCCGGCGTGTTGTCGACATGCAGTACAAGCAGATCTTCACCTACAACATGAGCGTGAAGTTTGATCCGACAGCCGAGGTCCCCGCCAAGGATGAAATCGTCAATCAGATGGCCGCCAATCCGGAGGTCAAGTCCGTACTGCAGGCGACAGAAATGAATGCCAAAATGCGCAATAACGGCGATGATATCGCTGTGACCTTGATCTGCCCGACGGACAGCAAGGCATTCCTCAACTATATCAACCTGCGTGACCGGGTCAGCCAGCGCCAGATGAGCCTGCCGGATGACGGCATGATTATCAACGAGAAGCTGGCCAAGGAACTGGGCGTTGGCGTGGGTGATGCCGTGTCGGTCGACAATGGCAGCGGCCTGCTCAAGAAGATCGAAGTCGCGGGCATTACGGAAAACTATATTTTCCACTATGCCTACATCAGTGTTGAGCAATACAAGCAGATCTACCGCCTGGCCCCCGGGCCGAACAGCCTGCTGATCAAGCTGATGAATCCGTCCTCGGACCTGGAATACCAGCTTGGCTCCGAGCTGATCGCCCGTGACGAAGTGTCATCGGTCCTGTACTACTCCGACGCCGCCAGCAAGTTCCAGGATACAGTCAAGAGCCTGAACATGATCGTGCTGGCGATTATCTTCGCCGCCGGCATCCTGGCCTTCGTCGTGCTTTACAACCTGACCAACATCAACCTCGGCGAACGTATCCGGGAGATCGCCACGATCAAGGTTCTCGGCTTCTATAACCGGGAAGTCTCGGCCTACGTCTATCGTGAGAACATCATCCTGGCGATTATCGGTGCCCTGGCCGGTCTGGGTATCGGCATTTACCTGCACCGGATCATCATGACTTCGATCGAGCAGAACGGCATCATGTTTGGCAATTACATCTCCTGGCAGAGCTTTGCCTTTGCCTTTGGCATCACGTTCTTCTTCTCGATCCTGGTCAATGTTTTCATGTACAGGCGCCTGAAGAACATCCACATGGTTGAATCACTCAAATCTGTCGAATAATCGGGTAGGACCCCGGCCATTAGTTGGCCGGGGGACCTCCCACAGCACCGT
>CAYVHB010000027.1:0-38617 GCA_964450865.1 uncultured Oscillospiraceae bacterium | reverse complement strand
TTAATTATACGTGGGGAGCATTCTGCTGGCAACGGCCCGCGCGCAACAGTAAGGACGATGTAATATCGATGCAACACAGAATACGTCTATCCTGCCACCCGGGCCGGCAGATCTTCATTTAATCGCATACCTGTCTATCTCACGATCGCCGATGGCGTCCATGATCCGGATACCGCCTGCCGGCCGGCAGAGGCCGGGCCGGCCGGGTATCCGGGTGATGTGAAAATCTGAACATCGTTTTCAGGTAAACATCCGGTTGCTTTCAGGGCTGGCCGGGCGTCCAGGGCGATGTGGTGCGCGAACCAAAAATGGCAGTCCCGATCCGCACATGAGTCGCCCCGCAGGCAATGGCCTGGATATAATCCTGGCTCATGCCCATCGACAGGCAATCAAAGTCGGCCGCCTGGTCAAGACGCTCCCGCAAGTCGGCGAACAGGTCATAAGTCTGGCTGAACACCGGACGAGTCAGTTCCGGATCTTCATAAAGCGGTGCCATGGTCATCAGCCCCCGAAGACGCACACCGGCAAAATCCTGGGCCAGCCTGGCTGCACTGACCACCTGCGCAGGTGTAAACCCATGCTTGGTATCTTCGCCGGCCGTATTGACCTGGAGCAGGACGTCCGTCACCAGGCCGGCAGCCAGGCTGCGGCGGTTGATTTCGGCCAGCAATTCCAGGGAGTCTACCGAATGAATCAGGGCGGTACGGCCGATCAGCTGCCGCACCTTGTTTTTCTGCAGGGTACCGATCAGGTGCCAGCGGGGTGTCAGCCCCAGCTGGCTGAGCTCGTCCTGTTTGGCCAGCATCTCCTGGACCCGGTTTTCACCCAGGTCAGTCAGCCCGGCCTGCACGGCAGCAGCCGCCGCTGCCGGCGGAAAAAACTTGGATACGCCAATCAGCGTAATGCTGGCCGGGTCGCGTCCGGCGGCCTGGGCGGCACTGGCAATCTGGGCCCTGACAGCTGCCAGGCGGGCCGGTATTTCTCGTTGATAGTGATCAATAGTCAAATATCTCACCTCTGTATTACCAGATTGTCTGAACGTCAGGTTGTCTTGTTCCTCAGCCATGTAATTGACTCGGCTCTGGCAACCTGCAGGCAACCTGCCTGAGAACCAGCCCGATGATCAGGCCGTATGACGGGCCGGCCCGGTACCGGGTGGCACCGGGCGGTACCAGACGTCAATTTTCATTGCCGATAAACTCGCCGGGCTCGATCGATTCGGGATTAGCCACCAGGATGGACGAGTCCTTGACATTGCTGACTTTAGGAGTTGTAGCTTCAATAATAGCATATTCACGGTCGTGATCGCGGATGTGGACACTGCACAGGGTCGTGTAGCCACCGTCGACGATCATGATGCTGGCCGATGCCAGATCAGGATTATAGTTGATCAGGCTGGCCATCGGCACCTTCAGGCCGCTGGTCTCGGACAGGACCAGTTCAACAGGCAGGACCCGCCGGTCAGCAAACCACTCGATCTTGCGATCCGTGCTGAAAATGACAAAAAGGCCGTCTTGCGCCGTGACCGCCTTGACCACCGTGCAATGACTGATCGACGTGCCGTCCTGGGGAACGAGGATGGTCCGCTGGCCTTCTTTCTCGAAATCATTCTGGGATACCCCCGGCAAAAAGATGGCGAGGTCCTGGGTCCGGCTGGCGGTAATGCGCAGCACCGGATCATCCTTTTTGACGGTTGTCTGCATCGGTACTGCATTCTTGGCCAGCTCCAGGTAGGTCTGATACTGTTCATACGTCAGTTTGCTGGCCGTTTTCAGCTTCAGATCGTCTTCAAGCTGGTCCAGCTTGAAGGAGACTATACCCGGGGCCTGACAGGTCAGGGTATTGGCCGCCAGGCCAAGTGACTTTTCCAGGCTGGCGCGGCTGGCGAACAGCTGGTCCAGCCTGGCATCGTTGAAATTGATGGCCTGCAGCTTGCTGCTGCGCTGTTCCAGAATGACGTTCATGGAATGGGTGTAAGCCGGCAGGCTGACCAGCTGGCCCCGCACGACATCGCTGCGGATCAGGTTGACAATGCTGGTCAGGGCGACGCTGCTTTCATCATAAATAGCACGCGCACCGGTCCCCTTGCCCTGATTCATCAGCTCGGCCTGCAGCTCGATGATATCCTGTTCACATTTTTGCAGCTCCTTGAGCCTGGCCGACTGCCCGTCGGGGATGATCAGGGCCAGCTTCTGGCTGCGGGAGACCCGGCTGCCTTCAGTTGCCAGCGTTTTCAGCAGGCCATTGCCAGGTGCCTCATAGACGGTTTCATCGCGGATCAGCAAGGCCTGGCCTTCAATGGTATGGGTCAGGGTCGATGCCTGCACAAAAATGAACTGGGGTTTGGGCTTGATTTTTTTCATGACGGAAATGATCAGGAATACGGTCAGCAGCATGATCAGCAGGACCGGGATGGTCATGGTTATGACCCGGGCCCTGGCCTGTCGCCGCTCAATATTCATGAGCTTCTGGCGGGCGATGGCCGCCCGCTCCTCATCACCCTGGTCAAGCCAGTCCCGGTCGGCCGAGCGCAGCGGCGACAGGCCGGCGCGTTCGCTGCCGCTCCCGGGCCGTTCGGGCCGGTTCGCACTGGCAGCAGACGGGGTCTGGATATAACCCGGTGAGCGGCCAGGATGTGCGGCTGAACCGGGGATCGGATCGGGTCGTTTACTCTTCATGGTTAGAGCGCCTGCATCTTTTCCAGCGCCAGGAGACAGGCCAGCTGAACGTTCTCGAAGCACAGGCCACCCTGCAGATAGGCCGGGTACGGTGGCTTGAGCGGTCCGTCAGCGGACAATTCAATGGATGAGCCCTGGACAAACGCGCCGGCCGCCATGATTACCGGGCTGTCATAGCCCGGCATTGCCCAGGGCTCCGGGCGGACAAAACTGTCGACCGGCGAGGCGGCCTGGATAGCCTGGCAAAAGGCCACCAGCGGTCCGGGCCGGCCAAATTCCAAAGTCTGCACGATATCGCCGCGGCGGTCGGCCGGCGACGGGTAAGTATGAAAGCCGGCTTCAGCGAAAAGGGCGGCAGCGAACAGCGCCCCCTTGAGACTTTCGGCCACGACATGCGGGGCCAGGTAAAAGCCCTGGGCTATCAGGCGGGAGAAGCCGAGGCTGGGGCCGACATGGCTGCCGAGGCCCGGTGCGGTCAGCCGGCTGGCGGCCTGTTCTACGAGGTCGGCACGGCCGGCGATATAACCGCCGGAGGGACAAAGGCCGCCGCCGGGATTCTTGATCAGCGAGCCGGCGACCAGGTCAGCACCGACCATGCAGGGCTCACGGGTCTCCACAAACTCGCCATAGCAGTTGTCAACCAGGATCACAGCCTGGCTGCCGGCCGCCCGGACAGTCCGGACAATGGCGGCAATATCATCGGCCAGCAGGGAGCGCCGGGTTGTGTAGCCGCGCGACTTCTGGATAAAGACAACGCGGGTTCTCGGCTGCAGGGCGGCCGTGATCGCCGGCAGATCCGGCGCACCGCCGGGCAGCAGATCAATCTCCCGGTACTGGATACCATAATCGCGCAGGGAGCCGGCTGGTGCGGATTCGCCGGCTGCCGTCAGGCCGATGGTGGCCCGCAAGGTGTCATAGGGGCAGCCAGTGACCGCGAGCAGTTCGTCGCCGGGCCGCAGCAGGCTGTACAGACAGATCGCCAATGCCTGGGTCCCGGCACTGATCTGGATCCGCACCAGGGCAGCCTCGGCACCGAACGCGGCAGCATAGGCAGCCTCGATCTGGGCCCGGCCCGGATCATCATAGCCATAGCCGGTCGTGCCGCCCAGCGAACTTTCCGCCAGGCGGGCCTGCTGCAGGGCGCGAATAACCCGCAGCTGATTAATGCTGCGGGTCTGGTCGATATGTGCAAATTGAGCGGCGAGCCCGGCCTGGATCGAGCGGGCCCGTTCGAAAGTCGCCCGCGAAATGCCAAAGGCAGCAAAGGCAGCATATCCGGCCATCTCGAAATCCATATGCGAGTGGCCAACCTCGCCGTCCACCGGACACGGGCTGTCAGCTGTGGCCGGGTTATCCGCTTCTTCAGAACCAGGCCGGCCAAACGCAGGCGGATTGCCGGCTTGTGCATTGTCCGGCTTCAGGACAACCTGTTCCGGTGTAAACATCTGTTCCGGTGTGGTCAACTGCCGTAGACCTCCTTGCTGGACAGAACCCGGATGTCAGCCAATTGCAGCTTCTCCAGGGCCAGGACGGGCTTCTCGACGCGAATAATAACAATCGCATCATTGGAAGAGCGGCCGACAAAGGCATACAGATAATCGACCGATATCTCACCCTCGCTGAGAATTTCCAGGGCATTATCGAGTGTGCCGGGAAGATCGGCCACGGCAATCGCGATGACGTCCGTCGAACTGACGGTGAAACCATTATTGGTCAGCGCCTCGAGGGCGGCTTCCGGCTGGTCGACAATCATGCGCAAAATGCCATATTCCGTGGTATCGGCAATATAAAGCGCGCGAATATCAATATTCTGGCTGCTCAGGGTGCGGGTCACTTCGGCCAGGCGGCCGGATTTATTCTCGAGGAAGACCGAAATTTGTTTAACCAGCATGTTTGCTCCTCCTGATTATCAATGACGGTTGTGTCGAAAGCGGATCGGTTTGGGTTTAATGTTTATATTATAGCAGATCCGGCGGCAAATGCCCGCTGATTGATAGCCTGCAGCTTAGGCGGGAAGACGTCATTGATGGCCCGGGTAAAAATGGCCGGGTCAATCTCAGTCAGTTTCGCCATGGCACCGATCAGGACCAGGTTGACCGCGCGGTTGCTGCCGGCATCCTCGGCCATTTTCAGGGCATCGAAGGCATAGACCCGGGTTGCGTCACGGGTATTGTGCTGCAGCTCGGCAACAATATTTTCCGGATAAACCGCCTGGCCTGTCGAGACCGAGGCCGGCAGATTGCGGTTGGTATTGATCAGCAAAACGCCCCCGGCACGCAGGAGATGAGCCCAGCGCAAGGCCTCCAGTTCTTCGAAAGCCAGGACAAAATCGGCCGTACCCGGCTCGATGATCGGCGATGCGACCTGCGGCCCCATGCGCACGTAGGTGACAACGCTGCCACCACGCTGGGCCATGCCGTGAACCTCCGAGACCTTGACGTCCAGGTTTTGCGCCAGGGCTACGAGCCCCAGCAGCTTGCCGGCGACCAGCGTCCCCTGGCCACCGACTCCAACCAGCACGATATTCAGACTGGACTCTGTCACAGCACTCATCCTTCTTCCCCCCATTTCAAAGCCGAGAAACGGCAGACCCGCGTGCACAGATGGCAGGCATTGCAGATTGTCGGGTCGATGAACGGATAGCCGTCCGGGCCGGCGACCAGGGCCGGGCACATGATCCGGATGCAACTGCGGCAGCGGGTGCATTTGTCACGGTCGAGGTGGACCACATCCGCCTTGCGTCCCTTGCCTGGCGGGATCAGGGCGCAGGGCCGGCGGGTGATGACCACCGAGACCTGGTCTTCAGCCAGGGCGGCGGTGACTGCCTTTTGCGTGGCAATGGTGTCAGCCGGATCGACCACGCGGATCGACTCGACACCGAGCGCGCGGCACAGCGCTTCAAGATCGACAGCCGGAGCGGGCTTTTCATGAATATCCAGGCCGGAAGCCGGATTCTGCTGGTGACCGGTCATGCCGGTGATGGAATTATCGAGAATGATCACGGTGCTGGCGCTGCGGTTGTAAACGCTGTTGAGCAATCCGGTCATGCCGGAGTGCAGGAAAGTCGAGTCGCCAATCACCGCAACGGTCCGGGGCGACAAGGTGCGGCCGGTAGCCTTGTCGATGCCGTGGGCCATGCCGATCGAAGCGCCCATGCAGACGCAGGCGTCCACGGCGCTGGTCGGGGGCAGGGCCCCGAGGGTGTAGCAGCCGATGTCACCGGTCACGATCACGCGCAGGCGATTCAGGGCCATGAACAGTCCCTTGTGCGGACAGCCGGCACACATCACCGGCGGCCGGCTCGGGGCTGGCGTCAGAGCTTCAGTGGCAAAACCAGCCACCGGCTGGCCGTCGCCGGTCAGGGCCTTGCGCAGCAGGGCGGTCGAATATTCACCCTGCAAGGTCAGCAGGTTCTTGCCTTCACAGGCAATGCCGGCGGCACGGATTTCGGTTTCAAAAACCGGGTCAAGCTCTTCGATGATCACGAGCCGGCGGACGGTGGCGGCAAAGCGGCGGATCAGCTCAATGGGCAAGGGCCAGACCAGGCCGAGCTTGAGAACAGATGCTTCCGGCAAAGCTTCCTGGACGTACTGAAAAGCCATGCCGCTGGTCACGATGCCCAGTTCCGGCGAGCGTTCAAACAGCTGATGACCACCCAGGGCGAGATCAGCTGATGAGGCGGCCGCCAGTTCCAGCTGGCGGGCTTCGACGACCTTGTGCCGGGCAATGGCCATGCCCGGCATCATGACATATTTCATCATGTCTTTCGTGTATGGCCGGACGACCTGTTCCTGGGGCTCACCGGTCGCGACAACCGTCCGTGAATGGGCCACGCGTGTCGTCAGGCGGAGCATGACCGGGGTATCAAACTGCTCGGACAGGGCGAAGGCCGCACGGGTGAAATCGAGGCATTCCTGGCTGTCGGCCGGCTCAAACATCGGCAGCTTGGCGGCGCGCGCATAATGGCGGCTGTCCTGCTCATTCTGCGAGCTGTGCATCCCCGGGTCATCCGCGGCGACGATCACCAGCCCGCCATTGACGCCGGTGTACGAGGACGTAAACAACGGATCAGCGGCGACATTGACACCAACGTGCTTCATGCAGGACATGGCCCGGGCGCCGCCCAGACTGGCGCCAAACGCCACTTCGAGACCGACCTTTTCATTGGGTGCCCATTCGCTGTAAATCCGTTCATACTCGGAAATGGCCTCGGTGATTTCTGTACTGGGTGTGCCAGGGTATGAGGAAACGACCTTGACCCCGGCTTCATAGGCGCCGCGGGCCACGGCTTCGTTGCCCAGAAGTATTGTTTTCACAGTGTACATTCCTTTCCAGATTATCAGAAATGATCAGAAAGCTTTCTGCCGCTTGTCAACGACGTGCCTGGCCTTGCCGGTCGTCCGTTCGAGTGACTTGGGATTCAGCAGCATGACGTGCACATCAATCTGCAGGACCGAACGGATACGGGCCCGGATCTCCTGGGTCAGGCGCTCCAGTTCGCCGAAGCGTTCGAGCAGGCTGCCGTCAATCAGCTCGACCTGGACCTCGATCTTGTCCATGAAATGCTCGGTCGTGACAATGATCTGGTAATGCGGACCAATGCCGGCCACGCCCATCAGCACGGACTCGATCTGGGACGGGAAGACATTGACGCCGCGGATGACCATCATGTCATCGGAACGGCCCTTGACCAGCTCCATGCGGACGTTGGTCCGGCCACAGCTGCAAGGCTCGTCATGCAGGCACGTGATGTCGCGGGTCCGGTAACGCAGCATGGGTATGCCTTCCTTGGTCAGGGTCGTCAGGACCAGCTCCCCTTCGGATCCCATCGGCAGAACCTCGCCCGTCGCCGGGTCAATGATCTCGGGATAGAAATGATCCTCATTGATGTGCAGGCCGTTGAAATAAAGGCATTCATAGGACACACCCGGGCCGCAGATCTCGGTCAGGCCGTAATTCTGGGTATCGATGATGCCCAGGTTCTTCTCGATCATCTGGCGCATTTCCGCGGTATGGCCTTCGCCGCCGAAGAGGCCGACGCGCAGCTTGAGCCGGTCGCGGTCGATGCCCTCCTGGGCCATGATTTCAGCCAGGTGCAGGGCGTACGACGGCGTCGCGATCAGGGCCGTGGTACCGAAGTCCTCCATGAACATCAGCTGGCGTTCGGAATTGCCGCCTGATGCCGGGATAACGGAGGCCCCCAGGTTTTCAATCCCATAATGCAGGCCAAAACCACCGGTAAACATGCCATAGCCAAAGGCAATCTGGCAGATGTCGTCGGCTGTGACGCCGGCGGCCGCGGCCAGGCGGCTGCAGCAATCCGTCCAGACCGCCATGTCATGGCGGGTGTAGCCGACAACGATCGGTTTACCTGTCGTCCCGGACGAGGCATGGAAGCGGACAATGTCGCGCCGCGGCGCGGCAAAGAGGCCAAATGGGTAATGGTCACGCAGGTCAGTCTTGACCGTGAAGGGCAGCCTGGCAATATCGGCCAGGGTGCGGATATCGGCTGGCTTGATACCGGCCTCGGACATCCGGGTATGGTAAAAGGGCACTCGTTCATAAGCCCGGCGGACCGTTTCCTGCAGCCGTTCGAGCTGCAGGGCGGCCAGGGCCGGCCGATGCATGGATTCTGCGGGATTCCAGATCATAAGCGATGTTAACTCCTTTGCAACAGCCCGCCCCCGGGAAATGCCAGGTAACGCGCCGGTTCAAACTACGGGAAAATGATAGCAATCTTTTCTTCTAATTGCAAATTAAAGCCAATGAAACAGTTCACACTGCCTGTTGACAAGCATGCCTGCCGCATATATAATTGCTAGTGCCTGAAAACACCCTCCTGCCCGCTGTCAGCCGGCTGACACTCGTCCGGCCATCCAGAAACGGGCAGCCTCACCCTTCTCCGCGCGGTCATGGCGGAACTGGCAGACGCGTACGTTTGAGGGGCGTATGGGCAACCGTATGGGTTCAAGTCCCATTGACCGCACCAGAAGAAAAACCCTGTAGCTGTAGGGCTGCAGGGTTTTAATTTTTCGGGGTGAACTCACGACACGACGAGTCTCTATAACTTGCAGGCGATCAGCCGTTGTGATAAGCCTTCAAGAATCGCCATATTATCCTTTGTGCTGATCGCTTGCAGCAGCCAGGCTGTTCCGGACGACATCGAAATAGCGGGAATCAGCCGATTCAAGATGGTAAACTATCACATCATCAACAATATAGGATACCAGGGCAGATGGTTCAACTTGTCCATTCTTATACCATTCCAGGCAATGGCGCAATTTATCGATGACGGAACTGTGCAAGATTTTATGCAGGGATTGATCCGGATAGCCAATTTCTGCCAGAAACTTCTCCTCCCAGGCGAAGTGACTGGCGACATGCCGCATAAGAACGTCCAGTTGCTGCAAAATGACCGGGCTCGGCGCTTTCCGCGCAATCTGCTGCGTCAGCTCGTTAGCCACGGTTGTCAATGCCTGGTGTTGACCGTCAATATCCCGGTTGCCACTTTGCCATTCTTCTTTCATATTGACCAGCAGGGAATCAACCGGCAGTTCCTTATGCAGGTCTGTGGCCACAACGCGGTTGCGGCCTTCGTGCTTGGCGTCATATAAAGCCGCATCAGCCCTGCGGTACCAGTGGTTGAATGACTCGGATTTCATTCTTTCACAAACGCCAATGCTGACAGTCTGACGTCCGAAAACCGGATGAACGACTGCTTCGACGGCCGCCCGGATCCTTTCTGCTGCTGCGCCAGCCAGGTTCAGGGCAGTCTGGGGCAGCAGGATCACGAATTCCTCACCGCCAAAGCGGACCAGGATGTCGGAACTGCGAATGGTCTTGCCGATGGTCTGGGCGGTAATCTGCAGCAGTTCATCCCCGGATGGGTGACCCCAGCGATCATTGACCTGCTTGAAATGATCAAGATCCAGGACAGCCAGGGAAAGCGGCTCGTCATAACGGTCCGACCGCTCCATCTGTTCATAAATGATCGTTTCAAAAAAACGGCGATTATAAAGCCCTGTCAGGTCGTCCTTGATAGCCGCCTGGCGCAGCTGGTTTTCCAGCATAAGCTGACTGGTCACATCCCTGGCTGATGTGTATATGAAACGGCCTGTTCCCGGCAGGCTGTTCCATTCCAGAAACTTGTAGGTACTGTCCTGGCAGCGGCAGCGGTTGATGAAGCTGGAAACAGGATTTCCTTTCCCAAGACTGGCCAGCAGGTCAGTGGTTGATTGTATGTCATCGGGGTGCGTAAAAAACAGGAAGTTCCGGCCCTCGATATCAGCGGCCATGTAACCGAGCACCTCTGTGAATTTCCGGTTTACCTTGATAAAATTGCCGTCCGGGTCACAGACGGCCAGCATATCCAGGTTGACATTGAGAAAGCCGTCGATTTCACTTTCGAGCATGACTTGTCTGGATATGTCCTTGAAAGTAATGACCATGCCGGTCACCGTCTGATCAGGAGCCAGGATCGGGGCAAAGCTGCCCATGATATAAATATCTTTATCATGCTTGCCCAGCAAGCCGAACGGCTGGGTCATATTGATCCGCTGGCCGGTTGTCAGGACTTTTTCGGTCAGTCGCGGTGGATTGCCGGCCATGAGGCCGGACAACAGCTGGGTGTTGCCCGGGCCGGGCAGCGGCTGGAAGATATCATGCAGCTTCTTGCCAATGGCTTCATCCCGGGTCCATCCGCTCATCAATTCCGCTGCCGGATTGATCAGGATAATACACCCGGCTTGATCGGTGACAATGATCCCTTCCAGCGCCGAGGTAATCGTGACCTGGAACAGTTCCTTGTCTTCCCGGAGCGCCCGCTCTGATTGCTTGCGTTCAGTAATATCGATGGTATTGACCACGACCAGGTCCGGTACCAGATAGACAAAGGACGTATCAAAATCACGGATCTGGCCGGTTGACCGCATCCTGGTCTGCAAATCGCGGCGAATCAGTCTCCGTTCGGAGTAGCAGCGCTCAAAATCGTTTAATACATCCGGCTCCTGCTGATACATCCGGCGGGCCGAACTGCCGATGAACCGGGCAATGCTGCCACCGCTGACGGCAAATGCCGCATCATTGTAATCGAGGAGCACAAAGTCATTATCCTGGCGCTGCCAGGTATAACTGGGGAATGGCAGATTACGGAATTGGGCCCGATACCGTTCCTCACTGTACCTGCGCTCCGTGATATCTTCATTCTTGCCGTACCATTTGACGATCTCGCCACTGGCAGCCAGTTCCGGCAGCGCGTGTATCTTAAACCAGCGGTATTCGCCATCAAAGCGGCGGAACCGATGTTCAGTACTCAGTTCAACGCCATTTCGGATTGCATCCTGCCACTTTTGCATGATCCCCGGCAGCTCATCCGGGTGCATGGCCATGAACCAGCCGTTGCCCAGGGCCTGATCTTCCGCTAAACCGGTGTATTGCAGCCAGCTTTGATTGAGAAAGTCAGCAGTACCATCCGGCCGGGCCGACCAGATGAGGTCGGGGATGGTGTCCAGGATTTTCCGCAGGTGACGGTCATGCTCGGCCAGTGAATTTTCCAGTTGTTTGCGAATCGTGACATCGTGAATCGATGCAATCAGGACCTTGCGGTGATCCAGTTCAGCGAGGCCGGAAAACACTTCGACATCGCGGATTTCACCATTGGCCAGGCGATGCTGGACATAGAGGCTGGCAATTTCCTGATTCGCAAATTTACGGAAATTATCCTGAATCTCGCCTGAGCTCAGCAGGGCCAGGTCATGGATGCTGAGTCGGACGAAGGCATCATGGGGATAGCCGTAAAATTGACAGGCCGCCCGATTCGCATCCAGAATGGCAGCGGTCGCAGGATCGATAATCAGAATGACCGTGTTGATCCTGTTGAAAATATCGCTGCCTGGACCGGCGCTGAACGGATCGTGTACTGAAGCGTTCGCGGTCTGGTTGTTTTCCATTTTTGAAAAGTCTGCAGCCTGGTTATTCTCCATATCCTCCGACCCCTGTGGTCAATATCTGTTCATTTGCCGCAAGCCGGCGGATTACCGGCTGTCGCCCGTCCGCACCTGGGTCTGGTCGTATTCAAGGATGCCGCCGAAGCCCGGCAGGCGCAGCGTCCGGCCGTCCAGCGAGGTGGTCCGTTCGCTCTTGTGCCGGTTGAAAATGGCAAGAACGCGTCGGGGCCCGGCCTGCTGGCGATCATGAATATCCAGTCCCTCAGCAGTCAGGGTGCGTTCGAAGGCGAATATATCGTCGTCAGCCAGCAGGATCCGGAAAAATCCGGTGCGCAAGACCGGCAGTTGCCGGCGCAACTGGCCGAGGCGGGCAAACCAGGCCTGGAGCGGTTTATTTTCGCGGCCCCAGGGAAAGGTCCGCCGGTTAAACGGATCCCGATACCCTTCCATGGCACATTCGTCACCATAATAGATTGTCGCGATGCCCGGGAATGCGACCTGGAACATCCAGGCCAGGCGCAGCAGGGCGATACCGCGCTGCCGGGCAGCAGCCGAGAGGTGAATCCGGGCCTGGTCATCACGATGGCCCGGATCCGGCAGGCCGGCCAGGGTCGTGATGGCCCGCGGAATGTCATGGCTGCTGATCAGATTCATGCTGCTGTAAAAGCTGGTCAGCGGATAATGTTCGCGCAATGATTCCAGCTGGTTGGCCAGGTGGCGGGCCGGGAAATGGCGGAGCAGCCAGCCGGTCAGGGCCTGCTGGAACGGATAGCCCATGATGTTGTCGTGGGTGCGGCCGAGCAGGAAGTCACGATAACTGCCATAGCTGATCTTGTGACTGGCATCTTCCCAGACTTCACCGAGCAATGCCGCCTCATCATTTTCCTCGCGTACCGTCGCGCGCATTTCGCGCAGGAAGCTGTCGGGCAATTCATCAGAAACATCCAGACGCCAGCCGGAAATCCCGCGGCGCAGCCATTGGCGGACGACACCGTCCGGACCGGTCATATACTGGCGATAGCTCAGATCGTGTTCGTTGACGCTGGGCAGGTCAGGAAAGCCCCACCACGAATCATAAAAAAACTCATAGCCCTTGCGATGGAAGGTAAACCAGTTGCCATACTCGGAGAAGCCCTCGCCGCACATCTCCTGAAAGGCGCCGATCTCCTGATAACGGCCGTATTTGTTGAAGTAGCGGCTGTCGGCACCGGTATGACTGAAAACGCCGTCCAGGATCACGCGAATACCGCGGGCCCGGGCTTCGGCACACAGGGCGGCCAGATCTTCATTGCTGCCCAGCAGCGGATCAACCTGTTCGTAGTCTCCCGTATCGTAACGATGATTGGACCGGGCCCGGAATACCGGATTCAGATAAAGAATCGTGATGCCCAGCTCCTGCAGGTAATCGAGTTTTTCGCGAATGCCATTGATTGAACCACCAAAGAAATCGCAAGCGAGGTAACCGGTATCCGACAAGCCCTGGTAGTCGACGTCTTCATCCCACTTGTGATGGAAGATCCGCTCCGGGGCAGCTATTTCCGGCCTGGTGAAACGGGCAATCTGGAAATCGCGGTCACGCCGGAAGCGATCTGGAAAGATCTGGTACATGACCCCGCCCTGCAGCCAGTCAGGTACTTTGAAGCGGGCATCATAGACCGTAATCTGGAAGGCTACCGGCAAGTGCGGCTCATGGGGCAGATAACGTGGCCGATTGGGGCCGAGCCAGCCGCTGCCATCGGAGCCATTGTTATTGGATGTATAAAAGAACCGGCCAGTGGCCGTCTGGATTTCAAACCAATAAAAGAACAGGCAAGGCTCAGAGGGCATCGGACAGACGCCCTGATAGAGATCGCCGGTAACAGACTCGCCCGCATCAGTGGTGACTGTTTCAGCCGTGGTGGTTTCAGCCGCGTCAACCGGCCATGGCATGATGCCCGGGCTGGCCGATGAAGTGGCAGAGGCGGCAAGATCTGCAGCGGCAGCCGCCTCTGGTTGTTCAGCCATTACATCAGCCGGTGCTGTGACAGCCAGGCTATCCTGATCAGATTGAGCGACGGCCGAAGGGTAGATCAGCCCGGTCGGGACGGCAGCCAATGTTGCAGCAGAATTCGCCGGGAAATCACACTGGCAGGCCAGGCGCAGGCGACTCTCCTGAAAGGTATAGAGGCCGTAGGCATAGCACAGGAAAACTGCCCGGATGTCATCTTGTTCAGGCTGGACTTGAATTGCCAACCTGACGCGGGTCTGTACCGGTACAGCGCCAAATGGCTGGCGAAATATCGGTAAACGGCTCTGATGATAAACATGCATTTTTTTCAGGTCCTTCGGCGACAAACCGCGCCAGCCTGGCAGCCAGCGCGGTTGTCTCACATTTATAATGGGTTTTGGGTATCAGCTATCGGGACGGGCCAGGCTCAGAGCACACGCTCCGGGTTGGCCTCGGGCTCGGCCTGTGTCTGTTTCATTTCGGCGGCCAGGCCGTCGTACAGGGCCTTGTACAGGCCGGCTGAACGGGTCCAGGAATAGTCACCTGTCATCCCGCGCTCGACCAGCAACTTCCAGGTCGCCTTGTCGGTGCGGAAAAGCTGGCAAGCCTCCTTGGTCTTGAACAGGAACTCGTGGGCGTTGATATTGGGGAACGAGAAGCCATTGCCCTCGCCTGTCTCCGGGTCGAAATCGACAACGGTATCCCTCAGGCCGCCGGTTTCACGCACCAGCGGGACCGTCCCATATCGGAAGGAAATCATCTGGGACAGACCGCAAGGCTCGAAGAGGGAGGGCATCAGGAACAGGTCAGCACCGGCATAGAAGCGGTGCGACATCGCCTGGTCGAACATGATGCGGACCGCCAGCTGCTCCGGATTTCGGGCAGCCATCCCGCGCAGGGTATTCTCGTATTCGGCATCACCGGTACCGAGAATGGCGATCTGCATGCCATCGGCGAGCATTTCGTCAATGACCCGGGTCAGCAGGTCGAGACCTTTCTGATCGACGAGGCGGGTGATCATCGCTGCCAGCGGCAGCTCAGGATCGACAGTCAGGCCGAGCTCGGTCTGCAGGGCTTCCTTGCAGGCGGCCTTGCCGGTCTGCCAGGTTTCAGCCGTATAGTTGGCGGCTATCCTGGTATCGGTGGCCGGATTGTAGACCTGCTCATCGATGCCGTTGAGAATGCCGCTGACCTTGTAGGCCATGCTCTGCAGCAGGTGATTCAGTCCTTCACCGAAGTAGTCGGTCATGATTTCGCCGGCATAGGTCGGCGAAACAGTGGTGACCCGGTCGGCATAGACGATACCGGACTTCATGAAATTCGGTACGCCATCCTTGAGCACACCCCATTCGGACATGTAACGGTCCGGCAGGTCGAGCAGGTCGGCGATGCGTTCCCGGCCATGAATGCCCTGGTACTTGAGATTGTGGATCGTATAGACCGAACGGATCTGGCCGTGGTAGCCATACGGCTTGTAATGGGCATCGAGCAGCACCGGGATCATGCCGGACTGCCAGTCATTGAGATGCAGGATATCCGGCTCGAAATCCATCGGCATGCCAAGCGCCTCCAGCACTGCCCGCTGAAAGAAACTGAACCGTTCGATATCAAACGAATAGTCCAGATACAACTGGCTGTGACCAAAGTAAAACTCGTTGTCAATGAAATAAATCGGAACACCATTGAAAGTCATGCTGAACAGACCACTGTACATGGTCCGCCAGCCCATCCGGATCATCGACCAGCGAATGAACTGCAGGTCATCGATGTAGCGGTCCTTGATCTGCTTATACAGCGGCATCATGACGCGCACATCAATCCCGATCGCCCGCAGGGCCGACGGCAGGGCCCCGGCCACGTCACCGAGGCCGCCAGCCTTGGCCAGCGGAGCCAGCTCGGAGGTGACAAACAGGATTTTCTGGCTCAAACAATCGCCCCCTTGCCGATGACGACCGGATAATCAGCCTGCCCGAGCAGCTTGATGCCGGGACGGATCACACAGTTCTTGTCGATGATCACATTCTCGAGCTCGACGCCCTCGGAGATGACCACATCCTGCATGATGATGCTGTTCCGCACAACGGCATGCTTGGAAACCGTGACCCCACGGAAAATCAGGCTGTTCGTGACACTGCCCAGGATCTTGCAACCATCGGCGATCACGCTGTTGCTGACCTGGTTGCTTTCCGCATACAGGGTCGGCGCTTCGTCTTTGACCTTGGTGTAAACCGGCAGGTCCTGGTTGAAGAGCTCCTTGCGGACGCCTTCCTCGAGAACCCGCATCGTGCTGTTGAAATAGGTCGGCACGGAATTGATGCGCAGGGTTACACCCTTGTATTCGTAGCCGCGGATCTTGAACTGCTCGAAACGCTTGAGCAGTTTCTCGACGCTGAAGTCGTTCTCGCCGCGGGCAATCGACTCGCTGATCAGGTCAATCAGCAGCTCGCGGTCAAGGATGATGACGCCCATCGAACAGCGGGTGGTTGCCGGCTTGGCCGGATTGAGCTGGACATCGCGGACCAGGCCGCGGCGGTCGATGTCGATGATCACACTCGGCGAACCGAAGCGGACACCATCGCGATTGTACATGATCGACATGTCGGCGCCGCTCTCTTCATGCTTGTTGACGAAGTCAGTCAGCGAAGCGTTGAAGATGATGTTGGTATTGGCCACGACGACGTATTTCATCTTGCCGGCCTGGAAGAAATTGAGCAGCCCGGCCAGGTCGTCCGCTTCACTGCTGCGGTCGGTATTGGCGGAATTGATATACGGCGGCAGCAGGGACAGGCCCTGCTTCTTGCGGTCAAGATCCCATGAACTGCCGGTGCCGATGTGATCCATCAGCGACTTGTACTTGTTCATGGCGGCCACACCGATGCTGGTGATGCCGGAATTGACCATGTTGGACAACATAAAGTCAATGATCCGATAGCGGCCGCCGAAAGGCACGGCTGCCAGCGCGCGCGGTCTGGACAGTTCGCCCAGGTGAATTTTCTTATTGTCGGCCAGAATCAGGCCCATTGCATTGATGAACATGGCGCGATTGCCTCCTCTTTTCTTGTTCTCCCGGCTTAATGGACCCGGAACTTGTATTCGATGAATTCATCCGATTCCTGGTCATCCGGGCATTCAACCATACTGTTGCCGGGAATGCTGACACCGTCGCGGATTTTGAGGCCGCGCTCGAAGACTGTAATCCCGCCGGAGCAAAGCTTGGTGTTGGTGTGGATGCAGGTGCCCTCGATGCTGGCACCGACCTTGACACCCTTGCCGATAATTGTCGAAATGCCGATGATGCACTTGTCAACAAAGGCCCCGGCCTGGACTGTGACGCCAGGCATCAGGATGGAATCACGAACGATGGCGCCCTTTTCCACGGTGACATTGCTCGAAAGGACCGAGTGTTCGACTGTGCCATAGATATTGCAGCCGTCGGTCAGGGCACTGTTGATGACCCGGGCACCAGCGGCAATATAATGAGCCGGCTTGACCGGGTTCTTGCTGTAGATACGCCAGCTGCGATCCATCAGGTTGATCTGCTCGGGATGATCGAGGATGTCCATGTTGGCTTCCCAGAGGCTGTCAATGGTCCCGACGTCTTTCCAGTAGCCGCTGAAGCGATAGGCGATCATTTTCATGCCTTCGCCAAGCATGTTCGGGATAATATTCTTGCCAAAGTCATGGCTTGAATTGTCGACAGCTTCATCTTCGATCAGCATGCGGCGCAGGGATTCCCACTTGAAGATATAGACACCCATGGAGGCCAGGTTGCTGCGCGGCTGCTTGGGCTTCTCCTCGAACTCGATGATGGTGTTGTTTTCATCGGTATTCATGATGCCGAAGCGGGACGCTTCTTCCCACGGAACCTCGAAGACGGCGATCGTCGCATCAGCCGCGGCACTGATATGGGCCTTGAGCATCTTGGCATAGTTCATCTTGTAAATATGGTCGCCGGACAGGATCAGGACGTGGGACGGATTGTAGTTTTCGATGAATTCAATGTTCTGGTAAATCGCGTTGGCTGTGCCCTTATACCAGTCGCTGCGGGCTGAACTCTGATACGGGGGCAGGATGAACGCGCCGCCATTGTTGCGGTCGAGGTCCCATGGATGGCCATTACCGATATACGTGTTCAGGGCCAGGGGCTGGTACTGGGTCAGAACGCCGACCGTTTCAATGCCGGAGTTTGTGCAGTTGCTGAGCGGGAAATCGATAATCCGGTAACGGCTGCCATACGGAACGGCCGGCTTGGCCAGATACTTGGTCAGGACACCCAGACGGGAACCCTGTCCTCCTGCCAGAATCATTGCGACAACTTCTTGACGTGCCAATTGAATCCCTCCTACTTTATCATTTGCATATTTCTGAAACAGATTCACCAATAAACGATCCGGGCTGAGGCCTGGCCAGGGTTTGGGCGAGCCACAAGGGCCGGGCCAGCAGCGCTATCCTGCAGGGTATCGCAGGCCGGCAGCGAGCCTTTGAGCCTTTATGGGAACCGTTGAACCGACAGCGAGTTGCGGGACCAGCAAGGACCGGATCAGACCGGTAACTGGCCGGAGCAGCTGACTGGGGGACGGTTCGCCAGGGACTGACTGGCCGGTTGGCAGTCCGGAACGTTCAGTCAGCTTCGTCCATTTGGGGCAACTGGGTGAACGGGCCGCTGTAAATCAGGTACAGGCCGCACAGCGGCGGCAGGTTCAGGGCCAGGCGCGGGCCTGAACCACTGTCTGTCGAGGTCAGGATACCATCACTGTCGGCTCCGGCAAAGTAGCCGCTCCCGCCAAAACCCGGATTATCGGAATTAAGCAAGATCTGCCAGTAACCGGCCAGCGGAACAGAAAATGAATAGTGGTCAAGCGGCTGCGGGGTGAGATTGAGGGCAACGACAATTGTCTGGGGAATGGCCGGCAGGACGAGGCCCACGCGCTCTTCAGCAGCCGGATCAAACTCATCTTCGCTTCCGGCTTGCGCTTCCGGTGGTACGGCCTGATTCTCCTGGCGATAGAACAGATAGACACTGTTCATGGCGTCATCGGCACTGATCCAGCGGAAGCCCTGCCAGTCACGGTCATTCTGCCACAACGCCGGATAATCGATATAGAGATGATTGAGACTGCGGACAAATGCATGGAGCTGGCCATGCTTTTCATAGCCAAGCAGGAACCACTCGAGCTGCTCATAGAAGCGCCATTCGATGAACTGGCCGAATTCGCCGCCCATGAACAGCAGCTTGCCGCCGGGGTGGGCCATGTAATACAGGTACAATGCCCGCAGACAGGCGAATTTACGCCAGTTGTCACCCGGCATGCGGTCAATCAGCGAGCGCTTGCCATGAACTACCTCGTCATGGGAGAGCGGCAGGATAAACCGCTCGGTAAAAGCGTACATCATCGAGAAGCTGAGCTGCGACTGGTGCCACTTGCGATAGACGTAATCGCGGCTCATGTAGTCGAGCGTATCATGCATCCAGCCCATGTTCCACTTGTGGGTAAAGCCCAGGCCGCCGTCGACAACCGGATGGGATACCTTGGCCCAGGCTGTCGACTCCTCGGCGATCATCATGACAGCCGGCATCTCTTCGCGGATCAGGGAATTGAGGCGATGGAGAAAATTGATGGCGTCAATATTGTCACGGCCACCGAAAATATTGGGCACGTACTCGGTACGGCCATAGTCAAGATAAAGCATGCTGCTGACGGCATCGACGCGCAGTCCGTCAATATGGAATTCGCGCAGCCAGTAGAAAGCATTGGAGATCAGGAAGGAATTGACTTCCTTCTTGCTGTAGTCAAAAACCAGCGTCCCCCATTCCCGGTGCTCGCCCAGGCGCGAGTCGGCGTATTCATACTGGGGCGTACCATCAAAGTAGGCCAGGCCGAAGGTGTCACGCGGATAGTGGGCCGGCACCCAGTCGAGGATGACACGGATACCCAGGTTGTGCAGGTGATCGACAAAGAACTTGAAATCGGCTGGGGTGCCGAACCGGCTTGTAACGCTATAATAGCCGCTGACCTGGTAACCCCAGGAGTCATCAAGGGGATGCTCCATGATCGGCATGAGTTCCACCGCGGTGTAGCCCATCGCCTTGACATACTGACCGAGGTCGACAGCCAGGTCACGATAATTGACAAAGCTGTTGTCCGCATGGCGCTTCCAGGAGCCAAGGTGGACTTCATAAATATTGAGCGGGTATTCACTGAGTGCATCGGGGCGGGACTTCATCCAGGCGCTGTCCTGCCAGGTATAATCTTCCGGGTCATAAAGGACCGAAGCGGTGCCCGGGCGGGTCTCGCTGTGGCGGGCATAGGGATCCGCTTTCAGCATGGTGTGCAGGTTGCGGTCCGTCACAGCATATTTGTAACGGTCCCACTGCTGCAGGCCGGCGATGAAGCCGGTCCAGATGCCGCTGGTGCCCAGCGGAGTCAGGACGTTGACATCAGGCTGCCACTCGTTGAATGCACCGACTACACTGACCTGGCTGGCTTTCGGGGCCCATACGGCAAAGCGATAGCCGCTCTGGCCTGCTTCATCGGTGGCCGGAAAGGAACCGAGCATATTGTAGCTCATGTAGTCCAGACCATTGTTGAAAAGAAATGCTTGATCCATCATTTTTCACTCCATTGCTGATTTGGCCAGCGGCCGTTTAATGCGGATGACAGGAAACGAGTCAGGGACCGGTTCGGATGGCAGGCAAAACGGATCGAAGGAAACGGGAAAGGACACGGAATTTTATCAGTGACTGGCGGGCGTCATCCCAAACAGAAACAAACGCACCTTACCAAATGCTGTCTTCTTTATTATACCGTAATTAGAAGATTGCACAAGAAAAAAGAGCGGTCGCAACCACTCTTTGTTAAGGCAGGACAAATCACCGGGATCGTTTTAGTTATAACAGACAAATGGCATGAACCGCGCAGACCAAGGCAGGACCATTCACCGGTATCGTTTCAGTAATAACAGATTGACTGCCCGACAATATGACGTTCATTGCCCGGATTTAGCCAAAATCAGCGACCGGGACAAAGCTGGTACCGGCATCAAACACTTCCATCTCCGCCGGAATCAGGCGGTGATGGCGGGCCGGCAAGGCTTCGTACAAAGCCTGTTCAAAAGCGGTGCGCCCAATGCAGCCGGTCTGTCTGGCCAGGCAGCCAACCAGATAAATAATCGCAAAGGTGATATTGCCTTTATCAACAGCCAGCGTGGAAGCCGGGATCTGGAAAAAAAGGATATCGCGGCGAGCTGGTACTGACAAGACCAGCGAGCTGTCGACAATGATCAGGCCGCCAGGCCGGACTATGCCGGCAAAACGGTCCAGAGACGGTCCATTCAGGGCAATCAGGACATCAGCCTGGTTGATAACCGGCGAACCAATCGGTTCATCAGAGATCACAACCGAGCAATTGGCCGTTCCGCCGCGCATTTCCGGCCCGTACGACGGAAACCAGGAAACCTCGCGCCCTTCAAGCAGCGCGGCCGTGGCGACAAATTTACCAGCCGACAGAATGCCCTGGCCACCAAATCCGGCAATAATGATGGAAAAATCACGCATGGCTTGATACCTCCAGTTCCTGGCCGCGATAGACACCCAGCGGATACTGCTTGAACATCGCGTCCTCCAGCCAGCGCAAGGAACTGACAGGATCCTTGCCCCAGTTGGTCGGGCAGGTCGACAGGATCTCGACCATGGCAAAGCCCAGCTTCTCCTGCTGGACCCGGAAGGCCTTGCGAATGGCTTTCTTGGCCTGTGTGATATGTTTGAAATCGTTGACCGATACCCGCTCGACGTAGACAGCGCCACGCAAGGTCGCAATCATCTCACTGACATTGATCGGATAGCCTTCGAACTCCGGGCGACGGCCGAACGGCGAGGTCGTAGTAACCTGGCCGATCAGGGTCGTCGGCGCCATCTGGCCGGAAGTCATGCCATAAATGGCGTTGTTGACGAAGAAGGTCGAGATCCGCTCGCCGCGCGCCGCCGCGCTGACGATCTCAGCCAGGCCGATCGCTGCCAGGTCACCATCGCCCTGATAGGTAAAGACCATTTTGTCCGGATGGACCCGCTTGATGCCGGTCGCCACGGCCGGAGCCCGGCCATGGGCAGCCTGGATCATGTCGCAGGCAAAATATTCATAATTATTGTAGGTGCAGCCAACTGGCGATACGCCAATCGTCTGTTCAAGAATGTTCATCTCACACATCACTTCGGCAATCAGGCGGTGAATGATACCGTGTGTACAGCCCGGGCAATAATGAAAAGGCTGTTCAGTCAGGCCCTTGGTTCTGGCAAATACTTGTTGCATATGATGCTCTCCTTGATAAACGGCGAATAACCACATTGCGGCGCCACAGCCAGGCCGCCGGCTGACAGGCCGGCAGATTCCGCATGCGGCTCAGCATTCGGCAGGTTCTGCTTGCCGCTCAGCGGCCGGCAATGGTCCGGATTTTTTCCAGCAGTTCAGCCTGGGTCGGCAGATTACCACCTGTCCGTCCATGGAAATAGACCGGTTTCCGGCCATTGACTGCCAGGCGGACATCTTCAACCATCTGGCCAGTGTTCATTTCCACATCGAGCAGAGCCGTCACAGCGGGCTGGCTGGCCAGTTCAGCCAGGGCTTCTGAAGGATACGGCCAGAGCGTAACCGGCCGGAACAGGCCGACCTGGATGCCCAGCTCGCGGGCCTGGTGCACGACATTGCTGCAGATCCGGCTGGCCGTGCCAAAAGCCACGATGATAATTTGCGCGCCGTCACAATTGATGGCTTCGAAACGGGTCTCCCGGGCTTTCACCTGCTCATACTTGTCCTGCAATTTCCGGATAAACTTCTCCATCACATCGGCTTCGATGTAGATGGACTGAATGGTATTGTGCACACGCTGGCCACCGGTGCCAGTCAGGGCCCACGGTTTGGCAATTGTCTCGACCGGCTCTTCATCACGGAACAGGACCGGCTCCATCATCTGGCCAAGCGCGCCGTCGCCAAGAATCAGGACCAGCATGCGATATCGGTCGGCCAGATTGAAGGCTTCTACAGTCAGCTCATATAATTCCTGGATGCTGGCCGGGGCCAGGACGATATTGCGATAATCACCGTGACCGCCGCCCTTGGTCGCCTGGAAATAGTCGCCCTGCGCCGGCAAAATACCGCCCAGGCCAGGCCCGGAACGGACAATGTTGATCACCACCGCCGGCAGTTCGGCACCGGCGATATAAGAAAAGCCTTCCTGCTTGAGGCTGATACCAGGGCTCGAACTCGAAGTCATGACCCGGGCGCCGGCAGCTGAAGCCCCATAGACCATATTGATCGCCGCCACTTCACTCTCAGCCTGCACAATCGTCCCGCCGACCTCGGCCATGCGGGTCGCCATATAATGCATGATCTCTGTCTGGGGGGTAATGGGATAGCCGAAATAATGGCGGCAGCCGGCCCGGATCGCCGCCTCGCCGATGACCTCATTGCCTTTCATCAAGACACGTTTGCCCATTGAACTGACTCCTTTATCACAGATGATAGCGCCATTGACGCTGGTCTGATGTCAACTGGCCTGATGTCTATTTGTAAACCTCGATGACAACGTCGGGGCAGATAGTCGCGCACATGGCGCAACCTGTGCAGCGCTCCATTTCATCGACGCCGGCCGGATGGAAACCCTTGCTGTTGAGTTTTTCTGTCCGCAGCCTGATAATCTTGCGCGGACAGACCGAGACACAAAGGCCACAGCCCTTGCATCGTTCTTCGCTAAATTCAGTTCTGGCCATGATGATCCTCCATCTTATCAAGAACAATATTCGTTTATTATAAGGACCTGGCGCCGGATAATCAACCCTGCCCCACCGCACCACCAGCAGGGCCCGGTGCCAGGTCAGCCGCGTTCGTCCTCATCACAACCGCCGATGGCACCCGGCAGTAAAACAGCTGCACACATTTCACCTGTCAGGGAGCAGTCGGGTACTGGATTGTTCGCTGTAAGAGCAGCAGAGGCAAGTTCGCCGGCAACTGGTCAGCAAGACCTGCTGGAATCTGATCAGCCATGGCTGCGGCAAATACAACCGGTAACCCGGCGGCGGCAGCAGCCTGCTGGACCAGCGGCCAGGTCTCTACCAGCAACGATGCATCGCCAGCGTTCAGCAAATTGGCATTGTGCACCAGGCCCTGCAAGGGCAGGCCAATCGTTGATGTCAGAGCCGTGACCTGCTGGCAGATCCCGGCCACGGTATCCGTTGTCGGCCGGAACGGATTGACAACCATATAAATCGCGTACGGCCGCTGCGCCAGGTGCGGCCGCAATGAAGCAACGACCCGTGCACCAAGATCCTCACCGCCGATATCCAGTACCGTGATCTGATCCGGATCGTCAAAAGCTGACAAGACCCCGGCGGGAACAGCAGGCACATCCACATTCGTATTGGCATAGATCGATGCAATCAGACGGACTCCCGCGGCAGCCAGGATTGCCCGCGCATCAGCCGAGCGATAGTATGGATTGATCGTATCCAGATCAACCAGAACGACATGACGCTCCCCCTTCGGCACCTGGCTGGCCAGCCAGAGCGCAAAATTGACGCTGACCTCTGACTTGCCGCTGCCGTAAGCGCCGACAAAAATCGTTAATGGCTGCCAGTCAGCCAGATCAAACACCGCTGGTGCTTTGCTGGCATGTAGCCCCCCGGCCAGTCCCCGACCCTTGGCCGGATCCCCGGTATCCGCAACCGGCCCAAACCGATTTTCACCCGATTTCATAATATTAACATCCTCAGTTTGATGATTCATTGCCATTCACCCGAATTCATGACGTGATGTCTGATTGATTTGAGATGGGATATCCTTTATTTTGACTGAAAGCCAGCGTGCTTGCAAGGAGCGGGCTCAAGATGGCATGAACCGCCATATTCCCGGGACGTGCTGAACCTTCTCGCAGGCTCGTGTGGATAATCAATTGCACCCGGGGCTTGCATCAGGTAAAATAAAAAAGATCGGCATATTTCATGACAATAATCCTGTCTGAAGGGGGATTCCAAATGTATCATGTTCTTAATGCTGCCGGCTGGACCGATCAGTACGCCAATTTGGGTCAACAGACTTTTCTGGGCACGACCATGTCGCTGGTCGGCATGACAATTGTCCTGCTGATCCTGGCCCTGATCAGTACCAGTGTCAGCCTGATGTCCTGGCTGATCGTCCGCCGACTGCATCGGACAATCGAGGGTAAACCACATAAAAAAACCGACAGCACCCGCCCGGCTCCTGACCGGGCCACCAGTCCGGCGACGCGGCCCGGCACTGTGCTTCCCACCGCAGGGCCGGTTGCCATGCCCGTCCCTGGCACCCAGTCATTATTGGCAACTGACGATCCGGCCCTGATCGCCGTCATCACGGCAGCAGTCGCCTGCATGCTCGAATCCTCATCTGCCAGACCTGGCGTTGCCGGATTCACAATCCGCAAGGTCCGTCGGGTCTGACGTTCCAGCCCGGCAGAAAGCCCGCCGGGTCTGACACAATCAAGCCCTGACTGACGCGCGAGAGAATAATTCAGACGCAAAAAATATCGAGTCCAGCTTATATGACATCAACCCTGGCGCGTACAACTGACCTTGACAAGGCATCGGGAGGTTCGCATGAACAGTATCGTCACTATCTTCAATGCGTTTTTCGAAACCCTGCAAAGGCTCTGGCTGGGTTCCGGCTTTGCCAACCTCACGATCCAGCATCTGGCTATGATCATTATTGCCTGCGTTCTGCTTTATCTGGCCATTGTCAAAAAATTCGAACCGCTCCTGCTGTTGCCGATCGCTTTCGGCATGCTGCTGGCCAATCTGCCAATGGGCGGCATCGTCCATATGGAGCTGTTCAATCCTAAGCATATCCTGGAACTGGGCTATCCGGCCGGCACCCCGGTCGCCTATCGGGAGCTGCTGGCCCACGGCGGATTATTGGACATGCTGTACATGGGCGTCAAACTGGGCGTCTACCCGCCGCTGATCTTCCTCGGTATCGGCGCCATGACTGATTTTGGCCCCCTGCTGGCCTACCCGCGCTCACTGCTGCTGGGAGCTGCCGCCCAGCTTGGTATATTCCTGACCTTCATGGGCGCCCTCTGGCTCGGCTTTATCCCCAAGGAAGCGGCATCGATTGGCATTATTGGCGGAGCGGACGGTCCGACAGCCATTTTCGTCACCAAAACCCTGGCTCCGCATCTGCTGGGAGCCATCGCGGTTGCAGCCTATTCGTACATGGCCCTGGTCCCGGTGATCCAGCCACCGATCATGAAAGCCCTGACTACCCGCAAAGAACGTTCCGTGGTCATGGCCCAGCTGCGCGACGTCTCCAAAACCGAACGGATTCTCTTCCCGATTATTGTCACCATTCTTGTCTCCCTACTGATACCCGATTCCCTGACCCTGGTCGGCACCCTGATGCTTGGCAACCTGCTGCGTGAAAGCGGGGTAGCCGAACGCCTGGTCAAGACAGCCAGCAATGACCTGATGAATATCGTGACGATCCTGCTCGGTGTGTCGGTCGGGGCCACGGCAACTGCCGATACCTTCCTGCGCCTGGAAACGATCAAGATCATCGTCCTCGGCGTCATTGCCTTCGGCTTTGGCACAGCCGGCGGTGTTCTGCTGGGCAAACTGATGTACTGGACTTCCGGCGGCAAGGTCAATCCACTGATCGGCTCGGCCGGCGTCTCAGCCGTCCCGATGGCCGCGCGGGTTTCGCAAAAAGTCGGCCAGGCGGAAAACCCCGGCAATTTCCTGCTGATGCATGCCATGGGACCCAATGTGGCTGGCGTCATCGGCTCAGCCATCGCAGCCGGCATCCTGCTGGCCCTGCTCAAATAAAAACACCCGGCCAGCTGGCCCTGCTCAACAAGGCCAATTCCCGGTCCCTGACCTGACCTGATTTTTCCCACCCCTGCCTGTTCCCGACGTTCATGGCGTTGACATAAGCGAGTCGTATAACGAGAAAATCAATTGAGGTAACAGATGAAGTATATCATTTTTCTTGGTGATGGCATGGCAGACCTGCCCGTGCCCCAGTTGCAGAACCGCACACCCCTCCAGACAGCAGAAAAGCCCAACATGGACAAAATCGCCCGGCTTGGCCACGCTGGCCTGGTCACTACCGTACCCGCTGGCCTGGCCCCCGGCAGCGACACTGCCAACATGGCGGTCATGGGCTATGACCCCAGGAAATATTACACCGGCCGCTCACCCCTCGAAGCAGTCAGCATGTCCATCGAGATGCAGCCAGGCGACGTCGCATTCCGCTGCAACCTCGTCACATTGAGCGAGGAAGCCGACTATACCCGGCGGACGATGATCGATTATTCATCGGACGAAATCGGCAGCGATGAGGCCGCCCGCCTGATTGAAACCGTTAATGAGCACTTTGCCAATGGCGCCATCCGCTTTTACCCGGGCAAGAGTTACCGGCACTGCATGATCTGGAAAAAGGGACCGCTCGACGTTGGCCTGGTCCCGCCTCACGATATACTCACCCAGAAGATCGACCGCCATCTGCCGATGGGCGAAGGCGCCAACCGCCTGCTGACCATGATGGCTGAAAGCGCCCGCTTCCTGCCCGAACACCCGGTCAACAAGGCCCGCCTGAAACGCAAGCTCCGCCCGGCCAACTCGATCTGGATCTGGGGGCAGGGCACACGTCCGGAACTGCCGAATCTGGCCGATCTCTTTCAGCTGAAAGGCTCGGTCATTTCTGCAGTCGATCTGATCCAGGGTCTCGGCATCTGCGCCGGCCTGCACATCGTCGATGTACCTGGCGTCACGGGCAATATCCACACTAATTTCCGCGGCAAAGCCGAAGCGGCTATCGCAGAATTCGCCCGCGGCCAGGATTACGTCTATTTACACGTCGAGGCACCAGACGAGTGCGGCCACCGGGCCGAAATCGAAAACAAGGTCAAGTCAATCGAACTCATCGACCGCGAAATTATCGGTCCGGTCTGGGACTATCTGGAAAAGCAAAAACAGCTGACAGGCGAAGACTACCGCCTGCTGGTCATGCCGGACCATCCGACACCACTGGCCCTGCGTACTCATACCAGCGAGCCAGTCCCCTTTGCGGCTTACAGCAGCGACGGCTGCTTCTTGCGGCCAGCAACCGCCTATGACGAATTCAGCTGCGCCGAGACCGGCTACAAACTGATCCACGGTTACACCCTGTTCAGCCAATTCATAGCCGGCCATCTGGCTTGACGTCCAGCCACCTGCTTCAAAACAGCCGGGGTTACACAAACCCCGGCTGTTTTGTTGACCCTGCATATTTGTCAACCAACCATTCATTCATGCAGGCAGGCATGGTTGGCCAGCCATCTACTTCAATTCAGCCAGGGTCACGCCGCTATCCCCTTCGCCGTAAGCGCCGAGGCGAAACGACCGCACCCGAGGATCTTTGCGCAACATCTGCTGGACAGCCGCCCGCAAGGCACCCGTGCCCTTGCCATGCACAATACGCACGGCCGAAATCCCGGTCAGCACGGCATCATCAAGGTACTTGTCCAGATTGGAAAGGGCCTCCTCAACAGTCTGGCCAAGCAGCTGAATCTCAGCCGACATCGTCATTTTGCGCTGCATGGTCAGGCTATCCTCACGCCGGGCCTGTTTGCGCGAACGGGGTGCGGCACTGGCCGGCTGTGTGGCAGCGTCATCAGGATGGCGCAGGCTTTCCACCGGCACGCTGACCTTCATGGACCCGCTCTGCAGCAGACAGTTGCCCCGGTTATCCGGGCCGTCGATCACACGGCCCAGCAGCCCCAGCGCCGGCGCATAATATGTCTGGCCGACAAGAATCTGCGACGGATTGAGCGGCTGGCCGCGCACGGCCAGTGTATCCCGGCCAATCTGCCCTTCGATCTGGCCAAGACCAGCCCGAATCTTCTGGCGCGCCTGGGTAGCCAGGGCATGACGCTGCGTGGCATCCTGCTCCTTCATCTGCTGGCGGATCTCTTCAAGCAGGCCTTCGATCTCCAGTTGCGCTTGCGCGTATAATTCGCGCGCTTCCTCGCGGGCCTTTTGAACCATCTCTTTACCCTTCAGGCGCCAGGCAGCTTGTTCGGCCTCCAGATGCTCAGCCTCCAACCGGGCCTGCGCATGCAGCCGGGCAATATCTGCCCGCATCTGCTCCGCCTCGACCTGCCTTTTCTCAATCGACTGCAAAAGCTCTTCAAAGCGCAGCCCTTCTTCCGACAGCAGCGTGTGCGCCTGGCTGATTATCAGCTCACTCAGGCCCAGCCGCCGGGAAATCGCAAAAGCATTGCTGACACCAGGAACACCGATCAGCAGCCGAAAAGTCGGCCGCAGCGTATCCGTATCAAACTCGCAGCAGGCATTTTCAACACCCGGGGTGTGCAAGGCATAACCCTTCAGCTCTTTGTAATGCGTCGTGGCCACCGTCAGGCAGCCCTGCTGACGCAAGTATTCAAGAATCGCAATTGCCAGCGCCGCTCCCTCGGACGGATCGGTTCCTGAACCCAGCTCATCAACCAGAATCAGGGTCCGCGGCCGGGCCAGCCTGGTAATCTGGATAATATTGCGCATATGGGAGGAAAACGTGCTCAGGTCCTGCTCAATGCTCTGCTCATCGCCTATATCAGCCAGTACCTGGTCAAACAGCGAGACCTCCGAGCCTTCCCGGGCCGGAATCTGCAAACCAGCCATCGCCATCAGGCAAAACAAGCCGCAGGTCTTCAGCGAAACAGTCTTGCCGCCGGTGTTCGGACCAGTAATAACCAGCGAACGGAAGGCCCGGCCCAGTTCAAAATCAATCGGTACAACCCGTTCTTTGGGGATCAGGGGATGGCGGGCCGCCTTGAGCCGGATCTGGCCATTGTCATTCAGCTGCGGTGGCATGGCTTTCTGCTGCAAGGCCAGGCGACCCTTGGCCATGACAAAATCCAGATCTGCCAGCAGGCCAGCATCAGCGATCAGCAAATCAGCCTGGTCAGAAACCAGGCCGGACAATTCGATCAGGATCCGCTCAATCTCTTCGCGTTCCAGACCCATCAGCTCACGGATGCGGTTATTCAGTTCAACAACCGGCAGGGGCTCAACAAACAGCGTCGCGCCACTGGAAGACGTATCATGGACAATACCCGGCAGATCGCCGCGGTGCTCGGCCTTTACCGGTACTACATAACGGTCGCCGCGCAAGGTGACAACCTGATCCTGCAACACCCGGGCCTGGTTACGGACAATGCGGTTCAGGCTTTCCTTGACATCAGCCTGGGCATCGCGGATCCGGCGTCGTATATTGAAAAGCTGGGGGGTCGCCCGATCGTAAAGCTCCTCCTCGCCGGCAATGCATTCATCCAGGCGGGTCAGCAAGGCGCGCGCCGGCCGCAGTTGAGCAATCAGGCCATAGACAATCCGCTCGCCTGGACCATCTGCCGGCAACTGGGCACGCAGACGCTCTACCGCGCGCAAAAAAGCGGCAATCCGCAAAAGCTCCGGACAACTGAGCACAGCCTCACTGCGCGACCGGGCCACAGACGGCCGGATCTCACTGATGCCTCCCAGCGGCAGAACCCCTTTTTCCAGAATCAGATGAACCGCGTCGTCGGTCTCAGCCTGGCGTGATAAAACCTCTGCCATCACACTGCTGGGCCGCAGTGCATTGCACAACTCCCGGCCCGGCGCCGAATGAGCCAGACCCGCCAGATCATGAATAATTTTGTCATACTCCAGAATTGTCAGTGTTCGTGTATCCATCTCAATCCTTTATTAACAGCAGTATATCCTTCTAATCCCTTTTTTATAACCGTATATCCTATGCAGTCCTTATTGCCCAGTCATTTTTGATCGGCCTTTTTCTTGAAAATCAAATACAAAAAACGTAAGCCATAGAGCACATAAGCCAGAACTGACCAGGTGACAGGCACAGAAAACAAATAGCCGGCCAGCCGGGTCTGATAAGGATCAATAAAAAACAGGGCTGCAAAAGCCGCCACGAACAACACCGTTGAAACCTTGCCATACCAGAGCGACTTGACGACAATTTTCCAGCGACGCAGCATGATATATCCGCCGACAATCATCATGATTTCCTTGCTGAAAATAAATATGGGCACCCAAAGAGGCAGACGATGGGTTAAATACATCATCACCGCTGTCGTAAACTGAAACACCTTATCAACGAACGGATCAAAAACCTTGCCAAAGTCGGACATCTGATTAAAGTGGCGGGCGATGTAACCATCCAGCATATCCGTAAACCAGATGCAGACAAAGAAAACAAAAGCCATCGTCTGATAACGCTCGCCGGCGGCAATCGCCCAGGCAAGAAACGGAATGGCCAGCAGTCTTAACAACGTCAGATAATTGGGTATGGTAGGCTCAAATCGCAACTTCATGAGGACATTATAACAATGATTAAGCATGGGCTCAACGATGGATTTTGCCAGTAACCCGGCCGGACCCAAACACAATATGTCCGGCCCGAGACCAGAATACATGAGCCAGTTGATCGCAAACCGGCGGCCGGAGCCGGGACCGATGCGCCCAGGCGAGTTCCGCAACCGCGTCAGCGGCGAGGACCTGTTCGCGCGGCGCGCGCGGGCCCCGGTCCGGCCGCCTCTCTGTCCGCGGCCCTTGCCAGGCTATCGTTTATCCGGCCAAACTTACGTACTGAGAATACGCGCCTGTTCAAGCTCAACGGGATCAATTGTCTTCGTGCAATTGAGAGCCTCCTCAATATCCAGGTCTATAATCTTGCCAGCCTTATAGGCGATAATCCGGTTATACCGCCCTTCATAAAGACACTGGACAGCATGCAGACCCATCAGGCTGGCCATCTGGCGGTCACGCAGCGTCGGACTGCCACCACGCTGCAGATGACCAAGAATCGTAGCCCGGGCCTCAATCCCAGTCAAAGTCTCGATTTTCGCGGCGATCTCAGTCGCATGACCAGCGCCTTCCGCAACGACAACAATATAATGATGCTTGCCTTTATTACGGCCATCAAGGATAGCCTTGAGCACATCCTGATTAAAGTCATGCGGCTTTTCGGGAATCAGAACAACTTCGGCACCCGTCGCAATGCCCACATTCAGGGCAATATAGCCAGCCGCGCGACCCATGACTTCGATCACGCTGCAGCGTTCATGGGAGGATGCCGTATCGCGCAATTTGTCAATGGCCTCCATCGCGGTATTCATGGCGGTGTCATAGCCAATCGTATATTCAGAGCAGGCGATATCATTGTCAATCGTACCCGGCAGGCCGATAACCGGCATACCCTTGCGGGCCAGTTCCCTGGCACCACGGAACGTGCCATCACCACCGATAACAATAACAGCGTCCATGTTGAATATCTTGCACATTTCAATAGCCCGGTTCACGCCCTCCTCAGTCTGGAACGTCTTGCTGCGGGCAGTCATCAGGAAAGTACCGCCCCGCTGCAATTTCTCGGAGACCGAGCTGCGCGTCAGCTCTTCAATATCGCCGCGCCACAGTCCGTGATAACCGCGGCGAATGCCCAATACACGATACCCATAATAGATTCCCGTTCTGACAACCGCGCGAATCGCGGCATTCATGCCAGGCGCGTCACCACCGCTGGTCAGCACCCCGATGGTCCGAATAACTTTACCTTCTTCCATGCGACTTGACTCCTCCATCAACAATCTGCAAGCAGCTGCACACTCATACTTTTTAAAGGACGGTTATCATCCGTGCCTCTTTTCAACTTCAAGCGCTGCCTGTCTTCACACCGCCGGTCTGCACCACGCCGGTCTGCACCGCATTGATCTTACACCACGCTGGTCTGCACCGTGTTGGTTTTTCACACCGTTGGTCATTCCCCGCCAGTCTTTTTACCACGCCGGTCTTCACCGCGTTGGTCTTTCCCCGCTTGCACTTGCCCGACCTGGCCTGGCTCAGCATGTAATTGAACCCTGCTCGTCGGTTCTGTTACTGTCGCAACCTGATTGGTCCAATGGTTCTTGGTGCTAGTCTGTTGACTGAACTAGGACTGGATGATTGTTCCGGAATTGGTTTTTGAGTAAAAATAGCTGGTTCAGATAGGTTATCAACCAGATAAATTATAGCAGGACCAGATTGCGCACGCCATATCTGAGGGCCAACTGCTGGAGAATTTTGTCATCCATCTCAATATAGCAATCAGCCGGCAAGTCAACCAGACGTTGCTCCCGGGCCAGATAAACACGCACTGGCTGGCTGCCATGGAAAAAGCGCAGCATGGCCAGCAATTGCTGCCAGCCGTCGTCGTCCTGTTCGCCCTGATAACGGATGACAAGCAGTCGCTGATCGGGCTGGATGGGTGATAGCGGCTTCACTTCCCCCCTGCCGCTCTTGCCGCCGCTACCCTGGCTGGCTGCACCGCGGCCGTTACCCTCGTGATAATTGCCACCGCTGGCCTGGCTGGCAACTCCCCGGCCATTACCCTCGCGATGATTACCACTGGCGGCCGTGTTTTTACTGGCCTGCCAGAGAGTCAGACTCTGTGGCAGGGCAGCCATCTGCGGCTCGAGGCGGGCGACTGCTTCAGCAACCAGCTTGGGGGTATCATCCTCACGGATATTGAGACGCCCAGCTACAAGCAGTGTCTCTCCCTCATTGAACAAGCTGGCATTCTGTGCATAGATGCGGGGGAAAATCAGGCACTCAAAAGTACCCGTCAAATCTTCAAGCGTCAGGAAAGCCATCAGCTCATTGCTGCGGGTGGTCTTGGTCTTCTTGTTGACCAGCATTCCGGCCATGATGACTTTATCCTGGTCGTTTACTGCGCCGGCCAGCGCCGTTTCGCCGTCTTCCTGCTCCTCATGGCTGGACAGCGCGGCACTGTCAACCGTTGTCAGGCGATGCATCACCCCGGCATAATCATCGAGCGGGTGACCGGTAATGTAAAGGCCCAGCATTTCCTTCTCCATGGCCAGCTGCTCACTGCGGGTGAAGTCGGGCAGGGCCGGATAATCCGGCTCGGACCTTACCGGCGCAGCAATCGCGCCGAGCTCAAAAAAGCTGAGCTGGCCTTCAAGGCTCTGGCGGCGGCTGGTGGCCAGCTGGGCCAGGAATGGCTCGATGACGGCAATCAGGCGGGATCGGGCAACGCCAAAGCTGTCAAAGGCCGAAGCCCGGATCAGGCTCTCGATCATTTTCCGGTTGAGCTCACTTTCACCAAGGCGGCGCAGGAAATCCCCGAAGCTGCCGAACAGGCCGCCCGTTTCGCGTTCCCGGATCACCGAGCGGATCGCACTCTCCCCGACATTTTTCACCGCAGCCAGGGAAAAGCGGATCTTGCCATTTTCAGTGACAAAGCGGGTGGCGCTAAAATTGATATCGGGCGGCAGGACCTCCAGTCCCATCTTGCGGCAGACGCGCACATAGGCAGCCGCCTGTTTCAGGCTGCCCATGTAACTGTTGAGCATGGCAGCCATGAATTCAACCGGATAATAGAGCTTGAGCCAGGCGGTATAGTAGGCAACAACAGCATAGGATGCCGCATGGGCTTTATTGAAGGCATAACCGGCAAACTGCATGACGTCTTCGAAGATTTTCTCGGCAATATCCAGCTGCACCCCACGAGCCAGGGCCCCGGGCACGGCATGGCCTTTCTCATCGCTGCCACCATACAGAAACAAATTCTTGTATTTGGCCAGCTCCGCCGGCTTCTTCTTCGACATGGCCTTGCGGACATTGTCGGATTGCCCCATGGAAAAGCCAGCCAGATCGCGCACGATCTGCATGACCTGTTCCTGGTAGACAATACAGCCATAGGTGACATTCAGGATCGGCTCAAGCAGCGGATGATCATAGTGGATCTGGTCATGGTCATGTTTGGCCGCAACATATCGGGGAATCTGGTCCATCGGCCCGGGACGGAACAGGGAAATGCCGGCGATGACATCCTCAAGCGACTCCGGCCGCAAATCCTTCATGAAGCTGGTCATGCCCGGACTTTCCAGCTGGAATACCGCCTCGGTATTGCCTTCGCTGATCATGGCAAAGATTGCCGGATCGTCCATGGGCAAGACGTCAAAATCGATCAGCCGATGGTGATTGCGCCAGACCATGTCGGCCGTATCACGCATGACAGTCAGCGTCCGCAAGCCCAGGAAGTCGAACTTGAGCAGGCCGATCAATTCAATGTTGTTCTTGGCATACTGGACGACAACGGCATCTTCATTGCGGGACAGCGGCGCCAGCTCGGTCAGCGGCTCGCTGGCGATCACGACGCCGGCCGCATGGGTCGAGGCGTGGCGCGGCATGCCTTCGAAGCGCATGGCCAGGTCAATGACCTCATGCGTGACCGGATTGCTGTCGTATTCCTGCTTGAGCTCACTGATCTGATCAAGCGCCTTGCGCAGGGTAATGCCGGGCACACCTGGCACCAGCTTGGCAATTCGGTCTGTCTCGGCATATGGGACATCAAGGGCCCGGGCCACATCGCGGATACAGGCGCGGGCAGCCAGCGTCCCGAAGGTAATCACCTGGGCGACCCGGTCCTGGCCATACTTCTGCGTGACATAGGCAATGACCTCCGGCCGCCTTTCATAACAGAAATCAATGTCAAAATCCGGCATACTGACCCGGTCGGCATTCAGGAAGCGCTCAAAAATCAGTGAATACTTGAGCGGATCGATGTTTGTAATCCCCAGGCAATAGGCAGCCAGGGAGCCCGCGCCGGAACCACGTCCCGGGCCGACCATGATCTGGTGCTCATGGGCGAAGCGGATAAAATCCCAGACGATCAGATAATAATCGGTGAAATTCATCTGATTGATCACCGACAGCTCGTAAGCCAGGCGCCGCTCATACTCAGGACGCGGGATAGAAGTCGGCAACTGCAGGCGCTGGTCCAGGCCCTGCTGGCAAAGCTGCTCCAGATAGACCGTATTGGGCAGACCGTCCGGCGGTGCAAATGCCGGCAGATGCTTGGCGGTAAAATCCAGCACAACCTCACAACGGGCTGCGATTCGCCCGGTATTGGCCAGGGCTTCCGGCACGGCCGCGAAGGCGGCCTCCATCTCAGCCGGCGACTTCAGGTAAAATTCATCGGATTGCATGCGCATACGGTCCGGATCAGTCATGCGCTTGCCGGTCTGCATGCAGAGCAGCACTTCATGGGCCCGGGCATCGGCCTGGTTTAAATAATGGCAGTCATTAGTCGCTACAAGGGGGATGCCGGTTTCCTGACTGAGGCCGATCAGGGCACTGTTAACGAGGTTTTGTTCAGTGATCCCATTATGCTGGAGCTCCAGGAAAAAATTGCCGCGGCCAAAGATTTCGTCCATCTCCAGGGCCAGTTTGCGGGCCCGGTCGGGATTGCCTTCCAGCAAAGCGCCGGGAATTTCACCGCCCAGACAAGCGGACAGCGCAATCAGGCCGCTGGCATGCTGGCGCAGCAGATCATGGTCGATCCGCGGCCGATAATAGAAACCGGCAATAAATCCGATCGAGACCAGTTTCATCAGATTCTTCCAGCCGGTCATATTCTCGGCCAGGAGGATCAGGTGCGATGGCTCCTTGTCGACATTGCCTTCCTTGGCAGTATGGCTACGTGGCGCCACGTAGACTTCACAGCCAAGAATCGGCTTGATACCGCGCGACATCAGGGCATTGTAAAAGTCAACCGCACCATACAAAGCCCCATGATCGGTAATGGCACAGGCCTGCATCCCCAGCTCAGCCAGACGGTCCGGCAAATCACGCAGTCGGATCGCCCCGTCCAGCAGACTGTATTCACTATGCAGGTGTAAATGGGTAAATGACATAATGTGCCGTCCTCAATCCCTGGCCGCCGTCGGCTGATCTTCATCCAGGCACGAGACCCTTCAAACGCCGGGTCACTCCATCCTGAATCCTGCTGTCAGTTACTGATACCGGAATTCAGTCCTCTGGCCGGGTGCCAGCCATCTCACCAGGTTCTGGCCATCTGAATCCAACCCTCTCGCACCATACAAGCGCCGCGGCCTGTCAGAAGCCGCGGCGCTCTCGGGATGCGATTATAAACAAAAACTATCATCAGCTTCGGCAGCCATAATACCGTGGATGGCTGTGCAGGCCGCGCAACGCCTGACAGCATCGCGGATGGCTGTGCAAGCTACGTAACTCATTCAAACTTACAAACGGCTGCGCAGGTGACTTTCCACCAGACCACGCAGTTCATTCAACCGCTGGTCACAGAGCGCCTGGGTCTCAGCATAGATACCAAAGTAAATCTTGATTTTCGGCTCGGTGCCGGAAGGACGCACACAGAACCAGTCGAGACCGGGCATTTCATAGAGCAGCACATCAGAAACCGGCAGATCAAGCGGGGCGATCTCCCGAGTGCGCAAATCAATACGATCACGGGTCTTGTAGTCACGGATTGCTACAATATCAACCCCGGGAACACCCAGATCTTTCTCATCACGCAGCGTGGCCATGCCGGACTTGATACGGGCAATGCCTTCCTTGCCTTCCAGCGTAATCGACAGGTTCTTCTCGGCCGCATAGCCGTAACGCTGATAAATGGACTGCAGCAGGTCATACAGTGTCTGGCCCTTTTCAGCGGCTGAAGCGGCCATCTCAGCGATCAGCATGCTGGCAACAACAGCATCCTTGTCACGGACATCCGTACCGGACAGGTAACCGAAGCTCTCCTCAAAGCCGAACTGATAGAACATGTCACCAAATTCGTCCTTTTCCTTGATCAGCTCGCCAATAAACTTGAAGCCAGTCAGGCATTCAAACAAGGTCACACCATAAGCCGAGGCAATCCGCTGGGTCAGCTTGGTCGAAACGATCGTCGTTACAACGAATGACTTGTCCGGCAGCGTACCGGCCTGTTTCTTGGCCGACAGAATGTACTCCATCAGCAGCAGGCCAATCTGATTACCGCTGAGCACCATGTATTCACCGGCATTGGTCCGCACACAGACACCTGTCCGGTCCGCGTCAGGGTCGGTGGCGATAACGAGATCGGCCCCTTCCTTGCGGGCCAGCTCGATTGCCAGGTTGAGCGCCGAACGTTCCTCGGGATTAGGATAAGCAACCGTCGAGAAATTCGGATCAGGCAATTCCTGCTCGGGAACAATGAGAATATTGGTAAAGCCGATGCGGGAAAGAATCCGGCGGACAGGCTTGTTGCCGGCACCATGCAGGGGAGTATAGACAATTTTCAGCTGGCTCTGGCGGGCAACCGCTTCCCGGTTGATCGCCAGCTTCTCGAGCATCGCGGTGTAGGCCTCGTCCAGGTCATCACCCATATCCTGCCACAGGCCCGTCGCCCGGGCTTCGGTCTCACTCAGGCAGTCAAGCAGCGGCGGGAAATCCTCAATCGAGGTCATCACATCGCTGACAACGGTGGCAGCTTCCGGTGGCAACTGACCGCCATCTTCACCATAAGCCTTGTAGCCGTTGTATTTCGCCGGATTATGACTGGCAGTAATCATGACACCGCCAGCCGTATTGAAATGACGGATCGCATATGAGAGCATCGGCACCGGCCGCAGCTCATCAGAAAGATAGACCTTGATGCCATGGGAGACAAAAATCCGGGCGGAAAGATTGGCAAACTCCGGCGAATAGCGGCGCGAATCATAAGAAATCGCCACTCCGCGGGCCTTGACCTCGTCACCCTGACCAGCCAGGAAGCGGGCAAAGCCTTCGGAGGCCCGGGCGACCGTGTACATGTTCATCCGGTTGGTACCAGCCCCGAGAACACCACGCAACCCGGCCGTACCAAATTCCAGGTCCATATAAAAACGGTCTTCGATCTCGGTGGGCTGATCGGCAATAGCCAGCAATTCGGCCCGGGTTGCTTCATCAAAACCTGCATCTGTAGTCCAGCGCTGATAGCGGTCTGTAGCCAACGACATGGTCAATCCTCCTCTATTGAAGCGGGTGGCTGCGCAAGCAAGCCCCCTTGCTCGTGATGCCGTTTATTATATCATAAAGGCAATTCATGGTCAGTGACACAAGCGGAGAATTGCTGGCAAAAAATCACTCGAAATTGCTGAAAGAACACATAATCTGCGCCACG
>CAYVHB010000026.1:0-45413 GCA_964450865.1 uncultured Oscillospiraceae bacterium | reverse complement strand
TATTCGTTTTTCAAGGTTCAGACCCTTAAATCGGGTGGGAAAGTTGAGTAATTAATACATAATCATACTTGTCTTGATATTTTCCCGGAAAATATTGCCATCAGCCTGGTCCTGGTCCGGCTACTTAGGTTTCGCATGCTAATGAACCTTCAGTGGTGATGATGATTTTTATGCTCATCAGCCTGGTCCGGCTACCAGAATTTTCGCATGAGCTGACATAGAACAGGAACGCGTTATGTAAAATTCCATAAAGAGTTCCGATTCCCGGACCAGTCGTCACGACAGTATTTTGCCAGGCCGTTCGGTTCATTTTGTTCGCCCGAAAATCATCTTGCTTCAGCTACAGACGGGAAAGTTGATTCCGAGCCCGGTTCTGAAGTCAACCAGGTTACCCGTGTGGTAGCCGATTCCGAACCTGGTTCCATCCAGGAGCAGCGGCAGACGGATCAGGTGAATCCGCGACGGATACCAGCCGATTATGATACCCGGAGAAGCCTTTCAGGTTTTCATTTCGGAAAGACGGCTGGGAAGTGGCGTCCGGGAGCTTTTGCGGGGCGAAATACCAGCCGTTACGTACCGCTGGGGCTATCGATAACCCCGCCTGCCAATCTGAGCAAAAGTCAGCGTCGTTATCAATTCCTTAACAACTTGGATTCAAGTTGTTCGGGGTTCAAATTCCCATCAGGTCGGAAAACTCCTGGCAGTAATTGATATGATCCCCGCTTTTCTTGACAGTAAATCGATTGCTGTTATAATTTATTTAATATTCCGATCGAGGGAGATGCCAGGATATGAAAATCAGGACATATTACACTCAACCTTCTGTAACGAATATATCTCGCCAGGTAACGGTCTCACTCCTGATCCTGCTGCTGCTGGTCTTGCCTGGGTGCAGCCTGCTGGCCAGCAGTCCGGAGCATACCCGGAAACCCAGCCCCCTGATTACTGCTCACCCGGATGACAGCACTGAGCGGACAGATGCGACAACTGAGACGGACGATACGGATGTGACCCGCTTGACGGAAACCTGGATGACCGAAGAAACAGGCGGTCCGGATGTTGATCTGACCCCGCTGGCCATCACCTCGTATGAGCCGGTATCCTTATCGCTGATTGATTATGACGGGGGCATTTTCACCATGCGTGTCCCTCCAAACTGGTACATTGAGACAACCGGCGAATATGAGACCTTCGGCTTCCGGCTCTATGATCCGGCTGTGCCGGCCCGCCAGATATTTTTCTACGGCTCGATGTCACCGCTGATGAAAAGCAAGAATGCCAGGGCTTTCTGGAAACAATACATCAACAATGCCGGATTCCCCCAGGCTGCTCTTTATTCGGATGCGCCGGTCCTGTCACCGGCCACAGCCAGGCAGTTCTTCAAGATCTTCAACAGCTTTACCAGTTTTGCCAGGGATTATGGCATCCGGCACAGCTTTCCGACCCTCGGCGAGTTCGAAGTCCTGGAAAGCGTGGACCGTCGCTCGCCGATGGCTTCCGCCGCCCTGGATGAGGCGATCCTGCGCGCCAACTTTATCCAGGACAAGACCTTTTGCGAAGGGTTATTCGCCACGACTGTTGTAGATTATCTGCAATACCCGGTCAATAATCTTGACGCCGGCCATTACAAGGCCTATGTCACGATCGGTATCAGCGCGTCGGCTGAGGAGTTTTTCCAGCTGGAGTCTGTCCTGGCGGAGTCAATCGGCAGCTTTGCCTTTACCCAGGCCTACATTGACCAGGGGGTGCGCCAGAATCAATGGGAGACAGAAGTGGCCCTGAGCGTCGGCCGGACCCTGGCAGCGGCTGCCGACTCCTACAACCAGGCCTGGTGGGGGCGCCAGAAGGTCAATGACACCTTGTCGCAGAAGCGCAGCGATGCCACGCTCGGGTATGACCGGGTCTATGATACCCGGACCGGTGAGACCTACAAGGCTGAGCTGGGATTCATCGATGAGTACGAGAAGGATCCCTACACCTTTGATAATCCCAATCTGCAGCGGGTGCCCGACAACGGTTATGACCTGTACAATCAGTCTATTTCCGGCTATATCGATTGGCCCTGAAAGATCCGGCCTGGCCGCGTGACACCATGAATTTGAAAATGACGCCATTGAAATGACCATCCCGATGGAGGAAAGCCCTTTATTTACGAGTGTATTTGGGGGCAATTGACAAGTAGAAAGGACAAAAAACATGAAACATGAACATTCGCGCACGCTGACAACCCTGTGTATCCTGCTGGCTATGCTGTCTGGCATCCTGCTGCTGTCGGGCTGCGCCAAGGCGAAAATCAACGCTGCGACTGCAGGCAAAGAGTTTATTGCCGTCACAAACGAAGTGCCTCGCGTCGGGCCCTATTCCCAGATGATCCGCGCCGGCGGATTCGTGTTCTGCTCGGCGCAGGCTGCCTTTGACCCTGAAACAGGGAAACTCGTTGCCGGTGACATTACTGCTCAGACCAGACAAATCTTCAACAATTTCGCCGCAGAGCTTGCCGATGCAGGCCTGACGCTGAATGATGCAGTATCTGTCACCGTCTATTTGACCGATATGTCGCTGTTTAAGGAAATGAACGCCGCTTATGCCACCTTCTTTTCTGAACCCTATCCGGTGCGGGCCTGTGTCGAGGTATCCGACCTGCCGGTGGAGGGCGCACTGCTGACGATACAGCTCACCGCTGTCGATCGATGAAAAATCCAAGTAACCGTGAATCGCCTGAAAACAGGGGCATTCACAACAAAGAAGCCCCCTGGCAACAGGGGGCTGAGATGGTGGACAAAGTGCAGGGGAGACACATCAAGTGACGAGTCACATCCTGACTCACATCTCGCCTAAAACAAAAGCCCTGCGACCTTAAAGCCGCAGGGCTTTTCATTGGTGGGGATGAAGGGAATCGAACCCTTACGACCTCTCGATCGACAGATTTTGAGTCTGTTGCGTCTGCCAGTTCCGCCACATCCCCGTGATCGAAATATTAGCAGGGATCTTGCAATCTGTCAAACGTTAGTTTATGCTTGTGAGAAATGGTACCTTTAAACAAGTCCTGTGAGGCTGGTAAGGTTGCTCGATCCAATAGAGACTGACCTGGCGATATACGTCGCTGGCGGTTGCTGATGCTGGTGCAGCCTGCTGTCCTTTGCGGACATCAGGTTTTATTTTTTCGTCCGGCAGGGTCGAGTAAAATGGACTGCCCGGACAGGCTGACTGCCTTATCCAGCCACTTTTCCAGGCCTGGCCCAGAAGGCCGCAGGAGGTATTTATGGAATACAAAGCATTGCTGATGGACGCCGCAGCAATGGACCGGGCGCTGACCCGCATTGCCCATGAGATTCTCGAGCGCAACAAGGGGATCGCTGATTTGTGCCTGATCGGCATCCAGCGGCGCGGTGTGCCGCTGGCCAACCGCATTGCCGACAAGATCCTGGCCATCGAAGGCCATCGCCCGCCAGTCGGTATCCTCGACATTACCTTTTACCGCGACGACCTGAGTACCCTGCATGAGCACCCGGTCGTCAACGGCACCTCGCTGCCCTTTGCCATCCAGGACCAGCGGATTATCCTGGTTGATGACGTCCTGTATACCGGCCGGACCACGCGGGCGGCGATCGAGGCCCTGTTCGACTGTGGCCGCCCGCAGTCGATTCAGCTGGCGATCCTGATTGACCGCGGCCATCGCGAATTGCCGATCCGCGCCGATTATATCGGCAAGAACGTACCGACAGCCCGCAATGAGGTGGTGCATGTCGAGATCATCGAAATTGACGGCGAGGACCGGGTCGTCCTCAGTGAGAGACTGACCGATCACGCCTGATCCAGAAAGGGGTACTGCCAGCATGCAGCTGAAACATAAAGACCTGCTCGGAATCAAGGCTCTCAGCGCCGGGGAAATCAAGCTGATCCTCGATACGGCTGAGACGATGAAAAAAGTCCTTTCGGCCAATATCAAGAAAACAGCCCACCTGCAGGGTAAATCGATCATTACATTGTTTTACGAAAACAGCACGCGAACCCGGCTTTCATTCGAGATGGCGTCCAAATTCATGGGCGCTGCCTCGGCCAACATTGCCAGCTCAGGCAGCAGCATCAACAAGGGCGAGTCGCTGATTGACACAGCCCGGACTATTGATGTCATGGCAACCGACATCCTGATCATGCGTCATAGCCAGTCCGGCGCTCCGCACCTGATTGCGCCGCTGGTCAAGGCCTCGGTCATCAATGCCGGTGACGGGATGAACGAGCATCCGACCCAGGCCCTGCTCGATCTGTATACCATGCGCGAAAAGAAAGGTCGCCTGGACGGACTCAAGGTGGCGATTGTCGGCGATCTCCTGCACAGCCGTGTCGCCCGCAGCAATCTCTGGGCCCTGTCGAAAATGGGTGCCGAGGTAAGGATGGCCGGTCCCGGGACCATGGTCCCGCGCGGTCTTGAGACAACCAGTGCCATCGTCTGCCCGACCGTCCAGGACGCCGTGCGTGACGCCGATGTCGTCATGGGTTTGCGGGTCCAGCTAGAGCGCCAGCAGCGCGCCCTTTTCCCGTCGATCAGTGAATATGCCCGCTTTTTTGCCATCGATGCTAAAACACTGGCCCTGGCCCGGCCGGATGCCCTGGTCATGCATCCGGGACCGTGCAACCACGGCGTGGAAATGCCGACCGCAATCTATGACAGCCCGCAGTCTGTCATCAACGAACAAGTGACCAACGGGGTAGCCGTGCGCATGGCAGTCCTGTATCTGCTGAACGCCAGGAGGAATGGCTGATGAAAATCATCATCAAGGGTGGACTGGTCGTGGATCCGGCCAGCAGTCTCTCACAAATCCAGGATCTTTATATCGAAGACAGACAGATCGTAACCGCGCTCAGCGGCCCGGCCGACCAGGTCATTGATGCCACCGGCCTGGCTGTGCTGCCCGGCCTGATTGACCCGCACAGTCACCTGCGTGACCCGGGCTTTGAATACCGTGAGGATATCATCAGCGGCACACGCAGCGCGGCTCGCGGCGGTTTCACGGCTGTCGCCTGCATGCCCAATACCAATCCAGTCACCGACAATGCCCCGGTTGTCCATTACATCCGCAGCAAGGCCGAGCGTGAAGGCTCGTGCAAAGTGCTGCCAATTGGCGCTGTCAGCAAGGGGCAACTGGGCAAGGAGCTGGCCGAAATTGGTCTGATGGCCGAGCAGGGGATCGTGGCGATTTCCGATGACGGCAAGCCGGTCCTGTCGGCCGACCTGATGCGCAAGGCCATGCAGTATGCCACCCGCTTCGGGCTGACTGTCATATCCCACTGTGAAGAAATGTCCCTGGCCGAAGGCGGCCATATGAATGAAGGCGTCATCAGCATGCAACTGGGCCTGCGTGGAATTCCCTCGATTGCCGAGGACATCATGGTCAGCCGCGATATCCTGATCGCCGAATACCTCGGCCTGCCGGTACACCTGGCTCACCTGAGCACGGCCGGCAGCGTCGAGCTGGTGCGCCAGGCCAAGGCCCGCGGGGTCCAGGTGACATGTGAAACCTGCCCGCACTATTTCACCCTGACCGAGGAAGCCTGCCTGGATTTCAATACCAATGCCAAGATGAATCCGCCGCTGCGTACCGCCGCCGACCGTGCCGCGGTCATCGCCGGCTTGTGCGACGGCACGATCGACATGATCGGCACTGACCATGCGCCGCACCACGCCGATGAAAAAGAGATTGAATTCGGCCTGGCCAATAATGGCATTGTCGGCTTTGAAACTGCTTTTGCGCTGGGCTATACCGGCCTGGTGCTGCCCGGTCACCTGACCCTGGCTGAGCTGGTGGCCAGGATGACGACCGCGCCGGCCGCACTGTTCAAGCAGAAACTGGGCTCCCTGGCACCCGGATTCCCGGCCGACGTCACGCTCGTCGACCTGCAGCATGCCTTTGTTTTTGACAAGAATAAAATGGCCAGCAAGGCCCGCAATACGCCTTTTCACGGCATGACCCTGACAGGATCGATCAGGCTGACCCTCTGTGACGGCCGCATCGTCCATGATGGCCGCACCGCGTGACGCACGCTGGCAGCGGCCCGGGTTTGCCGGATCCGCCGCGTGACGCAAGCTGGCAGCGACCTGGCTCGCGACCAGCTATTTATCTGTCGTTCTGGTAACCCCCCCCCGACAGGCCGGCAAGCAGACCGGCCGGGAAGGAGTCCCGATGCAAAATTTCGCTGATCGCCTGGAGGCGAAAATCCGCGCCACCGGCAATCCGACCGTGATGGGTCTGGATCCCATGTATGAGTACATTCCAGCCAGCATCCGCGAATCAGTCACCTATCTGACCCAGGACCCCGGCATGGCGGTCGGCATGGCGATCCTGGCTTTTAACAAACGCCTGATCGATGCCGTCGCTGATATCATCCCGGCCATCAAGCCGCAGTTTGCCTACTATGAACAATATGGCATCCATGGCTGGTCAGCCCTGGTCCGGACGATCGAATACGCCCGTTCCAGAGGACTGCTGGTCATTGCCGACGCCAAGCGCAATGATATTGGCAGCACTGCCGAAGCTTACAGCCGGGCAATCCTAGGTGCAAGCACCCTCGCTGATGGCCAGGACCACACCCTGATCGGCGCCGACGCGATTACCCTCAACGGGTATCTGGGCCTGGACGGTCTGCAGCCCTTCCTCGAAACCTGTCAGCAGACCGGCAAGGGCGTCTATATCCTGGTCCGCACTTCCAACCCCTCGGCTGGCGATCTGCAGGATCTGCAGCTGGCTGATGGCCGAACCGTCTATGAAGCGATGGCCGGCAAGGTGGCTACCTGGGGTGCCGGTCTGGTTGGCGAATGCGGTTACTCATCGGTTGGCGCTGTCGTCGGCGCGACCTGGCCGCAACAGGCGGCCAGGCTGCGGGAAATCATGCCGCAAAGCCTGATCCTGGTACCTGGCTACGGGGCCCAGGGGGCAACAGCCGATGATGCCGTGGCCGGTTTTGGCGCCGACGGCGGCGGTGCGATTGTCAATGCCTCACGCAGCCTGATGCTGGCCTGGAAAAAACATACCCGGGATCCCGAAACCTTCGACAAGGCGGCCCGGGCCGAGGCCCTGCAAATGCGCGATGACTTGCGCCAGGCCCTGATCCGGGCCGGCAAATTGTAAGCGGGCTGAATGGTTCATCCTGACTGTGCCGGGAAACAGGCCGTCCGGCCATCGGGCATCCCGGGTGAAAATGACGCCTGCTGATGAAGGTCTTTCAGCCTGATGTCGGCTTATCCGGTTCTGGTGCTGCTGGTGACAAAAAACGATGCCTGATGATAACAATCTTGCAGATTGAATTTGCATAAATAGTTTTTATTCTGTATAATTATTCAGATTGCATAGACCTGCAACGACTGCAGATCGCCAATGCCCGTCAGAACTTGTTTCTGAATCATCAAACGATACAAGGAGCACGCTCAATGCCCAGAAGAACCGATATCAAAAAGATCATGGTGATCGGCTCCGGTCCGATCATCATCGGCCAGGCTGCCGAGTTTGACTATGCCGGCACCCAGGCCTGCCAGGCCCTGAAAGCGGAAGGCTACGAGGTGGTGCTGGTCAACAGCAATCCGGCCACGATCATGACGGATTCAAACATGGCCGACAAGGTCTTTCTCGAGCCGATGCAGATCGATGTGATCAAGAAGCTGCTCCTGTCCGAGCAAATTGACGGGCTGCTGGCCACCCTGGGTGGCCAGACCGGTTTGAATTTCGCCATGGAACTGGCCGAGAGCGGCTTTCTTGACGAACATGGCATTGCCCTGCTGGGCACGCCGGCCTCCGGGATCCGCATGGGCGAAGACCGCGAGGAATTCCGGGCCGCCATGCTGCGGATCAACGAGCCCTGCATCCCGTCCGGTACGGCTGAAACCGTTGAACAATGCCTGCGCCTGGCAGAAGAGATTGGCTATCCGGTTATCGTTCGCCCGGCCTTTACCCTCGGTGGAACCGGCGGCGGCATTGCTGCCGACGAGCCGGCGCTGCGCCAGTTCGCCGCCTCCGGCCTGGCTGCCAGCCGGGTTCACCAGGTCCTGATCGAACGCAGCATTGCCGGCTGGAAGGAAATCGAATACGAGGCAGTCCGCGATGCCAAGGGCAATGCGATCACGATCTGTTCGATGGAGAATTTCGACCCGGTCGGGGTCCATACCGGGGACTCGATCGTGGTCGCCCCGGCCCAGACGCTAACTGACCTGGAGTATCAGAAACTGCGGACGGCAGCCCTGAAAATCGTCACCGAGCTGGGCATCGTCGGCGGCTGCAATGTGCAGTTTGCCCAGCATCCGACCCGCGAGGACTACGCGGTCATCGAGGTCAATCCACGCCTGTCGCGCAGTTCAGCCCTGGCTTCGAAGGCCACCGGTTATCCGATTGCCAAGGTCGCCTCGCGCATTGCCGTCGGCTATTCACTTGATGAAATTCCCAACGAGGTGACAGGAACGACGTTTGCCTGCTTCGAACCGGCTGTCGACTATATCGTCACCAAAATTCCGAAATGGCCTTTTGACAAGTTTGTCAAGGCTCGCCGCACTCTGGGGACCCAGATGAAAGCGACCGGCGAGGTCATGGCCATTGCCAATACCTTTGAAGCCTCCCTGATGAAGGCCATCCGCTCCCTGGAGCTCGGCCTGCTGGGTCTGCGCGTCCCGGCGATCATGGATCTTGCGGACGCCGAGCTCTGGCCGCGGATCATCCAGGCTGACGACATGCGGCTGTTCGCAGTTGCCGAGGGCCTGCGCCGCGGCTTTGGCATCGAAGCAATCTACCAGCGGACGCTGATCGACAAGTTTTTCCTCAAGAAGCTGGTCAACCTGGTCGACATGGAAAACAAGGTCAGCCAGATGCGCCAGCTTGATCCGGCTGTCCTGCGGGCGGCCGTGCCGATGGCCTTTACCGATACCTGGATGGCCCGCCTGAGCGGCCTGCCGGCCGAGCAGATCCGCGCCGCCCGCAAGGAGCTCGGGCTGGTTCATACTTATAAAATGGTCGATACCTGCGCCGGCGAGTACAACGCTGTGACACCCTACTTTTATTCGACCTTTGATATGAAAAACGAAGCGATCCCGACGCCGCGCAAAAAGATCCTGGTCCTCGGTTCAGGGCCAATCCGCATCGGCCAGGGCATCGAGTTCGACTATTGTTCCGTCCATTCGGTTTGGGCCCTGCGTGAGATGGGTTATGAAGCCATCATTGCCAACAACAATCCGGAGACGGTCTCGACCGACTTTGATACCTCTGACCGCCTGTACTTCGAGCCGCTGACAGCCGACGATGTGCGGGCGATCATCGAGAATGAAAAGCCCGAGGGGGCAATCTGCCAGTTTGGCGGCCAGACCGCGATCAAGCTGATCAAGGCGATCCATGACATGGGCCTGCCAATCTTTGGTTCATCGGCCGACAGTGTCGATGCCGCGGAGAACCGCGAACGTTTCGATGCCATCCTTGAGCAATGCCAGATCCGGCGCCCGCGCGGCACGACGGTCATGACAACCGGCCAGGCCCTGGCCGCGGCAGCCGAGCTTGGTTATCCGGTGCTGGTTCGCCCATCCTATGTCCTCGGCGGCCAGGGCATGGCCATTGTCTACAATGATCCGGACATGATTGAATACATGCGGATCATCAACCTCGTCGAACAGGAGCACCCGATCCTCGTTGACAAGTACCTGATGGGTGTCGAGCTGGAGGTTGACGCCGTTTCAGACGGTGAAAACATCCTGATCCCCGGCATCATGGAACACCTGGAACGGGCCGGTGTACATTCGGGTGACTCAATCTCGATTTTCCCGGCTTACATTCCGGACCGGATTCGCGATATTATTGTTGACCATACGCGCAAGCTGGCCAGGGCCCTGCAGGTCATCGGGCTGCTCAACATCCAGTTTATCCTGTATAATGACGAGGTCTACGTGATCGAAGTCAACCCGCGTTCATCGCGGACTGTGCCATACATCAGCAAGGTCACCGGCATTCCGATTGTCGATGTGGCCACCCGGGTCATGCTGGGCGCCAAACTGACCGATTTCGAATATGGCGTTGACCTCTTTGCCCGTTACCCGGCGGTTTACGCGATCAAGGCGCCAGTTTTCTCCTTCGAAAAGCTGCACGAGGTCGACACCAGCCTGGGGCCGGAGATGAAAAGCACCGGGGAAGTGCTGGGTCTGTCGACAACCTACAGCGAGGCGATGTACAAGGCAATCCTGGCTTCCAACTTCCGCTTCCCGCCGCGTGGCGCCGGCATCCTGCTGACGGTGCGCGACAGCGACAAGTCCGACCTGGTGCCCCTGGCCAGCCGCCTGTTCAATCTGGGTTATGAGCTGTACGGTACCGGCGGCACGGCCAACTACCTCAATAAGCAGGGCATTCCCTGCAGCATCGCCCGCAAGGCCGAAGAGGGCCAGCCGTCGGTCCTGGACATGGTCACCGGCGGCCGGGTCCGCCTGCTGATCAATACAGAAAGCCCGCACAGCAATGAGTCCGGTACGAATGGTTTCCGCCTGCGCCGCATGGCAATCGAGCATGGCATCGCCACGATTACCTCGCTTGACACCCTGGTCGCGGTCGTGGAATGCCTCGAGAAGAATCTCAGCCCGGCCGACCTGCAGCCCTATGAGATTTCGGTCTTTGCGGAAATTGTTGCCAGGACGCGCTTCAACCGGCTGCCGCTGGCTGAAATGCCGCCTGTCAATGATATGCTGAAAAAATAATTCCACCGGAGAGGGGGGCCTGAATTGTCCAGTGATCCAATCCGCATCGAATGGACTTGTCCAGTTCTGGAGAATCGTCCGCTCAATGATCAATACTTCATCCTGACCCTGGTCGGGATAACCATCAGCCGGCAAGCCCGGCCCGGCCAGTTTGTCAACCTGAGCTGCCATCAGTTCCTGCGCCGGCCGCTGGGTATCCTGGCCGTGGATCGCGAACAGGGTACGTTCCAGGTCGGCATCCGGATCGCCGGCCAGGGGACTCGTGACCTGGCCGGGCTGCGGCCCGGCGATACCGTGTCAGTTCTCGGTCCACTTGGCCATGGATTTGAGCTTGGCCAGTATCGGCGGATCATCACGGTTGGCGGGGGAACCGGAGTCTTTCCGCTTTATTTTGTGCAGCAGGTCTGCCGTGAACAGGGCCGGGAAGGCCTGGCGGTCTGTGGTTATCGCTCGGAAAATGACAGCATCCTGACCCATGAATTTGCCCAGATTGCCTGCCAGACCTCCTTTGCCGCCGACCAGGGCGGCCTCGATGTCACCGGCACCGCGGCTCAGGCCCTGGAGCTGCTGCTGCAAGAGCTGCAGTTTCCGGCATCCAGTCAGCCCATGGCGGCTCACATGCATCAGCAGGCAATTTCGCGCCGAAAGATAGCTGCCAGCCCGGCGGATCCAGCGGATCCGGCGCACCTGGCCGATCTGTCTTATTCAGCCCCGAAACCGATTGCCAGGGACACAATCCCGGTATCAGATCCGGCGGCCGGATCCACGGCAAAGAACCCGGCGCCGGACACCGGTACCCTGATCCTGACGTGTGGGCCGAAGCCCATGATGCAGGCGGTAGCGGCCATCGCGGCCCGCTTCGGGCTGCCCTGCCAGGTGTCGCTGGAGGAACGGATGGGCTGCGGCATTGGCATCTGCCTGGTCTGTGTCTGCAAAATCAAGACTTTGCATGATGAATCAGGGAGCTTTCGTCATGAACGCTGCTGCGTTGAAGGTCCGGTATTTGCCGCCGAGGAGGTCGTATGGTGAAACAAGTCAAGCCACCGGCCGGCGCGCCTGTTGATCCGGCCGTCCAGGTCGGCCGGCTCAAACTGGCCAATCCGATCATCGCTGCTTCCGGCACCTTTGGCTTTGGCCGTGAAATGGCCCAATATAATAATCTGGCCAGGCTGGGCGGGATCAGCTCCAAGGGCCTGACCTTGCTGCCGCGCCTGGGCAATCCGGCACCGCGGGTCGCGGAATGCGCCAGCGGCCTGCTCAACAGCGTTGGCCTGCAAAATCCCGGCCTGGCTGCCTTCATCGCTGACGAACTGCCTTTCATGAAGCAGCTTGGCTGTGCTGTGATTGCCAATATTGCCGGCCATGCCCTGGACGAATATGTCGAAATGGCCCTCCAGCTCGAGGCTACGGCCGTCGATGCCGTCGAGGTCAATCTGTCCTGCCCGAATGTCAGCCAGGGCTGCATGTCGTTTGGCAGCAATGCCCGGATGGTTGAACAGGTCACCCGGGCCGTCCGGGCGGTTACCAGCAAGCCCTTGTGGGTCAAGCTGACCCCCAATGTGACCAGCATCACGGAAATGGCCCTGGCCGCCGAGGCCGGTGGGGCGGAAGCGATCAGCCTGATCAACACCCTGCTTGGCCTGGCCATTGACCGCCGCAGCCGCCGGCCGGTCCTGCGCAACAATACGGGTGGCCTGTCCGGGCCGGCTGTCAAACCGGTTGCCCTGCGCATGGTTTCCGAGGTTTATCGCAGCGTTGCCATCCCGGTTGTCGGGATGGGCGGCATCATAAACGGGGAGGACGCCCTGGAGTTCATGATAGCCGGAGCCAGTGCGGTTCAGGTTGGTACGGCCAACCTGCTTAGTCCCACGGCCAGTGCCGATATTTTACGGCAGATGCTGGCCATTGCCAGGGAAGACAAAATGACCGCCCTGGCTGAATATACAGGCACGCTGCAGCTCTGGCCGTAATGGCCTGGTTTCAGGTTGCAGCCAGAAATTACTGGCTGCAAAACGCCGGTTGCAGGGCTTTGGCAGGAAAATACGAGCTGTCAGGCTTCAATTTCGCCGGCGATACCGGCGATGTCGGAGATTATTGAATCGCAGGCAATACAAGGAGGTATTGGCGATGACAACACAGGACCAGATTATCAAGTGGCTGTTTGCGACCCAGGCGATCCGCGTCAGTCCGGCTGACCAGCCGTTCTGGTACACATCGGGAACACTGGGACCCTATTATATCAATACCCATTTTCTTTATGGCAGTGAAGCGGCCGCCAATGACCTGCTGGCCCGCATCGAGGCTTACGCGGCCAAGCCGCTGACCTTGCCGACCCGGCTGGCTGCTGTCATCATGCAGCAGTACCAGCAGGATCCGATTTTTCACCAGCTGATGGACCTGGTGACCGAAACGCTGGCCGACTACTCTTTCGACGCGATTTCCGGCGGCGAACGCCGGGATTTCTTTTTCTCGATTCCAGCGGCAGCCCTGCTGGGCAAGCCTCATGTCACCATCATGAAAAATGGCGCGACCTATCTGTCCAACAGTGATCTGTCCAATACGGTAGCTGGCAAGCCCAATGCCCTGCGTGGCCAGAAAATCCTTCATATTGCCGACCTGGTTACCGAAGCTTCAAGTTATACGCGCACCTGGCTGCCGGCTATCGCCGAACTTGGCGCCCGGATGGGCGACACGCTGGCCATCGTCGACCGCAATCAGGGCGGCCGGTCCGTGCTGGCCCAGGCCGGGACCACGCTGGCCAGCCTGACCACCATCGACCTGGCTCTTTTCGAATCGGCCGCTGCCGTGGGCCTGATTGACGCGGCCCAGCTTGCCCAGATCCGTTCGTTTGTAGCAGATCCGCACGCTTATATGCACCGGTTCCTGGCCGATCATCCCGGCTTCCTGTCTCGTCAGCTGGCTCTCGGCGGCAAGGCAGCCCAGCGGGCCCAGCTTTGCGTGGATCAGGGTTATGGCCGTCCATAATAAAGGCATGGTTCATGACCGGGACAGCAGCCCGGTGGTGCCGGCCGAGGCAATCGGCTACGTGCTGGTCCGCTCGCGGCGGAAAACGCTGTCCCTGATTATCCATCCGGACCAGCAGCTCGAGGTGCGCTGCCCGCTCCGCTGCCCGCCGGCCCAGGTCGAACATTTCGTGCGCAGTAAGGCTGCCTGGATCAACCGCCAGCGCCAGGCTATGCAGCAGCGCATTGCCATTCCCGCACCTGCCGCCATGCCGGATCTGAACCTGCCCGAGCTGACTCGCCAGCGGGTGCAAGCCCTGGTCCGGGCCTTCCCCGGACCCAAACCGCTCAAGGTTGTAATCCGGCAGCAGAAGAGCCGCTGGGGCAGCTGCAGCAGCCGCAAGACCATCTCAATCAACAGCCGGGTGGCTGCCTTGCCAGCCCCTCTGATCGAGTATATTGTATATCATGAATTATGCCATCTGACCCATATGAACCACGGCCCGGATTTCTGGCATCTGCTTTCATCGTATCTGCCGGACGCCCGCCAGCGCCAGAAAGCGCTGCGCCAGTACCTGCTGGCCTGACCAGGGGAGTAGCCTATTATGCCCATGCCGCTGCCGGTTCCACCGATTATTGCTTATCAGGATCAGGCGATCCTGGTGATTCACAAGCCCGCCGGCTGGCCCGTCCAGCCAGATAAAACCGGCGCGCCGGATTTGTTGTCCTGGCTGGAGCAGACGACCGGACCGGGCCCCTTTTACCTGGTCCATCGGCTCGACCGGCCGGTCAGCGGCCTGATCGTGGTGGCCCGCCGCCCGGCCGGGCAAAGTGCCCTGACCCGCCAGATGGCCCGGGGCCAGTTCAGCAAGCGTTATCTGGCGGTTGTTTGTGCGCATCCGGCTGCCGATCAGGGCGATCTGACCGACTACCTGCAAAAGAATGAACGCCTGAATCTTTCCCAGGTGGTATCTCCGGATGCCCGCCAGGCTAAACAGGCCCGCTTGCATTATCGCTGTCTGCAACGATGCAGTGATCCATCGGGCCAGCCCCTGAGCCTGCTGGCGATCGATCTTGAAACAGGACGCCACCATCAGATCCGTGTCCAGATGGCCCACGCCGGCTGGCCGCTGTGGGGCGACAGCAAATACAATCCGGCGCGGACGGGGCGCTCCGGCTGGCAGGCGCCGGCTCTGCTGGCCTGGCAGCTGACGTTCATTCATCCGGCCGACGGTCGTCGCCTGCGGTTTACTGCTGGTTTCCCGGCTGAATTCCCCTGGACCTTGTTTTCCCCGCCTGTTACCGGAGAAATTGACCGGTGACAGGGATAAGGCCTGCCCGGGGCAGAAATACCCGCTGCTGGTGAAGCGCATGGGGAACATGCCCGCTACCGGCACGGCTGGGAAGAATGCCCCGTACTAGCGAGAATATTTGCTGATTGTGATAAAATAGAGGCGATGTCAGGCAGCCGCCTGGCCTTGAGAGGACGTGATGTTATGCTTCATCCCGACCTGATCGCCGATTTGCTGCAGCTGGCAATGGCGACCGGCGCGGATTTTGCCGAACTTTTTATTGAGCACAGCCAGCGCTCGCAGCTGATCCTGGTCAATGGCGATGTGGACAAGACCTTGTCCGGTATTGATGCCGGTGTCGGGATCCGTTTGTTGCAGGGTGATCGCTGCATTTATTCATTTGCCAATGATTTCTCCGCGTCGGCCCTGCGTCAGCAGGTGAAAGAAACAGCCGCGGCCCTGCGGGCCGGCCTGGCCGGCGCGTCGGCGCCAATATCCGGGCTTCAGGGCTCGGCTGCTGCCAGTCAGCAGGCCGCCAGCCGGTCCGGGATGCCCGCCAGCGCAGGGACCGGAAACGGCCAGGCAGCCAGGCCCGGTCAAGATCCATCGTTTGCCGGCCTGGCGGATTTCCCGGTCATTGTCGATCCGTTCAGCATCGCCCGGCCGCGCAAGGCCGGGATCCTGCGCCAGGCCAGCCAGGCCGCCCTGGCCTACGATCCGCTGATCAGCCAGACCCGCACATCGCTTGCTGAATCAACGCGCCATCTGCAGATTGCCAATTCGGAAGGCTTGCTGCTGACTGACGCGCGGACGTATAGCCGCCTGATGGTTGAGGCGGTTGCCTCAGCCGGCAGCGAGAAGCAGTCCGGCTATCTGGGTCCCGGGGCCCGCCAGGGTTTTGAATTGATCGAAAGCCTCGACGTGGAGGCCCTGGCCCGGGAAGCGGCGCGCATGGCCTGCACCATGCTGAAAGCCGGGCCCTGTCCGGCCGGGCGGATGCCTGTCATTATCGACCATGCGTTTGGCGGCGTCATTTTCCATGAAGCCTGCGGCCACGCTCTCGAAGCAACCGCCCTGGCCAGGCAGTCCTCTGTTTTCCAGGACAAACTGGGCCAGGTGATTGCCAGTCCGCTGGTGACGGCTGTCGATGACGCGACCATTCCGCTGGCCTGGGGGTCACTGCGGTTTGATGACGAAGGCATGCCGGCCCGGCGCAATGTCCTGATCGAAAACGGTATCCTCAAAAGCTATCTGGTTGACCGCCATAACGGGCAGAAAATCGGCCTGCCCTCGACTGGTTCAAGCCGCCGGGAGTCTTACCGCTATGCGCCAACCTCCCGCATGTCCAATACCTACATTGCCAATGGCCGGAGCAGTCCGGAACAGATTATCCGGGATACGCCGTTTGGCCTGTATGCCCGTTCCATGGGCGGCGGTTCGGTTGATCCCGGCAGCGGCGAGTTCAATTTCTCCGTCCAGGAAGCCTACCTGATCCGTAACGGCGAAATCGCCGAACCGGTCCGGGGCGCCACACTCATTGGCAAAGGGGCTGAGATCCTGCTGCAAATCGACCGGGTGGGCAACAACCTGGCCCAGGCCCAGGGTATGTGCGGCTCGACCAGCGGTTCGATCCCGACCAATGTCGGCCAGCCGATGATCCGGGTCAGCGAAATGACGGTCGGCGGAAGGGGGCAGGGCGCATGAACAGATCCAGCGGAACCGGACAAGGTTTCAAGCCCCTATCTGGCACGCCGGTGCCTGAGAACCTGCCTGAGGCACCGTCAGGTTTCAAGCTTGCATCAAATGCGCCGGCGCCGGCAAACGTAGCCGCTCCGGATATACTGCCAGCCTCCGATTTTATCCATCGCCTGCTTGACGCGTCCGGCCAGGCCGGTTTCAGTGCGGCGGAGTGTTATCTGGCCGGGGGACACAATCTGGAAATCCGCGCTTTTCAGGGCCAGATTACCCATTTTGAAAGCAGTCGCCAGCAGGGACTGAATTTTCGCGGCTTGCACAATGGCAGAATGGGTTATGCCTACAGCGAGTCCCTCGATGTTGCGGCGATTGATTTCCTGCTGCGGGAAGCAGCCGGCAATGCGGCCCTGGCGGTACAGGAGGAAACGCTTTTTGCCGGTGAACCCTGGCAGCCCGCTGATGCATATGTCGCGGAATTGGACAATGTCGAACCGGCTGCCCTGGCTGCTATCGCCCTTGAGCTGGAGCGCGCCGGCCTGGCCTGTGAGCCGCGGCTTGTCAGCATGGAATACGCCCTGGCCGAATATGCGGCCAGTGAACGCCGGATTATCAACACCCTGGGTCTCGATGTCAGCCACCGCGCCAATCAGGTCCTGGCATTCGCCATGGCCCGGGCCCGGGCTGCCGGTTCGAGCAAGCCGGGGACGGCGTTGCGCCAGGGCCGCAGCCTGGCTGCGCTGGAAGCAACCGTGGCCGGCCAGGAGGCTGCCACGAGAGCCCTGGCCCTGCTGGGGGCGCGGCCGATTGCCTCCGGCCGGCAACCCGTGCTGCTGGATAAGGAAGCAGCCACTGCCTGGCTGCGCACCTTTCTGCCTGTCTTTTTTGGCGACCGCATCGAGCAGGGCTTTTCGCTGCTCGGTTCAAAAATTGGCCAGCCGGTTGCCGCTCCGCAGCTGATGCTCGATGATCTGCCCGTCGTAGCCGGCAGCCTGTATCAGCCGCCATTTGACGGTGAAGGGACTACAACCCGGCCGACGATGCTGATTGAACAAGGTGTCCTGCGTGCTGTCCTGCACAGCCGGCGCACGGCTGCCAGGGCCGGGGTTGCCCCGACCGGCAATGGCTTTCGCGCCTCCTATCAGGGACCGGTGCAGGTTGCGGCCACCAATTGCCGGATCCGTCCTGGCGCGGCAACCCGCCAGGACCTGCTGGGCCAGCTTGATCACGGCCTGCTGATCACCGGCTTTTCCGGCCTGCATGCCGGCACCAACCCGGTATCGGGAGACTTCTCCCTGGCGGCCGAAGGATTCCGGGTGGAAAACGGGCAGATTGCCTGGCCGGTTGAACAGATAACCGTTGCCGGCAATTTTTACCAGGTCCTGCAGCAAGTCGCCGCTATCGGCGACGACGTGTACTTCGGCTTGCCGGGTGGTGCTGGCCAGGTCGGCAGCCCGGACCTGCTCCTGGAAAGCCTGGCCGTCGCCGGGGTCTGAGGCTGGGACTGCCGGGTGCAAGTACCGCCAGGCAGGCCCAGGTGCAACGCAAGCGGTACAGCGGTTGACCCGGCTGACCGGAACCCGCCTGGCAAGATCCAGGTGCTGCATGAAGTCAATTTGAAAGGGGTGGATGACATGAAAACATTGCTGGGCGATTCCGAGCTGGTAGTCCTGCTGGTGATCATGATTATCTGCATCATCGGCCTGGCACTGACCGGCGTCCTGTCGCTGTTTTCAACCCTGCTCCTGCTGATCGGCAGTGCCGTCGAGCTGCTCAACATCAGCTGGCGGGCCTATCAGGTCAAGAGCCAGCTGCAGATCCGCGGCAATGCCCTGCACGCGGACGCGGCTCTGCAGATCCGTCACCTGGGCGGCCTGCCCATTCCGCTGCAATCCGTGGGCAATCTGTTTCTGCAAAAAGAGACCGTGCGGATCGAAACAGATCACTTCACGTGGCAGCTGCCGCTGCTCCAGATCACCCAGATCATGCCCATGACCGGCGACCAGGTCAAGAACCTGACCGACCAGCAACTGACGGACTTGCTGGGTGCCGGTTCCTCGCGATTATTATCAGCCGTACGCGACCAGATCCGGCGCGGCATCCGCACCGTCTATCAGTCGGAAATGCTGCTGATATCATACCGAACCCGCGAGCCGGCCATGGACAGCCCACCCGATGACAATGACATCTATCTGCTGATCCTGGCTGTTACCCGCCAGCATCACAGCCTGATGTACCTGCTCAGTCAGAGACAAGTCCAGCCGCTGCTGGCTTTCAATATGATCGCTCCATCCGTCCGCTCCCATGCCCGGCCCAGGCCGGCCGGCAAACAGCAATGAAACCGCCTGAGTATAATAAGCAGACATGAATGCAATAAACAGCAAAGACTAGGAGAATATCCCATGAATTTTGAGTACATGGTGCGCATGCCCAGCTCGGCAGAAATCATTGCCGCCTACCCGACCACGCCGGCCCTGGCCGCCATCAAGGATAAACGCGACCAGGATATTCGTGACATCCTGACCGGTGTGTCCGACAAATTCCTGCTGGTCATCGGTCCTTGTTCGGCTGACTCGGAAGAGCCGGTCATCGAATATGTGCGCCGCCTCGCACGGCTGCAGGAGGAGGTCGCCGACCGGCTCGTGCTCGTGCCGCGGATTTACACCAATAAACCACGGACCACCGGTGCCGGTTACAAGGGGATTTCCCACCAGCCGGACCCGCTGAAAGATCCGGATATGGTCAAGGGCCTGATTGCCCTGCGCAAGATACATTTGCATACCCTGGCTGAAACCGGGCTGACGGCTGCCGATGAAATGCTCTATCCGGAAAACCATACTTACCTGGCTGACCTGCTCAGCTATGTTGCCATCGGCGCCCGATCGGTGGAAAACCAGCAGCACCGCCTGACTGTCAGCGGCATCGATATGCCGGCCGGTATGAAAAACCCGACCAGCGGCGATCTGTCCGTCATGCTGAACAGCGTTTTTGCGGCCCAGCACGGCCATGTTTTCGCCTATCAGGGCTGGCAGGTGCGCACCACTGGCAATCCGCTGGCCCACACGATCCTGCGTGGCGCGGTCAATCCTTCCGGCATGTCAATTCCCAATTATCATTATGAAGACCTGCAGCTGCTCGCCCAGTCCTACGCGGAACGTGACCTCGTCAATCCGGCCTGCCTCGTCGATACCAACCATGCCAACTCGAACAAGGCTTATTATGAACAGCCACGCATAGCCCTGGAAGTCCTGCACAGCCGCCGGCTTTCCAGGGATATCCGCCAGCTCGTCAAGGGCCTGATGATTGAAAGCTACCTGGTCGGCGGCAACCAGAAAATCGGTGAGTCCTGCTTTGGCAAGTCGATCACTGACCCCTGCCTGGGCTGGGATGAATCACGCGAACTGGTCCTGACCATCGCCGACAAGGCCTGACCGGACAGGATCATGAAAAATCAAGAATTATTAAACGTATGATCATGAAAAGCAAAGACGATCAACGATAATGGATGACAATGAATAATCACGAAATTGCCCAGGCCCTGAACCAGATCCGATCCAATATCAGCACCGTGATGGTGGGCAAGCAGGACGCGGTCGATCTGTTGCTGATCGCCCTGCTCAGCCGTGGCCATGTGCTGCTGGAAGACATTCCCGGTATCGGCAAGACCACCCTGGTCACTGCCCTGGCCCTCTCCCTGGGCCTGTCATTTCGGCGCATCCAGTTTACACCGGATGTCATGCCATCGGACATCACCGGCTTCAGCCTCTATAATCAGAAAACAGGGGAGTTCGAATACCGGCCGGGCGTCATCATGAGCCAGCTGCTGCTGGCCGATGAAATCAATCGCACCTCGCCCAAAACGCAGTCCGCGCTGCTGGAGGCCATGCAGGAGAACCAGGTGACGGTAGATGGCATCAGTTATGCGGTACCGCGGCCGTTCATGGTCCTGGCAACGCAAAATCCGATCGAGCAGGTCGGCACCTACCCGCTGCCGGAGGCCCAGCTCGATCGTTTCATGCTGAAAATCACCCTCGGCTATCCCAGCGTTGAGGAGGAAATCGAAATCTACAGCCGTTTTGCCGGCCTGTCACCCTTACAGGAACTGACCCAGGCTGTCAATGCGGCTACGGTCCTGGCCTTGCAGGCCGCTGTACTGGATGTTTATTGCAGCGAAGCTGTCAAGCGCTATGTGGCCATGCTGGCCCACGCTTCCCGTGTCCATCCGGATATTGCCCTGGGGGCCAGTCCGCGTGGCTCCCTGATGCTGCTGCTGGCTGCGCGCAGCCGGGCCTTGCTGCTTGGCCGCGCCTATTGCCTGCCCGATGATGTGACGGCCATGCTGCGCCCGGTGCTGACGCATCGCCTGCTGCTCAAGCCGGAGTCCCGCCTGCGCCGGCGCGCTGTATCCGATGTCCTGGATGAAATCTGGCGCAGCGTCCCTGTGCCGGCCGGCCGATGACCGCGCGGCTGCTGGCGCTCCTGGTGCTGGTTGGGCTGCTGTACCTGGCCCAGCTCTATGTTGACTACATGATCCTGCGCCTGCTGCTGCTGGTCCTGGTCCTGCTGCTGCTATCCTGCTGGCTGTACCTTCTGGTGGGGCGCCGCTTTCTGGTCATCACCCAGCGGCTGCTGGATCCCATGCAGGAGCGCGGCCAGGCAGCCTGCCTGGAATTGCACATCACCAACCGCCAGCCAGGTGCTTTTGGCCAGCTTAACCTGCACGTCATCCTGCCGGGTGGCACCGTGACCCCGCGCAAGGAACTGCATGGCCTGACAGTCTGGCCCGGTGACAGCCAGACCCTGCGTCTGGATTATACCTGTCAGCATTGTGGCCGGTTTCCGGTTGGCCTGCGGTCAATTATCGTGACCGATCTGTTCGGCCTGTTCCGGATGAATCTGCATCGTCCGGCCAGTCTCCAGCAACAGCTGTCCCAGCAGCTGATCCTGCCACGGTTATCAGCTCCGGCGACCGACCTGCAGCCTGGCCTGCTGCTGGCAGAACAGATCGACCAGGCCAGCCCGCGGTATTCGCCGGAAGTAGATGCCATTGCCGACCTGCGGCCCCTGCAGCCCGGCGATTCAGCCAAGCGGATCCACTGGAAAGTCAGCGCCCGGCTCGGTGAACTGATGATCAAGGAATTCGAAGATCCCCTGCAGCATGAAATTCTCGTTCTGGTCGATCCGGTGCTGCCGGTCCAGTCATCGCCCCTGCGCCTGGATTGCCTCGACTTCCTGGCCGAGACCATACTGGCACTGCTGGATCCGCTGCTGCAACATCATCACCGCCTGAGTCTGGCTACCTTTACACCCAGCCGGACGATGCAAAGCTACGACCAGGCGCGGGATCTGTTGCGCCTGCAAAACCAGCTCTGTGATCTGGCGGCCGCTGCCGCCAGCCAGGATCCCCAGCTCGATTTCCCCGAACAGCTCATGCTGGAAACGGCGAACCAGGCCTATGGCCTGGTCATTGTCCTGACCTGGCAGCTCCGTTCATCCCTGGTTGACCAGCTGATCGCGGCCCGCTTGCGTCACCCGCGGCTCTTCGTCCTGATTCTGGCGCAAAGTACGGACCAGGCGTCACCATCAGGCCATACTCCTGCTGTCAGCCTGGACCTCCTGACCAGCCACGATATTGAATGGCAGACTCTCAAGATACCGGCTACGCCGCCAAATCCCTCACCACAGGCAGGAAACAAGGCAAATGCCGCAGCGAAATAGACGCCAGAAAAGTCGCCAAAGGGAAAGACAGGCCAGCGATAGATTCGCCAGCGAAGGATGCCGGCTTTGCTACCCTGGCATACACCACAAACAGGAAACAAGATAGATGTCCCAGCGAAAGTTGCCTCAACAAATGTCCCGTCAGCGAAGCAAAACCGTCGCGTTTCAAGCCACTGAACAAAAAGAAAAGTCGGCACTTCCAGCCTGGAGCTGGAGCGAGCAGGCCCGGACCCTGGTTTTCATCAGCTTGCGCCTGGCCCTGGCCGGCCTTTTTACCTATGGCGCGGCGACCTTGCTTCTGCCAGTCCTGAACATGCCGGTCTTGCAGCCCGGCCCGGCCATCCTGCTGATCGCGGCCATGCAGATCAGTCTGGCGATGCTGACCTGGACCCGCTATAACTGGCTCCTGACCCTGGGCCTGCTGATCATCGGCGGCCCGCTGGCCTGGCTTCTCGTGCCCGGATTGCCCCGCTATTTTGCCAGCTGGCAGGCCTGGCTCGGCAATCTGATCAGCCAGACCCTGCTTTTTGCCAGGGGCCAGACCGGTGCTGATACCCGCAGCCTGGCGATCCTGGCCGCTTTAACGACTGCGGGCCTGGGCCTGTTTGCCTATCTGCTGATTGCCCGTTTTGCCAGTGCCTGGCCTGTCCTGCTGGCCACCCTGGCTATTGGCCTGGCCCGCGCCATAACCGGCTTAAAAGAATGGACCCCCTGGCTGCTGGTCTGCCTGGGCCTCAGCCTGACCTTGCTGGCCAGAAGCCAGCCTTATCTGCGCCAGCGCCTGGGCCGGCGCCGCAAGGCTTCCGGCCCTGTTCAATTGACGGTCCTGGCAGCTGGTCCCGTCCTGGCGATCATCCTCGTCGCCACGCTGCTGGTTCAGCAGCTGCCAGGCCAATGGCTTTACCAGCGGGACCTGGCCGGACTTGTCAGTGATGTGGCCAAACTGGTCCGCAGTCAGTTTCAACCGGCCGAAACACCAGCTGAGGCCTTCAATCTGGCATCGGCTGGCTACTATCCACTGGTGGAGCGCCTGGGCGGATCGGTTCAGCCAGGCAGTACGGCGCTGTTTGCAATGAGTGGTGAACGGCGGGCCCTGCTGCTGCGGGCTGCAGTCAGCGAGGTGTATGATGGCTGGCGCTGGTACCGCCAGCCCATGGATTATGCCTGGCGCTACGACAGTCTGTTTTCCAGTCAGGTCCAGCAGGACGTGTTTGATTTGAACCGCCCGGACCTGCGCGGCAATCCACAGCCCGGCGGTGCCTGGCTGGCCAGTGCAACCTACACCATCACGCCCGCGCGCCCGCAATCGGTTGTCCTGCTGGCTGGCCGGCCGCTGGCGATCGATGCCCCGTTTGATCTCTACTTCAATATAGCCGGGGCCCTCTATCCCGGCCCTGAGAAAAGCACGCGCCAGCCGTATACCGTTGAGGCCCGGCTGCTGGATCCCATGCAGGATGACTTCCGGCGACAGCTGGCCTGGCTGACCAGCCATGACCGCGGCACCGCCCTCGAAAGCGCCCAGCGCCAGGCCTACCTGCAACTGCCTGAACTGGATGCTTATGGACCGGATGGCCGGCTGACCCGTCTGGTTGACCGCCTGCTGCCGGCTGGCCAGCCAGCCTGGGACCAGGTCCAGCGCCTGGTGCAATATCTGCAGAAACGCTGTTCTTATAGCCTGACTGTGGCTGAACCACCCGCTGAACGGGAGTTTGTCAGCTGGTTTCTGGACAGTCGGGAGGGGTACTGTGTATATTTTGCAACCGCATTGACCATGCTCTGCCGGCTGGCCGATATCCCTGCCAGGTACGTTGAAGGCTATGTTGCCCCGGCAGCCGTGTCAGGCCGTGATCAGCGGGTGATATCGGGCAACCAGGCCCACGCCTGGACCGAGATCTGGCTCGATGAACTGGGCTGGGTTCCGGTTGATCCAACACCGGGTATTGGTACGCTCGATTTAAGCGCTGATCTGCATCTATCACCAACGCCAATTCCGACGGTGACCCCCGCGCCGACTGTCCGGCCAACAGTCTCCGAATCGAGCCGGGCTGCGACGCAGTCGCCGGCCGGACCTTCAGACAAGACGCATGTCCCTGTAACCGGCGATCAGCGGCCGTGGCTGGCTATCCTTATCCTGCTGGTCCTCGTCCTGCTGGCTGGCGCCCTGGGCATCCTGGGCTGGCGTTACCGCAACTGGTACCTGTCCCATCGGCCTGGCTGGGTTTTATCCCGCTATCCGGACCACACCGCGCGGTATCAATATTACTGGCAGCAAATCACGGGCCTCGGTCAGCTGCTGGGCCTGCCCCTGCGCCCCGAACACACCATACGACAATATATGGTCGATTTGCAGCAAATCTGCCAGAGATCCAGCCAGGCAATCTCCGGGGATAACATGAGGGCAAACACCAGGGACAACATGAGGGCAAACACCAGGGACAACATGAGGGATAACAAACTCACTGATGGGAAGCCTGAACCAGGCTGGCTGCAGCCCGCTTTCTGGATGATCTGCACCGAGACTCTTGAACAGGCCTTTTACGGGCCCCCCGAACCGGCATCCGCTGAATCCACGGATTTTGCATCCCCGGCCGGGCCAGCGATGGTAGCCCGCCTGTACGATGAGCTTGAAGCCCTGACCCGCCGTACGCTCCCGGCCTGGCGATTCTGGTATCATTGTCTTCTATCTGGTATGATGATGCATGAAAAAAGTACATGAGCCGATGAGAGGTGAAACCTTGTCTACACAGATCATTACCGACAGTGAAATGAAACGGCAGGCCTATTATGCCCGCCAGGTTACCGACTGCCAGGCCAATGCCCGCAGCAAGACCGGCTTTGCCCGCCGTTACCATATCATTACCTTTGGCTGCCAGCAAAATGAAAACGATAGCGAACGGATTGCCGGCCTGCTTGACAGCATGGGTTATATACCAGCCCAGGACGCCCGTGAGGCGGACCTGATTCTCCTGAATACCTGCAGTGTGCGTGAAAATGCCGATGATCGCCTGTTTGGCCACCTGGGCATGGTCAAGAACCTGCGCCGTGACCGGCCGGACCTGCTGGTCGGCCTTTGCGGCTGCATGATGATGCAGGACGAACACGTCGCGAAGGTGCGCCAGAGTTATCCGTTTGTCGACCTGGTTTTTGGTCCGCAGGATATCTATCGCCTGCCGGAGCTGCTGTACCATCGCCTGACGGACACCCGGCGGGTCTATGATGTCGGGGACACCGATACCCTGGCTGAGGGCTTGCCGATGCACCGGGCCCGCAAGTTCCGGGCCCTGGTCTCGATCATGTATGGCTGCAACAATTTCTGCACCTATTGCATTGTGCCCTTTACGCGCGGCCGGGAACGCAGCCGGACCTTTGGCAGCATCCTGCACGAGGTGCACGAGCTGGCCGCAGCCGGTTACAAGGAGATCATGCTGCTAGGCCAGAATGTCAATTCCTACGGCCAGGACCTGCGCCAGGACCAGCCGGACCAGCCGGATTTCGCCCGGCTGCTGGCAGCCTGTGCCGAGGTCCCGGGTATCCGGCGCATCCGGTTCATGACTTCACATCCCAAGGATATCTCCGATGAACTGCTTGCCGTGATCGGCCATTACGAAAATATCGAGCCGCATCTGCACCTGCCCCTGCAATCAGGCAGCAACGCGATCCTCAAGGCCATGAACCGCCACTATACCCGCGAACAGTATCTGGCCATTGTTTGTAAAGCCCGGGCCCTGCGCCCCGGCCTGACCATTTCGACCGACCTGATCGTCGGTTTCCCGGGCGAAAGCGAGGCGGATTTTGCCGATACGCTCGATCTCATGGAGCAGGTGCGCTTTGACGCGGCGTTCACCTTCCAGTACAGCAAGCGGACCGGCACCCCGGCCGCGACCATGGCTGAACAGATCCCTGATGACGTCGTACGTGAGCGCTTCGGCCGGATGCTGGCGCTGCAGAACAGCCATAGCCTGGCCTCCAACCAGGCCCTGAACGGCAGCTTGCAGCAAATCCTGATCGAAGGCCGCAGTGAAGGGGATCCTGGCGTCCTGTCCGGCCGGACGGCCGATAACCGTCTTGTCAACTGCAAGGTGACCAGCCTGGCTTTATTGCCGGCAGCCGCTGTTGATGCCGACGGACACATGAACGGAGATGTGCTGGAGGGCCAGATGGCCATCGTGCGCATAACAAGGGCCAAGACCTTTTCCCTTGAGGCCGAACTGGTCAGGCTGGAAGTAACACCGGCTGATGCAATTGGCAAATCAGGGCAGCCCGCTGACCCGGCTCTGAAGCCGGCCAGGCAATCGGCTGCATCGCCCGCGATGCCAGCCGCCAGGGATCCAGGACAGGAATCATGAGCCTGTCATTTGCCGATATTGACCAGAGCCGCATCACGCCGATGATGCAACAATACCTTGAGCAGAAACAGAACTGGCCGGATTGCCTGCTTTTTTTCCGGCTGGGTGATTTCTATGAACTGTTTTTTGAAGATGCCATTACCGCGGCCCGTGAGCTGGAGCTGGCCCTGACCGGCCGTGACTGTGGCCAGGCCGAGCGGGCCCCGATGTGTGGCGTGCCCTACCACGCCGCGGAAAACTACCTCAATCGCCTGGTCAGCCGGGGCTATAAAGTTGCCATTTGCGAGCAGGTCGAGGATCCGGCTCTGGCCAGGGGTATCGTGCGCCGCGAGGTCGTGCGCGTCGTGACCCCGGGGACCGTGCTTGATCCGGCTGCCCTCGATGAGCGGCGCAATAATTATATTGTCGCGATCTGTCAGCTCAATTCATACTACGGCCTGGCAGCCTGTGATCTCTCAACCGGAACCTTTGACGCGACCCAGCTCGTCGTTGGCCAGACTGGCGCCAAATTGGGCGATGAACTGGCCCGATACGCGCCAGCTGAGGTTATCTGCAACCATTCTTTCGCTCAAAATCCGGTCTGGGTATCTTTCTCCAAACGCAATAACGTTGTGTTGTCCATACGTCCGGACCATGATTTTGCCCAGGAAACAGCGCTCCAGCTGGGGATCACAGCTGAAGCGGACGCCCACGCCCTGTGGGCCAGGGCCGCTGCGGCCCTGCTGACTTACCTGCAGGAAACCCAGCGGGCTGATCCCATGCATATCGGGCCGATCAAGCCCTATACACCGGCTGACTTCATGATCCTGGACCCGATTGCCCGCCGCAACCTCGAACTGACCGAGACATTACGCGACAAGCAGCGCCGGGGCAGCCTGCTCTGGGCGATCGACCGCACGATGACCAGCATGGGTTCACGCCTGCTGCGCCGCTGGGTCGAACAGCCCCTGCTCAACCTGCACGATATTCACCAGCGCCAGCAGGCCATCGCCTTGCTCAAGGACGCCTTCCTGCAGCGCCAGGAGCTGCGCGAGGCGTTGCACGGTCTCTATGATATTGAACGCCTGAGCAGCAAGATAGCCCTGAAAACCGCCCATGCCCGGGACCTGATCTCCTTGCGGCAGACCCTCGGCAAGCTGCCGGCAATCCGCGGCCTGCTGGCCACGCTCTCCGAAGCCTGGCTCTGTGAATTGCACCAGCAACTTGATCCGCTGGCCGATATCGAGCAGTTGCTGACCGCGGCGATCGCCGATGAACCGGCCCTGGGCCTGAAAGAGGGCAACCTGATCCGGACCGGCTACCACACCGATGTTGACCGGCTGCGCCTGGCTGCCACCGATGGCAAGCAGTGGATCCTGGCGCTCGAAGCCAGCGAACGTGAACGCACGGGTATTCGCAGCCTGAAGGTCGGCTATAACAGAGTCTTTGGCTTTTATATCGAGGTAACCCGGGCCAACCTGGCCCAGGTCCCGGCCGACTACATCCGCAAGCAGACCCTGGCCAATGGGGAGCGCTACATCACCGAGCCACTGAAAGAAATGGAAGATACCATCCTGGGCGCTGAGCAGAAGTCGGTCGCGCTCGAATACGAGGTATTCTGCACGATTCGCGAAACAGTCGCCGCTGAACTGGCGCGCCTGCAGCAGACTGCCCGGGTGCTGGCCATTCTCGATGTGCTCAGCGCGCTGGCTGAACTGGCTGACCGCGAGCAGTATTGCTGCCCGCAGGTGGACCTCGGTGAGCAACTGGAGATCCGCAAGGGCCGCCATCCGGTGGTTGAACGCATGCTTGGCGCCGGTCAGTTTGTGCCCAATGACACCCGGCTCGACTGCAGCGGTCAGCGGCTGATGATCCTGACCGGCCCGAATATGGCCGGCAAATCCACCTACATGCGCCAGGTCGCCCTGATCGTCCTGCTGGCCCAGACCGGCAGTTTTGTACCGGCCGAGTTTGCGCATGTCGGCCTGGCGGACTGCATCTTTACGCGCGTCGGGGCCTCGGATGACCTGGCAGGCGGCCAGTCCACATTCATGGTCGAAATGAGCGAGGTCGCCCAGATCCTGCGCCAGGCCAGCCCGCGCAGCCTGCTGATCCTCGACGAAATTGGCCGCGGCACCAGTACTTATGATGGCCTGTCCATTGCCTGGTCAGTCATAGAACACGTTGCGGACCGCCAGGCCCTGGGCTGCCGTACCCTTTTTGCCACCCATTATCATGAGCTGACCGATCTGGAATCCGTCCTGCCCGGGATCTTCAACTGCCATGTCGCCGTGGACGAACGCCAGGGTGAGGTTGTTTTCATGCACCAGATCCGGGCCGGTGGATCCGATGACAGCTACGGCATAGAGGTCGCCCGCCTGGCCGGTGTCCCGGCCAGTGTCGTCAGCCGGGCCCGCGAGATCCTGATCCAATTGGAAAAAGAGAACGTCGGCCGCCAGAAGCTGAAAATCCGCCAGAATGCGCGGCCGCTGGAGGGCCAGATCGATCTGTTCGCCTCGGCTATGGCTGTCCGCAAGGCCGACGACCTGCTTGGCCGCCTGCAGACGCTTGATATCCAGACCCTGACCCCGCTCGACGCGCTGAATATTCTTTATGATCTGCAGCAGAAGGCCCGCAAGGCAGGGGGGAGCCCGTGACGCTTTGATCATCGGGCCAGGGGGGAGTACCTATCAATATGAGTCAGATTCAGATTCTCGATACCCTGACCGCCAACAGCATTGCCGCCGGTGAGGTCATTGAGCGGCCATCCTCAGTCGTCAAGGAACTGGTGGAAAACGCCCTGGACGCCGACGCGTCAGTTATCACCGTCGAGATCCGCCAGGGGGGAATCGGCCTGATCCGGGTCGTAGATAACGGTTGTGGCATGGATGCCGCTGATGCCTGCCTGGCTTTTGATCGCCACGCGACCAGTAAAATCAGGACGATTGAAGACCTCGATGCCATCCGGACCATGGGTTTTCGCGGAGAAGCCCTGGCCAGCATTGCAGCGGTGGCGCATGTCCGCCTGGAAACCAGGCCGGTCGGTGAACCAGTCGGTACACTCGTTGAACTGCAGGGTGGGGCGATCCTGCAAGTCGCGCCGGCCGGTTGTGCCGAGGGCACCGTGTTTACCATCGAAAATCTGTTTTACAATGTGCCGGCAAGATTTAAATTCCTGAAAAAAGACAGTACAGAGGCGTCTGCTGTCGCCGATATCATTGAGCGCATGGCCCTGGCCCGCCCGGATGTCTCATTCCGCCTGATCAGCCAGGGCCAGGAATTGCTGCATACCCCTGGCAATAATGATCTGCGCAGTGCCATCTTCGCCGTTTACGGCAGGGAAGCTGCCAGTACATGCCTGGCTGTTGAGGACCGGCAGCCACCTGCAGCCGTCCATGGCTATATTGGCCGGCCGGAACAGGCCCGCAACAGCCGGTCAGCGCAAAATTTCTATGTCAACGGCCGCCTGGTCCGCTCGCGGGCTATCAGCGCGGCCCTTGACGAAGCCTACACCAGTCATCTGATGAAACGCAAATTCCCGCTAGCCGTCCTGTTCATCACGGTTGCCGCCCAGCTGGTCGACGTCAATGTTCATCCGCAAAAAATGGAAGTGCGTTTCTGGGATGAACAGGCTGTCTTCCGCGCTGTCTATCATGCTGTGAAAAACGCCCTGCTGCAGGGTGGCGCCATCCTGTCAGTCGAGACGCCAGACAGCAACCAACCAATCACAACGCAGCTTGTCCAGCCAGTTCCGGACAGCAGCCCGCAGTTGCCGACAAAGTCCGCGCAGCAATCTCCGGACAGTGGCCAGGAAATGCAAACACCGGTCGCCCTGCCATATCCGGATTCAGGCATCGATTCAGAACAGCCTGCCAGAATAGCTGAGATGAATGTTTCGGTCTATTCTGCAGCTGAAAATCCACCTTTTGAAAAGCCGCAGTCGACCGCTCGACAAGCCAGCACACCGCCCGCCGATGCAGTCGCCAAACAAGCTGGACTGCCGCCCGCCGATGTCGCCGATGCAGTCGCCAGACAAGCTGAGCTGCCGCTCACCGATGTCGCCAGCAAACAGGCTGAACTGCCGCTCACCGCTGCAGCCGCCAGACAGGCTGAACTGCCGCTCACCGCTGCAGCCGCTCTGACTGTGAGCGAGCTGCAGCGGGCCCGCCTGGTCGGCCAGCTCTTCCAGACCTATCTGCTATTGGAGCTCGATGCCGACCTGCTGCTTATTGACCAGCATGCGGCCCATGAACGGATCTTATTTGAACAGCTTGTTGCCAGTCAGCGTCAATCTTCAGGCCCCCTTGTCCAACCGCTTCTGGTTCCGCAGACCATGACGGTCAGCAGCCGCGAGCTGCAGCTGTTACAAGCTGAGCAGGAACAGCTGCAGCATCTTGGCTTTGAATTCGAATCATTCGGAACCCATACTATCTTGATTCGCAGCTTGCCAGCCAGCGGCCGGCTGGCTCTCCAGCCTCAGGCAGCCCTGCGTGTCGCCCTCGACACCCTGCTGGATGAATCATTGGACGCAGGAGTCCGGATCAATGAGCTTTTCTACCGCATGGCCTGCAAGGCCGCGGTCAAGGCCCACGACAACTTGCATCCCGAAGAGATGACTCGCCTGCTTGCTGATTTGCAGGCTCTTGACGATCCTTATCATTGTCCGCATGGCCGGCCGATCATCATCCGGTTGAGCCGGCATGAAATCGAAAAACGATTCAAGCGAATTGTCTGAAGCTGGTATGGCCTGGAAACCTATCCCATAATAATGACAGAGTCGAGGATTGCATCGATTATGTATTCACCCGAAATAAACACACCCATCAGCCATCCATCGGATTCCCCGCGCTCAAACATGCCGGCAGACTATTCATCGGGTTCCCCCAAAAAATCAGGTCGGCCGGTTCTGGTTGTTTGCGGGCCCACTGCTTCCGGCAAAACCGCAACGGCCATCCAGTTGTGTCAGGCATTGGATGGCGAGGTCGTGTCAGCAGACTCGATGCAGCTGTATCGCGGCCTGGATATCGGCACGGCCAAAGCAACGCGGGTGGAAAGGGCCGGTATCCCGCATCATCTGCTGGATATTCTTGAGCCGGGCGAGTCATTCAGTGTGGCAGCCTATAAGCAGAAGGCAACCGCAATCATCCTTGATATTTTTGCCCGGGGCCGTCAACCCGTCGTTTGTGGTGGCACCGGCCAATACATCAGCGCCCTGATCGAGGGTTTGACTTTTATTGAAATGCCAACGGATCTGGCCTTGCGCGAGCGCCTGAATCATGATGCTGACGAAAAAGGTCTCGCCGTATTGTGGCAAGCAATACAGGCTAAGGATCCAGAGACTGCAGCCCGCATCAGTCAGCAAGATCGTAAACGCATTGTCCGGGCTCTGGAAGTGATCGCCCAGACCGGACTGACACCAACCGAAATCAATCGCCGTTCGCATGACCAGGGTCCCGATTTTGATTTTCGGGGCTATTGCCTGACCCATGATCGGCCAGTCCTGTATAACCGGATCAACCAGCGGGTGCTGGAGATGTTTGCGGCCGGACTGGAAGAGGAGGTCCGCCAATTACTGGATCGCGGACTGGCGCCAAATTCGACTTGTCTGCAAGCAATTGGCTACAAAGAGATGATTGCCTGTCTGAATGGCCAGATCAGCCGGGATGAAGCTATTGCCGCGGTAGCTCAGGCTACCCGTCGCTATGCCAAACGGCAGTTAACCTGGTTCCGGCGCATGCCCGGCCTGCACTGGCTGGAAAACCTGAGCCCGGCTGAAGCCACGGCCCGGATCCTGGCTGAATATGAGCAATATTTGCAAGGCTGATAATTTCTGTTTAAACAGAAATTTTCTATGAAAACGCATCATTTAGGGTTTATTTAGTCTGTTTTGTGTGAAATTTCTGAATTTCATTATTCCGCCGCCGGTTCATTTTTCGTATGCTGTTGCTATCATTTCAAAGGAGGATTCATCATTATGTATCGCAACAGCGTTATTGGCCATCGCCCCGAAAAAGATAACGGCAACCGTGAACTCAAGCTTCAGGATGTATACCTGAATTACTGCCGCCGGGAGCGGGTCCAGGTATCCATCTTGTTGCTCAATCGCAGTATCAAACAGGGGCAGATTATCGGCTTTGACAATCATTCGATAATCCTGGCCACCGATTCCTGTCAGCATCTGATTTACAAGAGTGCCATCGTGGCCATTGATCCGCAAGGTCAGTTTGACTATATTTTCAATGATACTGGCCGTCTGGACGACATGAGGAATTATGCTGATTCGATCCCCGAGTTTGCCTGAGGATCTGGTTTCGGCCAATCAGCCGCACTGTCAAATCAATTGATAAACAGGACAAAAAATGGCCAGGTTCTGATGAGAGCAGACCCTGGCCATATTTATAAAGCGGGCTGATGTGCGATGGATCAGAGAATTCAAATCGATGCCGGATATCCCATCCGCGCCGCGGACTCAGATGTACGAACCGATGTACGAACCGATTGCAGTCAGGCCAATATATCTGACTAGCGGACTGATGTACGGAATACGCCGCAGACTTTCCCCAGAACCTGACAATCCGGACGGTCGAAGGGGATGGGCGCATAGGCCGGATTCTCCGGCTGCAGGATCACCCGGCCATCAATGTTGGCCAGGGTCTTGACTGTTGCCTCATCACCGACCAGCGCGACGATGATCTCACCCGGCCGGGCAGTATTCTGGCGCTTCACGATCACATAATCACCGTCAAGTATCGCTGCGCCAACCATGCTGTCACCGCGAACCCGCAAGGCAAAAACTTCGCCATCATCGGCAAAGAAATCAGCGGGGAAAGGGAGGAGGCGCTCGATATTTTCGGTCGCCAGAATGGGTACGCCAGCTGTCACCTGACCCACGACCGGCAACTGGATCGTCCGCTCAGTCGTGATCTGGGGAATCGTGATCGCCCGCCGCTTGCCAGCTGAATACTCGATCCGGCCGGCCTGCTGCAATCGTTTGAGGTGACTGTGGATCGTGGATGTCGAACGAATACCAACACCTGCACAAATATCCCGGACCGCCGGCGGATAACCATTTTCATGGACATAGTCAACGATAAACTGGTAAATACTGTTGATCGTATCGTCGACATTGGAGCGTGTAAATGGATAAGTCGACATGAAATCCCTCCTGGCAGACTGCGTCCATCATGGCTGTGAATAATGGCCGGGAATGGCCGGAATAACCATAATGACCGGCTATCACAATAATAGCTGACAGCTTGTCATAATCGCGGCTGAAAGCGGCTGACCAGCCTGTTTGATCAATCACCTGTTTGATCAATCATATGTTAGCAGACTCCAGATCCATTGTCAAACTTTTGTTCGATATGAAGATGAAAAGTTCCGTTTGATACCTGCTGAAAGTCGAACAGAAATCAGCTATAATAATAACCACCAGGCAAAGATTTGGCGGAGGAATGACCAGGCGTGAAGAATGAAAACCCGCGTCGTCGTACAATGAACCAGACAATGAATCAGGCGGCTCATCGGGCTGGCCATGATATAAACCGCTCTGTGCGGGACCTGAAATCCTTACCGGAAGAAATTCGCGAACATGCGCCGTTATGGCCCCAACGGATCAGGCAATTCCTGATCCGTGATACCCATCAGGCCGCACGATCTATCCGTCGCGTTGGCAAGGAACGCGTCTTCCGGCTGAAAGGGTACACAACCGTTGCCAAGATCAATCGCAAACGTCAGGCCGAGCGGCAGCAACGTTTCCTGCGCCAGCTCCTGATTATTGTCATGACAATTTTGCTGATCATCCTGTTGTTTAATCTTTATAATCCATTCCGGGATCTGTCTGAATGGTCTCGGATCGTGGGTGTCCGCAGCCTGAATGAAATGGTTGTCAATCTGAACGAAACAAGCCAGAGTGAATCGACTGCTGTGTCAGATGAAACAATGGCCGATGAGAACGTCACGGACGAATCAGATGCCAGCGCGGCGGATGTTGCGGAATAAGCAGCATAAACGGATTGTCCAGCGCAAAAGCTCGCGTTATTTTACCTGACGAGCATATGCGTTTATTTAATTATTTATCCGTTCGGATCCGGCAGATTCTGAACCAGCCGATCCTGGTCAAGACCATGTTGCGCCAGATGATCCGGCGAGCAAACCAGGACGGTTACCACAATCCTGGTTCTGCCAACCTGTCTGACCCCAGCACGGACGCAACGATGCAAACACCGCGGCAACTTTTACATTTCACCGGTAATCCTGATCAACCGCTGGTAATCAAGGATTTACTCGTTATCGTCAGCGGATTGTTAATTTATGCAAGTTCTGCAAACTGGAGCCTGAACGAAGGCATGATTTCCGCCGGCGGTTTTACAGGGCTTGGCCAGTTGATACGACTGCAGCTCAAGCTGCCATTGAGCCTTTGTGTTCTGATTCTTAGCGGATCCATTCTGGGCCTGATGTGGCGAAAGCTTGGTATACGACTGGCTTTGCTGGGGTTGCTCAGTACATTGTCCCTGAGCCTGTTTCTGGCCTTGACCAGCCAGCTGCATGCAGTTTTCAGGCTGGCAGTGCCTGGTTCCTTGATCTGGCTTGTCATCTGCAGCCTGGGTCAGGCTGGTGGGCTTTGGCTGGTCATTCACCGACGTGGCATAGCCGGTTTGGAAACTCTGATTGCACTGCGGTTGATCCAGTTCATCATGGTTTCATCCCGCCGGGTCCAGTTAAAGGTCTGGTGGCTCATCTGGCTGTTCATCTGGTTGATCGAGAGCGGCCTGATTATTTATTTCAGTCTGATTCAAAGCGGCTTATGCAACACCTTGCTGTGCAGCGTCTTTCAGCTGATACATGGTTTTTTCCTTGCGGTCTCAATCAGGCAGCAGCTGGATCTGATAGCGATTTGTTATCAGGCCCGATTGAGGTCATCTGATCAGTCATCCGGCCAGACATCCGGCAAGTCCTCGGATTAGGTCTCCGGCCAGATCAACACACCTTGATCCCGGAATCCTTTTTATAACTGACAACAAAAAATGTCCGGTTCTAGTGCTCGGAAAAAGCCCTGGATCGCGCCCATCTACGCATGGCGTGATCAGTTCATTGCATTTGATTAAATATGCATCTGATAAGCGGGGGCAAATCAGTCGCTGCACCAGCCAGCCGGCTTATGAAGATTCGCCTAGCTAAGCAAAAAAGGAGTAGATCCCACTTCTGGTTTTGAAATTTCGTATTAGACAAAATTTTAATTTTGTCTAATACGGGAGAGGGGAAAAGCCATTTTCGCGCAAAATCACGCAAATCAGCGCTCATTGATCCGGCCGCAGCCCGTCTGTGCTTATCCAGGCGGCCGGTCTGTTGCGCAGCCTGGCCAGTCCCGCGCGGCATGTTATTTTTCATATTATTAAAACCGGCCTGTCATCGCTGACAGGCCGGCTATCCTTGTGATCCATGGCCAGACGGTTTTATCCGGGGTTTGTCATCGGATCAGTTGATCTGTGATCAGACATTCAGGTGTTGCATCTGGTTGACGGCACTCAGTACGGCGCGCAGCGAGGATTTACTGATGCTGCTGCTGATACCGGCTCCGATGTAGCGCTCGGTTCCGCCGTTCTGGATCTGTACGTAGGTAATGGCCTTCGAGGTTGAACCACGTTCGAGGGCGTGTTCGTGATAAGCGGTGATTTCCATTACCAGATGCAGATAGTTCATCAGGCCCTGGCAGAACGCATCGAGCAAACCGTTGCCGGCGCCAGAAATTTTGACCGGTTCGCCACGGACCAGCAAGGTGGCAGTCATCTGCACGGTCTGGTCATCGAGCATTTCTTCGCTGTAGCTCTTGAGGTCAAGCGGCGTGGCCACGTTGACATAGGTGTCCAGGAAAAGCTGGTGAATTTCTTCCGGCTGCAGGTCAGACTGACGCTGGTCCGAGACTTTGGTGACAATCAGGCTGAAGGCCTGCTGGACTGGCTTGGGCAGGAACAGGCCATAATACTGTTCGAGAATATAGGCCACGCCACCCTTGCCGGATTGGCTGTTGATCCGGATAATCGGATCGTAGGAGCGGCCGACATCCTTGGGATCGATCGGCAGATAGGGCACTTCCCAGACCAGTTCTTCGCGGCTGCCAGCCTCGGCTGCCTGGCTGGCTGTTTTCTTGATCCGGGCCATGCCCTTGTTGATGGCATCCTGATGTGAGCCCGAGAAGGCTGTGTAAACCAGTTTGCCGGCATATGGGTGACGTTCCGGTACGGCCATCCGCGTGGTTTCCTCGTAGATGTCGATAATTTTGTTGATATCGGTAAAGTCGAGCTGTGGATCGATGCCCTGCGAGAACAGATTCAGGGCGATAGTCAGCAGGTCGGCATTACCGGTGCGTTCGCCGTTCCCGAACAGGGTGCCTTCAACGCGGTCGGCGCCGGCCATCAGGGCCAGTTCGCTGGCTGCAACGGCTGTCCCGCGGTCATTGTGGGCGTGCAGGCTGACAAGAATGCGGTCACGGAAGCGGGTATGGTGGCAGAAATACTCGATCTGGTCGGCATAGATATTGGGGGTGGACATTTCGACTGTCGCCGGCAGATTGATGATCGCCTTGTGTTCAGGGGTCGGCTGCCAGACATCGAGCACAGCATCGCTGATTTCCACAGCAAAATCCATTTCCGTGCCGGTGAAGCTCTCCGGGGAATATTCAAAGGTAAAATCCGTACCATGGGTGTCCTGTTCGGCGATCTGCTTGACCAGCCTGGCGCCAAAAACAGCCAGTTCCTTGCACTGGTCGCGATCCATGCGGAAAACGACGTCGCGCTGCAGGGTCGAGGTCGAATTGTACAGATGGACGACGGCCTTGCGGACGCCGCGCAATGCGGCAAAGGTCTTTTCGATGATGTGCTGGCGCGATTGAGTCAGGACCTGGATCTGGACATCGTCGGGAATCAGGTGATGATCGATCAGGTACCGCGTGAATTCAAATTCGGTGTCGGAGGCTGCCGGGAAGCCGATTTCGATCGTTTTGAAGCCCATTTCCACCAATTGTTGAAACATGCGCAGTTTTTGATCAAGATTCATCGGGATTTCCAGGGCCTGGTTACCATCGCGCAGGTCGACGCTGCACCATTGGGGTGCCTTGGTGATGACGCGGGACGGCCACTGGCGGTCCGGCAAATTCAAGGGTGGATACTGTCTGTACTTGATGTAATTTTTCATGGGTTCGCTCTCCTTCCATGTCCTGGGTCCTGGCCTGTCGTCGGCCTTCCGGCTGATCGGCTGATCCGTGTAATCTGACAGATTGATCAGCCTGTCTTGTTCTCATTGTCGTCGACCTTCTGGCCGGCCGTCTGCATGATCGGTTCAGTCTGCCAGGTTGTCAGGGCTCGGTCGACCGTTTACCAGTCATTTTCATGCAAATAAAAAAGCCTTCCGTCTCGTTATGCGAGACGAAAGACAACTGTGACTTTCGCGGTACCACTGCGCTTCATTTCCAGAAGGAAATGCACTCATCAGATACGGGCCCAGCTGGCTGAACCGATATCTTCGTCCCTGTAACGGGAGACGCCCGACACCGCCTACTGCCTGATGGGTTCAGCGGGTACACTCCGGGGCGAGTTCAGTAACTTCGGGATGCCGCTTCACACCAGGCAACGGCTCTCTGAAATCCTGCAGCGACCTACTGGTCCCCTTCATCGTGTCGATATGAAGTTGCTCAGGTTCGTTTTTAGTAATCTAACATATTTCATTTGCTTTCGTCAAGGATAATCACTCGTGAAATGCAAGTGAGACAGGGTGAGACAGGGAATCAGGAATTGCATTCATGAATCGATCATTCATTTGTGGCTTGCAGCCAGGCATTCGCTGAAGCGTGCAGCCAGGCGGCAGCCGGACATACATGAATCGCAATCGGGCATCGCAGTTACGTTGTTGCCCGGATTTTCAGTTCCGGTTCAATCAGGATGCGCTGCCGGGTGCGCTGGGGAAAGGACTCGATTTCCTTTAGCAAAGCTTGCAGGGCTTGTTGGCCGAGCTTTTCCCGCGGCTGGGAGATGGTGCTCATATTGATCAGGGGCAAGGATGCATAGCTGATATCGTCAAAGCCAATCAGGCCAAAGTCCTGCGGGACGCGGATATGGTGATCCCGCGTGTATTGCAGGACACCCAGGGCGATGATATCGTTGCCGCAGAATACAGCATCCGGTGGATTACTCTGTTGAATCATCCTGGCAAAGCGCTCGTAGCCACTCTCGAGGTGAAAGCCACCAAAACTGATCAGGGACGGGTCAGCAACCAGGCCATTTTCCTGCAGCGTCTGCTGATAAGCAAGCAGACGGATCTGATTGGACGGCGAAGTCTCCTGACCACCCATATAAGCTATACGACGGAAACCGCGCTCAATCAGATGCCGCACTGCCAGTCGGGCCCCGGCTTCATGGTCCACTTCAACGTAACTTAAATTGTCGGACATGGCATGCCAGAACAGGACAATCGGAATGTTGAGCGCCTCCAGGTCATCTGTCCTCGGAAAAGCTGCCGGTTTGAGAATGATCCCGTCTACCCGCTGCTCAACCATGACCCGCAGCTTTTCCTGTTCTTTCAGCGAATTCCAGCTCGTATTACAGACCATGACGGTATAACCGGCGACCTCGGCTGCGGTATGCACGGCCATGGTGATATCGGCAAAAAACGGATTGGATACGTCCGGCACAATCAGGGCGATGTTCAGGGATTTCTTGTTGACCAGGCTGCGGGCGATGGCATTGGGCTGATAACCCATCGATGCAGCCAGCTCGAGGATCCGGCTGCGGGTCGCTTCACTGACATCCGAACGATTGTTCAGTGCCCGGGAAACAGTGGCATATGACACGCCGGCCTTTTCTGCTATGTCCTTTATCGTGATCATGCTTGCCTCCTGTCGTGGCACCTGAAACGCCCCTCCCTGCCCAGTGCTATGTTCTTGGCCAGTTCGGTGAACGGGTTAGCCTTCTGTTGGCGACTGCAGTTTGCCACTCGCGTCCAGGCGTTGATCCAGCCAATGCCAGATATCCTGGTAAACATCGTCCCGGTTGACCTCATTGAGTATTTCATGACGGCAGTTCGGATAAATCTTGAGCTGAACCGGCTGCTGCAGTTGCTGCAGCCACTGGCCAACAAGGGCAGGGCCCTGGCCATAACCGCTGACCGGATCATCGGCGCCTCCCATTATCAGGACCGGCAGTTTGCGATCCAGTTTAGACGCCCAGGCAGACTGGTTCACACGCTTTGACCAGACCATCATATCCTGCATGCCAGCAACTGTAAACGGATTTCCGCACCAGGGATCCCTGACATATGCTTCAACGATTGCCTCATCGCGAGTCAGCCAGTCAAAGGCAGTCCGTGGTTGGCTGATCCGGCTGAAATGACCCTGATGGAGCATTTTGTCCAGCAGCGGATCGCGATACATCGGTCCGTGGAAAAGCCGGGATACCGCGGCGATCGCCTGGCCGACCCCCAGCAACGGATTGGGACCGGGGGTTCCCGACCAGATAACGCCGGCCAGAGGCCGCTTGTAAGTCGCGCAATAATCGCGGGAGATCAGAGAGCCCATGCTGTGTGCAAACATGAACAGCGGCAGGCCGGGAGCCTGGCGCTGCAAATGCTCGGCTATTGCATCGATATCTTGTAAAACCTGGTCCGCACCGGCCTGCCTGGCAAAGAAGCCCAGCTGTTCCGGGCCCGGTGCCGTTTCGCCGTGACCGGGCAGATCAAAAGTGCAGATGATCCCGCCCTGGCTGGCCAGCCAGCGAGCGAACGGTTCATAGCGGCGCCGATGCTCGGCCATGCCGTGAATGATCAGGCAGAGAAAGCGCGGGGCTGCACAACTGGCTGCCGGCTGGAAAAGATCGGCAGCCAGATTGCCCTGGCCGGTACTCGATTGAATGCGAAATGGCATCATGTCTATCCTATCCGCCGTCATACTGATCACTTGCGGGTCAGGTAGCCCTGATGGGCCAGCAATTCGGCAGTAAGGACAGCACCGCCGGCAGCGCCACGGATCGTGTTATGCGACAGGCAGGTGAACCGATAGTCAAAGATACTGTCTTCACGCAGACGACCGATCGTGACCGCCATGCCCTGGCCGGCATCGCGATCCAGCCGGGGCTGCGGACGGTTATCCTCATCGCGGTACTGCAGGAATGGCTGCGGTGCCAGCGGCAATCCGGCCTGCTGGGGAATCCCGGCAAAGCTGGCCCAGCGGCCCAGAATCTCGGCGCGGTCAGGCTTGCGGCTAAATCTGACCGATACGGCAGCAGTATGACCTTCCTGGACGGCTACCCGATAACACTGGGCCGAAATCACTGGCGAACTGGCCTTGACGATCTCATCGCCCTGAATGGTACCCCAGATTTTCAGCGGCTCCAGCTCACTCTTCTCTTCTTCACCGCCAATATACGGGATCAGGTTCCCAACCATTTCCGGCCAGTCACCGAAGGTTTTGCCGGCACCGGAAATAGCCTGGTAGGTGCAGACACTGATCTGCTCAATGCCGAAATCACGTAGCGGATGAAGGGCCGGAACATAGCTTTGGATTGAACAATTCGGCTTGGCTGTGATGAAGCCGCGAGATGTCCCCAGGCGGCGACGCTGGTTCTCAATCAGGGCAGCATGTTCGGGGTTGAGCTCCGGGATGATGACCGGTACGTCCGGCGTCCAGCGATGCGCGGAATTATTGGAGATAACCGGTGTTTCCAGCTTGGCAATGGCCGTCTCCAGGGCTTTGATTTCATCTTTTTTCATATCAACGGCGCAGAATACGAAATCAACATTTTCGCAGAACGCCGGCATGTCCGCGGTGCTGGCGACCATGATGCCAGCCACGCTGGCCGGCAGGGCCTGGTCGATTTTCCAGCGCCCGGCGACTGCCTCGGCAAACGGCTTGCCTGCCGAACGCGGCGAAGCTGCGATTGCCACCGTTTCAAACCACGGGTGCTGATCGAGCAAGGTCAGAAAGCGCTGACCGACATAACCGGTGCCACCAATGACACCTACTTTGAATTTCTTTTGCATACGTTGCATCCTTCCCTCGAGTCCTTGTATCATGGACATTTGTCTTTATCGCGTGCATCATACCACACTCGACCTGTAATTTCAAGTTGGAACCAGGTTCGTTTGACGGAATTTTCCATTTTTGGAACCAGGTTCATCTAGCGGAATTTTCAGCGCATTTCATCTAATCTTGTTGGCCGGGGTGCTACCTGGCTATAATATGTTCATGATGATACAAGATGCCCCATTTGGCAAGGAGGTCTTATGACAGCCTACGATGACAGTTTTATCTGGCTTGATCAGTTTCTTGGCTATTTTCAGGCGATCAAGGAGCGGTCGGCCCTGACCATCCGGGAATATCGCTATGACCTGCTGCTTTTCTTCCGATTCATGCTGCAGCGCCGCGGCCTGGCTGAGTCTGGCAAGCCGTTTGAAGAGATATCCGTGGCCCGCATTGATGACGCATTTCTGCGCTCGATTCGCCTGACCGACCTGTACGCCTTTGTCACCTGGCTCAGTGTTGAACGCAAGAACGGTCCGGCGGCCAGAGCCCGGCGGATCGCCGCCGTACGGGCCTTTTTTTCCTATCTGAAAAACAAGGCGCGGGTCCTCGATGAAAATGTTGCCCTTGACCTGGAAACACCGCGCCAGGTCAAGCGGCTGCCTCGTCACCTGTCGCTTGAGGAAAGCCAGCACCTGCTGCAGACTGCAGCCGAGTCAGAGACTGACTGGACGGAGCGCAACTTCTGCATACTGACGCTCTTTCTCAATTGCGGTTTGCGATTGTCCGAATTGTGCGGGATCAATCTGTCAGTCATTCGCGAAGATACCCTGACAGTCTTGGGAAAGGGTGGCAAGGAACGCACGATATATCTCAACAGTGCCTGTCTGGAAGCACTTGAGCAATGGCTGGCGGTCCGCCCGAAGCAAGGGCTCAAGGATCCCCAGGCGCTGTTCGTCAGTCGCCTGGGCCGGCGCCTGAGCACCAAAATGGTGCAAATCATCATCAAGGATTTCATTGTTGCCGCTGGACTCGATCCGCGGCGTTATTCAACCCACAAACTGCGCCACACAGCAGCAACCCTGATGTATAAATATGGCAAGGTTGATATCCGGGCCTTGCAGGTCATCCTGGGCCATGCCAGTATTTCAACGACTGAGATTTATACCCATGTTGATGCGGACAGCCTGCATCAGGCGGTGGAGAAAAATCCGCTCAACCAGGCCCGCCGTCCGCTCCGCCGTCGCGCCAGTGGCTGAAATCCGGCGTAAAGACCGCCGAAGAAGCCGATCGTTCCTGGCCGAGCAAATGGGTAAAGCCCAGCTTCTGGGCGTAGTCAATCACTTTCCGATATTCATATGTTGTCAGGCGGCGGCGCAAGTCTGGCTCGTTGGCCAGGCGCCCGGCTAGTTCGGGCAGGGGTGTGTACTGACACATCAGGGACAGTGGCGTATCCAGCGGTAAAGTTGCTGCGATCGCATCAAGCACCCGAAACGAGTCCCGATAGCAGCCCGGTAAAACCAGATGGCGCACCACCAGGCCTCGCCGAAGCAACGTCCCCGCCTGCGCGCCGGTCACCTGGCCCAGCTGCGAGATCCTGTCAAGACCGATAGCCAGCCCAGGTACTGGCCCGGGTGCCGGATCTGCTGCCTGGCTCGCGTAGACGTTGACCGGTTGCTGGCGCTTCATTTCGGCCAGCGCGGCCAATGTCACCGGCAGATAGTCCTGCGCGCCGGCCAGGCGGCCAGCAAGACCGGGATCAGCGAATTTGACGTCCGGCAGATAGATGTCGACCAGGCCAGCCAGGCTTTGCAGCGTCTCGACGCGTTCATAACCGCTGCTGTTCCAGACGAGGGGCAGCTGCAGCCCCTGACTGCGCAATTCAGCAACCAGGGCCGGGATGTCACCTGCATAATGGCTGGCCGAAACCAGATTGAAATTATGCACACCCTGGCTGGCCAGTTCCTGCATGGCAGCCACCAGCTGGGCTTGACTGAGCAACGTCCCCTGGTGCCGATGGCTGATCGCTGTATTCTGGCAAAATACACAGCCGAGATGGCAGCCACTGAAAAAAACTGTGCCGGAGCCGCGCCAGCCACTGATGAATGGTTCTTCCCAGACATGGACCATGACCCGGCCAATCTGGAACTGGCCAGGTGGCTCAGCCACGCCACAAAAGCCGGGATCGGCCGCAGTCCTGCTGGCCAGGCACTGCCGGGGGCAAAGCCGGCACTGGCTTTCAAGCTGTTCAGTCAGTTCGATATTCAGCATACAGTTTGTTTCGCTTCATTTCGTTCGTGCCATGTTCAGGCCATCTTCAGCAGGAATTGCTGATAAGCCAGATATGTATGATAAAGGTCGATTTTGCTGGCCACCTCAAAGGGCGCGTGCATGGACAGCAGCGGCACACCACAGTCAAGCACCTCCATGCCCAGGTTAGCCATGAACTTGGCGATCGTCCCGCCCCCGCCAGCATCGACCTTGCCCAGTTCACCAGTCTGCCAGGCAATCCGGCTGTCATTGAGCAGGCGGATAACCTTTGCCATGAGCTCGGCACTGGCATCGCTGGTCCCCGCTTTACCACGCGAACCGCCATATTTCATCAGACTGATTCCTTTGCCCAGATAAGCACTGTTGCGCGGATCCGAAACCGAAGCATAGGTCGGATCAAAACCATTGGTCACATCGCCGGACAGCATGTAGCTGTTCTCCAGCAGCCGGTAAAAATCCAGCTGGCTGACCGGCCCTGTTGCTGCCGCGGACTTGGCATAAACTTCATAGAGGAAGTGCTCATAAAGGCGTGACTGGGCGCTGGTGTTGCCCTCACTGCCAATTTCTTCCTTGTCAAAAAGCATGACAACTGCCGTGCGGTCCAGCCGGTCGATGCCCAGCAGGGCATGAAGGGCACTGTAGGCACAGATCCGGTCATCATGGGCGTACGCGCCGATAAAAGAACGGTCGAGGCCAACATCACGCGGCTCCAGGGCCGGCACGAGTTCCAGTTCGGCCGTGAGAAAATCACGTTCGCTGATACCATATTCTTTCGACAGCCAGTCCAGCAGACCCAGTTTGAAGCGGCCACTGCTTTCTGTATCCGGATAAGGCAGGCTGCCGGCCAGGACATTCAGTTCTTCGCCCTTGATCAGCTCCGTACCCTTGCGGCTCATCTGGTCAACGCCCAGATGAGGCAGCAGATCGGTGATGGTCAGGACCGGGTCGCCCGGCTGGTCGCCGATCCGGATTTCGAGCCGGCTGCCGTCCTCCCGGATTATCACACCATGCAGGGCCAGCGGAATGGCCGTCCACTGATACTTCTTGATGCCGCCATAGTAGTGGGTCTTGAAGAAGACCATTTCACTGTCTTCATAGACCGGATTGGGCTTGAGATCAATACGCGGTGAGTCAATATGGGCACCGATGAGATTCAAGCCCGCAGCCGCCGGCTTGCGGCCAATCACAGCTGCTACGATGCCCCTGTTGCGGATATTCTTGTAAACCTTGTCACCGGGCAGCAGGCTTGCCTTGCTGGCCAGTGGCATGAAGCCCAGCGCCTCCAGGGCCTCCACACTTGATTCGACAAATTCACGCTCGGTCTTCACCTGGCGCAGAAAGGCCGTGTAATCCTCAGCCAGGGCCAGCGCGGCTGCCCGGTCATCGCTGCCGGACATTTCCCAGGCGTTGCGACATTCATAAAACAGCTTCTTC
>CAYVHB010000025.1:0-46779 GCA_964450865.1 uncultured Oscillospiraceae bacterium | reverse complement strand
ATTACCGATTTTCGATTGATTTGACTGTTACTTGCCGTTTATAGGATTATTATTTTGCACTGTCAAGCGCAAGTTTACTTGTTGCCTGATATCATGCACGCGGACGTTGTGGACTGGTTGTACCCCCCTCCTTCCTTAAAATTTTACTAATTTGTACACCCTGCAATAAACTGATTCAAAGATTTGGCAGAACACCGGATCTATTCCTTGTAGAAGGCTGCATCAACAACGCCCAATTTGATACCCCAACCACTAACATCTTGAAGTTCGATCGATAATTGTTCGCAACCGGCAATGTCGATGTCAAATTTGACCGGCAGAACATTTTGCGTTATTCCGGGTGAGACATAGACAACCTTTCCATCGCTGTATACGACTATCTTTGATATCCCGCTTTCATTTTTACTATAATTCTCCAAGACAATTTTCCCCTTGAAACGTGAGTATTTGCTATTAGTAAAATAGGTGCGCCTTGCATTTTCGTACTCGAACAGCAGGCCACCATTTATATAAATATTGCCGAGATTGTCACTGTTTTTAGCAATGTCCCAATTTTCCACCCCGTTCGTTTCCGACAGGAAGTTCAGGTTCTTCAGATATTCAGGGAGGTATTCGCGATAGCCGGCCATGCGTTCTTCTAGTGTGGCGTCACCGGGATACAAACTGGCGCCAGATTCCAGTACCGCAATGGCATCTTCATACTTTTTTTCAATGGCGAGGGCGTCAGCCTGGCCCACGATGTGTTTGATGTGATCGCTGGTGACGTTTTGAATGGCAGCTTGCAGGGATGCGTTACCCGGATACTGGGTCAGGGCATTTGTCAGCGTTGCTACGGCCTGCTCGTACGCCTGGCTGTCAGCCACCAGTTTGTTGGCCTCCCCGATCAGTTCATCAATCCTGGCCTTTTGTTCAGCCGTGATTTTTACGTGATAGTCGTTTATTTTGTTCAGGATATCCGCGTCATTCGGTACGACCTGGAGTGCCCCGTTCAGTTTGCTGATCGCGTCCGCATAGGCTTTGTTGATGTCATATGAAGCCAATTCGGTCAATATCGCTTCTTTATAGCTCGAAACTGCGTTGACCAGCTGCGTCTGGGCGTTCGCATAATTTCCATCTGCCTGGATCACCTTGCGCAGTTCGACGATGGCGGTGGCGAATTCATTGCTGGATATGAGCCGCTGGGCATTTTCATAGGCCGAACGAGAGGTGCGCATTTCATTGATTTGCATCAAAAAAGGCCCGATCTCCGCCGATGACAGGATCTGGAGATTCTCAAGCTCCTGTAATCTGGACAAAGCATCGTCATATTCAATCGTACTGGCCAGGTAGTCATTGGCTACTGTTTCAGCACGACTCTTGATAAAGGTACTGACATCTTTACTTTTTTGCGCATCACCGCGGATATTTTTGTCATAGACCGCAATGGCTTGGACAAAATCTCCCGACTCGATCGATTTCTTGAATGATGTCAGCGGATTAGTCAGCAATAAATACCCGATATATCCACCAGCGGCGACTGCCAGGGCTAAGACGCTGAACAGGATAATTTTAACCTTTGTTCCGGTCGAAACTGGTTTTTTGACCTTGACCGGTATGGGTTGCGGACTGGCTATGGCCGGATTCTGGTTATTGACCGGACTGATATTCTGATGACCTCTGACACCAATACTTTCAGTCAGGCCGGAAGTGTTGGGATTGGCAGAATTCTGGGCAAATTCTGTGAAAGGATTGGCACCAGCCGGGCCAAGAACCCCGGCTGTCGCGCCAGGGGTGTTGGGGGCTGACGTTCCGGGTGTAGGAGGGACTGACGCACCAGGGATATACATGGCATTGGAACCAGAGTTTATTGGGGCCGTGGTGCTATGTGTATTGGGCGTATTTGAGGCATTCATAATAGGTGTACCAGGATTATTAGGTGTATGGGGGGTGCGAGTGTCGCGATTATTCGCCGCCGGTGATACAACCAGTCGATTTTTCTCATCCTCAGTTAACGTCGCGAGAAAACCTGCCAGCAGTTCTTTCAGTTCGTCGGCATTTCTAAAACGCATTTCCCTGACCGCGCAGGCTTTCAGGATGATTTCACCCAGCGCATTCCTGGCGAAAAAGGGCAGTGGGGGGATCTCACCCTTGAGTCTTCTTGTGTCAGCCCAGTCAATATCCTCGGGCCGGATGGGCGTCGGATAGTCCGGCAGAAAAGGCATCCGCAAATTATTGAGCAATCTGTAAAGCACAATACCCAGTGAATAAATATCAACAGTCATGTCATAGGGCTCCCGCTGGTAGATTTCGGGAGCCATATAGGAGGCTGTGCCTTTCATGGATGCGGCCTTGGTCACGGTCATCAGTGTTTTCGCGACGCCAAAATCACCGAGCTTGAAATGACCGGATTCGCTGACGAAAATATTCGCCTCCTTGATGTCGCGGTGCATCACACCATTGGAATGGCACAAGACCAGCGCCTCACCGATGTCCATCCCCAGCTGGATAACATCGGCCAAAGTCATGCCATTTGACCTTATATACTTATTTAGAGGCACCAGGTATTCCATCCGGATAAAGATCTCGAACATGAGGGGATCTGGCGTTTTCCGGATAGCATGATCGTAATAAGCGACGATATACCGGTTATCCTTCTTGTTCAGATCAAGCAGCGTATTGATTTCAGATGAGATATCCTCGACGATTTTGGTGAAATGATTTTCAGCCAGGACTTTATTGTAGTTGAACTGCTGCAATACTTCTTCATAATATTCTGGCTCAGGCATGACGACGTACTTGATGGCTGTCTGGTATCGCTTGCCCAGATCCTCCTTGACCGCTAAATAAACCGTACCATAACCACCGCTACCAATTTTGCTTTGAATGGTATAGCCACCAATCTCCTGTCCGATGAGACTCTGCAATATTTCTGGCATCCTGTTGTCCCCCTGGTTAATCATTCCCATGCAAGTCGACGCAATAGCATGGCATCTTCGCTTTCCCCGCTTTCCCCGGCATCCCTTGCTCCTTTTTCCATACATTGAAAGCCAAGAATTATAGTCTGAAAAATAAATGTGTTATCATTATTTATATCTAATTTGTTGTCAATACGCAACCCGTTCGATATAATAATTAATATATCCTGATAATAAATTTTGTATCCACAGACATTCTTCAGTCGATTGGGCCGCTGGAAAACCTGTTGATGGATCGAACTGCTCTGTCATCTATCGGCCTGACTGTCATCATCTGCAAAGGAACGTGGTCAAGTTGTCCTATATCGTGCGCGTCAACGTCGACAACTGTGCATATGAAGCGGAACTGGCCCCGGGGGCCAGTCAAGTTACGATCGGGAATGACCCGGCCGATACGATCCGGATCGCCAAGTCCGGCGTCTTTCCGGCGCATGTCCGGTTTTACTTCAATCTGGACACCTGGTATATCCAGGCCAAAGAGCGGGTGATCTTTGACAGGATGCCCGTGTCAGATCGTCCGGTCATGGCCGGTGAAATTTACACGATCAAAGCTGATGTTGATATCCCTGTTTTCATCTATCCCCGGCAGTCAGACCTGCCGCACAAGATCTTTATTGATAAGATGGATGAAGTCTATATCGGCCGTGACAAATGCAATCACCTGACGCTCGCCAATAAAAAGGTCTCGGGATATCACGCAAAAATCTATCGGGTCGGCAATGTCCTCAAAGTCCAGGATCTGAACAGCAAAAATGGCACCTATGTCAACGGGGTCCTGATTTCGGACAGCGTCATCAACAATGGCGATGCCATTTATATCGTCAACTATTCGTTCATCCTGGACGGCCGGGCCCTGATCGTCAAGAATACCGGCCCGGACTTGACGGTGAATCTTGACAGTGCTGTCGGCAAAATTAAAAAGATCCTGAGCAAATATCCTTATTTCCAGCGCTCACCGCGCTTCACGCAGCTTCCGGCGCCAAAAGAATTTGAAATAATACCCCCGCCATACAAGAATGAGAAACCGAAGGTGAACTGGCTTTCGATCCTGCTGTCACCAATCATCATGATATTCGTCTCCATTGCCGCCCTGGTGCTCACCGACGGCAGCATCACATCCCTGATTTTTATCCTGCCGATGAGCCTGGTCACCATCGTCACCTCCATTGCGACTTATTGGAGCCAGGTTCGTCAATTCAGGCACAACCACAAGGCGCGGGTTGAAACATATCATCAGTACCTGCAAACTGAACTGGATAGAATCAGGCTTGATTACCAGCGCCAGTACGAACTGGCCCTGGAAACCCATCCGCAAACACGCAACTGCCTGGACATAGTCGGCAGCATGGAACGGCGCTTGTGGGAGCGGACACCCCAGGAGAACGACTTCCTGGATACGCGGCTGGGCACCGGCGACGTGCTGTTTCATGCCTCCATCAAGACCCCGTTCACCGGCATCGAAATTGAAGAGGATCCGTTGATCAAGGAAGCGTCCCGGATCAAGGAGCAATATCGGATCATCAGGGATTCTGTGGCTGTCTTGCCCCTTTTTCAAGCTTGCACAGTGGGTTTTATTGGCGAGAATAACGCGATCGTCAGGCTGGCTTCCAACATGCTGGTCCAGATCGCAACCCATCACAGCTATGAGGACGTGAAAATCGTCATCCTGGCCCGGGAACGCGATCAATACGACTGGCAGTGGCTGCGCTGGCTGCCGCATGTCTGGGATGACGGACAGAAGCAGCGATATATCTATATTGACAAGGAAGCCTGCGTCAATGGTCTCAGGGTTTTCGAAGCGGAACTGAAGGATCGGGAGAACCGGCTTTCCGGCAATCACGATCCGAATGAAAAAATGCTGCTGCCCTATTATCTGTTTGTCATCACCGACCGCAGCCTGATTGAAAATCAGGGCATCATGAAATACCTGGCCAGGAATAATCCCCAGCTGGGTATCGGGGTCTGGTTCGTTTTCCGCAGCATTCCGGTGATGCCGCCGGAATGCCGCTGGTTTATCGAATATCGCAGCGGCGTCGGCAGTCTATACACCAAAAACAACAGTGTCGAAAAACAGACCTTCACCGCCGATGATTTCAGGGACGCAGATTATGAGGCCTTTGCCCGCAAGCTGGCGCCGATCCGGGAAAAGTCGCTGCTGGCCAAGACAGGTCTGCCAGTGAGCTTGACGTTTTTACAAGGTTACGAGATTAAAAATTCGGCCGATCCGGGTTCAGATTTCAATGTGCTGGAAAAATGGCAGAGTGCAATCCCCTACAGTTCGCTGGCTGTCCCGATCGGCGTCAAGGCTAATGGTGAAAAGTATTACTTTGACATTCACCAGTCTGCCCACGGTCCGCACGGGCTCGTAGCCGGTACCACCGGTTCAGGCAAGTCGGAAATGCTGCAGACCTGGATCTTGTCCATGTGCATGCATTTTTCGCCCCAGGATGTGTCATTCGTCCTGATTGATTTCAAGGGCACCGGCCTGGCTGGCACCCTGATGAATCTGCCGCATATCGCCGGTGTCATTTCGAACATCGACAAGAATATCCAGCGGAACCTGATCTCACTCGAGAGCGAGATTGAGCGCCGTCAGCTGCTTTTCCAGTCAGTCTCCAGCGACAGTCGAAAAATCCAGGATATTTATAAGTATCAGAAAGCTTATAAAGAGGGCAGCCTGGCTGTCCCGCTGTCAAGCCTGATCATTGTCGTCGATGAGTTTGCCGAACTGAAAAAGCAGTATCCGGATTTCATGCAGGCCCTGATCAGCGCGGCCCGCGTTGGCCGCACCCTGGGTATTCACCTCGTGCTGGCAACCCAGAAGCCTTCGGGGATCATCGATGACCAGATCTGGAGCAATTCCAAATTCAAATGGTGTCTGAAAGTTGCCGATGCCGGGGACAGCAATGAGATGATCCGCCGGCCGGACGCCGCTTCGCTCACGACCCCTGGCCGGGCCTATATCCTGATCGGATATGATGAATCATTTGAACTGGTCCAGACTTTCTGGAGCGGGGCGCCCTGTTCAACGCAACAGGCCGGCAATTGCGCTGTCAAAACCGTGCCGCTGGCCTTTGTCGCCCTCGATGGCAGCCGGGAAGCTGTAGCCACGTCAAGGATCAGCAACATGCTGGCCGGGCAGATTGCCGACAAGGACAAGGAAGAGGAGATCCTGCTCCTGGTGCGCCATATTGGCAACCTGGTCAAGATGAATGGGGTGGCCCGGGCCGCCAGATTATGGGAACCGGAGCTGCCGAAGCGGTTATTCCTCGCGGATCTTGAGGTTACCGTGTCACTGGACCAGACGCAGTCCCTGCTGTTCCCGGTTGGCCTGGTGGATAATCCCTATAAGCAGCGGCAGGACCCTTTGCTGATCAATTTGACCGCCGATGGTCATACCGTCATTTACGGTGTGCCGGGCTCCGGGAAAACGATCCTGCTGCAGACGATTGTCAGTTCGATTGCCACCCGGTACACCCCGGACCAGGTGAACCTGTACCTGATGGACTTTGGCAGCCGGATCATGGACATCTTCCGCGACCTGCCCCATGTAGGCGGGATTGCCAATGACAACGAGGAGGAGAAAATCACCAACCTGGCCAAAATGATCCTGGCCATCCTCGACGAGCGGAAGAAGAAATTCGCCATTCACAGTGTCAGCACCCTGCAAGCTTACGTCGAGGCGACCAGGGACAATATGCCATATATTGTTATCCTGCTTGACAACTTTGCACCTGTACTCAGTATCTATCCGGATCTCGATGTCTTCTTTATCCAGGCATCACGGGAGGGCGGCAGCTATGGGATCTATTTCATCCTGACTGTCAATAACCCATTATCCCTGAGTTTCCGGATCAGCCAGAACTTCAAGCAGGCCATCGCCCTGCAGATGAACGACAAGATTGACTATGTCGATGTCGTCGGTAATACCAGCGGCATGGAGCCGGTCAAAACCCCGGGGCGCGGGCTGGTCCGCGGCAAACCGCCGCTGGAGTTCCAGACCGCCCTGGCTGTACCTGCAGATGGCGATAAACAATATGTCGAAGCTTTGAAGGCCTTCTGCCTGGACCACCAGGCCAGCTGGACGGGTAAACGGCCGCGGCCGATTCCGGTCATGCCAACGATTGTAACCCGGACCCATGTTGGCCGCGAACCTTCCGGATTCATCCCCCTTGGCTTGACCTTGGCCAATATTGAGCCGCTCTACTTTGATAGCAATTACAATTTCGCGATCATTTCTGGAGTCGCCCAGAGCGGCAAGCGTCATTTGCTGCGACAGTTTGCGCGCTTGCATGAAGATGAGGCGGACCGCAAGCTGTATATTGTCAGCAACAATCTGGAGCCCTGGCGCGCCGCGCCTTGGCAGACGGCTGACTTGATCAGCAGTTTCGACGCGGAGAAAATTACGTCCGTGGTGAGTGATGTTTTAAAAGAAGCCGAACAACGTAAGCGATCAGCTAACCGGCCGATGTCACCGGTCATCCTGGTGGTGGATGATATCGCGTCTTTTTGTGCAACGATTACCGAGGAGACCCGCAGCAACCTGGCTGCGGTCATTCGCGGCTACAAGGATCTCAATATCTATGCGTATTTTGCCGGCCAGGCCCCGGATGTCATCAGTCTCTATAACGCTACCGATGCGATTGTCTATCTGCTGGTCAATGCCGGCTGCAGCATCCTGCTTGGTGGCCGTTTCAGCGACCACGACGTGTTCAACGCGAACATTGGCTATGCCGACCGCGACGCGGAGCTGCCCGCGCACTGCGGCTACCTGCTGACCCGCGGCAGACTGACAAAATTCAAGAGCATTTATGAACCCCAAAAGGAACCCGGTCACTGAAGCGGAAATAACCCGCAACCCGGAAGAGAACCTGGTTACTGAAACGGAAAAACCCGGAAGGAAACCTGGTCACTGAAACGGAAATAACCCGGACAGCCGAAAGTCCGGCAAATACCAATTTGAGAGGGCGTATATCATGGCTATCAGCGACACCGCAAATTACATGGCTGCGAAAACAGCAATGGCCAGGGAAAACGTGAGAAGTGCGCAACGGCAGATGGCGGGCGAGATCAATGGCGTGGGCAACCGCTGGGCGGGCGAAGCCAGCACGGCTTTTGTCAGGGAATACAATGAGATTGACAGTAATGTGAACAGCCTGCTGGCCCATATGGAACAGATGAACATCAATCTGCGCAAGCTGGCCAATGAAATCAAGCGGGCAGACACAGAGCACCAGCAAAAGGCAGCAGCCGATGCGGCTGCCAAACAGACTTGAGGCATATGGTTATAACACCTTTGCCACGCCGGCGACCTGCAGTGACACAGCCCTGTGATATATTTCAGCCTCGGCTGTGATATATAGATTTTTTAGGAGGAATGAATATGGCTGCCAACGAAATCAGACTGAACGCTACAGACGCCCAGGGTGCTGTCGGAAAAATCAAGACGCAGGCAACTTCAGCCCAGAATACCGTCAACTCCCTGGAACGGGATGTGAAAGGTGTGGCCAACTGGTGGAAAGGCGAAAGCGCCCTGGCCTTCGTGGATGAATTCACCAAGTCCAAGAAAGAGTTCGACAAAATGATTGATTGTATCAACAAGTACGCGGAATTGCTGAACAAGGCCATTCAGATCCAGCAGGAGACCGACGCCAAAATTGCCCAGCAGATGCGCCAGTCACAGTAGCAGCCCTGAACAACGGCCCTGACAGTCGGCGTTGTTGCTGTCGCCGTCAAATGGTTGGTCACATCATTTCTGCTGATCGCAGCAAGGTTTCTGAGCAGCCGGTGTTGTTGCCGTTGCCGTCAAAGTGCCGGGTGACCTTGCAAGCATTGTTGAAACCAGTTCACGGTCGATAGGGTGTCTATGGGTAATCATGCCATTGCCCGCAGACACCCCGTCTGGCCGTTAATCGTGCAGGTGGATCTGGATGAAATATATTATCAGGGTGGTGCTTATACTCATGAGTATTATTACAGCTATTTCAGGTTGTCAAAATCCAAATGACAAAGCAGTTAACCTGCTGACGGATCACTTGCAGGAGAAATATCATGAGAAATTTACCATCGAGGCCATAGGCGGGAGATATGGCGTCAATCCCACCCATACAATCAAGTTTTTCTGTTCCTCAGAGCGTTTTCCCCTCAAACGTTTCAAGGCCCAGGTCGGCAAGAACTTCACCTATGCCGTTGATAATTACGTCGACATTCTCGTCTCGCAAAATGCCGAACAGCAGCTGACCGAACTGACCGCGAACTATTTTACAGATCCCATTGTCTACGTAGAAATCGATTCCGGCTGGTATCCGAAGGATACCGATCATTATAATATGTCACTGCAAGATTACGAGCAGTTCAATCCGGATGTATCCATCCGCCTGTTTGTTGTAGTTGATGAAGGCAAAAACGACAGTTCAAGCATATCCACCGCTTCCCTCAAGGCCTATGCAGATGGCCTGGCCGCATCAGTCAAGGATGCCAGCATCAAAATAATCTATGCCAATGGTTTAGAGTATGCTACGCTTGCCCAGACGGTAAAATCCTCATCATCGATTGACAAAGAAATCCAGACGCTTCTGGCAGATAGTCACGTCCGGAAAATCTCGCTGATATCATTTGTAGCTGGTGAGCTTTACGGCATTAAAGAGGAAATCAAGTGAGGGCCTGACGATATGAGCAATACTGAATACGATCTGGCGTTAATGGCCCAGTTGTCATATATCGACTTGTCTTATGATGAGCTTGAAAAAATCAACTATCAAGGGCTTTCATTTTCTGTCCAGGAATTGGCTCAACGGGGCATTGATCAATATAATCAGGAATTAAAGGCGGGGCTAGACAATTCCGGTGCTGTACTCAGTGAACTAGAGCGCAATATCTACCTGGAAACAATCCGGATCCTGCAGCAGATCGTTGACAATCCAAGATATGATACCTGGTATATTGTAAAAGCTCGCAATGAAAACAATGGGGGGAGCGGTTTCGTTGGCTATGCCATCGACACCGGGGATATACCCATTGTTGTCAGCCGGGGAACCGAACACATGTTTAAATTGGGTTCTGACCAGACAGATATGGTCGACAATTTACAGCTGTCCTATGATCCCGATACTGACCAGCAGATGGCGACTAAAGCATTTCTTGACCAGGTGATCGACGAAAAAGGGTATGCTCAGGTCGATATGACGGGTCATTCGAAAGGTGGGAACAACGCCTTGTATGCAGCCGTAATGACTGAGCATCCGGCTCAAATTGGCAGATGTGTGGTATTTAACGCCCCCGGATTCGGGACCGAGTTCATCAATAAAAATCAGGATAGAATCAATACGCAAAAAGAGAAAATAATTGAAATTCAAAACGAGCATGATATTGTATCGTCATTATTAACCAATATTGGCAATATTGTCATCGTTCGTTCTTCGCTGCAAAAGAAGGACCTGATATCACAGCCTATTGATTTTGAAAACCATGGGCTATGGTCCATCCTGAGTAAAGACAAATCAGCCCTAAACGGGCCATCAACGCAAGGCAAAGATAGCATCTGTCAAACCATAGCACTCATTACGAAGGATCTGGAAGGCGCTCCTGCTTTTGCCCTGCAATTTTTGATATTTGCCTATGATCATATAATGAATGGTCGTTTTGAGGCTGCTGATATTGGCGCCGTTATCGCTTTGCTTATTTCAGGCATGATTTTGGCGTTCACAACCAGAACGGGAATATTAGCAAGGAATATAATACGCTTCGTAATTATTAATTTCAATATTATTATAGTTGCAATTGCTATTTGCCTCTTGATCTATATCGCGATTGATGTGATGCCTAAATTGATCCAGGGCGGTCTGGATGCGCTGCAGGCTGCCCCAATCGCCATTATGAATTTCATGGATGACCTGGCCCAGACAACGACGGAAATCATTACCGGAATTATCAATGCTGCCGTCGAAATGGGCATCATGGCGATTGACGAGGCCAGGAAAATCATCAATGACCTGCTTCGGGCTGTCTTGGCTTTCTGCACCACCCTGAAGCAGAGAATTGAAAATGCATACCGGAATATTTTCAATGCCATCCAGAGTCTTTGGGGTTCGGCCCGGACCGCCATCCGGAATGCCCGGGATATCGTCGTCATGCAAGATTATATTTACAATCTGGCCCAAAAAATATGCCGCCTGAAGCAGACTTATCAGGACCAGACCCGGATCCTGAAATCAGCAACCACTTTCGTCAATGATGTACGAAAAGTTTATGGAGAATCTTATGTGCAAAATGCGTGCCGTGCAGTCCTTGTCGAAATCGATGCAGCTGGGCGACGGCTCACCATTATTGAAAGAGAACTTTCAAGTAAAAGCAAAACCTTGCAGACTGCTGTCGATATTTTCCGGCAGACAGATCTTGAGCAGGCCCGCCAGATACGCTTGGCCGTCCAGGCCTGGTGATCGTTTACCTGTGACCTTGCCGGGTTCAAAGCGTGCTATCATTTGAGCCCGCGAGGCAATTCTTCCCAACTGAAAGCATCACGGCTGTCCATGAATTTTATCAACTGAACATGCAAATTACGGATATCTGTTACTGCTACTTTTCTGACGTTTATGCCAGAGATGGCATCGATGGAGACTGAACATGATTGACAGTGTCATTGTTACGATCCGGACCAGAGACAGCAGAATCAACGTCGATATGGAGTTGCCGGCTAATATGCCGGTCATTAAGCTGCGAAAGCTGCTCAGGCAGGCCCTGCACGAGCGATATCAGCAATATTGGTTCGCCCGCGACAGCATCAGCCTAACCTGTAACGGGCTTGCCCTTGATGAGGAGGACACGCTGGAAGAGTGCGGAATCTGGGATGGCAGCCTGATCCTGATCGAGTGAGTTTGATTGTAATACTTTGAAACAGGATCAAGTAAACCGGATCATAATCTCCGATCCGGGACAAACGGAAGAGGATCGGCCATGACGCATTTATATCTGGAAGCTGCCTGCGGCTGTAACCTGGGGAAAGTCCGGACGAATAATGAGGATCAGTTTTACTTCATAGGGCAGAGTCTGGCCAAAGAAAACCATGGCCTGAAGACCACCCTGGTATCGGCACAAACCTTGAATCATTCGGCTTGCTTTGCTGTTTTTGACGGAATGGGTGGCGAGGAAAACGGGGAAGAGGCGTCTTTCCTGGCTGTGCAGACACTGCAACAGCAGTTTGCCCTGCTGGCCAGAGATTCAGCGCAAGTCACACCCGGGCAATTCCTGGCGGCAGTCTGTCAGACTGCCAACGAGAGAATCTGTGCGGCATCTGACCAGCATGGCGGAGTGGATATGGGTACCACGGCAGTCCTGTTCCATGTGGCCGGCAAGGCGGGGCTGATCTGCAACATCGGTGATAGCCGGGCCTATCGGCTGCGGGCCAATGAATGGCAGCAGCTGACTGTCGATCACACGGACCACGCCTTTCTCAAGCAGCAAGGTATCACCGGGCGTCGGCCGCGCCTGACCCAGCACCTCGGGATCCGTCCGGACGATTTGCGTATTGAGCCCCATCTGGGCGATACCGATTTATGTGACCTGGACCAGTATCTGCTCTGCAGCGACGGTCTGACTGATATGTTGTCTGATGCCGAGATCTGCCGGATCTTGCAGCAATACCCCAATAGCAAAACATGTGTCGAGCACCTGATCAACCGTGCGCTCGAAAACGGCGGCCGTGACAACATCACTGTGATCCTGGTTCGGATCCACCGGGCAACTTGACCCGATCATTTTGACCACCAATACCAGAAAATATCAGGCACCCACGCCCCGAGGTCTGTTCGGATGCAACATGTGTGATCAAAAACGGTATGACATCCCTGTTATCAAAAAAGTACATTCTTCCACACAAAGGGTCTTTCCGTGATAATCATGTTGGTTCTTACACAATGATGTTGGGCTACTATGCAAAATACGTTTGCGGGAATCATCTGTGCATACACAACAGCGCCCCGCCGGTAGTGCGCTGCTTTATTTTATGAATGCAACAATGGCCAAGACATCTTCTTTCAGCCGACTGTGGATGCGGCCATCGACAAATTAGGCCGGGTCCGATAGCGCCAGCCCGGACGGGCCTGGATTCTCGCGCAGCTTACTTGCTGTCGCGGTCGCGCCGGCGGATCTCGGCCCGGCGGATTTTGCCACTGATGGTCTTGGGCAATTCTTCGACAAATTCGATGATCCGCGGATATTTATAGGGCGCCGTGGTGTGCTTGACGTGATTTTGCAGGTCCTGAATCAGGGTCGGCGAAGGTTCAAAGCCCCTGGCCAGCACAATCGTCGCCTTCACGACCTGGCCGCGCATTTCATCCGGCGCCGCCGTGACCGCACATTCGAGGACGGCCGGGTGTTCCTGCAGGGCGCTCTCGACCTCGAAGGGCCCGATCCGGTAGCCGGAACACTTGATCACATCGTCGGAACGGCCGACAAACCAGTAATAGCCATCTTCGTCCCGCCAGGCGATGTCGCCGGTTTCATAAATATGGTCGTGCCAGACGCGCCGGGTGGCTTCTTCATCGCGATAATAGCCGCGGAACAAGCCGGGCGGCAGGCCCTGGTCGAGGCCGCGCACGACAATGCGGCCCTCGGTTCCCGCCGGGCAGGACTCGCCATCTTCGTCGATGATGTCAATGTTATAGAGGGGCGATGGCTTGCCGATCGAGCCGGGCCGCGCCGGGAAATAGGGGAAATTGGCACAGAGCACCACGCCTTCGGTCTGGCCGAAGCCTTCCCGGATATCGAGGCCGGTGGCTTCCTTGAACCGGTTGAAGACTTCGGGATTGAGCGGTTCGCCGGCCGTCAGGGCTTTTTGCAGGGCTGACAGGTCAAACTGGCGCAGGTCTTCCTGGATCAGGTAACGGTAGATCGTTGGCGGCGCGCAGAATGATGTCACCTGGTAATCGGCAATCTTGTGCAGCAGCCTGGCCGGGACGAAACGGTCCATATCGTAGACGAAATTGGCCACGCCGCAGATCCACTGGCCATAGATCTTGCCCCAGCCGCATTTGGCCCAGCCCGTGTCGGCGACGCTGATGTGCAAGCCATGCTCGCCGAGGCCCTGCCAATAATGGGCGGTGATGATATGGCCGAGCGGATGGTTGAAATCATGCAGGACCATCTTGGGCATCGCCGTTGTCCCGGATGTGAAATAGATCAGCATCGGCTCAGTGCCACCGGCGGGCGGGATTTCTGCCAGCTGGGCGTCGACCCGCTCGGGCGGGATAGCCGCGGTCAGCAGGCCGAAGTTCGTCCAATCGGGCTGCGGGAAAAACGGCTGCCCCAGGGCAGCAGCCCGGGCTTCGTCCGGGATATAGGTCACAGCCTGGACCGTTGGACAATCCGGCAGGGCTTCGCGGATCGCCGCCGTGATTTCCGGCTCGGTGATCGTCACGATTACCTTGACCGTAGCGGCTTCGCACCGGTACACGAGGTCTTTTCTGGTCAGCTGGGTCGTCGCCGGGATAAAAATAGCGCCGAGGCGCATGATCGCCGGTGCCAGGGCCCAGAATTGCCAGCGCCGTTTCACAAGCAATAAAACTGCATCGCCGCGGCCGACCCCCAGGTCACGCAGGACACAGGCCATGCGGGCACTTTCGCGCGAAATATCCGCAAAGGACAGGCGCTTTTCATCGCCAGCGTCATTGGTCCAGACCAGGGCCGGCTTGTCCGGCTCGGCCGCGGCCCAGGCATCGACGACATCAACGGCGAAGTTGAAGCGCAGCGGGATCTGGATGGTGAAATTCTGCAGGAAATCCTCATAGGAATCGAAAGACTCCCGGGGCAGGAAACGATTCAGCATAGCGGTGGCTCCTTTAGCTGATAGGATCGGCTGGCAATCAGGGCCGACACCTGCGATCAACAAGACCATATTTCGGCAACTGACCTGGACAGGCCGCATAATCGACACTGGAAAGGCACGCTGATTACTTCGGCAGCTGTTCCATTTTTGGTGCATGATCGATGACAGTCAGGAAAACGGCCACCTGATTATCGAGGGCCAGCTGACCATGGGGCAGCATCGGATCAAAGAAGATACTGTCGCCTTTGGCCAGGTCAACGCTGCGCCCGCCAACAATGACGCGGACCCGCCCGGAAAGGATGAGATTGAATTCCTGCCCGGAATGGGTCACGAGACTGATTTGCGGATTTTTCTCCGGATCAAGCGTCACCAGCAGCGGTTCGAAATGGCGATTGGCGAAATCAAAGGCCAGGCTCTGGAAGCGATAACCGGGGTAACGCTCAATCTCCGGCCCCTTGCCCTCGCGAACGACGCAGAAATGCTGCAGATTCGGTGACTTGCCGATCAGCAGGTCCGTCAGGTCAACTTGATACAGGCCGGCCAGTTCATACAGGACCCCGATTGGAACATCTGCTGCCCCCGACTCGTAGGCTTCAAGCTGCTGCGGCTCCAGCTTCAGGCTGGCCGCTGTCTGGGCCAGGGAGTCGCCGGCACTGTCCCGCAGTTCGCGGATGCGGCTGGCAATGACCGGGCGGTTATTGGCTGAATCATTCATGGGACATCCTCCTGAGGCAGTAAAGCGCTGGCTTGTCCATCCTCAACGGGACAGGCTCACCCAGTGGGAGCCGGGCTGTTGGGAGCCGGTCCGTTGGGGGCCCGTCTGTTCAACATCGGCGGATCTATCGATCATACACACCAGCGTGCCATTTTTTGTTATGATTATAGCAAAGATTTGGCCGTTGCATCATGTTTCGTGATAGATAGTCATTAGACACCTTGATGCGCAGCTTTTCAACATGAATCCATGATTCAACCTGGAGGTTTTCCTATGTTCTGCATCCATTGCGGCAACCAGTTGGCTGATGGCGAGCGCTTCTGCGGCTACTGCGGTTCGGCGGTCCAGTCGGCCCAGACACAAACAAACGACCGTCAAACCACTGACTCCCGGCCCGCCCAGACGCAAACCCCCTACTCCCAGCCCGCTTACTCCCAGCCCGCTTACTCCCAGCCCGCTTACTCCCAGCCCGCCTACTCCCAGCCTGCTTACTCCCAGCCTAATTACAGCCAGCCTAATTACAGCCAGGCCGCGTTCGGCGGCCCGGTGGGCTATTCACCGCGCATCAATGACCCGGCCTTCGCCCAATACAAAGGCAAATCGACGACCTGGTCCTTCCTGTTCGCGGCGATTCTCGCCGTCATTGCCATGGTCGCGTTCCCCATTTACGGCCAGGCCAGCGGTGATATTGAATGGCCGCAATCGCTCTACTACGGCATGGGCCTCGGCGGCATGTTCCTGGTCATCGCCCTGCTGCAGACGCTGAAACAAGGCGCGGATCACACCTGGGACGGCACTGTTGAATACAAGAACAGCTACCGGGAAGTGACGCGCGAGCGGGATGGCCACACGCACGAGGAAATGGTCTATATCCTGAAGGTGCGCAAGGACGCCGGCGGCGTCAAGAAACACAAATGGCGCAACCTGCCCGGCCCCTATGATTACTACAATGCCGGTGACAAGGTCCGCCATCACAAAGGCTTCTACTATTATGAAAAATACGACAAGTCGCGGGATTCACAGATCATGTGCGCGGCCTGTTTGTCATTTAACGACATGCAAAATGACGTCTGCGCCCGCTGCAAGAGTCCGCTGCTGAAGTGACTTGCCAGTCCGCCTGCCCTATCTGGCGACCCGGCGCAGGTGGATATCATGCTTCATGCAGTAGAGGCGGATTGCCAGCGTGACGAGGAAGCAGACGTAGAGCGCGAGGGTTGTGCTGATCGCGTACAGGGCTATGTAGAACAGGACGCCGATGATGGAGGCGACCGCGTAGACCTCTTTGCGGAAGATAAACGGGATTTCCTTGGCGAAGACATCGCGCAGGACACCGCCGCCGGTGCCGGTCAGGATAGCCAGGAAAACGATCAGGAATTTGTTCTCCCAATGGAACGTGGCGGCAATTTCCGCGCCGGTCGCGGTAAAAGCGGCCAGGCCAACAGCGTCAAAAAACAGAATAATATTACGATAGCCAAGGATCTTTTTATAGAAGATGATCACGGCCACGGCGGACAGGATGCTGATGATGGCGTTCTGCGGATGAAGCAGCGATGTCGGGATATGGCCGAGCAGGACATCGCGCGTCATTCCGCCGCCGATTGCCGTCACGATGGCAAAAATGGCGATACCAAAGTAATCAAGGTCTTTCTCGATGGCGACCAGCGTGCCCGACATGGCAAAGGCGATTGTCCCCAAAATCTCCATGATTGCGAAAAAAGTCATCCGCGCCTGCTCCCTTATCACCGGTTACTGTCCTTTACTTTAACACTGCAACACGGCCCAGTTCAATTGAAAAGTTGTCCACGCTGCGGGATTGCATGACCGTCCCCGACGTGAGGTTGAATCGAGCCAATCAGTGCGGTGTGTCCTGGCAGATCGGGCCGGAGAACATGGACGACCTGATGACGAATGGGACGAAGGATGAGATCAGAAGGGTAACCGCGGCGTTTTTGCAGATAATGAAATTTGACCTGGCAGCCCTGGAGAAGGGCAGGAGAAGGGCAGGAGAGGGGCAGGGGAAGGGCAGGAGAGGGAATGTCAGGCCCGCCCTCACTCCATCGCTGCGAACAAGATCATGACAGAGCGCGGTTCCAAAGCCAGCCCCGCCTCCAGTTCAGCTTCGCTCAGGGCTGGCCCTTCTTCCTGGATCTCCTGGCCTGCGGCCCGGGCTGTATTGACGACCGCGTGCCAGGCAAAGCCGGCCGGCAATTCCGGCAGGCGAATGACCTGCGATTCCCAGTGGGCGTTGATCGCCACATAGGCGACGTCGTCCTCGCTGTTATCGATATTGCGACCCGCGAACATCACACCGAGCACCCGTGTTTCCGGATCTGGCTCCAGATACCAGGGCTCATGGCCGTGCTTGCTGATAGGCGGCAGGCCACAATGGGCCAGGGCCGTGCAGCCACAGAGGATCGGATGCTGCTTGCGCAGCCGGATCATCCGGCTGAAGAAGTTGAAGAGATCCCGATTCTGCTCAAGCAAGCCCCAGTCCAGCCAGGAGATCGCATTATCCTGGCAGTAGGCGTTATTATTGCCGAATTGGCTGTTGCCGAATTCATCACCGGCCAGGATCATCGGCGTGCCCTGGCTGGCCAGCAGGACGGCGCCGGCGTTCCTGACCAGCCTCTGGCGCAAGGCCAGGATGGCCGGATCAGTGGTCTCACCCTCAACGCCGCCATTCCAGCTGTTGTTGTAGCGCTCGCCATCGGTATTATTCCAGCCGTTGGCCTCGTTATGCTTGTCATTGTAGGTGTAGAGATCATGCAGCGTAAAGCCGTCATGGCAGGTGATGAAATTGACCGGCGTATTCTGGCCGCGCCGGACCGCCGGATACAGGTCGCGCGAGCCGGCGATCCGTTCCGCCGCCGTCGTCGCCAGGCCGCTGTCGCCTTTGAGGAAGCGGCGCAGGTCGTCGCGATACTTGCCGTTCCACTCCGACCAGTGGCTCCAGGACGGGAAACTGCCCACTGCATAGAGACCGCCGGCGTCCCAGGCCTCGGCGATCAGCTTGACATGGGCCAGGATCGGGTCGAAGGCCAGATTGCGCAGCAAGGGCGGATTGCTCGAGGGCGAGCCGTCCTCGTTGCGGCCGAGGATCGTCGCCAGGTCGAAGCGGAAGCCGTCGACCCGGTACTGGGTGACCCAGTAGCGCAGGCACTCCAGGATCATGGCCTGGACGACCGGGTGATTGCAGTTCAGCGTATTGCCGCAACCGCTGAAATTCAGGTACGAGCCGTCTGGCGCCAGCATGTAATAGACATTGTTGTCAAAGCCCTTGAACGAGAAGTAGGGGCCGTGTTCATCACCCTCGGCGGTGTGGTTGAAGACGACATCGAGGATGACTTCGATGCCGTGCTCATGGAGCAGGCGGATCAGCTGCTTGAGCTCTTCCCCCTCGCGATTATACTCCACCTCGGCCGTGTAACTGGTGTTGGGGGCGAAGAAAGTGATCGGATTGTAGCCCCAGTAATCAAGCAACCGCTCGTTGTTGTACATCCGGTTGTCGCGCAGCTCGTCAAATTCGAAAATCGGCATCAGCTCGACGGCGTTGATGCCCAGCTTCTTCAGATAAGGAATTTTCTCGGCCAGGCCGGCGAACGTGCCGGGATTCTTGACGCCTGAAGATTCGTGGCGCGTGAAGCCGCGGACATGCAATTCGTAGATGATCAGCTGCTCCATCGGGATCAGGGGCTGTCGTCTTTCGCCCCAGTCAAAGGCATTGGCAACGACCCGGGCCCGATAGACACAGGATTCCGTGGACAAGCGGCTGCCCCAGCGGCTCTGGCCCGTCACCGCCTTGGCGTACGGATCGAGCAGGATCCTCGTCCGGTCATAAATCAGGCCCCGGGCCGGATCATAGGGACCGTCGACGCTGTAAGCATATTCGAATTCCTCGATATCAAGACCAAATACGATCATCGAATAGACCTGGCCAATCCGATAAGATTCGGGAAAGTCGATGATTGTATAGGGCTCGGTGGCCTGGCGCTTGTAAAGCAGCAGCTTGCAGGAAGTGGCATTGCAGGAATGGACCGTAAAATTGACCCCGCCGGGAATGACCATCGCCCCGTTTTCGAGGTAAAACCCCGGCCGGATACCATAACCACCGACCGTATCAATGGGGATCAGGTTATGGCCGAAAACCCGGATCATGTCTTCGACTCTGATCGGGTCCTGGATCGCTTTGAAATCCTTTGCTTCCATGGCATCATCCTCGTGAAAAATCTGCAGTGCATATCAGCAACAATGCCCTGTTTAGTCCAATCAAGGCCTGTTATCATTGTATCACAGTTATTCGCCATTACCGGGCTGGCCAGTGCCGTCACCTCCAGCCGCTTTAATTCATACTTATCAGAGTCCCGCACAAAATGTCATAGAATTTGCCATTACAACGAAAATTCTTTCATTCAAGGCCCCTTTACCTTGAACATCCTTGTGAAAACGGATATAGTTTTGTCAAATCGCGATTTAGTAAATCACGATTAGAGGAATGGCTGTCGGATAGGATTAAAATATGGACAACAAGCGTTTCTTCACCAATCCCCGCAACCGGGTGCTCCTGGCTACACTCTGTGTGCTCCTCTGGGGCAGCGCCTATCCGGCCGTCAAGACAGGCTACCAGTTATTCGCCATCCCGACCGATGACCTGGCCAGCAAGTTCGTCTTTGCCGGGGTCCGGTTCTTCCTGGCCGGCTTGCTGGTGCTGGGCCTGAGCCTGGTCCTGCGACGCAGCTTGGTCATCCCCAATTGGCGGGTACTGCGGCAGATTGCCGTCTATGGCCTGACCTATACGACGATCCAGTACGCCTTTTTCTATGTCGGCCTCGCCTATACCACCGGCACGAATGGCTCGATCATGAACTCGACCATGACATTTTTCAGCGTCCTGATTGCCCATGCTGTCTATCCGAATGACAGGCTCACGCCGCGCCGCCTGACGGGTGTGCTGGCCGGTTTTGCCGGCGTCGTGGCCAGCCTGTACAGCAAGGGTTCATTCTTGTCCGGCTTCTCCATCAAAGGCGATGGACTCCTGCTTGTTTCATCGTTGCTGCTGGCCGCCGCTTCGATCTATGGCAAACAGATCACCGCCCACCTCGACTCGATGGTCATAACCGGTTACCAGCTCAGCCTGGGCGGCCTGCTGCTGGCCATCATCGGCTGGCTGGCCAACGGTCACCTCAGGGTCGTGACCGTCAGCGGCCCGGTTCCCGGCCACCTGGCCATCGCTTCCTGGCCAGCCCTGATCCTGCTGCTGTACATGGCCGTGCTTTCCGCGGTCGCTTTTACGATCTGGACGGCCCTGCTCAAGTACAATCCCGTTGGCTCGGTCACGGTCTTCAATTTCCTGATCCCGATCTTCGGCACGTTGCTGTCCGGCCTTTTCCTGAACGAATCCATCTGGCAGGTCAAGTACCTGGTCGCCCTCGCCCTTGTCGGCCTCGGCATCTGGCTGGTCAACCGGGGCGCGAAAGCGCCAAGGTAGAAGCAACAATAATCCAATAGGGGAAATCATCCCGGTAAAGTCGGTAATGGCTAATCGAATCGCGATTCGTCAAATCACGATTCGATAAAAATACCGTTCATGCCCCAAACCAGGCCAGCAATAAAGCGGGGAAGCTGCAATCTTGCAGCTTCCCCGCCAATCTTTCCCTGGCACTTTCCCCGCCCAGTTTGCCTGACACTATCCGAAGCCCGGCCAGTCTTCGGGTGACTGCCTGCCGGGCAGAATCGTCAGGCCGCGCTGGTCGTCCCGTCTGAAGTCTGATTGTTTTCCGGGGTTACTTGGCTGTCGGTATCGGTCTGCCGGTATTGGGCCGGGCCGGTATTGCTGTCACCGTCATCGTCAACGTCAGCGCCGTGCATGCCGCGACCACCGCGACCGCCCTTGCCGAAGAACGGCAGGTCCCGCCCGGTTGAATCAGCGGTGATGGCATTGATCCTGGCTGTCCAGTCAGCCAGGCGGGTCTTGGACTCGTCGGCGGTCAGGCGACCGGCCTGCACCATGGCATCGAGCTGCAGAGTCACCTGTTTGATCAGGGCTGTTTTCAGGGCATCGAGTTTACCGGCATCGGCGGCAACTTTCCAGAGCGTGGTTCCAGCCTGCAATTTCGCCTGCAGGTCCGTTTCGGAAAGACCGAGGGTCGTAGCCAGTTCGCTGAGCGAAAGCCCGCCCAGCCGGCCGATGTGGCCCATGGCGCCACGATGATTGGCCTGCAGTTCGGCTTGTTTGCTTTCGAGCGAGGCCATGACGCTGTCAGCATCGCTTTGGCTGAGCTTTTTGTCGGTCACCAGCTGCTGGATCAGGCCCTTGCAGTAGTCCAGCAAAGCCGCCGGTCCCCTGGCTGTATCGGTTGTACTGGCGGCAGCCGATACAAGCATCGGCACGGCCAGTGCTATGACCAGCACCAGGATTATAGAGACAATAACAACTTTTTTCTTCATCCATTCTCTCCTTATTGCATGATTCTTGTGAGGTTGCCCGTTCATGCATGTGCGCGGTACAGGATCTATTTAAAGATTGCCTGTCAACGGGGACCGGACCGGAAATTTCCGATCCCCGCTCTCCGGTCAGGTCATCCATGGCTTTATTATAGCGATCGTACATGAAATTACTTTGTCCGCAAATGGGCAAGATTATGGCAGAAATGGCAGTTGGGCAAATTTATTTGACAAGCCAGGAGTGATGCTGCATCATCAAACTGAATATATTCTGCTACACAAGCCCCAAAATGCGTGAACTTCCTGGGCTTGAATGAAGCCGTTATTTCAGTCCGGCGGATCAGGCTGGGATTATATCATGCGTCCGGCCTTGATAAAATGCCAACGAACAGGTAAATATTATGTCAATCTTGAACGAAGGAAATGCTTTCGGATCCCTGCAAACCGCCACACCGGCACAATCCCCGGCCGGGCTGCTGCGCCTGAACCCGGAACGGCTGAACTCGATCCTCGAGAATTCCCGGGACGGGATTACTTTACTGGATCTGGCAGCCGCGCAATATGTTTATATCAACCAGGCCCAGGTGGAAATGACAGGATTCACACTAGCAGAACTGCTCAGCATGCCGCTTGATACCCTATGTGGACGAGTCCATCCCGATGACAGGATGGACTCGCTGGAATATCAGCGTATGTTGGCATCTGGCCAGGACCTGGCTAAGGATCTGGTCTATCGCTGGCAAACGAAATGCGGTGAATACCGCTGGTTCAGTGAACGGCGCAAAGTGGTTCGCGATGCCTCAGGTCTGCCGGTTTCGATCGTCGGTATCCTCCGGGATATAACCGAGCAGAAGCATAACGAGGATGTCCTGAAGACTTCCGGGGAGCAATTGCGCCTGGCGATGTTATCAGCCCGGATCTCATCCTGGATTGTCGACCTGACCAGCGGCGAAGTAACCAATTCCAGCAATTTTGCCCAGGTCATGGGTTTCCCGGATGATTCGCCGGCCTTGCTGAGTACCGAAAACATGGCGCGACTGGTCCTGCCGGAAGATATTGGCCAGCTTCGCAACATCATCGCCACGGCCTTGATCAATGATGATTCGGCGCACGCTGAGTTCAGAATTGTCAATCCCTTGACTGGCGAGATAATCTGGCTCGACTCCCAATGCGTCATCATTCGCGATTCCAGTCATCATCCGGTCCTGATTGTTGGTATTCATCGTAACGAGACTGAAAGCAAGATTGCAGAGCAGAAGCTGCGGACGAGTGAAGAACAGGCGCTGGTCATGGTTGAGAAGCTGCGTCTGATCAATGATAATAAAAATGCCTTTCTCAGTACTCTTTCCCATGAATTGCGCAATCCCCTGGCCGCAATCTCGATGGGACTTTCTCTCCTGCAGCGGCAGATTGCTGACGCTGTCGATGTCCACAAGGTCCTGCTCACCCTTGACCTGATGAATCGCCAGACATCGCTTCTGACGCACCTGGTCGACGACTTGCTGGATGTTACCCGCATCACCCGGAAAAGTATCGTCCTGCACAAGCAGACGGTCGATCTTTGCTACCTGCTTGGCCAGATTGTTGCCGACCACCAGGTCCAGTTCAACCAGAAAGGTGTTCATTTGCGACTTGAGCTGGCGCTACCCTGGACGGCCGCGGACACAGTAAGTCCGGCGCCGCTGGCGCTGATGCTTGACGCCGACCCGATGCGGTTGACCCAGGTTTTTGGCAATCTCCTGCACAATGCCCTGAAATTCACCGCCCAAGGTGGTGAGACCGTGATTTCCCTGGCAATTGATGAGATGACGCAGGAAGCGGTCGTCAAGGTCTGTGACAACGGAATTGGCATGGATGTGGCTGCTTTGCAAAATGTTTTCGAGCCATACATGCAAATTGACCAGTCATTGAACCATGAATACGGAGGCCTGGGCCTGGGCCTTGTCATAGCCAAGTCACTGGTCGATCTGCACGGTGGCCAAATTCTGGTTGACAGCGCCGGATTGGGCCGGGGCACACAAATTACTGTCCGCCTGCCTTTACTTCAGCGAGTGACGAGGGTGCCGGCATGGGTCCCGCCCCTGGCTATCGGCCGGAACCAGGCATTGCGGATTTTGATCATCGAGGATAATCTTGACTTGAATATCATGCTGCAAGAATGCCTGCAGTCGCTGGGTTATCAGGTCCAGTCAGCCGTGAACGGACTGGATGGCATTGCCCTCGCCGGGGCTTTCAGGCCGGATGTGATCATCTGCGATATTGGATTGCCAGGCCTGAGCGGCTTTGAGGTTGCCCGGGCGATCCGGCGCGACCACCCCTTGCCCAATGTTTTCCTGATCGCCTACTCCGGCTATGCCCAGCCCGAGGACCTGGATCAATCAAAAGCTGCCGGCTTTAACAGGCACCTGGTTAAGCCATTGAATATCAGCGCTCTGATCAACGTGCTGGCCGAGGTACAAAATGACCTGTCCAGATTGGACTGACACGTACGATGAAGCCCATGCAAGCTTTTGACGCTTGTCTTCAGGCTCAGATGCGGGTGTCCCAGCGGCCGCAGAAGGGGATATTATTGCAGATGCCCTTGAATTCCGATTCGCCGGCGATTTTCTGGATGACTTCGCGGATGCCGCGGATATATTCTGTGCAGTTCTTGTAGACCAGTTCCGGATCATCACCGTAAGCCCGCGTATTGACGATGGTATTGCGCCAGTTGTAGAGGATGTCGGCAACCGGGCCATACGTCCAGGTGCAGCCGATCGCGGAGGCTTCACGGCCACTGACCAGGCCGACGTGGTACGATGTCTCGAGTGTCGGGGAGGCGCCGCAGGCCGCGGCGGTCGCCACATAGGTCCCGTCACCCAGCGAACCGTCACCGCCGGAATCGCAGTTAGCGGCGATCAGCAGCGGCACTTTCGCCGCCTTCTGGTACGCTTCATTTTTGGCGCGCAGGACAGCACCAGGCTCATTGGCATAACGCAGGCCGCCGACATGGTACTTTGCAATCGCCGCTACAGTATCCTCGGTCGTGTTTTCGGCAAACAGAATAAACAGCTGGCCGATTTTCTCCTCGAGGGTCATGGAAGCAATCGTTTCCTCGACCCACTGGACGTCCTTGTCACTGAGATAGAATGGCTTGGCCTTGAGATCGACGTACATTCATTTTCCTCCTGTATTGGATATCTGGATATCTGGATATCTGGACTTTACTTTGTCACGATATTCACTTCTTCGGTCCCCATCAGGACGACATGAGATGCCTGGCCCTCGGTACTGGAAGCGGTTTGTTCCTTGTTCAGGATCGTGAACACAAGCAGGTTCACAACGATCATGGCCGCGGCAATCAGGAAGGTTGCGGTGAACCCATACCGGGCGGCTACCAGGCCAAGAATGAAGGATCCGGAGGCAATACCGATATCCATGGCGGCATACAGGGTCGCATTGGCGGCTCCGCGCTGGTGCACCGGCGCCAGTTTCATGCCGATAATATTGATCACCGCAAAGCCGATGCCGTTGCCGATGCCATACAGGGCCGCTCCAACCAGCATCAGGGGCAGTGTCGTGGCGAAGGCCAGCAGGATAAAGCTGACCAGGACCAGCGCCAGGGCCGGGTAAAAGTTCTTGCGGATGCCAAACCGGATCACCAGCTTACCGGCAAAATACGAGGCCAGCAGTCCCATGACGGCATTGACCGTAAAGAACAGGCCGATATTGGTAATACCCCGGGCCTGGCCATACAAGGGAATAAAAGAGTAGATGATCGAGGCTCCGAAGGCCAGCAAGCCCTGATAAAGGGCAGGTTTCAGGGCTGATCGGGCAAAGAGCGTCCCGATATTCAGCCTGGGAATCCGGCGCAGGGCAGCCGGTTGGGCAGCCGTTGTCCGGGCGTCAGCCATTTTCATTCTGGCTTTCTTCTCGTAGGTAAGCGACGCGGTCAGGGCTACGGCGACCAGGGCGATGATGAATGCCGTTCGCAGGGTAATCTTGAATTGATACGTGTGGATCAGGCTCAGGGCGACGAGCGGCCCGAGGGCGGCTGTCAGGTTCATGGCGATGCCGAACATGCTGACTCCTTCTTCCATGCGTGAAGGGGGGCTGACATCAACAAGGACAGTCGGCGCTGAAGTCGTGATCGCGCTGATACCAATGCCATGAATGATGGCCAGTGATAGCAAGACTGGAATCGTTGTAGCCAGGCTATAGAAAAGGGCGACTGCGGCAAAGGCCAGCGTGGCCAGCACGACAACCATTTTCCGGCTTTTTACGTCCATGAAATTGCCAATGAAAGGACGAGCCAGCAAGGCTGTGAAGGAGATGATCGCCATGAAAAAACCGGCCGACGATTCGTCGCCCCCGAGAGAAATAGCCTGGAGCGGAACCGTTGTCACCATGATGTACTCGGCAAAAAAGCTGAAGAGGGCGATCAGGTTGATGATGATAAACTGATTGTGCCACAGTATCGGTTTGTGTTGGGATGCAATTTGCGCCATATCCGGGCCCCCTGTTCTTTGTCTGGCTCGATCGAATTGGGATGCTTCGAGTATAGCATAGAGGATATAGCCAAACATTAAGAAATAAGCTATTATGTTAAAGTATAAGCTGTCATTCAAGCTTCTAGCTGCGAAAAATGAGCTGTTAATTGAATGAGCAGTGCCAACGGTTTCATACGCAAGGAGCAGTCCGGGTAGGATGATCGAGATTTTGTCCGACTATGAAAATCGCCTGCGGCATATCTGTGAGGTTCTCCATATCGGCTTTGGGCTGGGGATTGAATTGATCCGGCAGGATCTGACGATCCTGGTCGAACTGCATCAGGAACTGCTGCCGGACTTCATGGACGGTCCAGTCAGCGCTTTCTATCGCACCATGGTGCACGAACTGGCCGCGCTGGCCCCAGACAGCGTCATCTATCACAATATTGGCAACTATCCCCTGGTGACGCTGGATATCAGGCTGGCTGAACCTGGCCAGCCCGAATATTATGTCAGCATCGGGCCCTTCGTGACCGAGACCATCACACAGACCTTGATTTATGAGCTCTTGCACCGCCATGGCCTGAGCATGGCCAGCAGCCAGCCGCTGCTTGATTTCCTCTCCGCCTATCCCATTCTTTCCGAGCGCACACCAGCGGTTGCCATGCTGACCCTGGCCTTGCTGAATAGCAAAACCGATCTGCCGGCCATTGCGACCCGCTATGTGACGGATTTGCAGGCCACCGCGCAAACAGCCAGCCCGGAAAGGCTCGAGCTGCATGACAGCAAAATCCATACGGCCTATGATGCCGAGCGGCAACTGCGGGCCGCCATCACAGCCGGTAACAAAGCCAGGGCCCGCGAAGCCAACCAGCGTTTCATCGTTGAAGACCTGACGTATCGTACACCAGGCAATCCGATGCGCACCTATCGCAATCTATCCTATGCCAGTAATACAACTTACCGCCTGGCTGCAGTCGATGGGGGCCTCGATCCGCTAACCGCCCACCAGATCAGTGATGGCTTTTCGACCCGGATTGAAAATCTGCATAACTATGCAGAGATTGACAGCCTGAACCGCCAGATGATTGATACGTATTGTGATGCCGTGCACGAGGTCCAGACGCTTGCTTACAGTGAACCAGTCATCCGGGCTGTCTTGTTTCTGAAATTGAATTTTGATTCTCCCCAGACGCTGGCAAGCGTCGCCGCCGCGATCCATTACAGCCCATCCTATTTGTCCCATATCTTCAAGGACGAAACGGGCCGCACGATTGGCGAATACCTGAATGATTTGCGCGTCAAAGCCGCCATGGCCATCCTGGCTAACGGTCATATCGATATCACCGATGTGGCCCTGATGGTCGGCTTTGCCAGCTACAGCTATTTCAGTGCCCAGTTCAAGAAGATCAACGGCCTGACCTGCCGCCAATATGTGAAAAGATTATCCTCTCGCCTGTGATGGTTATGGTATAATTGTGAATAACTGCAAACTAAATCATTCCAGATTCGTCAGGTCATGCTCAGAGGATGCAAGGATGGGAAAGCAAAAAAAACTGATAGAGCTTCGCCATTATGACCTGCCTCCGGATGAATACATCCTGCCTTTGGTAGGTGATACCTGGAAGCGCCTTTACCAGGCTGCGCCAGACCATCTGCATTTTCATAATTTACTGGAGGTCGGTTACTGTCATTTTGGCGACGGGGAGCTGTATTTTGACGATAGCCCGACCCGCCGTTACACACATGGAACGATCACCATTATTCCTAAAAATGTTCCGCATACCACCCATAGCTCGCGCCCGGAAATCAATTACTGGGAGTACGTTTTCATCAATTTTGATGCGCTGGTCGAGCGTGCGTTCAAGGATGATGCGGCCCTGATTCAGGCCTTGGTCAGCCGCCTGAGAGACCATTGCCTGGTTTCGAATGAACAGGAATACCCTGTCCTGGCCGAGGCTATTCTGGCTGTCATACGTGAATGCAAGCGTGAAAAACAGGAATTCAGGTCCGAGATCATCCTTTCCAGGACGATCAGCCTGCTGCTCGAAGCAGCCAGGGTCATGCCGGCCAGCCATGCGGTCATGCCGCTGAAAACCAGGAAGAAACACGAGATCCTGGAATCGATGGAATATATCCAGAATCACTTCACGGAAGAAATCAAGATCAAGGACCTGGCTGACTTCTGTCATGTCAGCGAAACGCACTTCCGGCGCCGCTTCCATGAAATGCTGCATATGACCCCGGTCGAATACATCAATTTCATACGCATCCAGAATGCCTGCGAACAGCTGTCAAGCACACGCCAGTCCATCAATGAAATCGCGGCCAGGGTCGGTTTCCCCACCATATCTTCCTTTAATCGCACGTTCAAGACAATCCTGGGCATCCCGCCCCGGCAATGGCGTTCGATATCCGAAAATTATAAATCCAAATTGCTCGATTACAAGATTTCCGCCCTCAAAGGATGGGAATAAGCAGGCGGATTGCGTCTGCCATATCACCATGTCTCATCTCATCGTGATCAGCAGGTTCATGCTGTTGATTTTCTGCGCCTTGCAAGGCCAATTCACACTGTCATATCTCATTCGTACCAGCAGGGACGGTTATCTGTTCCGTTGCTTCATCTGCCGTTTTCTGTTGTTTCGTCTCATTTCTATAGCTATTTAGCACAGCCTGTCCCGTTGTATAAACTTGATGATGGTCGAAATTGCATAGTTTTGGGCTGAAATGGAAAACATGAAATCTGCAAGGGGTGACATAATAAAACCAGTTCCCAACCCCAAAAAAAACAGGAGGAAAAAGAATGAAAAAACTGATCGTTGTCCTGATGGTAACTGCCCTGGTGCTTTCCCTGGTGGCCTGTGGCGGTTCAACTACCACGACCCAGTCCCAGTCTGGCCCAACAACCACGGCCCAGAGCGGGACATCCCAGCCTGCTGGGGAGCAAAGCCTGACCGTCTGGTGCTGGGACCCGGCTTTCAACATTTACGCCATGAAAGAAGCCGAAAAAGTCTACCAGAAGACCAACCCCAACTTCAAGCTCAATGTTGTCGAGACACCCTGGCCTGATATTCAGACCAAAGTAACCACAGCCTCTGCTTCAAATGACCTGAGCACATTGCCGGACATCCTCCTGATGCAGGACAATGCCTTCCAGAAGAACGTCATCAGCTTCCCGGATACCTTCGTCGACATGACTGGCCTCGGTGTTGATTTCACCCAGTTTGGTGCTGCCAAGGTTGCCTATTCGGTCGTCAATGGCAAGAATTATGGTGTGCCCTTTGACAATGGCGCTGTCATCATGCCCCTGCGCACCGATGTGCTGCAAGAAGCCGGATTGACAATCAACGATTTCACGGACATCACCTGGACCAAATACATGGAGCTGGGCAAGGTTGTTCTGGCCAAGACTGGCAAGCCGCTGCTTTCCTCCTTGGCTGGCGAATCCGACCTGATCACCATGATGATGCAATCCGCCGGCGCCAGCTTGTTTGACAAAGACGGCAATCCGGACATCACCAATAATGCGACCCTGAAAAAAGTTATCGAAACCTACTCGGATCTGATCAAGTCGGGCGTCCTGATCCATGTCAATGATTGGGACCAGTATATCAGCTCGATGACTGGCTCGACCGTGGCCGGCACGATCAACGGCTGCTGGATCATCGGTTCGATCCAGACCGCCAAGGACCAGTCTGGCAAATGGGCCATCACCAATATGCCCAAGCTTGATGGCGTGCCGAACGCGACGAATTACTCCAATAATGGCGGTTCCAGCTGGGCTGTCACTGCCAACAGCAAGAATCCGCAGCTTGCCGCTGATTTCCTGGCCAAGACTTTTGCTGGCAGCGTCGAGTTCTATGAAACGATTCTTCCTTCATCAGGTGCCCTGGCCTCCTACATCCCGGCTGGCAAGAGTGACGTCTATGCAAAACCGCAAGCATTTTTTGGCAATCAGTCCATCTACGCCCTGATCACTGATTATGCGGGCAAGGTTCCCAGCAACAATACCGGCGTCTACTACTATGAAGCACGTGACGCGGTGGCAACTGCCCTGACCAATGTCATTTCTGGCGCCTCCATTGACGATGAACTCAAGAATGCCGAGGATACTGTCAAGACTGCTATGGGCCAATAACGAGCCTGTTGCCTTGAAAGGAGGGCGTTCCAGGTCCGGAACGCCCTCTCAAACAACCTGTGGCGGCAAACCTGCCTTGAAGCCGCTACTCCGTCCGGTTCGGTAAAGAGGGGAAAATAGCAATGAAAACCAAATCGACGACGCTTTTACGCAAACAACGCATGTCAGGCTGGGTCTTCCTGATTCCAGCCACTGTCATGATAGCAGTCATGAGTTTTATACCCATGATCCAGGCATTTACCCTTTCGCTGCAAACAGGGAAGGGGAACCAGTTGAACTGGGCCGGGATATACAACTATATCAAGTTGTTCAAAGACGGCATTTTTGTCCAGGCTCTGATCAACAACTTCCTGTACCTGATCATCCAGGTCCCGATCATGCTGCTGCTGGCCCTGATGCTGGCTTCCATGCTGAACAATCCGCGACTGAAGTTCAAGGGCTTGTTCCGGACAGCGATTTTCCTGCCCTGCGCAACATCACTGGTTTCTTACGCTGTCATTTTCCGGTCGCTGTTTGCCGTTGATGGCTTTATCAATATTGTACTGATCAAACTCGGCATTCTCGATACTGGCTATAATTTCCTGGCTTATCCAACATCGGCCCGCGCCGTCATCATCATCGCCCTGATCTGGCGCTGGACGGGCTACAATATGGTCTTTTACCTGGCTGGCCTGCAAAATATCGAGTACTCCGTTTATGAAGCCGCGCAAATCGACGGCGCCACGCCGCTCCAGACCTTCTGGAAGATCACCGTACCATTGCTCAAGCCAACCATCCTGTTGACCACCATCATGTCCACGACCGGCACGCTGCAGCTTTTCGACGAATCAGTCAACCTGACTAATGGTGGTCCGGCCAATGCAACGATCACCATGTCCCACTACATTTATAACTTGTCCTTCAAGTATGTGCCGAATTTCGGTTATGCCGCAGCCATGTCCTATGTGATCTTGTTCCTGGTTGCCACCTTAGCCTTTGTCCAGATGAAAGTAGGTGATCGGCGTGATTAATCCCAAAGTCAAATCGGTCCTGACTTATGTTTTCCTGACTCTGACCGCGCTACTATCCATTTTCCCCTTGTACTGGATGTTCGCCTCTGCAACCAATTTCAGCGTTGATGTGACCCGTGGCACATTGCTGCCGGGTTCAGCCTTGATCGAGAATTTAAAAAGCCTCCTGAAATCCCAGGATGTCCTGAGTGCCCTGTTCAACTCGTTTAAATACGCCACCATTCTGACGCTGGTTTCCTTGCTGATCAGTTCACTGGCCGGTTATGGTTTCGAAATCTATCATGACAAAGCCAAGGACACAATCCTGAACATCATCTTGCTGGCCATGATGATCCCGTTTGCCGCCACGATGATTCCCCTGTTCAAGATGTTTTCTACAGCCCATCTGCTGAACAGCACCCTGGGATTCATCCTGCCGACCGTTTCTACACCCTTCCTGATCATGCTTTTCCGCCAGAGTGCGCGGGCTTTCCCCCATGACATCATCGAAGCCGCGCGGATTGACGGGCTAAAGGAATTCCAGATTTTCTACCGGATGTTCGTTCCGACGATGCGTTCGACTTATGCTGCTGCCATGGTTATCACCTTCATGAGTGCCTGGAACAGCTATCTCTGGCCCAAAGTGATCATGACCGATGCCAAAAGCATCACGATGCCGATGTTGGTTGCCAACCTGAAATCGGGCTACGTCACGGACTACGGCGTCCTGATGCTCGGGGTCCTCATCTCCACGATTCCTACGATCGTTATCTTTTTCGGTCTGCAAAAACGTTTCACCGAAGGTATTACCGGCTCGGTCAAATAATGATGACTTGCCCCCCAATAATATCCGGAGGATTATATGCCTGTTTTCGACTGCCAGAAAATCAACAATTTACAATTCTTTGCAGATAATCGCCTGCCGGCCCATTCCGACCATCATGCCTACCCTTCGCAGCAGGCTGCCCGCTTAAACCAGGATGAATTCCGCCAATCCCTTAATGGCGTGTGGAAGTTCGCCTATGCCGCCAATCTGGAATCAGTCATAGCCGGTTTTGAAAAACCTGATTTCGATTGCCGTCATTGGGCTGACATCCGTGTGCCGGGATCGATCCAGCTCCAAGGTTACGATGTTCCCCAGTATGTCAATGTCCAGTATCCCTGGGATGGTAAAGAGACGGTCCAGCCTGGCCAGGCCCCGCAGCGCTTCAATCCGGTTGCCCATTATGTGTACCATTTCACTGTGCCGCCCCGTTTCCTGGGGAAACCACTTTTCATTTCTTTCCAGGGCGTTGAAAGCGCCATGGCCTTGTGGCTCAATGGTACCTATGTCGGCTATAGCACCGATGCCTTCACCCCGGCTGAATTTGACCTGACACCATTCCTGCAGGACGGTGAAAACAAGCTGGCCGTCCAGGTTTTCAAGTGGACCGCTGCCAGCTGGGGCGAAGATCAGGATTTCTTCCGGTTTTCCGGCATTTTCCGCGATGTCTACCTCTATACGATCCCGGACGTGCATCTGGACGACATCAGGATCCAGACCAGGCTGGCCGAAGATTTCCAGCAGGCCGAATTGACTGCTGACCTGAAGGTTTCTGGACCTGGTTCGGTGCGCCTGACTTTAACCTCAATGGACAGGGTCATAACCAGGACTGGCATTTTGCCAGTCCTGGATGGGTCGGTTCACCTGTCGCTCCCTGTCCAGTCGCCCGTTTTGTGGAGCGCGGAAAATCCCGCCTTGTATGAGCTTGCTATTGAAATGCTTGACCAGGCGGATCAAGTCGTGGAATACGTGGTGCAAAAGGTTGGCTTCAGGCGGTTTGAAATCCGGGACAGCATCCTGCTCCTGAATGGGCGGCGAATCGTCTTCAAAGGCGTCAATCGCCATGAATTCAGCGGTGTCAATGGACGAACGGTTTCGGATGCTGAACTGTTGCAGGATATCCTGACGATGAAGCAGAACAATATCAACGCCGTTCGCACCAGTCACTATCCCAATGTCTCGCGCTTCTACCAGCTCTGCGACGAGTTCGGCCTGTATGTGATCGATGAAACCAACCTCGAGTCACACGGTTCCTGGGACTCGGGCCGTCATTCGGCTGAAGGGATCGAGACGATCTTGCCTGGCAACCAGCCCCAGTGGCTGGAGCCTTTGCTGGACCGGGTCAACTCCATGTACCAGCGGGACAAGAATCACCCATCTGTCCTGATCTGGTCTTGCGGCAACGAGTCATTTGGCGGGCGCAATATTTACGAAATGTCCAGGCTGTTTAAAAAGCTTGACCCGACGCGGCCGGTCCATTATGAAGGTGTCTATTGGGATCCCCGCTATCCTGACACCACGGACATGGTCAGCCGGATGTATGCGTCCGTTACGGAAATTCAGGCCTACCTGGCGGAAAATCGCCAGAAACCATACATCTGTTGCGAATATGCTCACGCCATGGGTAATTCCTGCGGTGCCATGCACAAATACACCGACCTGACTGATACTGAACCGCTTTATCAGGGCGGCTTTATCTGGGACTACATCGACCAGGCCCTGATCCAGAAAAACAGGTCCGGGGAAAGCTACCTGGCCTACGGCGGTGATTTTGGTGATCGGCCGAATGATGGCAATTTCTGCGGCAATGGCATCGTCTATGCCGACACCAGGCAGCCGTCACCCAAAATGGGCGAGGTCAAATTCAATTACCAGAATATCAGCGTGACCTTTGCTGATTCTCGCTTCACCGTGATCAACAAACACCTTTTCACTGCGACAGATGCCTTCGACTGCCAGGTCCACCTGCACAAAGATGGCCAGCCCGTTGCCAGCTATGCGGTAACCACCGCAGTGCCCCCGCTGGAGCAAGCGGATTATCCGCTGCCTTTCACCTGGCCAACTGTCACCGGTGAATATGTGGTCACCGTGTCCTTTACGCTGGGCCGGGATGTGCCCTGGGCTGTCCGTGGTCATGAAGTTGCTTTTGGCCAGACGGTTTTCCGCGTCGGCGAGGCTGAATCAGTCCAGGCCAGCTTGCTGCCTCCCGGGCAAATGGCCGCTGTCCCGAACCAGGCTTTTGAAGTGATTCAGGGAGCCTGGAACCTGGGGGTGCGTGGTGAGCATTTCGAAGTGCTGTTCTCGAAACTGTATGGCGGATTGGTTTCATACCGGTTTGCTGGCCAGGAACTCCTGAAAAGCATGCCACTGCCCAACTTCTGGCGCGCTCCCACTGACAATGATCGCGGCAACAGCCTGCCAGCCCGTGCGGCCCAGTGGAAAATCGCCAGCCTCTATCTGACTCATAAAAATCCCGAAACCCAGGAAGTCCGGTCCCCAGACATTGATATCCTGGCGGACCGTGTGCGGATAACCTACACGTACCGGCTGCCGACCAGTCCGTCTGCAACCTGCCAACTGGCCTACACGGTCTATCCGGATGGCAAGGTCCACGCCCGGCTGGATTATGATCCAGTACCAGGATTGGGTGACTTGCCGGAATATGGGGTGATGTTCAAGCTGGATGCAGATTATGACCAACTAACCTGGTACGGCCTGGGTCCCGATGACACGTATGTGGATCGCAATCGCGGTGCTAAACTGGGTATCCATGCGCTCAAGGTTGCGGACAACCTGGCCCGCTACCTCAAGCCGCAGGAATGTGGTAACAAGACTGGCGTTCGCTGGGCTACCCTGACCGACATGAAGGACCGCGGCCTGATTTTCTGGGGCGATCAAATCCATGTTTCCGCCTTGCCATACACGCCGCATGAACTTGAGAACGCATGGCATGACTATGAGTTGCCGCCGGTTCACCATACCGTGGTCCGGATCGCGCAGCAACAGATGGGAATTGCCGGCGACGATTCCTGGGGCGCCCGGACCCATGATGAATACCTGCTGGATGTGAGCAGGGCCAGGTCCTTTGAGTTTTATTTTTGCGGGATCTAGCGTGTCAAACAAGTTTGACCATGATCCATAAAATCCATGAAGGTCCTCAGGGCGTCGCCCTGGGGGCCTTTTTGCGGTACGGCGTGTCCAGCGAAGCAGGACCACTCCTGCAGGTGAAAATCCCGAACAGAATTTGCGGCAGGAACTGTCAGCAAAGGGTCAGTGTGTCCATCGCGTCAAATGAAGAGTCAGGATAGCTAAAATGATCATTTACTGATAAATATCATATGACAGATATAAGCATGTGTCAAAAAATGTTAATGATTATTATTATTTTATGAGCATTTCTGAATTTTGTTGACGTATGTTCACTAGTCACGCTATGCTAAAGGAACGCCGGCTGTCTTATATCTGCCCCCGTTGCGGTTCCCCGCGGATTGTCTGTGCACCGGTTGAATCCTGTGGTCCAGGCCCAGGTCTTCGCCGCCAGAACTGTCGGCGCAATTGCTGGCGCAAGGCTCTGAACAGCCCGTATACGGTGGCCGTGCCGGCGACCGAGCCGACGGCCGCGCCAGCAGATGGCCGCAACACTGATCATTAGCTATTAAGCAACCTGCGAATCAAGGATGAGCGATGAAAGGAGGCATTTGGAATGACCATTGAAGAAATGAAAAAAGAACTTCTTGATTATGGCAAATCAGCCGGCTATGACAATTATCAGGCCGAACTTGATGCCATGACTGATGACCAGATCAAAAAGCTTTATGCCAACACTTATACCGTTAACGGCTAAGAGACGCATCCGGCATCCAGCCGGTGGTCAAACCGGAGGCAGCGGCATTCACCGCTGCCTCTTCCATATCCATCCCATTGCCGGTGGATTCATCAGTCGACAAGCCGAGAGGCCCGGCCATTCAGGGAGGCGTCTCATGTTTCCCCAAAAGCGCTGTTCGTCACTGAGCATTCATCTTTTTCGGTCCATGCTGATTCCCGCCTTTCAATAAAACGAATCGAATCGCAACGAATCTGTTCGCAATTAACGGTTTGCAGTGAATTGCTGCGCAATGGATCAGTCACAATCAGGAATTTAGGATTGAACATGAAACGTTCCCGTATTAACTCAGCCATCCAGGAAATGGAGTCCTTGATCCAGGCCCATGCCTTTGCACTTCCGCCCTTTTGCCAATGGTCCCCCGGGGATTGGCAGGACAAGGGGCCTGAGTATGATGAGATCCGTGATAATATGCTGGGCTGGGATGTGACCGATTATGGCGAAGGTGACTTCGATAAGGTCGGCTTTGCCCTGATCACCCTGCGCAACGGAAATCTGCAGCGGCCTGCACAGTACAGCAAGCCATATGCCGAGAAATTGCTGATGCTCAAGGAAGGGCAGTACTCGCCGATGCATTTTCACTGGAGTAAAATGGAGGATATTATCAATCGCGGTGGCGGCAATTTGCTCATCCGGGTCTATAACGCCACTGCGGAGGACCAGTTCGATACCACGGATGTGCGGATTTGCGCGGACGGACGATCCTATTATGTCCCAGCCGGCAGCCAGGTACGCCTGACACCCGGTGAAAGCATTGCGATATACCAGCGGCTATATCACGACTTTGAAGTGGAGGCGGGCACAGGCAGCGTGCTGATCGGCGAAGTATCGATGTGTAATGACGATAACACCGACAATCGATTTTATCAGCCCCTGGGCCGTTTCCCGACGATTGAAGAAGATGAAAAACCGTTCCGGCTGCTATGCAATGAGTATCCGGCTGCCAGATGTTAAACCTCCTGCTGGTTTTACTGGCCACAGCTGGTCAAAAACATCGCCTTCTATTTCAACATTCAATTTTTCCATTTTCCAGTTGAACCAGCCTCGCAGTTTCCCGGCTATGGGGTGCGCTGATAAACTGGTCGAGTGTACGCAGGGCTGTATTGGTTGGCAGGACTTTCTGCAACAGGATATAACAGAAATCGCCAATGTCGGCGGGGGCATGACTGGCGGAATAAGTCCGGTGCTGGTGTTTCAGTTCGCCGGATTCGATCAGGTCATCGACAATCTGCCGCAGATAGGTGCTGACCTTGGGTCTGAAGTTGAAACCGATCCATAAGTTGATTTTAAAGATGTAGTCGGTACCAAAATTTTCAACGGAATAGGTCAGGTCTTGTGATTCATTAACGACCTGAACATTGATAAACCAGTATATTTCAGCCCGTTTCGGTCGCTTGTCGAGGATGGAGTGCAGGATGTCATCATTGACCAGACCGGGACTGGACTTGCTGGTCAGGTAAACGAGGTTGGTGGCATAGACCGGAATCTGCTCATCCATCCGCTGCAGGCTGAGCTGATCAAGATAATTTTCCAGTCTGGCTGTTCGCATGACGGAGCGCTCGATCTTCTTGGCCCGCCACCAGACTACCATCAGCGACAGGATGGTGAGCGCCAGGATGACGGTGACGTAACCGCCATGGAGAAATCTGGTTGCACGGGATGTGGCAAACGCCAGTTCGATTGTGGTAAAAACAACGGCTGGAACCCAGGCGATCCACCTGGAGACATTTTTATGGATCAGATACTGGTAAAGCAGGATAGTCGTCATCAGCATGGATATGGTAATCGCCAGACCATAGGCTGATTCCATGCGTTCCGAGGACTGGAAGAACAGGACGACACCGATGCACAGGACCCACAAGGCACCATTGATGATCGGAATATAGAGTTGCCCCTTCGTTTTGGCAGGATAGACAATTTTCAGGCGCGGCATCAGGTCAAGCATGATTGCCTCGGATACAATGGAATAGGATCCGGTGATCAGGGCTTGCGAGGCAATGATGGCGGCCGTCGTGGCCAGCACAACCCTAATGATGCGGAACTCGACGGGCATCCTTTCAAAGAAGGGATTGAGATCTTCGATATGCTGCAGATTGGGGTCATCTTTCACGCGCAGCAGCCAGGCGCCCTGGCCGAAATAATTGAGGATCAGGGCGATCTTGACCCAGGGCCAGGTCCCGCAGATATTAGCGCGGCCGACATGGCCCAGGTCGGCTCTGTCTGGCCATTTCCCTGGCGCCATGGGCCAGATTGATGCTGATGATTGCCGGCAGCAATTGCGGCGTCAGCCCGACAGCCAGGGCCATCGAGAACAGGAAGGAGTCTAAAGGGGGGCGCCTGAGAAATACATTGACTGCAAAGATGGCAAAAACCAGGATCGCCGTAATCTGCATCAGCAGGAAACCGAAGCGGCGGATACCACGCTCGAATTCGGTTTCCTGCGGACGAAGCTTCAAATGTTCGGAAATGGCGCCGAATTCGGTTTGCCGGCCGGTATGGACGATCACAAACCGCGCGGTTCCGCTGACAACATGTGTTCCCATCCAAAGACAGTTTTTGCGCTTGCTGAGACTGGTGTTTTTATCAAGGACCCCTTCGGCTTTTTCGACAGGATAGGTCTCGCCGGTTAGTGTCGATTCATCGACAAAAAGCGCGTGCGACATCAGGATCAGGCCGTCAGCAGGGATCATGTCGCCTGCTTTCAGTTCGACAACGTCGCCGGGCACAATCGAGTCGACGCCGATTTCGACCGGCTGGCCATTTCGCAGGGCCGAGGCCTTAACCTGCACCATGGCCAGAAGCCGGGCCGTGGCCGCATTGGCGCTGTATTCCTGCCAGAAACCAAGCAGCCCGCTGACAAGGACGATAAACAGAATGATCAGGGCGTCGACTGTATCACGCAGATAAAGCGAAAGCCCGGTGGCAAACAGCAAGGTCAGGATAATCGGACTTTTGAATTGATCCAGCAAGAGCCGTAACACATGATGTCTCTTTTGGGCGCCCAGGGCATTGGGGCCATTTGTTTTCAGCCGTTCCTCCGCTTCAACGGTGGTCAGTCCGTCCGGTCGTCCCTGAATCTGTTTCAAGACCTCGGCTGGGGTGCGGCTCCAGAAGTTGTCCAATAGACAATCCCCCTCTGCTAATCAGTGATCAGCGGTGAGAGGCGCCTCGGAAGCTTTACCGATGGCCACAAGCTGATCCATGATCCGATCCAGCATGCCAAATAAATAATCCAGCGCGGCCTGACTGTTCGCCAGACCATTACCGCTGAATGTCAAGGCCTGGACCGGCTGGGATTCCTTATGATGAAACAGCACCTTCTGTTCATCGATACCGACGACAGAATTGCCCATTTTCATGATCGAATCCCGCAGCGCCTGGTCCTGGAAAAAAGCCTTGACGCGTTCCGGTTCGTTACCGCGAATCATGAAAGCCTTGTCAAATTCCGGAATCCCGACTTGAATATCCTTGCGGCCCAGCTTCTTGAGAATCTTGTTGACGACATGCTCCGGCATGATCTCGAAATCAAAGTCGCTGGTGCTTATAAACGGGACATGGACGATGGTTTCGAAGTAGGTTACGTTGTTTTCATTCGAATTGGATCTGACGGTCATTTCCATTGTCCAATTCTTGTATTTGCGGGTCAGTTTGGGTCCTTTCAGCAGGTTGCCGCCATTGTATTCGGCCCCATTCAGGTCGGCATACTGCTGCCAGGCTTCTTTTAAGGCACCAAGTGGATTCAACAGGTTCATAACCATACCTTCTTTCGTCTATTAATTGGCCATGTTTAAAAATTACCATCTTTACATGCTTACATAAGTTGATCATCTTTACCTGTTCGCAAAAGAGACCAATTTTACCTATTCATATAAGATGGCCACCTTTAACCAATGGTCATCGCCGCAACTGGAGGCCAAAGAAAGGACTGATCAGGAGAAACAGGCCCAGGGCCAGGAAAATACCGCCAAAGATATAAAAAACAATCCGTGTTTCCGCGACTAATGCCGGCAAGATCGCATCCTGGGGATTTCCCGGATTGTATTTGACCGGGACGACTGACCCGATAGCCTTGGGATTGGTTTTAGCTGATGTAGCAACGATCCGGTACGTCTGATCCTTGACCTGATACTCGACAACTTCCGAGAAAAGAATTCGGGTACTGGCATTGTTATCCGTTTGATGGTTGATCGATTCAACATAATCGATGACCTTGCCTTCAGCGGCGACAAAAGACGACGTGCGCTGTGCTTGCAGCGGTCCTGTGATGATTTGAAAAATGAGCAGGCCGCCGCCAACGAGAATCATCAGAATCGAGGCTATGAACTGCTGTTGGGGGATTCCCTTGAATTTGCTACTCTTCAGGTTTTTGTTTCCAGGAACCGGTTCGGCCATCATCCATCACCTTTGCTTTCTCAATGATTTGAAGCTGATCAGGGTCAACACGAAAGGCATAGATATATTTCTATCATATAACAATATATCATTCCGGACAATGTCGTTTTGGCGCTTCAGTGCCGTCCGTACCGCTTTTACCGCTTTCCCGAAATATGTTTACACAGTTCATAGTCTTAGCCATTATAATTCCTAAATGTTTATTCGCTGGGCACTTGACAAATGCTCCACTACTAAATATAATTTAATAGTAGTCATAAGAGCATTGACTCTCGGCATCAAAGGAGGGTGTATGTGAACACACAATACAAGAAGGGGGTACTGGAGTTGTGCGTGTTGTCGCTCTTGAAAAAACAAGACCGATACGGGTATGAGATTTCGGATTTTCTTTCAAAGCACATAGATATCGCAGACGGCACGGTTTACCCCATCCTGCGCAAGCTGAAAAGTGACGGCTTGCTTACCACTTATCTACAGGAAGAAAGCGGAGGGCCGCCGCGCAAGTATTATTCGCTCACGAAGCTTGGACGTGAAAGTTACAAAAAAGACCGTGACGAATATCTGAACTTTGCGCGGACGGTAGAAACCATGTTGGAGGATGATGAAGATGACAAAAAATGAATTTCTATCAAAGCTGAGCATCGAGCTGAAAAAGAACAGCATATCAGACACTGCGGACATTATAAGCGAGTATGAACAGCACTTTGCCTTCAAGCTGGCAGACGGCTTTACGGAGGAGGAGATTGCGGTAAAGCTGGGCGACCCCGCCGGAATTGCCGCGCAGTATGAACAAGGTAATGAAACGAAGTCATGCAGCGGTCAACGTGTCGCAACGATTATTGGGTTGTGCTTTGCCGATCTGTTCGCGGGCATTTTCTTTGTGCTGCTTGCCGCGTGGGGCGTTGTTATGGCCGCCCTTTCTCTGACTTGCGCTACATTGGCCGTCTGTCTTTTTGGCGGGCTGAACATCTATACGCTTATTCCCCCAATGCCGTACTGGTGCGGGGCGATAACGGGACTGTCTCTTGCCGCGCTGGCCGTGCTTGCGACTGTTGGCTGCATCTATTTTGCAGCGTTTGTACGGCAGCTTCTGCGTTCCTTTGGACGGTTTCAGCATAATGCGTTGGCCGCGTCCTCCGGCGTGGCAAAGCTTCCATCCGTTGCTTTTAATCCGCAAATCTCCGCAAAATCCAACCGCCGCATTCGTTCCATCGCACTTATCTCGCTAGCGCTGTTTGCCGTTTGTTTCGTTCTTTCGTTTATCGTATGCGCCCTCTCGGCCGGCTCATTGGAGTTCTGGCACACATGGGGGTGGTTTGGACACATCGGTTAGAATTGAGGTGGCATATCCATGTATGGATTGAACGCAGTTGCGTTTGTATTCTTCATTAGTATCAACCTGTTCGCGTATCAACTATGCAAATGCTCCGAAGCATCACGAAAAAAAGTCCTATCGGCTCTATGCATGGCGCTGCTCTTTGGTAATATCATCCGTTATGCGGTAGTCTATCCGTTTATTGAGGGCGCCGTCAGAATACCCGTAGAGTTTTCCACGGTGACATATTTTACCCTCCCCGTGATATTACTATCCGCGAGGAAGAATATGCGAAGCTGGGCTGCCTATTCGGGAGTGATGGCTGGTTTCTTCTATTACATAGCCATGGTTGCCGCGGGAGGGCCATTGTATAGCGCCTATCCGCCCTATGACATCTATATTTCGATGTTCTGCCACGGCACGCTATATTTATGCGGCTTTGTCACCATAGGGACTGAGGCTTACGACCCCAAGGACGCCCCAAAGCTGGTCTTGGGCGTTGCGCTGGTGGCGGTAAGGGCAATATTGCTTCGTCCACTCGTAGAGGGCAGCGAAAGGCTTCTAATCTATATCCTGCTTGATGGGGTCTGCGTCAAACAGCTTTTACCGCAAAGCACATGGAGCGTCACGCTGCCAATTTATTATATTGCAGTTGCCGCGTTGGTGCTTGTTACAATCAAAGGTTTTTTCAAAAGAAATCAGAAGCAATACAGCAAATTTGCCATGCCGAGCGCGGCGGTAGAATAAGGTCATGTCGCGAACTTGGGAGGGAAAATGGATACAATTGTTGTTACCGGTGCCACTTCCGGCATTGGTTTGGATACTATACGCACTATAAACAGTTGAAGCTGTGCGATATTCTGTTCGCAAAAGGACTGAACAGCCGCTATTCGGGGCTTGGACTTCACGCCTATACGGTTGACCCTGGATTGGTGAATACCGACATTGGAAATAAAACGGGCGGCATCGTTGATTTTGTTTGGAGATTTCGCAAACACCACGGCGTTTCTCCCGTTATCCCTGCAAAGACCTATGCATTATTATGTGAACAGGAGCAAGCTCCGGCTGGCTTATATTATTATCTGTGCAAGGAGCGCGCATACAGCCGTGAGGGACCGCATCGAGGTACACAACACCGAGAAGGTAGACGGGGTAAACGTGCAAAAGCTGACAATCCATTATAACTGCGTCGGTACGTTGGAGATACCCGACAGGGAACATTTAGAGAAACCGTCCATCATCATGCAGACGAGAAAAGGCGTAGCCGTTAGCTACGCCCCGTCGCAAAAAGAGCATGAAAAAGCCGGGTGTTCTCACAACACTCAAATGCTGTAAGAACACCCGGCTTGGTTGCGGAGGGAGGATTCGAACCTCCGACCTTCGGGTTATGAGCCCGACAAGCTACCAACTGCTCCACTCCGCGGTATGTGTTTTCGGGTCCTGGTGTCCGGCTTGCACCGTGTGGTGCTCGTGGCCGGACTCGAACCGGCACGGGGATCAACCCGACGGATTTTAAGTCCGTTGCGTCTGCCTATTCCGCCACACGAGCAAGGGTTTCTTGTTGTGTGCTTGACTATATTACCACGGATAAACAGGGTTGTCAAACGTTTTGTTATCCTTGATTTCCACAATTGACATAGTTGCTGATGATTACTGGTCATCACTGATTTTATTCTGGATTGTCAGCAAAATGCAGAACGACCCTCGTCTGGCCGCTGAATCGCAAGTGGTTATGACAGATTTTATTTCGGATTGTCAGCAATCGGACCGAGTGCTAGACTACAATTAGTTACTGCCTGGTGGTAGGCACCGGCCACCGTCGCTTGATACGAGAGGGTGATCATTTTGCTGGATAGTCGATCGGATCCAAAGCCAGGCCGGATTAGCAGATGGATTCATAATTGGATACGTAGCTGGATACGTAGCTGGACATGCAGCTGGACGTGCATCTGGACGTGCATTGGGCAAAACAACTGGATGTACGGCTGGAAATACAAATGGGCACAAAGATCAATCCGGATTCAAATTGGTTTTGTCGCCATGTCCATGCTTTCAATCTTGCTTGCAACTGGTTGTCATCATGATAATAGCCTCACCAGTACGATACCGCCGACGTCCAGCTCTTCATCAGCAAGCAGTTCAACCTCCACCGCCACCCAGCCAACTGCAACAGCAACAACGATTCCACCGTCCAGCCTGACAACGACGCCGTCGACGGGTTCATCAACGGGTACCTCGATATCCCAGACGACTGATAAGCCCGTGGATATTCGGCTGGTCGGTGAATGGACGACGCAAAAAGAACTGCAATGTGTTTCATTACTCTCCACTGGCCAGCCAACCGGTCCGGTTCCGGTCGGAGAATGGTATGCCTTTAAACCAGATGGCAGCTATTTTCGTGTTACCCGCTTTATGACCTTTGCGATTGGTGGCATTGGTGTAGAAGAGGGGCGTTATCGCTGCCAGCCATCCGGCTCAGTCGCCGGGGAATCGACTTTAACACTCTATAATCGAACAGACAGTTTCTACCCTGATGAGGGCAGCCCGCAAAAACCCAGTTACCGCGAACCAGTCGCTGATCAGGTCTGGCTCTATTCAATTGTCAGCGTAGCCGGATCGCCAGCGCTTCAATTGCGCCTGAATCAGGATGAAACGGCCGTGCAGTATCGTCAGGCTCAATGTGATCCATAAAGTTCTGCTGACAAGGAGATGATGCATCATGGATATTATTTTTTTACGACATGGCGAAGCAGTGGTGGCTGAAGGACCAGATCCGGCAGCAGATGCCCGGCGTTCCCTGACCGATGAGGGCTGTAATCTGTTGCGGTCTTCCTTGCCCGGTTTGCTGGCAGTATTGAAAAAGCCTGACAAGGTGACAGTCTGGTCCAGTCCTCTGGACCGGGCGATGCAGACTGCGCAGATCCTGGCCGAGATTCTAGGCCAGGATCCTTCAGCTATTGTTAGTCAGGATTGTCTGCGTGATGGTGATTATGCGGCCTTTAGTCAGTTATTGAGCCGTCAGTCACCGAAGGCCTGCCTGGTGCTGGTTGGACACGAGCCGTACCTCAGCCAGTGGAGCCAGCAACTGTGTGCCTGCAGTCTCCCGTTCAAGAAGGGAGCGATGGCTGGCTTTAAAGTTGAAGCGGACAGCATGGCAGCCGGTTCATTACAATGGTTCATGCAGCCCAGAACCTTGCAGCGCCTGGCTGAAAGGTTCGGATCAGAAAGTGAACCAGACAAGACGCGGGCAGCATCCGGAATGGATGACAAGCAGGCGGGGAAGACAGGCAAGAAACATAAGAAACACAAAAAACATCACCATGAGCAAGCCGAGAATCAAAAACAGGCCGCAGATGACCAGGTCCAGGTATCAGAGAATCAGCGCCAGGCCGCTGCAAACTCAGACAAGTCCGCAGGTGCCCGGCGCAGGACTGCAGAAAACAGTCGAAAATCTGCTATCAGGAATAAGAACAGGACAGAAACCGCGCCAGATACCGTGACTGATTTGCATCAGGGGGAGACGGTTTTATGAAGTTTGAAAGCCGGGGTCATCTGATGCGGGTGGCTGCCGTGCAAATGCAGGTTTGCCCTGATAAGGAGCAGAACCTGATTGTAGCCGCTGAATACATCCGGCAGCTGGCCCGCAAAGGCGTTGATCTGGTAATGCTGCCAGAAATGTTTGTCTGCCCCTATCAGACTGATTTGTTTCCGCTTTATGCTGAGCCGGAGGGTGGCGAGTGCTGGCAGTTCCTGGCGGCACTCGCTGCCCAATGCAAAATTTACCTCGTTGGCGGATCCATGCCGGAGCGCGACGCACAGCAGCGGGTCTATAATACCACTTATGTTTTTGACCGGCAGGGGCGTATGATTGCCAAGCACCGCAAGATGCATCTGTTTGATGTTGATATAAAAAACGGCCAGTTTTTCCAGGAGTCTGCTACCTTGACAGCCGGTCATCAGGCTACGGTTTTTGCGACCGAATATGGCCTGGCTGGTCTTTGTATCTGTTATGACTTTCGCTTCCCCGAGTTGTCCCGCCTGATGGTGGAGCAGGGGGCCGGCCTGATCCTGGTGCCGGGTGCTTTCAATATGACGACAGGCCCGGCGCATTGGGAAGTCCTGTTCCGCTGCCGGTCAATTGATAATCAGGCGTTTACCATGGGTTGTGCCCCGGCCCGTGACGCTAAGGCAACTTATCAGTCCTGGGGCCATTCCTTGCTTGTGTCACCCTGGGGTGATGTGCTGAATCAGCTTGGCGCCTTGCCCGGAACTTTCATACACCAGATAGATCTGGCGGCAGTCAGCCAGATCCGGCAACAGCTGCCCCTGCTCGAGCACCGTCGCAAGGATCTGTACAGCTTGTACTGGCTGCTGGATAATGGCCGGAAGGTCGGTAAAATAAAGTGAAGCCCGGATCCTGATGCAGAACGCCGGCCCGCGCCATAGACCTGTAGCACTGGCCATTACCTGAACAGGCCAGCCATAGACCGGCATCATTTGGCCGGCAACGATCCTGCGCACGACTTCGGGCTGAGATACAGGCCAGCCATTGCATTGCAGCCCCCATACCTGATTTCATCCGATAGACCCCGAATAACATGGAATCAAAAAATATAATCCGGCACTGCAAAATATTATCCGGAATACCACAAAAATCCCGGAATCACAGAAAATTGTCCGGGATGCAACTGATTTGTAAAAATCTTCTAAGGGCCTGCATCCGAACTGTGCTATAATGATCCATCATAAACCAATCCATCATACCCTTTATGATGGATTTTATATGTGCGCCATGCATGGCGCTTCACTTGACGGTGAAAGTCCGTTATGGGGGTA
>CAYVHB010000024.1:31616-47775 GCA_964450865.1 uncultured Oscillospiraceae bacterium | reverse complement strand
GATCCATGGCCGGACGTGCATCGATGCCGCTTCTGATAGACACAGACCGGTGGCGATGCCAAGATGAGCGGCGTTGTGCTGCAAGAATATCAGAAAAACGGTTGACAATGTGACAACCCACAGCAGCGCATAACCATACTGTGAGCCGGCACTGATATTGGTGGCCCAGTTCCCTGGATCAATAAACCCGACCGTGACCAGGAATCCCGGCCCGACATACTTGAAAAAATCCAATGCCATCAGGCGCGGCTGATGATTGCCACGGAACAGACTTCGTGATGCCCTTGATCGTGATGCCATGGAAGGCACCCCCCTTGCTGACTCTTCTCTTTCGGCTGAATGACAGACCGGACCGATATCCGCTCTTGCCTACATTATACCGTGATCAGGCGGATTCAAGTCATTATCCAGGCAGGCCTGAACGCAAGTAATCGTCCAGGCATCATAAGTTAGCAGGCCATCGCGCCGCATCTTGATCAGTTCGCGGCCCAGGGAAGAGCGGGGGATCCCCAGCCGCTCGGCCAGTTCTTTTTTGGACATCGGCAGCCGGATGACCGTACGGCCCTGGCGCAGCTGTTCCTGGTGCAGGAAATCCAGCAGACTCTGGCGGATCGTCTTGCGCGAGATGGCATTGATTTTTTCGATGAGCAGAATGGTTTTGTTGGATACCTCACTGAGATACGTCGTCAGGAAATGCGGGCTTCGCTGGCAGAATGCCAGGATCAGTTCCTTTTCAAGGCTCATGATCCTGGTTCTGCGGGCTGCGCTGGCGGTCATCGGATAGGTGTTGCGCCGGGCAAAAATCAGGTTAGCCCCGATCATGTCACCGTCGTTGAACGTGTCGATTGTCAGGACACTGCCATGCTCATCAATATGCTGAACGGTCACCCGTCCATACAGGATAATGTCCAGTGCCCGGCATGTTTCATTTTGCAGGTGAATGATTGCATCCTTCTGGTAATTTCGCAGCTCGTAACGGGCTTGGCTGAGAAGTTCCGCGAGTTCAGCCTGGGTAAAATCCTGGAAAAGTGGCAGACGCAGCAAGGTTGCTACCAGCTGTTCGCGCGCATCGGCCGGCTCACTCCGGTCTGCTCCTGAACCGCCTGGTGCTCGCCTGGCTTTGTCAGGCTTGGTTTGCATGATATTATCCCCCATCCGGAAATTTCCCTGAACGCCAGACTGATTAGTTACCTTGGTAACTTTTAATTCGCTTGTCATCTATTATACTTGAACCTGTCAAATAAGTCAGTAAACGACACGTCGCGAATGGAAATGACCCATCACGTCAGGAAAGAGGATTAAAAGATGCTGGAAAAAAGTTACCCGTTTGCCAAGGATGATACCAAAAATGTTGAGAAGCTGATCGATGATGATCATGTCCTGATCAATCACATGATTTTGCCCCAGGGTACCGGCCTGCCTGAGCATTTTGCCAATGCCCATGTCTATATGATCGTGGTCCGCGGAGCGGTTTCCTTGCAGCTGGATGACCAGCCGGTACACCGCTATGAGAGTGGTCATATTATCAACATCCCCTATCATACAAAAATGAATGTCAACAATCTGGATGAGGCCGTACTGGAATTCTTTGTTGTCAAGGCGCCCCATCCCCGGACCTTTGAGGTGAAGTGAGGGATCCGGCCATGACCAGTACAATGCGCCCCGCCTCTGGGCCGGCCGCCCCGGACAACGTGCCTGCTGACCCGGCAGATCCCCGGCCGGCCGGCCAGGCACCGGCAGCACTGCCCCCAGATGCCCCGGGACGGGGACCGGCCGCCCGCCCGCCGCGGTTTCGCCTGTCCATGCGTGCCGTCCAGATCATCCAGATCATGACCCAGCTGTTGTTTCTGGCTCTCTTTATCGCCTTGCTGATCCGCGGCCAGATCCAGGTCTGGATGGGCTTGTTCCTGTTCGGGATCATCGGTTCAATCTTTTTTGGCCGTTTTTATTGTGGCTGGATCTGCAGCATCAACACGGTATTGGGCGGCATCAGCTGGATCAGGCAAAAATTGCGGCTCAAGAGCCTGGCGGTCCCGTCCGTCTTGCGTAAAGCCTGGGTACGCTATCTGGCACTGGGACTGTTTCTGGCCGCTTTCGTCTTCAGCATGGTGAGCGGCCGCCGACTGCCAGTCCTGCCGGTTCTCTTTGGCCTGGGCATCTTTCTGACGTTGCTTTTCCCTGAGTCGTTCTGGCATCGCTATCTGTGCCCATTTGGCACATTGCTGCACCTGACCGCCGGCAAAACTGGGCACGGTCTGCAGATTACCACCGACCGCTGCAACAATTGCGGCGCCTGCCGGCGAGTCTGTCCAGCCGAAGCGGTCAGCAAAGAGACCGGCCAGCATACAATCCGCCAGACCGACTGCCTGGTCTGCCTGAAGTGCGAGAGAAAATGCAAGCAGCAGGCGATTCACTATCACTGACCGTGTACCAGCCGTAACGGACCGGCTGTGTCAGCACAAAGCATCGGACAGAACAGCTGCGCCTGCTGTGGCAACCATGACCGGCCCTATCATCAGCCGTGAAGGTCAGCATCCGGGCCAGTCAGTGGCTGATGCTTTGCACCTATGATTCCCGTCTGGACGAATACCCCTTCAGCGTGCTACCATCGAATGGAGAGAGGCCCGTCGGTCAGCCGACGGGCCGGCCATGGTCAGCTGGAAGGGGTCTTTTTCATGGAAAAACAGACCAGGGATTTAACACGTCTGGTACCGATCATGAGCAGCCAGGCTTTTTCCCTGATCGGCAGTGCTGCGGCGCAATTTGCCCTGATCTGGTGGCTGACGGTTTCAACCGGTTCCGCGACCATCCTGGCTGTGGCCGGCAGCGCCGGTTTCCTGCCGCCGGCTTTGCTCGGCCCGTTTGTCGGCCCCTGGATCGACCGTCTGCAGCGTAAGGCGGTCATCATTTTCTCCGATATGGCAATCGGTCTCGTTTCACTGGTCCTGGTTGTTGTTTTACTGATCCATGACCAGCCGCCAGTCAGCCTCATCCTGGTCGTCCTGGCCCTGCGTTCAATTGGCGGCGTGTTCCATTCGCCGGCCTGGAATGCCACCCTGCCGCTGCTGGTCGCCCCCAGGGACGTGGATCGCCTGGTGGGCTGGAATCAATTCATCAGCAGCGGTACTGCCATGCTGGGGCCGGTGCTCGGCGGACTGCTGATGGCTTATGGCAGCCTGACGCTGGCCTTGCTCCTCGACCTGGCTGGTGCGGTCGTCGCTTCGGCTATTATGCTGCGTGTTTCGATTCCCCGGCCTGCAGCCCCGACAGCCTGGCAGAATCCGTTTGTGGAATTGCGCAGCAGTCTGCGGACATTATTGGGCAATCGCCTGATGTTGAATATGAGTGGCCCATTATTGGCCGGTGTTCTGTTTTTCCTGCCAATTGGCTCCCTGTTTCCCCTGATCACCCATGAATATTTTCAGAAAAATGCGGCCCACTCCAGTCTGGTGGTGGTATCATTCGGGGCCGGCCTGCTGCTGTCCTCGCTCTGGGTCGGTTTTAAGGGGAACTGGCAGAAACGCCAATGGCAGGTCATGGGCAGTATCATCGCCGGCGGGGCCCTGTTGCTGATTTCCAGCCTGCTCAAACCGGAGCAGTACCTGCTGTTTATTGGCCTGTCATTCCTGCTCGGAATGGCCGGTAACCTGGCCGTCATGGGCTTGTACGGTTTTATCGAGGAAGCCTTCTCCCAGGCCACGCTCGGCCGGATTTTTGCCCTGATTTCCAGCGTGTTGTCGATCGCCACCCCGGTCGGCCTCTTTATCGCAGCCCCTTTTGCTGAACGTTATGGCATTGAACGCTGGTTTACCATCGCCGGCCTGAGTATCCTGGGCTTCTGCCTGCTCTGGACTGTCCTGCTGCGCCTGACGCGTCATCCCTAGCTCTGGAGTCTGCGCAGCCATTTCCACATTTCAGTTGGCTTGTTTCCTGATATCTCAAGATTTATAGACTGGCAAATATTGCTCAAATCAATTCATAAATTGATCAGTCACGCCAGATTGACGCGACCTCGATTGTCAGCGCCACCGAACATCGATAAACTGTAAATATGAAATTAACCCCCCATTCTGGCTAGATCCAGATCTGCGGCCTGGCAGTCGGGCGTCGCCCGACAACACCCCTCGCCTGTCCGGTGCAAGCCACACGCAAAAAACCCGTTCCACACCAGGTTCATTTCCTCCAATATCCCCAAATTGATCGATCGAGGTATGGTATTATGCGAAAAATCTACAATCTCAATCAGGACTGGCGCTTTATCCGCCGCGACGAAGCAGGAGCCGCTGACGTACTTTTTGCCGATGGTGGCTGGGAGCCGGTCAGCATCCCGCATACCTGGAATGCCATCGACGGCGCCAATGGCTTTGATTACTACAAAGGCGCCTGCTGGTATCGCCGGTCCTTCCGGCTGCCGGCTGCCCAGGCTGGCAAACGGGTCTTCATTGAATTCCAGGGCGCACACAGTGTAACTGATGTGTACGTCAACGGCCAGCATCTTGGCCAGCATCGCGGCGGTTTCTCAACCTTCCGCTTTGATATCAGCGATGTGGTCAAGGCTGAAGGTGATAATCTGCTGGCTGTCAAGGTCGACAATACCATTTTTGATGATGTCTATCCGCAGAAAGCCGACTTCACTTTTTACGGCGGCATCTACCGGGATGTCAATCTGATTGTCGCCGAGAACGTCCACTTTGACCTGATGGACTACGGCTCACAGGGTGTTTACATTGTGCAGGAAAATGTGACCGCCGCGCAGGCCAGCCTGACCGTCCGCACCCGACTGGTCAACGAAAATGAAGCAGCGGCCCAGGTCCGGCTGTGGCTGGAGATCCTTGACGCAACCGGCCGGTCCGTCACCTACGCGGCCCGCGACGTAGCCATCGCCGGCGGTGAAACCCTGGTGATCGAACTGCCCGTCACCATTGATAAGCCCATACTGTGGCATGGCCGCCGCAATCCCTACCTCTACCAGGCAGTCGCCTCGATCGTCAATTTCAATGACACACAGGATGAACTGCGGATTCCTGTTGGCGTGCGCTACTTCCGGGTCGATCCCGAAAACGGCTTTTTCCTCAATGGCGAGCACCTGGCCCTCAATGGCGTCAGCCGTCACCAGGACCGCATGGACATGGGCTGGGCCATCACCCGTCAGGAACACCGCGAAGACATGGACCTGATCAAGGAAGTCGGTGCCACCTCAATCCGCCTGGCCCATTACCAGCATGATCAGTATTTCTATGACCTGTGTGACCAGGAAGGAATGGTTGTCTGGGCGGAGATTCCCTTTATTTCCGTGATGTCAACGACCGAGCTGGAGGGTATCAATCCCAAGCTGCAGATGACCGAACTGATCCGCCAGAATTTCAATCATCCTTCAATCTGTTTCTGGGGTGTGCAAAATGAGATCCAGATCGGCGGCGAGCGGCCGGAAGTCCGGCGCCTGGTCAAGGAACTGCATGCGCTGGCCAAGCAGGAAGACCCGACCCGCCTGACCACCCTCGCCAATGTCCTGTTTGTCAGTGATACAGATGAATATAATTATATGACCGATATCGTTGGCTATAACAAGTATTACGGCTGGTATGTCGGCCAGGCCGAAGAGTTCGCCGGCTGGCTTGATTCGTACCACAAAACCAATCCCCAGGTCAGTGTGGGTATCTCCGAATACGGGGCCGAGGGCATCATCCGCTATCATACGGATACGCCGGTGGTCAAGGATTACACCGAAGAATATCACGCCCTGTATCATGAGATCGTCTGGAAAATATTCGCCGCGCGGCCGTTCCTGTGGAGCACCTATTGCTGGAATATGTTTGACTTTGGCGCCAATATCCGCGATGAGGGCGGGGTCAAGGGCCGCAACAACAAGGGCCTCGTTACCTATGACCGCAAGATTCGCAAGGACGCGTTCTATATGTATAAAGCCCACTGGTCGGCCGAGCCTTTCGTACATATCGCCGGCAAGCGGTATATCGCCCGTCCGGGCTCGACCGCTGCGATCAAGGTCTACACCAATTGCAACAGCGCCACGCTGCTGGTCAACGGCCAGGCCTTTGCCAGCCAGGATGGTGACCCGGTCCTGGTCTTCGCCGATGTCCCGCTGCAGGCCGGCTGGAATGAGATCAAGGCAGTGGCGCAAGCCAATGGCCAGACCATCGAGGATACCGCCCGCTTCAATGCCGTCAGCGAGCCCAATCCCGGTTACACGGCGCCGGAAGAAGAAGCCGGCAGTGCCGTGGCTAACTGGTTCGAGATGCCCGAGGAGCTGGCTGATATCAGCGTCGAAGAAATCCAGATCACCGACGACGTCTACTCGACCCGCGATTCTTTTGCCAAGATCATGGAAACACCTGAGGGAGAAGCTATTCTGGTCAAATACCTCAGCAACACCATGGAGAGCCCCATGTTCGGTATGATGAAGACCATGAGTATCGACCTCGTTGCCACCATGTATCCGAAGGTCTTCACCGAGCGGGTCCTGTTCATCCTCAACCGCGAGCTGACCCGGATCAAGAAGGCTTAAGCCCCCAGGCCCCCCAGGCCCCCGGGCTCCCGGGCCCGCTGGTAGCAGCTGGCAAGGCGTTCTCCGCCCTTTTACCAGAAGGACGGGGAGCGCCTTTTTATGCACGGTATCAGGCATGGCATTTCATGGGGGGCATTGCCCGAAACATGAGATACCGTTTCTGATTCAGTTTACGCACTGGTGTGATTATTTCAATCATTTCGCATGGGCATAGAAAAATTTCTTGGCAATCTCGGCGGCCATGACGTACAGTCCGGTCATGGCGATGAGTGACAGCAGGACCCAGGCCGGCAGGGGTGTAAAGCCAAAGAGCGAACCGAGCGGCAGGTAGGGAATAGCCAGGGTTGCGATCCCGACAACGAGGGTGACGATCCACAGCAATTTGCCGGGCCGGCTGCGGTAAAACGGCAGCCGGGTGCGCACGACGAGGGCGATGACCAGTTCGGTCAGTAAAGACTCGATAAACCAGCCGGTCTGGAATTGCTGCTCGGTCGCGCGAACGACATACAGCAGCAGGCCGAATGTGGCATAGTCAAAAATCGAGCTGACCAGGCCAAAGATAATCATGAAATTGCGGATGAAACGGATATTCCACTTGCGCGGCCTGCGGATCATCTCATCATCGACCCGGTCGCTGGAGATGCCGACAGCCGGGAAATCCGAGAGAAAATTATTCAGCAGGATCTGCTTGGCCAGCAGCGGCAGGAAGGGCAGGAACAGCGACGCGCCGGCCATGCTGACCATGTTGCCGAAATTGGCACTGGTCGTGGTAAAGATGTACTTGGTTGTATTGGCAAAGGTCCGCCGGCCTTCCCGGATACCGGCCAGCAGGACGCCCAGGTCATGGCGCTGCAGCACAAAGTCCGCTGCTTCCTTGGCCACGTCCACGGCATGGTCAACCGAGATGCCGATATCGGCGGCATGCAGGGCCGGGGCGTCGTTGATACCATCACCCATATAACCCACCACATGGCCCATCTTGCGCAAGGCAAGGATAATGCGCTCCTTCTGGTTGGGGTCGACCTCGGCAAAGATCGAGATGCGCTCAGCCAGATGCCACAGCGCCTCGTCGTTCAGCTCGTGCAACTGACTGGCGGGCAAGATGCTGTCAGCGGGCAGCCCCAGGGTCTGGGCGACATGCCGGGCCACCAGATGATTATCACCGGTGATGATTTTGACCTGTACGCCCTGCTGGGCCAGCGCGTCGATAGTCTGGCGCGCATCAGCGCGCGGCGGGTCGAAAAACAACAGGAAACCCATGAAAATCATCGCACACTCGTCTGTTTCGACGGCGTAGGCTGCCCGGCGTGCGATGCGGCGGACCGCCACGCCGAGTACGCGATAGCCCTGCTCGCTCCAGGTTGTGTAATGAGCCTCAATCGCCGCCTTGTGAGCGGGACCCAGGGGTTCGGTATTGCCGGTAAAGATGTCACCATTATGGCCGTAATCAATGTTGACATAATTGCACACGGCCAGGATATTTTCGAGCGCGCCCTTGGTAATCAGCAGCGGTGAAGACTGCGGATCCGAATCGGTGGCCACGACCACGCTCAGGCGTTTGCGCACGAAATCATAGGGAATTTCCCCCAATTTGGTGAAGGCGGCGAGATCGGGGAATGGCTGGCCGGCTAATAGCCGGTTTGCGCATCGCTGATCGCCCGGAGCCCGGGTTCCGGGTATGTGGGCATCGGTTATCCGGACTTCAGGCCGCTGATCGCCCGGCAAGCTGGTACCCGGTGCGCGGTCTTCCGATGACTGGCTATCCTGGCCAGGATTCTGCAAAGACCGGGCGAGGATTGCCTCGTCGAGCGGATTGCTTAAGCCGGTCTGCAGGGCGGCATTCAGATAAGCCCATTGCAGGGTGACCGGCGATGGCTGGCCATGCCAATCATAGGCGCCTTCGAGGTGGACGATGCCCTCGGTAATCGTACCGGTCTTGTCCGTGCAGAGCGTATCCATGCTGCCCAGATTCTCGATCGAATTCAGGCGGCGGACAATGACCCCGCAGCGGGCCATGTCCTGGGCGCCTTTGGCCAGGCTGATGCTGATGATCGCCGGCAGCAGTTCAGGCGCCAGGCCGACGGCCAGGGCGATGGCAAACAGCAGCGAATCGATGGCCGGCCTGGCCAGAATGGTATTGATGACATAGACGAGCGCCACCAGGACCAGCATGATCCGGGTGAGCAGATTGCCAAACTGGTGAATCCCATGTTCAAATTCGGTCATGGGCGGCCGCAGGGTCAGGCGTTCCGCGATCCGGCCAAATTCCGTGCCTGGGCCGGTCTGGACGATCAGCACCCGTGCCGTGCCGCTGCGCACATTCGTACCAGTCAGCACGACATTGGTCCGGCCCGGCAGGTCAGCCTGTACCGCCACCGGCCCGGCTCTTTTCTCGACCGGGAAACTTTCACCGGTGAAAATACCCTGATTGACAAAGAAGTGATTGGCCTCCAGAACAACGCCGTCAGCAGGAATCAGGCTGCCGGCTGCCAGCAGGACGACATCACCGGGCACAATCTCGTCGGATCGGATCAGTGCCGGCTGACCATCGCGCAGGACGCTGGCCTTGATCGTGACCTGGGCCCGCAATTTCTCCACGGCTTTGCCTGCTGAATATTCCTGGATAAAGCCAAGGGTCGAACTGGCGAGGACAATAGTGATCACGATGATCGTATCCGTCCACTCACTGGCAATCGCCGACACGAGCGCCGCAAAAACCAGGATCAGGACCAGCGGGCTCATCAGCTGGGACAGATAGGAACGCAGCGCCGTCTCGCGACGATGTGGCCTGATCAGATTGGGACCAGCCTGGTCAAGCCGTTCACTGGCTGCAGCCTGGCCCAGGCCATCCGGTGTACTGCCCAGTTCATTCAGCAGACTGGCCGGATCGCGGCTCCAGTAGTCTGGCAACACATATCGCGAGGTTGCTGTTTGCCGGGCCATACTGTACCTCCGAATCCCTGAAGATCCCCGTTCATTCACCGATGATACAGGAACCGCATCGCGCAAAGCGTCCAGAATCAGTCAAGGCCCCTGATTGCTCCTGCCGCCGTTCAGGACTGGCTGCGCGAAGGATGACTCCGTCAGCTGATTATGTCTGTTCTGGCAAAAAATATCACGCCGGGCCCGGCTGGTTCATTGCTGTTCGGACTCCGTCAGCTGGCTGTGTTTATTCTGGTACATCAAGGTGTCGGCGCGGCGCAGTGTCTCGTTTATTGTTTCCCCGGAGGACGTCTTCGTTGCGTACCCAAGGGAAATGCTCAGCGGATATGAATCGATCAACCGGCCCTGGCACAGCGTTTCGATCCTGGCGATGATCCGGGCAGCTTCGTCAGCACCCGTTCGGGGCAGGCCAATGATAAATTCATCACCCCCCCAGCGGGCGATCTGGTCGCCAGGGCGGCAGCCGGCCTGGATCGTCCGGGCGGCCAGGATCAGCAGTTCATCCCCTTTTTCGTGACCGAGTGTATCATTGACCAGCTTGAGCCGGTTGACATCACCGATGATGATTGAGATTGGCAAGTTGGCCGGATTATCGAGACGCTTGAATTCCTCGACCATAAAACGGCGATTATGGAGACCGGTCAATGAATCATGATAGCTTAAGTAGAGGATTTCATTTTCCCGCTCGGTCCTGGCTGTCACATCCCGGGCCGATGAATAGATATAGCGGCCGCTGCCCGGCTGGCTGCGCCATTCGATGTACTTATACGTTCCGTCCTTGCAGCGATAGCGATTAACGAAGCCTGCAATCGTTCCACCACCGGCGAGGACTTCCATCGTGCCTTGTGTAGCCTGGATGTCTTCCGGATGGATATAATCTGTAAAATACTGATAGCTGATTTCCGCGGTCGTGTAGCCGAGTACCTCTTCAAACTTCTGGTTGACCTTGATGAATTGCCCATCCAGGTTAGAGACACAGAGCAGGTCCAGATTGACATTGAGGAATCCTTCGATTTCCTTTTCCTGTTCATATTCCCGCGTTACGTCTTTGAAGGAGATCACGACCCCGGATATGCTGCCCGTTTCATCATGGATGGCGATTGCATTGCCGGAGATGTAAATTTCCAGGCCATCCCTGCTGATCAGGCTGATATTCCTGATGGAATCAAAGCTCTGGCCGTGCTGGAGTACCAGCATGGCCGGGTTGCGACCGGCTTCCCTGGTCTTGATATTGATGGTGCGGAACACGCTGGACAGCGGCTGGCCGCAAGCTTCCTCCTTGCTCCAGCCTGTGTAGCGCGAAGCCAGGGGGTTCATCATGGTGATGACGCCCTTAATATCGGTCACAATGATGCCTTCCTGCAGGGCATTCAGCGTGGTTTGCAGGAGTTCACGTTCCTCACGCAGTGCAGCTTCGGCCCGTTTGCGTTCTGTTATATCAAGGCCCAGGCCCAGGACGCCGATCAACCGTCCGTCAGAATTCTCCAGACGCTGCTTGACTGTTGTCAGCGTGTGCAATTGCTGGTCAGTGAACGTAACGGTCTCTTCGAAGTATTGCGGTTCATGATCAGCCTCGGCCACCAGGTCTGTCTGATGACAGACCGCCATTTCTGCGGCAGATAGCATGAAGTGTTCCTGGGCAAAGCGGTTCATGAAGATAGAAGCGGGCTGGTCCCCGGACATCCAGATGGCCATCGGGGCATGCTCGAGGATCGTTTCAATCAGCTGGTTGCGTTCTTGCAGTTTCTTCTGCTGCTGGTCCGCGATTGCCTGCATCCTGACCTTGTCTGTTATGTCAATGCCCGTCGCATAGATCCAGTTTTCAGCTGACTGCAAATACCATTCAATCAGCCGGTACGTGCCGTCCCTGGCCTGGAAGCGAACAGTAATAGGGGCAATCGGGCTGTTATTGACTAGTTGGGTTACCTTTTCTACTGCCATCTGGCGATCCTGCGGATGGATCAGCTGCTCCAGTGAGATCTGCCGCATATCGGCATCACAGTAACCAAGGCTGACGAGCCAAGCCTGATTATACTGCCGGATTGTGCCATCCTGGTCGAGAATCGCGTTCAGGTTGGGACTGATCGTGAAGAAACGCTGCAGCTCGGCCAGCTGGTTGCGGTCACGGATCAAGTCGGTGACGTCGCTGATCGTGCCGACAAAGCGATACTTGCGGCCGGTTGCATCAGCCAGGGCGCCACCGCGGGCATTGATCCAGCGGTATGTCCCGTCCTTGTGGCGCAGACGGTGCGTCAATTCATACTTTTCGGTCCGGCCATGGAGATAATCATCCATGGTCTGCTGGATTCTAACGGCATCATCCGGATGCCAGGCATTTCTCCAGCTGTCATAATGATTGGCAAATTCCCAGTCCTCATAGCCGAGAATGCGTTTGTAAAGCGGTGAATAATATACCGCGCCGGTCATCAGGTTGTAGTCCCAGATCCCGGCCTCGGCCCCTTCCAGGGCCAGGTCATAGCGCCGGGCCATTTCATTCATCGCTACAGCTGCCTGCTTGCTGGCTGTCAGGTCGATCAGGGCTGACCGGATGGTATAGGGGCTGTTCTGATCACCAACCTGCCGATTGCTGAAGAAAGCCACGCTGATGGTCTTGCCCCCGACCAGCAGGCGGAGCTCGCTGATCGTGCTGTGGCCCTGCCGCTGGATGTGCAGCAGGCTATAGTAAAATGCATCCTGGTCGTCAGGATGGACCAGGGCCGTAAAGTCGGTGCCAAGCAGCCTGGCCGGATCGCTTGCCTGGGGCTCGCCACGCAACAAGGCCAGGCAGGCCTGGTTGACAGCCCGGATCCTGGCATTCTCGTCAAGGATGATATAGCCGACAGGCGCTTCGTCAAAGAGAGCCTGGTACTGTTCCTGGGATTCCTGCAGGCTGCTGCGGATGCTTTCGAGTTCCTGGTTCTTGCGCATCAGCTCGTCATTTTGAAAAATCAGCTCCTGGTGATAGATACTGATCTCTGCTGCCAGCTCTTCTATGGACATCCGGGAAAAGGCGGCCGGACTCATCTGATGAGACTCCATGATCTTCTTGATTATAGTCGGGTCCTGGTTATTGTTATTTCCAAATTCTGGCATGATAAACCCCCATTGATTCTGCCACCTAAATCTGGATCGAAATGATATCAGGGCCGGATAAATGAGGCGCGTATCACAGCATAGGAACGAGGTCATCTGGCAAATTCTGTTGAGGTCTGGCTGTCCTTTAAAAATCCATGCTGGACTCTATACTGTCAATCGGCTGATGCCAAGGTCAGTTATATCAGGCGATTCAGCTGGCAATTGTGTGCTGCCACCGGAGGTCACGGACCGGGGCCACCACAACTGCAGCTGCTGTTCGCGAAATTGCCGGTTTTTCAGGCTGATTCATAAATCCGGTAACAGTATATACGAAATTCTTTCTAAATTGAATCTAAAACAACATGCAAAAATTGCACTTTTCTTGTTTTTTTACAATGGCCAGGGCAGTTGCCAGGGCCCAGTGCTTCATTGCCAGCGATATGGCACGATGGCCAATGGCCCGCACGAATCATGTTGTACAATGCCAGGCACGATTATTGTGGCACGAATTGATAAATGTAGTATGTGTCATAGGAAAAGATCTCATTCTGGGTCGCACGCAAGGTAATGACAAAGGTATCATAGCCATCCGTGGCAGCCGGAGCGGGTGGGGCCTTGATTGTCAGCGTATTGAGCGAGCTGGTCAGGCCTGCGGTCAGTTCTCCATGATCATAACCGCTCCAGGCTCCGCCACTGTAGCTGTATCTGATCCAGGCTCCACCACTCTCGCCATAGCCACCCCAGCCATAGCTCGTATCCGACGCGGTCTTGAGATCCATCAGCAGGACTGTGCCGGCCTGAAAGTAATCAAATAGTTTATCGCTGGCCAGCAGCTCGGCGGCGACATCGACGGTTGCCGTTTCGTCCGGGACCAGGACAGCCGGCGGCGCAGTGAAGCGATGCCGGACCGTCACGGATTTCTGGTAGTGCAGCTCCTTATTGGTGATGGTCAGGCTCTGTTCTGAGCCACTGACCGTGATCTGATTGGAAAGTGCATTGTAATCAATCATTTTCTGCAGGTCACTATGCCGGGTTGCCTGCAGCTGCCAGACCCCTCTGGCCTGCCGGGTCGTTGCCGACGATTCGTCAGCCGGCCGCGCCTCCAGCGTGATGACAGTCACCGGCAGACTCAGCTTGAACGGCACGGTGATGATTTCCTGCCGGGTTGCCTGCGGGATCAGGTCAATCGTATCCGGCATCCCCTGCGCCATGTAAGCATAAAGACTGCAGGCATAAACCTGGTTGCTGTTCTTCTGCGCCCTGAAAATATGATCCTCCGGCTTTGAATAGTCAAGACCGCCCGGATTAAAGCCCGTGAAGACCGGATCGCCGAACATGATCGTGTAGTCCGGATATTTTGCATAAACAGACTGGTCAAAGGTTTTTATGCCCGGCGTCGGATCGACGATTTCGAAGGTCACAATGGTATTGAGCAGCGGCAGCATGTTTTTCGTGATATCGTCCAGCAGGGCCTGCTTCAGGTCGTTGAAAGTCCTTTGCATATAGGCTTTAAAAACCGGTTGCAGGGCGCCGAGCAGCTCGCGGCGGAAATTGGCCTGCCAGGCCTTGATTTCGGCATCCGTGGGAGGGTCATATTTTTCCGGTGCCGTCATTGTATTCGCCGCCCCCAGGCTCAGCAGCATGGACTGATAATAAACATCATGCCGGATGTTGGGATCTTGCCAGAACCGCCCGACATAAGCATTGATAAACGCTGCCAGGGCCTGGTTCAAGGCCTGGGGATCTTTGCCATGCTGCTTGTAAATGGCGTCGATGGCCCTGGCGGTATTGGGACCGCCGGCATCAAGGAGCAACTCATTGGGCCGGGCATAATATTCGGCACCCACCTCCAGGGTATCGGTATTGAAGAGCACGCCGTTACGATTGTAATAGTAGTAGGTATATTCATTCCAGGCTGACGGGGCCAGGGGCTCTTTTATCTGGTCATAGATTACGCCGGAAACAAAGACGGCGGTCGCGGCAAACGCCAGTGGCGCCGCGCCGGTGTAGAGGGCCGCCAGGCCAAATGCTGATTCGACAATGTTGAAGGCGTTGTCCTTGACAACCGTTGCGGGATTGACACCCTTGTTGAGCTGGTAGCAGATCCGGCCCATGACCAGCGCCGCCCCGAATTTGGTCAGGACCGGATTGACCCTGGCCATCGTCTCGCCGGACAGGATCTTGCTCAGCTTCGTGGCGGCCATATCTGTATCGACCACTACATCAACCCCGGAGGAGATGTTGTTGGCGAGGGCAAGAGCGGCCGCGATCTCGTCATCGGCCGGGATCTTGGCAAAGCGCAGCAGCCTGGCCAGCTGATCGGTGCTGATCGTAGCCAGGTAGCGATCCATGTCGGTGTCAGTGACCATCACAGGAGTCGTCGGCCCCTGATAATCACCGACATAGGAGAAAATACTGCCAGGGATCTGGTGCAGGGTCGAACCATCGGCCGTAAAAACAGCAATGCCGCTGAAATGGCTGATCTGGCAGGATATGGTACCGGCACTGTTGTCGCGCGTACAGGGGATCAGCTGCCAGGCCTGGTCCTCGGCCTGATAATATTGCAGATAGGCAATTTCATCAGCTTCGGCCGGACACGGCAGGGTGATCTGGACGGTGGTGGCAAATTCGCTTATCTGGCTGCCGGCCGCACTCAGCGAAAAGTCGTACAGCTGCGCGGTCAGGCCAAGCCGGCGATCCGTTCTGGGTGCCAGGGCCCGGACTGATAGCGTGCTGTCTGCGCTGATATTGGCCGTACCGAAGTCGACAGCGACGAGGCTGGTGCGGCCAGTCGCGCCAGAGCCGCCGGTTTGGCCGGGCGGGGTCGTAACGGTCAGTTCGACAGCTGTCTGTCCGGGGCTGACGGTTGCCGTCACCGGTTCGGCGGCCGTATAGTCCTGATCGGTGAAGACGATATCAATGGCAGCCGTTTTGCCTTGTTCCCAGCCGCTGGCCGTGGTGGTGCCGGCAGATGTGCCATTCTGGCCATTGCGCAGTCTGTCAAACCAGGCACTTTGCAGGATCGCATAAATGGCGATCAGCAGGGCCAGGAAACCGGCAAGACCGATGAACCAGTACTTTTTCGTGGATCGGGGGCCGGGTGGAGGAGCTGGCTGCCGGGGTGACGGTGGCACAAACGCCGGCGGCGGGGCCGTGTACACGGGTGGCGGCGGGGGTGGTGCTGCGACAGCTGCCGGCGGTATGTCTGACTCTTCGTGAACAGGCGCACCACATTGTGTACAGAATTGATTCCGCTCCGGAATGGCCGCACCACAATTCGTACAGTAAAGGTCAGCCTGGTCGACAGGCTGCGGCAGGGACTGATCTGCACCACAAAACGTGCAGAATCTCGCATCATCAGCGATCCATTCATGACATTGAAAACAAGTACGAGCCATGCCAGATTCCCCCCGCTGCCTGATTGCCAAGCTTTCGATGGCTGCCGGTCTAATCAATATTATACCGCTGATCAGGATAAATGTGAGATAATAATAGTAAGTAGCAGGTATCTGGTGCCATGCTCCGGCGCCAGATGCCAGATGCCGGATACAAGATGCCGGATACCAGATACCAGATGCCAGATACCAGATGCCAGATACCAGATGCCAGATACCAGAT
>CAYVHB010000024.1:0-31516 GCA_964450865.1 uncultured Oscillospiraceae bacterium | reverse complement strand
CCAGATACCAGATGCCAGATACCAGATGCCAGATACCAGATGCCAGATACCAGATACCAGATGCCAGAAACCGGATCATCCACCTGTCGGCACGATTTGAAAGAAGGTGTCCAGATGTCTGCTATTTCTCATAAGGCCAGATTATTTCTGATTATCTGTCTGGTTACCGCGCTGGTCGCGGGCTGTACACCAGTCACAACTACCAGCATGACTACCACCGCTTCGTCCGGATCGACCCAGGCCACCACGACCGCGACTGAGTCCGTCACGACCCGGACCTCGCCTTCTACGACTCAATCATCTACCCCACCAACTTCTGCACAACCGGGCTCATTCAGCATGGAGATCGTGCCGCAACAGCTGAACGGCTTCGCCATAGCCGGACAGCGATGCTGTTTCCTCGTCACCCTGAACGGTGTCAGTCAGCCACTGGCTGATCCGGCCAGGATTTCGGCAACGGTTGAGGGGGCCACGATTGCAGTCCGCAATGGCAATATGCAGGATGGACCGGTCGCTGAAATCATCGTCCGGCCGGAAGCCGCCAGCGTGGGTCGAACCCTGACTGTGACCTTTATCGGGCAGCTTGGCCGTGCGACCGATCAGAAGCAGGTCTCTTTTGACGTTATTGAGGGAGAAGACGACCGCCAAACCTACGCCAGCGAACTGCAAGCCCGGTTTATCGCTTATCTGGCTGCGAAACGGCCCGACCTGGGGATCACGGCCCAGACCCGGTGGACCGGAACGATGGTCAGCCCGCAATGGCTGGTTGTATCACACTATCTGTTCTTTTCTGACGAATGGGAAATGCATGTAGCCTGGCACATCATGATTCCGCCCAGCGACTGGGCCAGGATCGACCTGCGCCGGCGCTACCAGGAGCAAAAGCCATCCCAGGCCTTTGAAATTTCATCAGTCGACGGCAAGACTGCCCCGATCCCGATCGAAGTTCCCGCCGCCGTCTGGCGCTGATCCTGTCATGCAGCCCCCGGTGCGGGGACTCGGACGTGCAAAATTTTACAAGAAAGGACAATTTGACTATAGACTGGATCGCTAACATTCTGCAAGCAGCTCGGCGCGGAATCATTTTTGGCAAAATAAACTGTAAGAATGACAACATTTTGGCTATTTGATCTTTCTGTTTCTATGGTTTACTGATCCTGACAGCGTATCCCATGCCCTGGTCAGCAAATTGCCAGGCAAGAATAACAGCATCTGAAGCGACCTGTTTTGCAGTTTCGAAAGAGGTTTGATCATGCTAAAAGCCTGGCAGATGGAACGATGCATATTAAAATCAGCGGATCAATGGCCCTTACAATCGGACGGCACGGTTGAATGTCTGTCCGATTTCAAGTCCCGGGCCCGGGATTTGCTGCAGGCGGAGACGGATCCGGCTGATCTGACTGTTCTGGCTGCGATGTACGACTTGCTGGCCGAGACTGCGCTGGCCCTGACCCGGCAGCAACGCAGCCCGGATCATCTGGTCATTCAGGCGGTTGATGCGTATATTGCCAATCATTACCAGCAGAAAGTCAGCTTGTCAGTGATTGCCAATCATGTGCACATGAATGAAAGCTACCTGAGCCGTCTCTATCACCGGCTCAACGGAATCACCATCACCGAGGCGATTGCCCGTTATCGGATTGAGCGGGCCTGCGTCCTGCTCGCCGATCCCCATCGTTTAATGAAAGAAGTTGCCTGGGAGGTCGGTATCCAGGATCCTGCTTATTTTTCTGTCCTGTTTCGGCGCTATCGACAGATGTCGCCACGAGAATTTCAGCTGAACACCAATAAAAAGATCCCGGCGTCCTGACCGGGATCTTGTCTTTTAGCAGAATATGAAAGTCGAAAGTCCCGGCGTCCTGACCGGGATTTTCTTTTCTGAACACATATAAAGGTCCCGGCGTTATGGCCGGGACCTTCTTGTTTCAGAGGTTGACAGGCAGTGTGATGTAACTGGGACAGAGTAGGCAGATGGTCAATTCAGTTGCCAGAATTTACGATTGCTGATCTGGCTCAGGTTCACTTCAGCTGCCAAATCGCGAATGGATCCGGCTCAAAAGATTCCCGGTTGCCAGGTCACGACCTTGCTAATCAGCGATTACCCATGCTCAGCAGGTTGGAATAGAGCTTATAGGAGCCGGGCACGAGGTCCATGAGCTGGCGCTCCCAGACAACTGAGCTATAAGTATAGCTGCCGCCGTTGCTCATCGGCATATACAGGACAGCCGGGCGGCCTGTCGAAGTATCACCGGGATCATTGCCGTAGAAGAGGACCTTGTAACCCAGAGGCGTCAGTTCGCCAGCCGGATCAGCGGTACGGCCAGCCGTCCATTCCGTCCGCTGCTGCTTCCAGCCATTCCAGACTGTCGAGGTTGATTCGAACGGTCCGCTGCCGGTCAGGCCGAGGTCGATGCCATAGTAGAAATCATTGGCGGCGATTTCCGCAGCCGTGCCGAAATTCATCATGACAGCAGCCTTTTCATTATTGATATTGGTGCCGCCAAGCGGGAACGGTGTCGGGGCCAGCGGCATGTTGTTGCTGACGCGGGCATTCTGATAATGGACGACCAGGTTGCCGCCGGCATTGGCGAAGTCGACCAGGACCTGAACCTTGGTCTGGATAGCCGGGATCGAGCTCCAGGCCATCTTGCCGACCACGATGGTGTCATACAACCCCTTGAGCGTGGCACCATTGGTCAGGTCAGCCGGAGTCAGTTTTGTTACATTGTTGATGCCTTCGTTCGGATCATTGTACATCAGGCGGATCAGGTCGACGACGAAGTCATCCTTGCCCGTAACCACATAACCGATCTTCAGGCCATCGGCGACCGCAAAGTCGGCCACAGTCAGATTCTGGATCGAGGCCCGGTAGAAATTCTTGGCGTCGATATGGTTGTAGTTAATGACCTGGAAGCCTTCATTGAAGATTTCGCTGCCAAGCTGGCCGGTGACCTGGACCTGTTTGCTGCCCTCAAATCCGGCCGGCACGGTCAGGTTGAGGATAACGGTCTGCTCGCCGCCCTGGCTGGCAATGCTCAGGGTCTGGCTATCGCTGGTCCAGCCCTCGGCTGCTGCGGTGAGAAGAATATCATTGGCAGCCGTGGTCATGTTATTCTTGACAACAACCTCGACCTTGGAGGTCTGTTCGCTGCCACTCTTCTTGAGCATCGCATTCTCGTTCTTGATCAGCAGGGAGATCTTGGGTACAACCCGCAGGTCGGGCTCTTTCTCAAGTGAATACTGCTGACTCTTGGCCACGAACGGTACAGTGGCGGCAATCGGCGCGTGGCTGTACGGATCGTTGACGACCGTTGTCAGGCCCAGGTTGATCTGGCTTTCATCAGCACGATTGGTTTCACTGTTCCAGTTAGCCGGATCGCCACTGAGGCTGCCGTATGGGAAGTTGGCATTGCGCGAGGGCATGTATTCGTCATAAGGCGCATTGAACGGACCTGTGTAGTCCTTGAAAGTATCCGGAACAGTCACCTTGTAAACATAGCGCTTGGCAACCACGATGTCACCCTGGGTAACGTCAACCGGATCGGTTCCCTCAACAGTCCAGCCATCCGGGACGGTGATCACGGTCGGTTTGCCATCTGCCATGGCGGTGGTCGGGAAGGTAACCTTGCTCTGGGCACCAGCCGTGCGGACCCAGGCGGTGGCAGTGATGGTAGCCTGCTGGCCGGGGGTGATGTCGGTATCATTGGAAGAAATGTCTACATCGACGCCGTAAATCATGCGGGCGATGGTCCCGAGCCGGGTCTTGATCAGATCCAGCCAGCGCTGGGTGGTGCCGTCCTGGACGGCTGCTTCGTTATTGAAGGAATTACCCTTGATCAGCTTTTCGATCGACTTGACCTGCTTCATGGCGGTTGCCAGGTCGCTTTCGATCTTGAGCGGCTTCAGGAAGGTGTAATTGTCGATCAGGCGGTCGACTGTGCTGATTAAAGGCAGGACCTTGGCCTTGACCAGCTTCTTGTTGCCTGAGCGCTGCATCTCTTTCCAGATGCGGTTATAGGTAATATCGATGCCGCCGAAGAGCGTGGTTGAATCGGTCAGGGCGATATCATCGGTCTTGGCTTTCAGGCCCCAGGTGCTGGTCGAAGCGCCCTTGTTGGCACTCGGAGTCACATTCTGGCACTTGTGCTGGCCACGGCCCAGGTTGCCCCATTCGGCATAGGACAGGGTGAGCAGATTATCATAGGTACCGTTATCGATCACCAGATTCTCCGCCCCGGTCAGGTTGTCAGCTGGCGCGCCGCTGGTCGAGCCATCGGGATTGCGATTATAGGTTGCGGTTGCCGAGGCATAGAGCTTTTTCGGTTGCCAGGCTGGCAGCGGATTGCCGTCGTAGTCAGTGATGACGTAGGTCGGGTCGCCGGCCAGTTCATAGGCCTTGTTGGCGATGTAACCATTAGCCTGATGCTGGCCATGGCCGCCATAGCCCCAGTGACCGCTGATAAAGACATCCGGGCGGTCAAGCCGGATCAGGCGGGCCAGGTTATAGGCATAAATCTGCCATGACCAGTTGCCGGCCTTGGCATAGGTCGCGGACAGCGGGTTGTTGTCAATCAGTGATTCGGCCAGGGAGACCGAATAACCAAAGTCATAGGCTCCGATATAATACTGGGTGGTACCGTCAAACATACGGGCTGACTTGAGCTCCTGGGAGCGGATCACGCCCAGCGCGCCGTATAGTTCCTGGCCGATCCAGTTGTCGCCACCTTCACCCCAGTTGGAGACGACATAAGAGCCGTTGACCTTGAATCCCCAAGTCAGGTTGGCGAGGAATGCATTGCTTTCATCATCCGGATGGGCACCCATATACATGACGTTGCCCAGGTTGGGCAGGGCCAGCAGTTCACGGTAAATGTTGGTTACGCCTTTGTTTTTAATTGCATAAGACTGGTCAATCTGTACGGTGGCAAAAGACAGCGTTGACATGAGACTGAACACAATGGCAATGACTACAAACAGACTGAAAATTTTTCGTATGCTGCTTTTCACGATCCATGCTCCTCTCATTTTTTACAGACTAATGGTGGATACAGGCATATGGTGGCTCCAACACCATGATTTCATGGTAAAGTTACCCGCAAGATTTTGACAAGAGGAACAAAGCAAGAAGTCATTCCTGTCAAAGAATCAGTCAAACGGACAATAATGATTGCCGGAATCAGGCAGCGTTGCATCATGATTAATCTCTTGTCAAAAAATGAGTCAATCTCCCAACAGGATCTTGTGGCCAAATCCGCCCGGGCGAACGGTACCGGCCCCGCGTCAGGTCCGCGGGGTATTGCGCTGGCGATACTCACTGGGGCTCAGTCCGGTATGCTTGCGGAAAAGCTGGGCAAAATAAGCCGGGTCATCGATGCCGACGCGTTCGGCTATTTCATAATGTTTCAATTCAGTCGTGCGCAGCAGCTGACAGGCCTGGTCCAGCCGGATTCGCTTGCTGACCTCCACGATCGTCTGGCCGGTCTGGCGGTGGAAAAGGCGGGAGAGGTAACTCGGGCTGACATGGACATGGTCAGCCAGCTGGCGCAGGCTGATCGGTTCAGCGTAATGCTCATTGAGGTAGTTCATGGCCTTGACCACGATCGAGTTTGAGCCGCGATTTTCAAATTTAAGCAGGTTGGCGGCCGCCACGACAGACGGTTGCAGGATGTCCTGCAGGGCGTGCAGACTGGCAGCGTTGAGCAGGCGGGTAAATATCTGCTGGCTGGATGCCCCCAGATCGCCCAGAGACAGGTTGAAATTCGCCAGATGGCTGGCGCACAGGGATGTCAGCAGGATACAGGCTTCCTTGATCCCGTCCAGGGGCACGGCGCTGGTCTGCATGACCTGAAACCAGGCATCCAGCCTGGATTCAGCCAACGAAGTTTCCCCTTCGCGGATATGGCCGAGGATATCCTGGATCGTGGCCTGCAGCGGGACCGGATCGAGTGATTGGGCAGCCGCCGTGCGCGGCGGGTTGACAGAACCGGCCTGGGCAGCACCATTGGCAAAAGCCAGGGCATCGGCAGCCTCACGGCTGGCCAGGCCGATCTGTGACCAGTGATCATGAAAATGACTCAGGCCAATATTCAGGCAAAGGCCGAGAAATCCACTGGCCAGATTGACCATGTCCTGGCTGGTTTCCATCATGGCCTGCAGTTGTTCAAGCTGATAATCACCCAAATTGACAATAACGACCAGCTGATTGTCGCGCAAGGCCACGACATCATGCTGGTAATCGGCAAAAGACTGGTTCACCAGGTGCAGCAGACCTGAACGCTCAGGCTTGCCACCCGATTCGCCAGCACCGTCCGATGGGTCACCCCGCTCACCGCTGTCCGATAATGGCCAGGCTTCCAGCATGAGCAGGTAAAAGCCCTGATAGCGATGCTCGAGCAGGCCGGACAACTCCTGCTCGCAGCAAGTCTGGTCGGTTATCAGGCCCAGCAGGCACTTCTCCAGTCGCAGCTGGTCATACGCCTGGCATTTGGCAGCCAGGGAAAGGGCCAGGTTCTGGTGTTCAGAGACTAGCTGGAGCTGCCTGACCGCCCGGGCCACGGCAGCCAGGACCATGGCTGGCTGGGTTGGTTTGAGCAGGAAATCAACAACCTGGTAGCGGATGGCCAACTGGGCATACTGGAAATCAGCGTAACCAGTCAGCAGGATGACCTGGGTACCCGGTCCGAGCTGGCTGACCCGGCGGGCCAGTTCCAGTCCGTCGAGCCCGGGCATGCGGATATCCGCTATCACGATATCCGGGCGGATCTGAAGGATCTTAATCCAGGCTTCATCGCCATCGCCTGCTTCAGCGATGACCTGACACCCGGCTTGCTGCCAGTCAATAAACTGGATCAGGCCCTTGCGGATAATGGCCTCGTCATCAACAATCAGAACACGATATGGAACCATCGGGATAACCTCCTGCACAGACAGGTGTGCGATCAGGGACGCCAGTCAGGTGAACGATCGGGCTTGCTTGCAGGGACCGGTGCGCTGCCGGCAGTGTCCCGGCTCTCTGGCGCTGCCTGCGGCCCGGATCTGGGCAGGACCAGGATAACCTTGGTCCCGACACCTGGCTCAGAATGCAGCTGGATCCCGTACAAGGGACCATAGAGCAGACGAATCCGGTAATGCGTATTCAATATACCAATGCCAGTGTGACCTGTTGGCTGCTGGCGGTCCGGACCGGGGGCGTTCAGCGGGATCGTTCGCGGATCAAAGCCGACTCCGTCATCGCTGACCTGGCAGTAGAGCAGGTCACCCTCGTCCCAGATGCTGATCTGCAGCAGGCCAGGTCCTTTTTTCGGTTCCAGACCGTGAATGAAGGCGTTTTCCACCAGTGGCATCAGGGCGAGGCGGGGAATCAGCCACTCGTTGAGGGAATCGTCAGCCAGCGTCAGGTGTATCGTCAGGCGGTCGGCAAAACGGATTTTCTGCAAGTCCAGATAAAAACGGATATAGGTGAGCTCCTGGGCAACTGGAATCGTTTCACTGCAACTCCAGGACAGGCCGGCCCGCAGCAGCTGGGCCAGTGAGCCGATCATGGACTGGACGGCTTCATCCTGGTTCATCCGGGCCTGCCAGCTGATTGTTTCCAGCACATTAAACAGAAAATGCGGATTGATCTGGGTCTGCAGGGCTTTCAGCTCAGCTTCACGCAGCAGCAGCTGCTTCTCGTAGACCTCATGAATCAGGTGATCGACTTCTCCGGCCATGTGATTGAAGACGCCGGCCAGCTCATCGAATTCCTGGAAACGCTGGCGGGGCATCCGCTCGTCGAAGTGGCCCTGGCGAATCAGTTCCATACTGGCAATTACTGAGCGGGTGTGGCGGGTCAGGTAGCGGGCCAGCAGGCCGGATAAGAGCAGGCTGGCAGCCAGGGTCAGGACCAGCAGCGGGATGGCCAGCTGGACGGCCCGGTAGAGCCCGGCAAAAGCCTCGGCCTTGGGGACCGCCACGATCGAATAAAGTCCGTAAGCCGCCAGATGGCGCGACCACACCAGGTAAATCTGGCCGTTCATGGCCAATTCTGCCAGATTCTGGGCATCACGCAGCTGGTAGAGCGACGGGTCGGCCATCTGGCCAACGCGCGCCGGATCAGTATGGGAGAAAATTGTCCCCGTCTCATTAATCGTCATGACAATCGCCTTTTGATACCGCAGCTGGCTGCCGTAGTCATTCAGCCGGGCCGGATCGATGCGGATGTACAGACGGCCGATATTCTTGGTGGTGTTGATGTCATTGATATTGCGAAAATAGACGATTGAGGGATCGTTTTCGGTCGGCGGGATCAGGTATTTGTCAACCGCGAGGTCATCAGTCTTGCGATAAAACTGGCGGACGACCTCGGCCGACTGTTCCGCCTGGAAAAATACCTCCGGTGATTCAAAGAAGGTCAGGGCATTGCGGCAGACATAGATCTGCCTGATCAGTCGCTCGTCCCAGGAATAATTGAAAAAAAGCTGGTACTTGAGCAGTTCAGCCATCCGGCCGGCCCGCAAGGACATCGGTTGCGTATCGTCAGTCAGCAGATCACGCAGTTCGCGATTCGAAAGCAGAACCATGCTGGTGTTATCAATGCTGTTCAGGCGCCGTTCCAGGCTTTCATTGATCATGGTGATGAAGCTGTTGAGATAGGTCTCAGCCTCATGGCGCAAATTACGTGACAGTCCACTGTAAAAATAAAGGGAAGCCACCGTCAGGGGGACCAGGATCAAGGCCGTCATGACCAGCATCAGGATACCGAAAATCGACAGCCGGTGTGATTGGCTGGCCGGCCGCTTAGCCAGGCGGGGCTGAAATAACGTTGTCCTGTACCGGACCTGGTGAGCCTTATTAACCTGCGCGGCAGGATGAGGAGGCTGATCTGCCATATTATTCTGTGGTTGTGACTGCCGCGGCAGGGTAAATGATGAGTGATCAGCCGCCATTGCCTTGTGCCTGGTTCTGGCGTTGTTCCTGGGTGTTTTCATGGCCATGAACCTTCCAATTCTAAACACCGGTTCTATACACCGGAATAGCTGGTGGTGTTATAAGTTGCCTTACCTGAATTATATCATGGCTACGTTTTCCAACGAGCCCCCCAATCTGCCAGCCGACGTCCGCCACGCGATACCCGGGGACAAGGCCCACGAACCCGGCGAACCATGTAAATTATCGGGCCTGCCGCACTTCCAGACTGTCGGCCTGGTTTATTGGCAACAGATTACAAGAAATGACAAAATATTCTTTATTTTGGACATGATCCGCTGATACAGACACGTCTTGCAAGCGGGTCGGGCAAGATTATCACAGGATGAGGCAAGCGAGCGCCTAGGCAAAACCGGGGATTTTGACTTTTAATTAAATCAGGGCTCCAACACCCATCTTTTTCAATTTTATTCAACCGGATGCTTGCCGGGGCAATCCTGGAGCATTCATCTGCCGGCTTGTCCCGGCAGTCCCCCGTTATTTTTCCATTGCCCGAATCCTGAACTCGCTTGCCCCGACACCCGCTCATGGTCAATTACCACGACAGCCACTCATGGTCGCTCTTTACAACAGACACCCCTGATTACCCGCCATGACTGACACCCCTGATCAAAGGAGGCAAAAGATGAGACACAGACGATTTACAATCTTGCTTAGCCTTGTTCTGGTCTGTACCCTGTTCCTGGCTGTAGCCGGCTGCGGCGGCACAACGACAACAACAACCACCACAACGGCCGGGCCGACATCCGGCCAGACGACAACGACCGCCCCGACCACCACTGCAGCCAAAGAAGTTGTTCTCAAATATCCGACTTTCCAGGTCGGTGTCAACTCGTCAGCTCCGGTCCTGGCTGAAATTGTCAAACGATTCAATGCCAAATATGCTGGTAAAATCAAGATTGAAATTGAAGAAATCCCGGGCGATCAGGCCTATGTTGACAAAATGAAGATCCTGCTGTCGGCGAATGAACTGCCTGACATCGTCTATGCCGGTGGCTATAATCTGCTGGATATGGCCCTGGAGAAAAATGCCGTTACCGACCTGACTCCCTATCTGAATGCCGATCCAACCTGGAAGGCTTCATTTGATCAGATTACACTTGACTTTAACAGCCGGGGCGGCAAGGTCTATTCGCTACCGGATGAAAAAGGGATCATGGGCTATTTCTATAATAAGGAACTCTTCGCCAAGGCCGGTGTCCAGCCGGCCAAGACCTGGGACGAATTCGTCAAGGTCTGTGACAAGCTGAAAGCAGCTGGTATCACACCGCTGTCCATGGATACGGCTGACTCGGCCTGGCTGACCAACCTCTGGCTCAGCTCAATCCTGGCCACATCTTCCGAAGCCGGCAAGACCTTTATGAATCAGATGAACCCCAAGGACTACAATAAACCGGAAGTCCTGGATGGCCTGAAGCTGATCCAGACGATGTTCACCAAGTATTCCACCAAGGATGCTGTTGGCGGCAAATATGAGAACGGAGCCAACAATTTCCTGAGCGGCACGACCGCGATGATTGCCAACGGACCGTGGATGATCAGCGACTTCAATGACGAAACAAAGGCCCCCAAGGGCTTTGCCGACAAGGTCGGCGTCGCGATCTACCCCAATGACGGTGTCTTCAATTCGCCAATGCTTGGCTACTTTGTCGCATCGAAAGACAAAGAACACCAGGACGCGGCTGTTGAGGCGATCAAGTTCTTTACCAGCAATGAGATCGAGTCCATGGCCCTGGCCATGATCGGTCGAGTCCCGGCCTCCACAACCGTTTCATTGAGCGGCGACGTGACCAAGAGCCAGCCGATCCTGGCCAGTCTGCTCGAACAGGCCAAGACCGCCAAGGTGGAGTACAATTACTATCAGGCTCTCTGGTATCCGAACGTGCTCGACGCCATTACTTCCTACTATCCTGATTTTGCCCGCGGCAAGATGACTCCGGCCGAGCTGGCCAAGGTTCTCACCGAAACCGCCGGCAAGAACTGAACAGGGTCCGGCCAAGCTGGCCTGGATCATGATGCAGACAGACTGCAGGAACGGATCACTTGTCAGTCATCTACTTCAGTAAGTCCATTCGATTCAGTCATGTAAGGCGATGGGCTGGCGACGCGTGCCAATGGTCGTGATTCGCCAGCCCATCCGCATGCAAAGCAGCAAGATTGCTGGCGACGTGTGCCAACGGTCGTGATTCGCCAGCCCATCCGCGTCAGAGTCCGCATAAAAGGGGAGTGAGCAACGTGCGCATCAACAAAATCTGGATTGTACTTTTCCTGCTGCCGACGCTGCTCTTGTTTTTACTGATCTATGCTTTGCCAATCGCCACGGTCAGTGTGACATCTTTTTTTGATTATACTTATGCCAAGTTTAATTTTCGTGGGCTGGGCAATTATCTGCAGCTTTTCTCTGGGAATCTGGCCAGTCGTGAATTCATCAAGGCGCTGCTCAATACCATGATCTGGATAGCCCTGCAGATCACCGTTCACGTGGGCCTGGGCCTGCTGGTTGCCCTCGGCCTGTATCGCCGGCCCTTTGCCTGGAAATTTGTGCGCACGGCTTACATGCTGCCCAATATTGTCTCGCTGGCGGCGCTGGGTATCATTTATCTCAATGTCTTTGACTCCCAGCGGGGTCTGGTCAATGGCCTGGTCCGGCTTTTGGGCTTTCCTGATTTTTCGGTAAACTGGTACGTCGATCATGCATTCCTGACCACAACCTTTACCTGGCTGGTCTTCGCCGGTCTCGTGACCATCCTGATCCTGGCCGATATTGCGGCAATCTCCGATGATGTCTTTGAATCAGCCCGCATGGATGGCGCAGCCGGCTGGCGCATGGACTGGTATATCACCCTGCCGCTGATCCGCAATACCATCGGCACGTGTGTCATCCTCGCGGCGACCAGCATGCTCAAGGAGTTTGAGCTGATCTTCATGACGACCAACGGCGGTCCCGGCATTACGACCCTGAATCTGCCGCTGCTGATTTATAAGACAGCCCTGATCGAGCAAAACTATGGTCTGGCCAACACAATTGGTGTGTTTACGATTCTGCTCGGTGTTGCGCTGATCGTCACGGTCAACCGGATTTTCCTGGCTGGCGGCTCAGACAGCACGTGAAGGAGGCTGACGGATGGATGGTCTGGATCAATCAATGAATCAATCCCACAAGCAAAAACCGGGTCAACCCCAGAAGCACCACCTGAATCAGCCGCCGGCACAATCCCCAGACCGGTCCACCTATCGTCGTGCGCAATCTTCGGAACAGCCTGCGCAGTCGGCGCCGAAATCAGATGCCCTGACGGCCCGCCTGAATTCACACAGTCATCAGGCTATGCTGCGCCGCCGGCGGCGCAAACTGCGTCGGGATCTGAGTCCGCTGCAGCAAGTTCTGATATCCATCTTGCTGGCCGGCGTTACTTTGCTTTCGGTCATCCCCGTTATCTGGGTTTTTATGTCATCTTTTAAAACAAATGCCCAGATCATGAATTCGGCTATCTCCTTGCCGACTCGCCTGAGCCTCGATGGTTATCGCGTTGCCTTCAAGATCGCCCCGATCCTGACCTTTTATCGCAACAGTGTCATCGTCACTGTCGTCAGTACGGTTCTCAACGTTTACCTCGTATCCATGGCGGCCTATGTTATAGCCTGGTTCAAATTCCGTGGGAAAAACCTGATCATCGTGCTCCTGTCAACTTCGCTGCTGCTGCCGATGACCGCGCTGATCCACCCCGTTTATGCGGTCGTCAATCAGCTGGGTCTTTATAATCGGCTGAGTGGCCTGATCCTGGTTTATTCTTCGCTGGGGTTGCCGACCACCTTGTTTATCATGCGTGGATACTTCCTCAGTTTGCCCCGCTCCATGCAGGAAGCTGCCTATATCGACGGTGCGGGATTCTTTCGCACCTATCAGCTGATCATCCTGCCATCTGCCCGTCCGGGCCTGGCTACCGCTGCTGTCCTGCAATTCCTGATGGGCTGGAATGAATTCCTGTATGCCCTGGTGCTGACCAACGCCAATCAGAGCCGGACGCTGCCGATTGCCCTCAATTATTTCAAGTCGCAATTTAGTTTCAACTACACCGCCATGTTTGCTGCCATCGTTGTGGTCATCATTCCCAGTATCCTGGTCTATGTATTTTTGCAAAAACAGGTGGTTGGCGGAATGACAGCCGGCGCCGTCAAGGGGTAACAGCCGGCATCCGATTGCTGGCGGGATGACAGCCGGCGCCGACAAGGGGTTTGACAGTTTTTCAGAGATGAAAGGGGAGTGAATCTACATGAAACTGGCCGTGCTCGGTGGTGGCGGCGTCCGTTCGCCCATCCTGGCCCGTTCGATCCTGGGTCAGGCTGCCCGGCTGCAAATCGACGAAGTGGTCTTCATGGACCAGGACGCGGAAAAATTGCGCATCTATGGCGGCCTGGCCCGCCATGTCGCCCGACAGATCGATCAAACGGTAGCCTTTGACCTGACAACCGATGCCGTCGTGGCTGTTCGCGATGCCGATTATATCATTACGACCTTGCGTGTCGGCCAAGACCAGGGACGGATCCATGATGAGCGTATCGCGCTGGATCTGGGCATTCTCGGCCAGGAAACGACCGGGGCCGGTGGTTTTGCCATGGCCATGCGTTCCATTCCGGCCTTGCTCAAGTATTGCCAGTTGATTCAGCAGCATGCCCGGCCTGGAGCCCTGATTTTCAATTTCACCAATCCATCTGGCCTGGTTACGCAGGCTTTACGCAGTGCCGGGTATAATCAGGTCTATGGCATCTGTGACGGACCGGCAGAAACCATTCATGAACTTGAACAGCTGGTCGGCGCCGCACCCGGCAGTATCCAGGTCGAGTGCTTCGGCCTGAATCATCTGTCCTGGTACCGGAAAGTCCGCTGGGCGGGACGTGATTTGCTGCCCGAGCTGCTTTTCGATCCCGAGCTCTACCAGCGGACCGAGATGCGCTTCTTCCGCCCGGCCCTGGCCCAGGCCCAAGGCATGATCTTCAACGGTTATCTTTATTACTACTATAACCGGGAGGAAGCTATTGCCAATATCCTGCGCGGCAGCCAGACGCGGGGCGAAACAATTGCCGCAATCAATCAGATGATGCACGCCAGGCTGGCACCTCTGGACATGGATCGGGATTTCGAGCAGGCTGCCGCCATTTATCTGCATTATTATCAGCTGCGCAACAACAGTTACATGGCTATTGAATCGGGCAGTCAGCGCGAACCCGTCCCCGTTTCTCTGGATCTGGCCAATCTTGAACAGGATGAAGGCGGTTATGCCGGCGTGGCCCTGGGCCTGATTGCCGCCATGCAGTCCGGCCAGCCTTATCAGATGGTACTGTCGGTGCCCAATCAGGGCGCGATCCATGGCCTGGCTGCTGATGATGTCGTAGAGATCACCTGCAATATTGACCGCGACGGGGCCCATCCGATCCCGATTGGTGAAGTCAGTGAATTACAGATGTACCTGATTCGTCAGGTCAAGCTTTTTGAACGGCTGGCCGTCGAAGCAATTGCCCGCCGTGATCGCCGGCTGGCCAAGCTGAGCCTGATGGTCCATCCCCTGGTTAATTCCTATACCCTGGCTGACAAACTGGTCGAAGCCTACCTGCAGGCCCATCGCGAATTCGTAGGCGAATGGACATGAAGCCAGCTTGCGATGTGCTGGTCAGCGGTATAGCCAGCGCTGATTTTATTTTCCCCGGCCTGCCCCGTCTGCCGGCTTTTGGCGAGGAGGTAGCCAGCCGGGATTTTCTGATCAAACCGGGTGGTGCGGCCAACTTTGCTGTCGCCTTGCAGCAGCTCGGCCGGCGTGTCTCCCTGGTGACAGCGCTCGGTGAGGATCCGGCGGGACTGCTCGTGCGCCGCCAGCTGGCTGAACTGGGCCTGAACCTGGCGCCTGTGCTCGGCGGACCGTCTGTCCGCACGCCCGTCACAGCTGTGCTGTCCGGTCCCCGGGACCGGGCTTTTGCCACCTACTTCGGTCAGTGGGATCACGATGATCTGATCGATACCTTGCAGGGCTGGCTGCCGGCTTGCCGGCTGGTTCATGCCAGCATCCGCGATTGCCGCGACTACCGGATTCACGAATTGGCCCGTGATGCCGGTAAATGGCTATCCATTGACATGGCCTGGGAGGAAGACCTGGAGTTGGCTGATGTGCGACCGGTCCTGGCGGCCTGTACGGTTTTTTTCACCAATGAACTCGAAGCCAGCCGCCTGACCGGCTGTGAACGGGCCGAAGAGTCTCTCGATTTTCTGACGGGCCTGACGCAGCTGGCTGTCGTCAAGCGTGGCGCTCAGGGTTGCATCGTTGGCCAGGGACAGCAGCGCTGGCAGGTGCCAGCTGTGCCGGTCCCCGAGGTGAAAGATACCACCGGAGCCGGCGATATTTTCTGCGCTGGTTTTATCCATGGCCTGCTGGCCGGCTGGCCGCCGGATGAATGTGCCCGTCTGGCCACTGCTGCCGGGGCTCTCGCTGTCACCTTCTATGGCGGTGTTGATGCAGCGTTCAGCCTGGCCGCGGTGGAAAGCCTACAGACGGCTGGCTCAGCCTGACCGCGCGAGAAAGCCTGCAGACGGCCGGTTCAGCCGGAAAGGAAGATAACGAGCATGCATATTCAGGTTTTCCCCAGCGAAGAAGCAATGGCTGCCGTTGCCGCCGACTGGCTTGTTTCAATCGTCCGGCAGCAACCGGCCGCCCTGCTATGCCTGGCGGCCGGTGATACCCAGCGCCTGACTTTTGCCCGCGTCGAGGCTATCAGCCAGGCTGCAGCGGTTGATTTTCGTTCGGTCCGCTTTGTCGGGCTGGATGAATGGGCAGGCCTGGCAGCCAGCTATCCCGGCAGCTGTCGCCACTTCCTGCAGAGCCAGTTCTTTGGACCACTGGGCATTGCACCCGGTCAGATCACTTTTTTTGATGCCGTTGCGGCCGACCTGGCGCGAGAATGCCAGCGTCTTGATCACTATCTGGATGAGCAGGGTCCCATTGACGGTCTGCTGCTGGGGGTGGGGCGTAATGGCCACCTCGGCATGAATGAGCCCGGCTGTGATCCGGCCGCGCGCTCCCAGGTTGTAACGCTGACAGCCCAGACTCGCCTGGTCGGGCAGAAATATTTCTCAGCCCAGCGAATGCCCTTACTGGAGAGTGGCATCACCCTTGGCCTGGCTGACCTGCTGCAAAGCCGGCAGATCCTGTTGCAGGCCAGCGGTCCAGCCAAAGCCGCTATCATGGCCGAGGTTATCCGTGGCCCTGTCACACCTGCTGTGCCGGCCAGCCTGCTGCGCAACTGCCAGCAGGCTATTTGCTACCTTGATGCTGCAGCCGCGGCGCACCTGTTACCTGCAGACCTGGCTCAAGCGCAAAGTTGACCAGGACCAGCATTGTTCATGGGATCCGGTCGTCTTGACTGGAAAGGATCGCAGGATGGATGATTTACCTGATGACAAACCGCATAGTACTGACCAGGTCCATCAAGGGACGCGGTCATTCAACCGGCTGCCAAGGCTGGTCCTGGTTCTGCTGCTGGTCCTGGCTGTTGTACTGCTGATGCAAGCCGGCCTCCATTCAGGCACCGGCGTACCATGGCTTAAAAAGAGTGAAGATCAAAGCGGTGTTCCGGTCACATCCGTTGTGTCCCAGACCAGCGCGGCGTCCCAGACCGCGAAAATTACTGATCAGACTGGTCCTGTCAGCCAGCCAGCTGCAGACACCGGCCAGACTACACCAGCATTCAGCGAGACTTCCCTCGAGCTTTTGGCCAGGGATTTCCTGCAAGCGGCATATTTTAAAACCGGCCTGGACCTGACCGACGGGGAACCAGCCGCCGTATTTACACAGGGACAACCCTTTGGCCTGCTAATGGTTGAATTCAAAGGCTTTCATACGTATGAAGTCAGCTGGTATCAGTGTTCCCGGGACGAATCCGGACAAGAACTGCCGGCAACACTGCTCTGGACATCGACGCCCCAGGAAACCGAACCCGGCCAAAGCTGGTTCAACAGTCTGGAATCCGGCGGTGATCTGGCACCCGGAACCTACTATGCCGAACTCGTCGTCGATACCGAAACAGTGGGCCGCTATGAATTCCAGATCCATTGACGGGATCTTTGATCAATCAGCACGAATGGTGCTGATCTGGTCTGGTGCCAAAAGAAAAATGGTCAGAGGACCGCGGGCGGATCAGAAGTATGCCCGAAGAAGGTCGTCTGGCCATTTTTATCAATGGGTGAAATACCGATCAATCAAAATTCTCAAAAGCGTTATGCTTTAAATCAAATATTGACTCTTGATAGAGAGAGCGTGCATCAGACAGGTAGATTGCAGGAACCGTCTTTCTTCTGGTCGCGGGTGCGGGTCTGCAGGGCGAGGGTGCAGGAACCGTCCTGCTTCTGGTCACGGGTGCGGGTCTGCAGGGCGAGGGTGCAGGAACCGTCTTTCTTCTGGTCGCGGGTGCGGGTCTGCAGGGCGAGGGTGCAGGAACCGTCCTGCTTCTGGTCTTTGTTCTGGATCGGCCCGATACCCGTACCGTCCTGCTTCTGGTCACGAACCTGTTGCTGGAGCCCCAGGGTCTGGCAGGATGCATCACGCTTGCGCAGCATATCACCCAATCCACCACCTGCAAATGCAAATGTTGTAATGCCCAGCGCTAAAATGGTGACAATCAGAGTCGCGGTAAAGAGTGCCTTTTTCATGATTGTTTTCTCCCTTCATGATTTGGAGCCCTGTTAGCCCCTTGATCATAAATACGAAATCGGCCTGGCCTTTTGGAGGGAGAAAATGATTGCGGATGTCAGAATTTTGTCATAACAGCCGCTGGCAACATTACAGCTGCTGCAGCGTGACGATGAAACGGTCGCGATGCTTGATGGCATCTCTTTTGGCCATATCGACGGACTCATAGTTGCTGTAGAACTTGCCGTAGAAATACAGTTTGATCACATGCTTCAGCACATGAATTTCGTAAATTTTGTCCCTGGTCTGCCAGTTTTTGGTTGTCTCATCCTGTTCCCACGTCATTGTCCGATCTCCTTTCAATTTACAAAAGTCATTTGCAATCAAATGAATAGGTGTTTCATGGCCGGGCCGGTTGACTGCCAGACCTGGCGCATTCACAATTCCTGGCGGCAGGTCACGCACACCCGCTGATAGGCCTTGACACTGATCAGCTCAACATCCGGCGCCAGATAACCGTCCCGCGCCGGCTCGGCTTTCATCAGGTCCGTGCTGAGGTATTTCTTGTTGTCATCCGCAAAGATTGTAACAACGACCGCATGGGGGCCCATCCTGTTCTGGACCTGGAGCGCGCCGATGAAATTGGCTCCAGAAGAGATGCCGACACCCAGTCCGAGGGTGGCGGCCAGTTTCTGGGCCATAATGATCGCGTCGCCGTCGTCAACGGCAACGACTGGGTCAAGCTGGTCAAGACAGACAATGGCCGGGACAAATTCATCCGAAATACCCTGGATCCGGTGACGGCCTGTTTTGTAACCAGTGGAAAGTGTCGGCGAATTGGCCGGTTCGAGCGGGAATACTTTTATCTGCGGATTCATCTCTTTGAGGTAACGGCCGATGCCGGTGATTGTACCGCCAGTCCCGACACCTGCCACGACAGCATCCGGCCGAAGGCAGAGACGCTCCAGCTGATACCAGATTTCGGGTCCCGTTGTCCGATAATGAGCCTCGCAATTATCATCATTAGAGAACTGGCAGGGCAAGAATACGTCCGGCCGGCTGGCGGCCATGGTCTCGGTCATGGCAATGCTGCCGAGAAATCCACCCTGTTCCTTGCTGACCAGCACAATATCTGCGCCATAAGAACGGATCAGCCGCATGCGTTCTTCGCTCATCCAGTCCGGCATGAAAATGGATACAGGATGGCCCAGCGTCCGCCCAAGTGCGGCGAAAGATATGCCGGTGTTGCCGCTGGTCGCCTCGACGATCGTATCACCGGGTTTCAGCTGGCCGGTTTTGTAAGCCTGATGGAGAATATGCAGCGCCATCCGGTCCTTGATGCTGCCGGTCAGGTTATAGTATTCAGCTTTCGCAAAAAGAATCCGTTCCTCGCCCTGATAAGTAAACCGGATCTCTACCAGCGGCGTGTTGCCAATCAGGCTGCTCAAGTCCCTGATTCGTTTCTGAACCGACCGATCAAACACAAATCATTACCCCTATGTAAAATAGATTGATAGATAGCTGGCTATTTGACATTCCCAGATGAACACGATTATACCAGACTTATGCAGCAATAGGTAACACTAACGAATTCAGATCCGCGAGAAGGTCATGGTGAACAGGACACCCCTTTATCCAGCTGGTCGGAAAGATTCTTTTCCAGATTGGCACTCGCAAAAACCCGGTCTTGCAGACCGCGATGAGCGCGCCAAGGCGCAACACAAAGCGGGACGCGCGGCTTATGGCGCAGCAGGGCTTGTGGCGCAGCAGGGCTTATGGCGCCACAGGCGCAGATCCCGGCGCAGGTGGGACCGCCGGCACCGCCTGATCCCGGTAAACGAGCTTGAGCAGAATGGGCGTCGCCAAAGTCGTGACAACGACAACCAGGATCAGTGGTGCGAAGAAGCGCTCCTCCATCAGGCCGACGGCCGCTCCCTTGCCAGCCAGGATCAGGGCGACTTCACCCCGTGATACCATGCCGACGCCGATCCGCAGTGAATCGGTGTTGCTGAAGCCCATCAGTTTCCCGCCCAGGCCACAGCCAACCACCTTGGTGACCACGGCGACAAGCAGCAGGACGGCTGTAAAGGCAATGATAAACCCGTTCAGATTGGTAATATGGGTCTTGATCCCGATGCTGGCGAAGAAGATCGGCGACAGCAGCATATATGACAAGACCTCGAATTTCTCGGCAATATAGTCCGATTGCCTGACGCTGGAGATGATCAGGCCGGCCAGGTAAGCCCCGGTGATGTCGGCGATGCCAAAATAATGCTCAGCCACATAGGACATAATTAGCGCAAACACCAGACCATAGATCGGGATCCTTCTCTTGCGGCCATGACGGCTGCTCAGGTATTTGAACACAAAGTAAAAAGCTATGGCAACAACGGCTGAAAAAGCAAAGAAAAGCAGGATTCTCAGCAAGAGCCCGGCCAGGCTGACTGACTCATCAGCCAGGCTCGAGACGATTGTGAAAACAATGATCCCGATAATGTCATCGATTACGGCAGCGCCCAGGATGGCCGTTCCCGTTGCCGATTTCAGCTTCCCCATTTCCCGCAGCGTCTCGACGGTAATCGTCACGGAAGTCGCTGTCAGGATGACACCAATGAAAATGTTTTTCAGCAATTGGATTTTCGACATCTCAGAAAGCGGCGTCGATGAGAACAGCATTGCGGCCAGAAATCCGCCCGCCAGGGGAACCAGCACTCCGAACATCGCAATAACTAAGGATGCCTTGCCGCTTTTCTTCATTTCCTCGACATCGGTTTCCAGCCCGGCTGTAAACATCAGGGCAATGACGCCGAGTTCAGCCATCTTATGGATAAAATCCGATTCATGAACGATGTTGAAAACCGACGGGCCCATCAGAATACCTGCCACCAGGGCTCCGACGACCTGCGGCATGTCCAGGCGTCTGGTGAGCAGGCCGAATAACTTGGTGCCGATCAGGATGATGGCCAGATCGAGAAAAAACCTGAAATCAAGCATCGTATTTACCATCCTTTGTGCCAATATTTGAACTGGATGCAAACTGATGGATACTGGTTATTTCATGTTACTATGACTTGCCATCGGCAGCAACCGCGCAGATCGCAAACATCCCGGCCATCATAATCAAATTCCGCAACTCCACAAGATTTGCAATCTGCCCCTGTCCTTAACAAGTGTGCCCTGCCTGAATAAAAGCCGGCTATCATGAAATTTTCACATGGATATTCAATATGTGTTATGAATTCACACCACCAAATCAGCTCGAAGTAAAGCCGGAGCATCGCGAGATGATCAGCCTTATGGCGTGAATATCAGTTTATAGCCAGACAGGAACTTCGTGATCAGTCTGGAAATGACATCGGGTCGCCCTGCCGGCAGCGATTGCCGGCAGGGATTTTTCTATGCTGACTTCACTTTTGTTTCAATGGCCACGATCCAGAGCAGGAGAGCCAGGCCGAAGGTGGTTAGCAGGATCATGGGCAGGGCAATGTGCCTGACGATGTTCCAGGCCGTGGCGGTGTCATCCAGACGCAAGAGCAAGATCAGGCCCATATGGCATAGTTCCGTCAAGATACCGATAACTAATCCCCAGACTGGTTTTAACAGGCCGCGATGAAAAAAGGTCGTGTTGCGGTGCAGACCTTGCCAGATAAGTCCGGCCAGCACGCCGGCAAAAATCGTGGCTACACAACAGGGCAAGGCTGTGAATCCACCCTGGAAATAACGTTCAATCCCACCGATCAAACCGGCCCCGATCCCGGCTACGGGTCCGAACATCAGTCCGGCGGCCAGCGGGGCGATATCGCGGACATTGATGTAAGCTGTCTCGAACTGGACGGCCGTGTGTGTGCCGTAAATAGCCAGCAAGCCATACGCGCCAGCATAGAGGAACTGTAATAGCCGGGCATTCACCATTCTTTTCGACTCATAATAGCGCATCAGGTAAGTCGCGACGACAAATGAACTGACTGTGCCGAGCAAGTTGGTAAAAACGATAAATGACATACGACAACCTCCGTAAACAGTTGGGCTGATAAACCTGCGAATGACTGTCTGAATTTGGACCAACCTGCGTCTTCATCAGCAATGTACACAACGGCACGCCACCCATGAAACAGCAATCCCTGTCGCGATCTCAGGCAGCGCCTGTATTTACATTATAGCGATAAGCGCAGAAGGAAAGCAGATGGTGTAATAAAAAAGGGTACAAACAGGCGCATGACTGGCTCAGCCAGGAAGGCAGATGCTGTTTCAAGAAACACGTCAATACACGGGCCTGGCTCGTCCCGTTTCCAGTAATCCCGCCGGATTAAACGGCGGCCGGCTAGTGGCCGGATTGCCGGCCGTTACCCTTCATTGATCGCTGTTCCATGATGATTGCCGACCCAAATCCCGGATCGTATGGAGGTAGCACGCAGGTAGAAAATATGTCAAAATAAAACTATGTCAGCAAAATCATGTCAGTACGTATAAAGTGAAACAAAGGCCGGATCTGGAAGCTTGAGAGAATGACTGTCTGCAAACAACAGGGTCAACTGTCGGTATATAACAGGGTCGACTGTCTGTAATGGATATGGCGGGAGGATTGAACGGATGGAACAGTGGTTCTTGCTCAGAAATCAGCAGACCTACGGACCTTACAGCGCCGGGCAACTCGCAGAAATGGCCAGAACCGGCTACTTGCTGGCAGATGATTATTTTGCCATCGCCGGCACATCAGTCTGGCTGAGTTATCAGGAGGCATCCGCACAATGGTTGGATCAGTCCACCCCTGCCACGCCGTCACCGGGCCGCAAACGGCCCAAAGGCCAACGCCACGGCTGCCTGCGCGGTTGCCTGGTCAGCCTGCTGGTCCTTGTCCTGATCCTGGGAGCCCTGGCTGGCGGCTATTGGCTTCTGACCAGGCGTGACAGCCGGATGATGACATTAGCCAGAAGCCAGCCGGTCCTGACGGAAGTCATCCCGGCATCCGGCGGAACCATCCAGATTGACGCCAGTCAATCGGCGATTGACGGCATGAAAATCGAAATACCAGCCGAAGCCTACAAGAATCAGACGAAATTCAAAATATCAACGAGTGCGATCACGGACCAGTCCTTTGGCGACAACTTTGTGCCGATTACGCCCCTGATCCGGATTGAGAACGGGGGGGAACGCGCCAGCGTGCCGCTGCGGCTGACCATACCGATCCAGTTGACCGAAGATGAATTTGCCATGGGCTATTACTATGACCGCCAGTCGGGCCGCCTGGAAGGCATGGCCCTGCTCGATCTGGACCAGAATCAGATCGTCGTCGGTGCAACTCATTTTTCGGAGCTGCTGATTGTCAAAGTCGAGAAAGGCCAGCTGGACGACCTGAAAATAGTGACTGGCTATAAACCTGGCCGGGACGACTGGCAATTCGAGAATCGCGGCTCAATCCTGGCCTACGGCGGCCAGTGTGCAGGACAGGCCATTACGTCGATCTGGTACTATGAAGAAATCGGCCTTGCTACCGGCCGGCGCCTGTTTGGCCGCTTCGATAACAACGGCCGGCCCGACAGGACACCCAAATTGCAGGAAGATGACTCCAACGGTTATCGCTTCGCCTCCGTTATCCAGCACGAGTCTAATTTTGATAAAGTTAAGGGCTTTGTTTTCAGCGGCACAACCGTTGGCACTTCAACCTGGAAAGATTTTTATTCGATTGCCGAACAACTGCAGACGACAAACCGGCCGGTCCTGGTGGGCTTGAACGGTCTGGACCAGAATGGCCAGGCCACGGCTCATACCGTTGTCGCCTATCGGATTGAGGCAAACCTGATCTATGTGGCCGATCCGAATTTCCCGGGCGATGTGACCCGCTGCATCGTCTATAATCCGGCAACCATGCAGTTTGACGGTTACTTCTCGGCGCGCAACCGGCAGCTCTTTAATACTGGGGATACCGCCAATTACACCGTTTTTCGCTACATCCCGGTATCGGATGTGATCGCTGACGCTACGATCAAGGAAGAATATCAATATATGCTTTCTGGCGAAATTGGAACATTTGAAGGGGAGTTCCCTGATCAATGTGAATATGAATGGCTGTCAGCTGTTGATCCCAAGACCGGCGAGGAAAAATGGGAAAAATGTCCGGACGAAATCACGCTGGATATTGCCAAGACCGCCGCCATCAAGCCGGAACTGGCTGGCAAGATCAAGCTCAGAATCACAACCTGTTCGACGAACCAGCTGACAGACGTTTACAATGGCACAAACCGCAAGTATTATCAGGTCCCGGCTAATGCTAAAGGCATCACCGAAATTTCGCCCCTCACCCTGGAAAAAGGGGTCAATGATCTCGGATTCTGCATCCAATACGACATTGCTGCCAGCGGTGCCACGCCAGCCAGTGTCGAATATGCAAACTTCAAGCGGATCAAAGTCCTGTTTGAGAGCGTCGACCTGTCCGGTACCTGGAAAATGGAAGCGACTGCCGAAGCGGGCAGCCTCCTGAAACTGGCCCGGGAAATTGTCGCCCAGCTTCTGTATGCCCTGAAATTGACCGACAGCCTGGATCAGGCCAGGGCCGAGGCAGTCAAGTCAGTCAGCGTTGAACCGGGTGACTTCAGTGCCAGCGAGGCCGTCTGGACCATTGCCAGAGCGGATCAGAAAGATCCGGACAACTATCGGGTTACCGTCCGCTATGTCGAGGATGGGAAACCGCAAACCGTATCTTGCCAGACCCGTTTGAACAAGGACGGCTCGTTGCGCATGCAGTTCTGGGATCCGCAAGGACAGGCCGCTGTCGTTTTTAAAGGTGGAATCCTGAATAATGATACCCTGGGCGGTGATTTTGACCTCAGTCTCTTCCGCTTCATCCGCGGTTCACTGGAAGGCCAGTGGAAACTGATCCGCCAGCCCTGATACTCCCTGGCAATTACATCTGGATCAAGTTGCGACCATCAGCCATGAACTTGGGGGAACCCGGAGCAGCGGCTCAGCCCGAGGTCCGGGATGAATGATGAACAGCCGGGGGCGCGAGATCAATCATGAAGGCATTTTATAAATTAAAGCAGATTAATAAAACTAATTGACAAAGTTGCGCGGTCAATGATAAATTCAAAGCAGTAATTGTCATATTCGTTGTTGCATAATCAGGGCAACCATTTCCTTTCCAGGCAACCATGATAGGAGGAAAATCAACCATGTGTGACGGACAAGCGCAGGATCCGAACGCTGAAATCACGGAAAAGATGCTGGCGGCTTATTTGCCGGGCAATAGCACGGTCGATCTGCGGGAAGTCGATGTGCCGCAGCCAGGCTACGGCCAGGTCCTGATCCGGACCAAGTCGTCGACCATCTGTGGCAGCGATATCCGCGCCATTTATAGGCAGCACCTCGGCAAAGGGCCGGAAGGCTATCAGGACAAGATCGCCGGGCATGAGCCGGCTGGCCAGATCGTCAAATGCGGCCCCGGAATGCGCCGTTTCAAGGAAGGTGACCGGGTCATCGTCTATCATATTTCCGGCTGTGGTGTCTGCATGGATTGCCGCCAGGGCTACATGATCAGCTGCACCAGCCCGATGCGGGCGGCTTACGGCTGGCAGCGCGACGGTGGTATGGCGCCTTATATCCTGGCCGAAGAAAAGGATCTCGTGCCGCTGCCGGATTCGCTGACCTATACGGACGGCGCCCAGGTCGCCTGCGGCTTTGGTACGGTCTACGAAGCACTGGAGAAAATCACCATCAGCGGTAATGACGCGGTCCTCGTGGTCGGCCTTGGTCCGGTCGGCCTGGCGACCCTGATGCTCTCCAAGGCCATGGGTGCCGAGAAACTGATCGGCGTTGATGTCGATCCGGACCGCTGCCAGCTGGCCATGGAGAAGAACCTGGCTGATGCCGTCTTTGTCTCAGGTCCGGATACACTCGCTGAAGTCATGAAACTGACCGGCGGCCAGGGCGTGGAACGCGCGATCGATTGTTCCGGCCATACCTCGGGCCGTCAGCTGGCTATCCGGGCCACCCGCAAATGGGGCCGCATTGCTTTTGTCGGTGAAGGTGGTACCGTCGAGTTTAATCCCAGCCCCGACATGCTGCATGACCAGAAGACCATCTACGGCTCATGGGTCACCAGCATCTGGCGCATGGAAGAACTCGTCTCCCGCCTGGTCCGCTGGGGCATCCATCCCGAAGACCTCGTCACCCACCGCTTCACGATCGACCAGGTCAGCGATGCCTATGCCCTGATGGCCACCGGCAAATGCGGCAAGGTTGCAGTCGTCTATGATGAGGAAGTCCGCTGAGATAAGTTGCTACACTGGTGTTGACTTGCTGTCAGTCGCCAGGCCAGATTGATTGAACCAGCCTGACATCAGGTTCCACGAACCAGCCTGATGTCAGGCTTTTGTGCTTGGATCCACTCGTCAGGACTGGCTAAACCGGCCAGGTCCGCGGGGACGAGTCCGACCGATTCCGAGAGGAGCCAGTATGGTTATACGTGTCAAAGATCTGGTGAAACGCTACGGCAGTCTGACCGCCCTCGACCATCTGGACCTCGAGATCCAGGAGGGCGAGATCTTTGGCTTGCTTGGCCCCAACGGCGCGGGCAAGACCACCGCGATCAACTGCATTCTGGCGCTGCTGAAATTTGAACAGGGCACGATCGAGGTCTTCGGCCGCCCCATGACACCAGATGCCTATGACCTCAAGAAAGACATTGGCGTGGTCATGCAAAATGTCGCCGTATTCAATGAGCTTAATGTCCATGACAATGTTGATTATTTTTGCGGCCTTTACATCCGGGACAAACAGCAGCGCCGCAAGCTGGTCGATGAGGCGATCGACTCCGTCGGTATCGGCGACTTTCGCAAGTTTTACCCGAAAAAACTCAGTGGCGGCCTGTTGCGGCGGCTGAATATTGCCTGTGGGATCGCCCACAAACCACGCCTGATCATTCTCGATGAACCGACGGTTGGGGTCGACCCGCAGAGCCGCAATAATATTCTCGAGGGGATCAGGACACTCAACCAGAACGGAGCGACAGTCCTTTACACCTCGCATTATATGGAAGAAGTCGAACAGATCTGCAGCCGGATCTCGATCCAGGACAAAGGCAAGGTCATCGCCCTCGGGACCAAGGATGAATTGAAAGCGATGGTCAGCCATGGTGAGAAAATTACAGTCGAGACGCCCGGCCTTGAAGACCGCACACTCCGGGCCATCCGCGAATGGGCGCACGTGAAGTCGGCCGACTATGACAATAAAATGCTCACCATCCGCCTGGCCAAGGACCAGAACGGACTGATCGACCTGCTGGAATTCCTGAAAAAGCAAGGCGTCGTCATGGGCCGGGTTTATTCCGAGTTGCCAACCCTGAACGATGTGTTTCTCGAACTGACCGGCAAGGAACTGCGCGACTAACGGGCTACAGGAACGAGCGGATGACGTTTTGCAGTTGCAGGCAAGCGAAAAGCGGAACCAGGCGTTTACCAGGTACGAGCCGGCGAAATACCGGGCGAGCGGACGATAAATCGTCACCACGCAAATGCCGGATACCGGGGATCCGGGTCCGGATGGGTGGTGCGCAAGTGCCAGATACCGGATACCCGGCAGCTGGATTGACATGCCAGGTGCCAGATACCGGAGAACGGTGACTGGATCGGTCGTGCGGCTTGCCGCCATTTAAGGCAGGACGAAATCGGCGCTCCGGGAGTGACCGGCGCCCGGTGTCGCAGTGAGTGAGAGGAGAACCGGCATGGTAGCCCATGTACTCAAATACCGGCTGAAATGTTATTTGCGGGACCGGGAGATGTTATTCTGGACCCTTGTTTTCCCCTTGCTGCTGGCTGTACTCTTTAACCTGGCCTTTGCCAACCTCGTCTCAATCGAGCAGTTTGCCAGCATCCCGGTTGCCGTCGTCGACAACGAGGCTTATCGCCAGGATCTGGCATTGCGCGCCGCCCTGGCTGCTGTTTCAACGCCGGCAGACGGGCAGGACAGCCAGTCAAACCAGGAATCAATTAACAACGGTTCAGGCAACGGTTCAGGCAACGGATCTGGCGGTGGATTGGGAAACAATTCCAGCGACGGATCTGGTGACCATTCATTGTTCATCCTGACGCTCGCCAGCAAGGAGCAGGCTGAGAAGCTGCTGGCCGAAAATGACATTGAAGGCTATATTGAGCCGGCCGAGACGATCCGGCTGGTGGTCCGCCAGACCGGCCTGAACCAGACGATCATCAAGAGCTTTCTTGATGATTATAACCAGACTGCGGCAACTATCGAGACCATCCTGACACAAAATCCATCAGCCGGGACAGACGGGCTGCTGATTGCCGCCCTGGTGCGCCGAGACTACCTGGCGGACAAGCCAGTCAGTGCCGACACCAACCCGGCACTGATTTATTTTTATTCGCTCATTGCCATGACCGCCCTGTATGGCGGATTCTGGGGCATGCGCGTCGTCTCCGATCTGCAGGCGGACCAGAGCCCGCAGGGCGCGCGGATCAGTATCGCGCCCGTGCACAAGCTGCAGCTGCTGCTCGTCGATCTGCTGGCCGCCTTCGCGATCCAGTTTGCAATCATCCTCATTTTGATCGCTTTTATCAACCTGGTGCTGGGCTACGGCTTCGGCGGCCAGCTCGGCCTGGTCATCCTGACGGCCCTGGCCGGCTGCCTGATGGGCATTTCCTTCGGGGCTTGCATTTCCGCCCTGATTAAACAAAGGGAAGGAATCAAGACCGGCATCCTGATCGGCGCCAGCATGCTGATGTCGTTTTTCTCCGGCATGATGTACCACGGCATCAAGTACCTGGTGATCGAGGCCGCCCCTTTCATGGCCTGGATCAATCCCGCCAACCTGATGACCGATGCTTTCTATGCGCTCTACTATGGCAGCATCACCCGCTGTTACCAGAATATCGCCGGCTTGTCTGGATTTACCGTGATCTTCTGCCTGCTGGCGTACATCGTATTGCGCAGGCAAAAGTATGCCAGCTTGTGAAGCCGGATGTCCCTGAAGCAGACATCCTGATTCAAAAGCCCGGGGTGCCCATAATTTAGCGGAGGCAAAGGTATGCCAGTCTTTCAAGCCTATCTCAAAATCATCCGCCATAATGCCACGCAGCTCCTGATCTATCTGGGTATCGTCGTTGCCCTGGCCATCATGATGAATCAGTTCAACGCCCAGAGACCACTGGACAGCTTTACCGAAACGAAGGTGCCCATGGCCTTTATCAACGAGGACATAGCCGCTACAGGGGATGGCGCCGCGACGGTCGCGACCACGACAGGGGATGGCGCCGCGACGGACGCGACCACGACAGGGGATGGCGCCGCGACGGTCGGGGCTGCGCTTGCAGCCGATGCCGGGACGGGCCGCCAGGCGATTGCGGTCAGCAGCGCGCTGGGTTCTACGACAATTGTCAGCGGCCTGCGTGATTTCCTGGGGCAGCACGCCAACATTGTCGAGGTTGCCAACGATCCGGACAAGATTCGCGATGCCCTCTACTTTGGCAAGATTTACTATGTCATCCGGATACCGGCCGGCTTTGCGGAAAGCTTTAACCAGAATGGCCCGGCCCGGCTCGAGCAGCTGTCCGCGCCGGACTCCACGGCCACCGCCTACATGACCATGCTGGTCAATCAGTACCTGAATACCGCCCGGCTCTTCCGCCTCGGCTTGCCGGACACCAGCGATGCTGAAATTGCCCGCCTGACCCGCGAAACACTGGCAATCAGTACACCAGTGACCATGAAAGCGGTCGAATCCCGGCAAGGCTCGTACAACAACCTGGTTTATTTCTACAATTACCTGGCCTACGCCTTGCTGGCCATCCTCATCCTCGGCATCACCACCTGCATGCTGACTTTCAGTGAACTCGACCTGAGAAGGCGCAACCTCGTTTCGCCGGTGACGCTGAAAAGCCTGAATCTGCAGATGATCGCCGGCGCCCTGCTGTTCAGCGTGGCCAGCTGGGCCGTGATGGTCGCCGTCAGCCTGGCGCTGTATGGCGCGGCGATGCTGACTGCATCGGGTGCCTATCTGGCCCTGAATTCATTTGTCTTCATGCTGGTCGGCCTGAGCCTGAGCTACCTCGCCGGCAACCTGCTCACCAGCCGCAATGCCCAGGCTGCCGTCGCCAACGTCCTGACCCTCGGCATGAGTTTCATCTCCGGTGTCTTCGTGCCCCAGGCCATCCTGGGCAAAACCGTCCTGGCCATCGCCCGCTTCACGCCAACCTTCTGGTTTGTCAAAGCCAATATCACCATCGGCGCCCAGCCAGACCTGGCCGGCCCGGCCCGGCAGGACATCCTGCTCGCCATCCTGGTCCAGCTGGCCTTCGCGGCCGGCTTCCTGGCGGTGGCCTGGATCGTTGTGGCCCGGAAACGCCAGCGGGCAAGCTGACGGCGCCGGTGCAAGGCATCAGGTAACGTCTTGCGGTATCATCGCGAGATCAAGCTATTGCTGTGGGGAGACTGTCATGAATATCCGGACAATTGAGAAGAACGGCCATATTATCGCCGTGGTCGACAGCCCCGGGATCCTGGTCACTGACGTCCAGTCAGCGCTGGATCTGTTCGTCACGATCCGGTATGAATGCGGTACCTCGCACATCGTCCTGCCCAAGGCGGCGTTCACCGAGGACTTTTACGCGCTGAAAACCCGCCTGGCTGGCGAGGTGCTGCAGAAGGTTATCAACTACCGCCTGAAGCTGGCCATTCATGGCGATTTTGCCGTTTATCATAGCCGGGCGCTGCGCGATTTCATCTATGAATGCAACAATGGCCAAGACATCTTCTTTCAGCCGACCGTGGACGCGGCCATCGACAAATTAGGCCGGGTCCGATAGCGCCAGCCCGGCCGGGCCTGAAGCTCAAGAAGCCCGTCGGCCATATTGCTGGTGGCAATAAACATCTAGCCTATGCCTTGCCAGCTATCCTCATCCCCGGCATAACCACCTGCATGCTGACTTTTCGTAAACTGGACCTGAGCAGGCGCAGCCTTTTTTCGCCGGTGACACTGAAAAGCCTTAAATCCGCTGGGCTTCGCAGATATCTTCAGAATCCAAGCATGTTCTGGACCAGGATATTAATCACGATGGTCTGGACCAGATAGGTCAGGATGGAGCAATAGACACATTTGTCAAAGGATATATTGAACGACGCGGCGAATATAAATGTGCCAATTATGATGCTGGCGATGATGCCGAATATCAGCGCCAGAATGGCGAACTGGGCTGAGAAGAAAATAAATATCGTAGCCAGGATAAAAGATACGGTTAATGGTATATGCGCGATGACCATCAGGGCAAAATGTTTCTTGATATCCAGTGTGCCTTTGTACAGATACGTGCCAAGGATGATTGAAATGACCATCAGCGTGAACAGGGTACCGATACAGAAAAAGAATGTCTTGAAGAATAGGCCGATGCTATCTTGAAGGATATACGAGCCTAAGCCGTAGCCACCAAACAGACTGAAGATAGACGAGAAGCCTGCCGTGACCCGTCCAGCGATGGCCAGAAACATAATAAATAGTGTCACTGGCTGCAAGGCCACAAAGAACAGTGTTTCGCTCATCCTGATGCTGTGCAACTGCATCGTGGTAACTGGCTGCAGGATAAACAACTTGAAAAACTGAAGCGCACCCCCCAGCAGGGCTGTTGTTTTTTGCATGGCATCGTTAACTCTGGTGTTGGCCTGGGTCTGTGTGGGCGGCTGAAACGGTGATTCCGTATTCGTGCCGGTTGTTACTGCCTGATTGTACTGTTCTGCCTGCTGGCAATCACAAATGCCGCTTTCGGGTAACTTCCTGCCACAATTGACACATACTCTGGACATGGATCGTACCTCCTAGTATTATCCTATAAACGGCAAGTAAGAACAATAAAAACCTGAAGAGCAAGCAATCG
>CAYVHB010000023.1:47816-49413 GCA_964450865.1 uncultured Oscillospiraceae bacterium | reverse complement strand
GCCAGGGCTCGACCATTGTCCTGATTACCCACGAGGCCGAAATCGCCGCCTATGCTTCACGCATCCTCCGCATGCGTGACGGTCAGGTCGTAGCCGATACCACGACCGGGCCGAAGGTATAAACGACGCGGCCCCTTGTCAGCATGCGTAATCGGGAACTTGGCCAGACTGGCATCCAGGCCTCTGTCATTTCACTGGGAACATGGGCCGCCGGCGGTGATTCAAGCTGGGGCGGACCTGATGATGCCCGGGCAATTGCCGCTATTGAGACTGCCATTGACCAGGGCATCAAAAGTCGCTGCCGTGACCTGCTGTGACCGCGGGACTGGACCACTGGTCCGGTATCTGGCGATGAAAAATGAGGAGATGATAAGATGTTGCTGGAAAGCATCAAAATGGCCTTTAACAGTCTGCGCGCCAATAAAATGCGGGCCCTGCTGACTATGCTCGGCATTATTGTCGGTATTGCCTCGGTCATTGCGATTGTGGCCCTGGGTGAGGGCGGCAAGAATGAGGTGCTCGGCGAGTTTGAGCAGATTGGCGCTTCAACGGTCAATATCCGGGTCCGTTCAGCGAAAGCCCAGAATAATGACTACATAACCCAGAAAGACATCGAGGCGATTCGCCGCCGGGTGCCGACGGTCAAATACCTGACGGCGGCCCTGCAGGCCCTGGCCACCGCGGCCAGCGAAAATCAGAAAAGCCGGATCATGCTGGCCGGTATTGATGAAGCCTACAATAGCTTTGCCAGCATTGATATCCTGGCTGGCCGGCTGTTTACCGAGATGGAGTACGCCGATGGCCGGCCGGCGATCCTCATCGACCGGTCCGGTGCAGAAAAGCTGTTTGGCCGCGTCAACGCCGTGGGTGAAGTCCTGACAATCGACAACCAGGGCCGCCAGCTGAAGGTGACAGTCGTGGGTGTCTGCGAGTCGATCACCTCCCAGATGAGCGGCCTGATGGGCACGGACATGGAACAAGTCGACAGCATGCAGGTGCCCTTTTTTGCCTATTTGCCATTCAAGACAGCCGGGCGGCTGATTGGCGGCCAGGATGCCCTCGACATCATCACGGTCATGTCGACCGCGCCGGAATTGACTGACGAAACCGGTGCCGCGGTGATCCGGGTCCTGGAATCGCGTCACGGCAACGAAAGCCGTGAGGTTTACCGGGCACAGAATATGGCCTCGGTCCTCGAGCAAATCAACAATGTCCTGAATATCCTGACTATTTTCATCAGCGCAGTCGCCGCGATCTCCCTGCTGGTCGGTGGCATCGGCGTCATGAACATCATGCTGGTCTCGGTGACAGAGCGGACGCGGGAAATTGGCATCCGCAAGGCCATTGGCGCCACGACAACCGACATCATGATGCAGTTCATCACCGAGTCTGTGATCATGACCTTTGTCGGCGGTGTCATCGGCGTACTGGCCGGCCTGGGCCTGGCTTATGGCATTGCCCTGGCGGTACGCAGCATTGGTGTCATCACGCCGGTCCTGCAGCTCGAGGTAATCCTGATCGCTGTCATTTTCGCCAGCAGTGTCGGCCTGTTCTTCGGCATCTACCCGGCCCGCAAGGCGGCCGGCCTCGACCCGAT
>CAYVHB010000023.1:7357-47716 GCA_964450865.1 uncultured Oscillospiraceae bacterium | reverse complement strand
CCGATCATCAGCTACGGCGGCGCGCTGATCGAAGACGCCGCCGGGCAGACCCTGGCGGCCAGCCAGATTGACCTGGCCGCAGTTCGCCAGATCTGGCAGCTGACGCAGCGCTTTGGCGTTCACCTCAGTGTGTTCGCCGGTGATCACTGGTATGTCGGACGGCTCGATGCCATGGCGGCCCGCGAGAGTCAGATTGTCCAGCTTCAGCCGGAAATTGTTAATTTTGCTGATTTGTTTATGTGCTGGGAAGAGAAGCGCCAGGGCCCCAATAAATTGCTGTGCCTGACTGAGCCGCACTCGACAACCGCCTTCCGGGCAGCGATCTTGCAGCAGTTTGCATCCAGCCTGAATATCTTGCCATCCAGCGAGACGTATCTGGAAGTCATGGCCCCCCAGACATCCAAACAGGCCGCGGTCGCCTGGCTGGGTTCCTGGCTGGGCATTCCGCGCTCCGCGATCATCGCGGTCGGTGACAATTTCAATGATATCGACATGCTGGAATATGCCGGACTGGGCATCGCGATGGGCAATGCGCCGGACGCGGTCAAACAGCGGGCTGATGCGGTCACTTTATCAAACGATGAGGACGGCGTCGCCGCAGTCATCGATCGCTATTTTCGGTTTTCATGCTTGACAGGCCAGACAGATTGATTATAATGGAATTAAAGTCAAAGAAAGACAAAGTCTATTTAAGGAGGTGCGCAGGATGGCCAAGATCAGTGATATCATTGAAGCCATGATCAAGCAAATGATGGCCCAGAATCATGGTGTTGTCGAGATCACACGCAGTGAGCTGGCTGACCGGGTCAATTGCGTACCGTCACAGATTACCTATGTTTTGTCAACCCGGTTTACCAATGGCCAGGGCTACCTTGTAGAGAGCCAGCGCGGCGGCGGCGGCTGGATCCGCATCCGCCAGGTCACGATGGATACCCCGACCCACTACCTGATGCACACCCTCAATACCCTCGGTCCACAGCTGTCCCAGCACGAAGCCGAGATCCTGATCCGCAATTTCCTGGATTACGCCGTTATCAGTGAATCAATTGCCCGCCTGTTGCTGGCGGCCGTCTCCGACTGGTCGCTCAAGGAGATTGACGCGGACAAACGGGACCGGGTGCGGATGGCGTTATTCAAGAATATGCTGACCAGCCTGATTGCCCAGTACCGCGAGGAGGGACCCCGATGAAATGTGAACGATGTCATCAGCGTGAAGCCACGATCCACCTGTCCCAGACCTTCCAGGGCAAGACCGTTGAACAGAATCTCTGTGAGACCTGTGCCCGCGAGCTCGGCCTCGATAGCAAATTTGAATCGGTTTTCAGTGACCTGTTCGGCCAGCCCTTTCTCGGTGGCAATATATTTAACACGACCGGCGGTATTCCCGCCTTCGGCAAGCCGGTTACGCGTGAACTGCGCTGCAGTCATTGCGGCCAGACCTATGAGGAATTCAGCAAGACAGGCCTGTTTGGCTGCAGTCACTGTTACGAAGCCTATGCCGATCGCCTGGACCAGGTTTTCCGCCGAGTCCAGAGCGGCACGCGCCACGTCGGACACAAGCTGGCCATGCCGGCCACCCGTCCTGGCCAGGGCGGAGCGGATCAGACGGTGAAACAGGCTGGCGTGGCCACTCCAGCCGGGACGCCGTCAGAGCAGCAGGTCCTGCAACAGCAGCTGGCTGATCTGCGTGCCCGTCAGCAGCAGGCCGTCAAGGACGAAGATTACGAGCAGGCGGCCCATCTGCGCGATGAGATCAAGGCCATCGAACAAAAACTGGCGGCCGCGGCCGCTGGTGACGCGGCCGGGACCAGTCCGGGCAGCGGCCGGAATGATAGCAGCGGCAAGAAAACAGGCGGCAAGTCCGGCAAACGAGCCGACCCGGACCGGGATAGGCCGGCCAGCCCGGAAGGAGGGGTGCAGCCATGACATGGTATATTGACCAGGGTCCTGACAGCGACGTGGTGATCAGCAGCCGCATCCGCCTGGCACGCAATCTCGAACAGTACCCCTTTCCCCAGCGGATGGACGATAAACAGGCCCATCGCGCGGCTGATGATATTGTCAACGCCTTTTACACGCATGATCCCCAGCTTCGGCAGCAATACCTGACAGTCGACCTTGATGACCTCAGTGAAATCGAGCGCCTGGCCCTGGCCGAGAAGCATCTGATCAGCGAGGAGCTGGCCCGCACCGGCCGCAATCACCGGGTCATCGTCAGCCGTGATGAAGCCATTTCGGTCATGATCAATGAAGAAGACCACATCCGCATCCAGTCCATGCAGGCCGGACTCAATCTGGATACGGCCTTGCGGGCTGCTACAGGGACTGCCCTGGTTTTTGAGGAAACGCTGAAAATAGCCTATAATGACACCTACGGTTTCCTGACGGCCTGTCCGACCAATACCGGTACAGGGATGCGTGCTTCCGTGATGGCCCATCTGCCGGCCCTGGTGATGACTGGACGGATCCGCAATATTATTGAAAGCCTGGCCAAGATGAGCTTTGCGGTGCGGGGCTACCATGGCGAAGGCAGCAAAAGCCGGGGCGATCTGTTCCAGATTTCCAACCAGCTGACGCTGGGCTTGTCCGAGGAGGACCTGGTCAACGATCTCAAGCGCATGCTGTCCCAGCTGATCGAGCAGGAGCGCAAGGCCCGCCGCGAGCTCTACCGGCAGCGGACCGCGTTTATCGAGGACAAGGTCATGCGCTCGCTGGGCCTGCTGAAATATGCCCGCCTGATGAGCGATGATGAAGCAATGATGTTATTTTCTGATTTACGCCTGGGCCTGGCGCTTAACCTGGTCAAGGGTTTTAAGGCGGCTGACATCAACCGGCTGCTGGCGACCATCGGCCCGGCCAGTATCCAGAAAACCCACGGCCATCTGATGCCGCCGGAGGAGCGCGACGCCGCCCGGGCCCTCGAGATCCGCAATATGCTGGGTCCGGCCTGATTGGTCCGCCAGACAACCATCAGAAAGATGTCCTTTACAGCCGCCAGTCCGGAAGTGAAGCAAAGGCCAATGAATCATTCCAGGACCCGCCATTCAAGATTTGACATGCAAAACCCGCCAAACAATATTTAACCCGCCAAACGATTTGCAAGAAGAGTTTCCGGGAATGGAGGTATAACACAATGATGATGAGATTTTCCGACCGCATGGGTGGCATCCTGGCCGTCGCTTACCAGTCCGCCCTGGCCTTTAAACTGAATTATATCGGCACGGAGCACCTGCTGGCCGGCTTGCTGGCTGAGCAGAGCGGTGCTGCCTATGAGGCCCTGACCGGTGCCGGCCTGTCCCTGGAGACTGTCAATGAAGCCTTGATCCAGGTGACCGGCAAACAGCCTGAAGAGGTATCCCTGTCCGGCGAAGTGGACGGCGAAAAGGTCATGGGCATGTTTACACCCCGTACCCGCCGGGTCGTCGAGCTGGCCGCCTATGAAGCACGCACCCGGCAGGGTACTGCTGCCAATATTATCGAACCGGAGCATCTCCTGCTTGGTATTATCCGCGAGGGGGAGAGCGTCGCCCTGCGCATCATCAAGGCTGCCGGCATTGACCCCAAGGCTTTGTACACCCAGGTGACCAAGGCCTTGCAGGCCCTGGCCGAGGCTGGTGCTGCCGCTGGTGACGGCGAGGAGGGCAATCCCGAAATCGACGAGATCAACCAGAACCTGCGCGACCTCGGTGGGGAAAAAGGCCAGGCCGGTGAAACCAGGCCCAAAAGCAAGGCCCGGTCAACGACACCGACTCTTGATAAATTCAGCCGCGATCTGACCCAGATGGCCCGTGAAGGCCGCTTTGATCCGATCATCGACCGATTTGAAGAGATGAACCGCGTCATGCAGATCCTCTGCCGGCGCACCAAGAATAACCCCTGCCTGATCGGTGAGCCGGGCGTTGGCAAGACGGCCATAGCCGAGGGACTGGCCCAGCGCATTATTCACGACGATGTCCCCGACCTGCTCAAGGGCAAGCGCCTCGTTTCTCTTGACATGGCCGGCATGCTGGCTGGCAGCAAATACCGCGGCGAGTTCGAAGAACGGCTGAAAAAAGGCCTCGACGAGGCTATTTCGTCCAAGTCGGTCATCCTGTTCATTGACGAGCTGCATACAATCATTGGTGCCGGCAGCGCCGAAGGCGCCCTCGATGCCGCCAATATCCTCAAGCCGATGCTGGCCCGCGGTGACCTGCAGGTGATCGGCGCCACGACCATTGATGAATACCGCAAGCATGTGGAGAAGGATGCGGCACTGGAGCGGCGCTTCCAGCCGGTTACCGTTGGCGAACCGACACCGGAAGAAGCCCTGCTGATTCTCAAGGGCCTGCGCGAGAAATACGAACAGCATCACCAGGTGCGTATCACCGATGATGCCCTGGAAGCAGCGGTCACCTTGTCGACCCGATATATTCCCGATCGTTTCCTGCCTGACAAAGCCATCGACCTGATTGACGAGGCCGCCAGCAAGCTGCGTCTGTCCAGGGTCAGTGAACCGGCCGGCCTGCATCAGCTGCAAGCGAAGCTGGATGACATTGCCAACCGCAAAAAGGAAGCGGCCGACCGCGAGGAATTCGAAAAGGCCGCAACCTTGCGCAAGGAAGAGATTGCCATCCAGGAGCAGATGGCCCAGCTCCGTGAACACTGGCAGAATGAAGAACGCGACGTGCACCGGGTCGTCCATGCTGACCTGATTGCCGACGTAGTTGCCAGCTGGACTAATATTCCGGTCCGCAAGCTGACCGAAGATGATAACGAGCGCCTGAAGTCGCTCGAAGTCGAGATCGGCAAGCGCGTGATCGGCCAGGATGCCGCCGTCAAGGCTGTCGCCAAGGCTATCCGCCGCGGCCGCCTGGGTCTCAAAGATCCCAAACGGCCCACCGGTTCGTTCATTTTCCTCGGCACCACCGGCGTCGGTAAAACAGAGCTGGCCCGGGCTCTGGCTGAAGTGATGTTCGGCAATGAAAATGCCATGATCCGCATCGACATGTCCGAATACATGGAAAAATTTGACGTCTCCAAGCTGATCGGCTCGCCGCCTGGCTACGTCGGTTACGAGGAAGGCGGCCAGCTGACGGAAAAGGTCCGCCGCAAACCGTACTCGGTAGTCCTGTTCGACGAGATCGAAAAGGCCCACCCCGACGTTTTCAATACCTTGCTGCAAATCCTGGAAGATGGCCGCCTGACCGATGGCCAGGGCCGGACCATCAACTTCCGCAATACGATCATTATCATGACCTCGAATATCGGGGCCCGCCTGCTGACATCCCCATCCGGCCGGCGCATCGGCTTCGAAGTACTCGGCTCCAAGGGCGCACCCGAGGACGAGACCAATGGTCATCTGTATGGAGGCAAGACCTACTCCGAGGCCCGCCAGCTGGTCATGGACGAAGTCAAGAAAACCTTTAATCCGGAATTCGTCAACCGAGTCGATGAGATTATCTTCTTCCACATGCTCAGCCGGCCGGATATGCTCAAGATCGTCGACATCATGCTCAAGGGTCTGCGCAAACGGGTCGCTGATGTCGGGCTGACCCTGGAAGTGACGCCTGAAGCCCGCCAGCTGCTGGCCAGCAAGGGCTATGACCCGATGTATGGTGCCCGGCCGCTGCGCCGCCTGATCCAGTCGATGGTCGAGGACCAGTTCTCCGAGGCTATGCTCGACGGCGTGGTCAAACCGGGTGACGTGGCAGTTGTCGATGCCGTGGAGGGTGAAATTGTGATTCGCGGCCATAAACCGCTGACGGATCCGGTCACTGACCCGGCAAGCGGCCCGGCGACCAGCCCGGCGGAAGGCCAGGCGGCCAGCCCGGCGACCTGACCCGGCAAGCGGCCCGGCGGACGACAAAAGATCCAACATTATTCATAAAACAGCCGACGCAGTCGCCCATTTTCAGGGTTGCTGCGCCGGCTCTGTCATGTGAGGTGCCTGCCATGACTCGCTTTCACCAGGAACCGGTGCAATGTCCGGTCTGTCTGAATGAAGAAACCATCACCATCTGGGACGTCGTCGATGCTGTCAGCGACCCGGACTTGCGCGAACGGTTGCTGCGCAAGACTTTACAAACCTTTGAGTGCCGGATCTGCGGCACCAGTACCCCGCTGGCCGAACCGCTGATGTACGAAGATGAGATCAGCCGTTTGCGTATCGAGTCACGACCGGATCTGCCGGACCGCCCGGCCCTGCTGGCCCGTCTGGCCGAGTTGCAGACGTGGCCGCCCCAGCCAGGCTGGATGCTGCGCCTGACCGCCAATACCAACGATCTGATTGAAAAAATCCATTTGCATGATAACAGCCTCGACGACCGGGCGATGGCCCTGGTCAAGCTGGCCGTCCTGAATAATCCGACTGAAGGGCAATCCATTGCCCAGGTTTATTTTGTGGGTTTGCGCGCCGAGGAACTGCTGCTGATGGTCGGGATGAAAGATGGAGACTGGTATCAGCTTTATCTGCCCCTGACTGCCTATGAAAATGCCGTCAGGCTGCTGGGTGACCAGCTGGCCGAAACCGCCGAAGGCTGGCAGCTGATCGACCGCACCTACGCAACGGTCATCCTTGACGGCTACAGGACTGCGGACTGATCAAGCAGGCTTTTCAGGACCGGCAACGCCAGATTGAACAACATCGCCATGATTGATGAATAAAGCAGCATCACAACTGCCATCACGGCGAAAACGCGGTTCTCGTCAAAACCGGTGATCTGTCGCAAGGCCAGGAAATGGGCAATGGCCGCGATGCCAAAGCCAGCCCCAAGCACCAGCAGGCTGCTGATCAGAGACCCGGGCAACGACAGCAGGGCCGAAAGCATAAACAGATTGAAGTAGAGGAGTGCCGGATTCTGTCCGGCCAGCAGCCGCCGGAAATCAACCGGCTGACGGTACAGGAAACGCAAGACCAGGTGATCAATCAGGATCAGCAGCAGATTGGCGATCAGGGTAATGCCCATGCCCTGCAAAAAGATAAACAGGGCGCTGACTAGCGGTTGGGTCTGCCGTGTGCTGACGATAGTCAGTTGCAGCATGGCAGCGAACTGTGGCTGCCATGACGCGACGAGCAAGGCAATGCCGCCAAGCAGGGACTGGACAGCGAGCAGGATGAAAGTGAGGCGGCGATTCGCATACTGGGCAGACTGGCGGATGGTATCAGCCGGACGCTGGAAATAACGGCTGGCCTGCTGCAGGCCTGTCAGCAGCGCAGCCGGGTCAGGGTGAAAACCCTGACGGGATGACGCCCGGCCAGTGGTGGTTCGCCTCGTGGACTGACTGGTTTTCCTGGAGCCCCAGACCGGCTGTCTGCCGGCCTGGGACCGGCTGGTTCCGCTGGTTGCGCTGGTTGTGCGGCTAGATTTGCTGCCGAACCGGCCAAACCAGGCTTTCCAGCCTGAGGTACCGGTTTGTCCGGCCTGGCTTTTGCCGCTTGCTGCTGGTTCTGCCTGTCCGGCCCTGCTGTCAGCCTGTCGCCGGCTATCCGGGCTGGCAGTTGAGCGATCGCTGCCGCTGCCGGTCGAACCCGATTTGCCGGATGCAGCGCTGCCGCTGCCGGTCGCGCCAGACGGTCCGGGCCTTCCGGATGCACTGCCGGCAGTCGAGCCGGCAGCCCCTGCCCCCCCGCTGCCCGCTGTCCGGCCTGACCAGGTGCCACTGCCGTTACCACCACCCGGTGCGCCGGTAGCCCTGGATGTGCCACCGCCGCTAGCCTGGTTTGTGGCGCCAGGTTGGCGGTCGCTGCCGGCCGGGCCTGCTGTGCCCCCGGCTGTTGTATTCGCCGGGCCAGCGCCCCCTGCGGAGCTGCTGCCGGTCGCAGCACCTTGGGTACGGCACTGACATTTTTCGCCGGATGATAATTCCCGACCGCAATAAAAACAATAACGGGCCATTTTATCGTGTCCCCTCCAGATTGATTTTTCTATTTTATCATAAGCTGAATATGTTATCATTATATGACATTTTGTGGCGGCAGCCGGGCTTTTGGCTGCTAAAGCCGCCAGACAGGCGTCCGGTGACCGGGGCTGTGCTCCCAGCTGCTATCAGCCCGCTATTTCAGCTGTTTCGCAATTGATTGCCGGCTGCTTCGCCGCTGATACCTGGTTATTGCAAAGCCTTGCGAGGAACTGCGCGGTTATTTCCAGGTTATTGCAGCGTCATGCGGAGAAGCTTCGCGACTGATTCCAGGTTATTGCAGGACTATGCGGAGGAACAATCTGATGGATATTCTCGAGCGACTGAGTGCTCAATTTAACTGTCAGCGCTGGCAGGCCGAACATGTTGTGGCCTTGCTGGACGACGGAAATACTATCCCGTTTATTGCCCGTTATCGAAAAGAGGCCACTGGCGGACTCGACGACCAGGTATTGCGCACAATGGCCGAACAGCTGGAGGAATGGCGGGCCCTCGAGGCGCGCAAGGCCGATGTCAGCCGCCTGCTCAGCGAGCAGGGCGTCCTGACAGCCGAGCTGTCGCAGCAGCTCGACCAGGCCCAGAATCTGACCGCTGTCGAAGATATTTATCGGCCTTTTCGCCCCAAGCGGCGGACCCGGGCTTCGATTGCCCGTGAACGCGGCCTGGGCCCGCTAGCCGAGCTGATTCTGGCGCAGCAGGCTCCACCGGCGCAGATCGAAGCCCTGGCAACCCGTCTGGCTGCCACCTCACCTGACCTGGCTGACCAGGCAGCGGCTCTCGCTGGCGCGCTGGATATTCTCGCCGAGCAGATCGCCGATGATCCCGGGATCCGGCAGCGGCTGCGGATGTTGCTGTGGCAGGATGGTGTCCTGGAAAGCAAGGGGCGCGTCACTACAGACAGTGTCTATCAGCCTTATTATCAGTTCCAGGAACCGATTGCCCGGATTGCCGGGCACCGGGTCCTGGCGATCAATCGCGGCGAACGCGAGGAAATCCTCAGCGTCCATATAACGGTGCCGCTGGAACGGGCCTTGACCTGGCTGGGCAAACTGGTTATCCTGCCCCGCAGCAGCTGTCCGGACTTGCTGCAGACCATGCTTGAGGATGCCTGGAAGCGACTGCTTTTACCCTCGCTGGCCAATGAAGCGCGCCAGGACCTGACCACGGCCGCCCAGGAGAAAGCCATCACCGTCTTTGCCGAGAACCTGCGCAGTTTGCTGATGGTCGCCCCCATTCGCGGCTACACGGTGCTGGGCCTGGATCCGGGCTACCGGACCGGCTGCAAGCTGGCGGTCGTCGATGCGACCGGCCGAGTCCTGTACACCGGGGTCATTTACCCGACCCCGCCCGCCAGTCGCCTGGCAGAGGCCGGCCAGACTGTCAGCAGCCTGGTCCGCCGTTTTAGTGTCGGTATCATCGCCATCGGCAATGGCACTGCCTCACGGGAAACCGAACAGTTTGTCAGTGCACTGATCCGCAATGAGAATCTGCCAGCCCGCTATCTGCTGGTCAGTGAGGCTGGCGCATCTGTTTATTCGGCTTCCAGGCTGGGAGCCAGCGAATTTCCCGATCTCGATGTGGCCATGCGCAGCGCGATATCCATTGCCCGGCGCATCCAGGATCCGCTGGCCGAGCTGGTTAAAATTGAGCCGCAGGCCATTGGGGTCGGCCAATACCAGCATGATATGAACCAGAAAAAACTGACAGCCGCCCTCGGTGGTGTTGTCGAGGATTGTGTTAACAAAGTTGGCATCGATCTCAATACAGCCTCCCCGTCCTTGCTGGCCCATGTGGCCGGGATCAACGGTACACTGGCCCAGAATATCGTCACCTGGCGCGAAGCCAACGGCTCGTTTGTTTCCCGCCAGCAGCTGCTGAAAATTCCCCGCCTCGGCCCTAAGGCCTTCGAGCAATGCGCCGGTTTCCTGCGCATTCCCGGCGCATCCGAACCGCTGGATAATACGTCGGTCCATCCCGAGAGCTACGCCAAAGTGATGACGCTGGCCCGCCAGCTGCAGTGCCCGCCCTCTCCGCAACTGGCGACCCGGGCCCGCGCGCTTGATCTGGAAAGGCTGGCCGCCCAGCTGGATATCGGCGCCCCGACGCTCGCGGATATCCTTGATGCCCTGGCCAAGCCGGGCCGCGACCCGCGCGACGATCTGGCCCAGCCGGAACTGCGCAGTGATATCCTCGAGCTCAAGGACCTTGCTCCGGGCATGATCCTGCAGGGCGTTGTACGTAACGTCGCCGACTTCGGGGCCTTTGTCGATCTGGGTGTCCACCAGGATGGCCTGGTCCATATATCCGAACTGTCTGACCAGTATGTGAAAAACCCGCTCAGTGTCGTTAGCGTCGGCCAGGCCGTCAAGGTCAGAATCCTCGCTGTCGACCCGATGAAAAAGCGGATATCACTGAGCATGAAGGGCCTGAACAAATAAAACCTGGCACGTTGCGCAGCCCGGCATGCGCCAGCCAGCGGGGAAAGTCGCCCAGGCGACCGGGCGCCCCCCGGCCGGGCAGACGTGCAGGACGATGAAGCCGGCACAAACCTCGCTGCTTATCTTGCACCGGCAGAACGATGCGCAGCCGCCCGTTACGCCAGCTTCTTGACAACAACCGGCAAAACCGCTTAAGATTATAGCCAGCCGAAACAGGATTTGCGGCCAATTCCACAAAATCGGTTCGTTGCCAGACTGCTGCTGACATTTTTCGGGCCTCGGTTACCAAACGCATGTCGTCAGCCGTCCCCCCACCGGGGCGGTTGATTTTTTTCATATTCATCCAGCCGGGATGTTGTCGATCCAGCAACGGCAGCCCGGCCAGGATGACAAGCATCGGGATACCCGGCCGTCACAAGCAGCAAACAGACTGGACAGGCGAACTGAAAACAGGCCAGCCCGGCGAACTGAAAACAGGCCAGCCCGGCGAACTGAAAGCAGGCCAGCCCGGTGAACGGCCCGTTAATCCGGCAGTACGGAAGCCACATCCATCATCAAGATAGCGGGAGCGGCCCATCACCCGGCCGGCACCAGTGCCATCCGGCCAGCGCCCGGTCCCGGTGAAATGTCCAGGGGGGTAGGAAATATGAACGGGTACATCTATAACGAAGCCATGGAAACCATGCCATACGAACAGCTGCGAGAGCTGCAGGGTCAGCGTCTGGCAGACTGCGTCCGGCGCATATATGGACAAGTTCCTTACTATACAGAAAAAATGCAGGCCGCGGGAATCACGCCTGATGATATCCGGGGCCTGGATGACCTCGCCCGTCTGCCTTTTACCGACAAACAGGACATGCGCGACAACTATCCTTACGGGACCTTTGCCGTGCCGATGACTGACATTGTGCGTATTCATGCCTCTTCTGGCACGACCGGCAAACAGAAAGTAGTCGGTTATACACAGTCTGATATTGATCTGTGGGCCGAGTGCTGCTGCCGCAGCCTGGCTTCAACGGGCATGACCCGCCACGACATCCTGCACGTTGCTTACGGCTACGGCCTGTTTACCGGCGGCCTCGGCCTGCACTATGGTTCCGAGCGCCTCGGCGCGACCACCATTCCGGTCTCATCGGGCAATACCAAGCGTCAGATCGAAATCCTGGTGGATTTCCAGCCGACAGCCCTGGCCTGTACGCCCAGCTATGCCCTGCATCTGGCCGATGAAATGGCTGTCTATGGGGTTGACAGATCAATGCTGGCCCTCAAGGTCGGGATCTTCGGCGCCGAGCCCTGGACGATTGAAATGAAACGCCAGATCGAAGAGAAACTGGGCTTGCGGGCTTATGACATCTATGGCTTGTCCGAGACCATGGGCCCGGGTGTTTCGATGAGCTGTGACGCCGGTGACCTGCTGCACATCCAGTCGGATCATTTCATTGCCGAGGTGGTCGACCCGGAAACTGGCCGGACACTGGGCGAAGGGCAGCTGGGGGAACTGGTCTTTTCCAGTGTGACCAAACAGGGCACGCCGCTGCTGCGCTACAACACCCATGACCTGACCCGCCTGTATTACAGTCCCTGTGCTTGCGGCCGGACCACCGTGCGCATGGAGAAGGTGACTGGCCGGGCTGATGACATGCTGATTGTGCGTGGCGTCAATGTCTTCCCGTCGCAGATCGAGTCGGTCCTGCTCAATTATGGCGAACTTGAACCGCATTATGTGATCTATATTGATCGGGTGCATAATCTTGATCGCATGGAAGTCCAGATTGAAATGACCAGGGCTTTCTTCTCCGACTCCGTGCGCGAGATCGAAAACCTCGAGCGCCGCTTGAATGCAGATATTCAGTCGACGCTGGGCATTGCGGCCAAGATCACCCTGGTTGAACACCGCTCGCTGCCGCGCAGTGAAGGCAAGGCCAAGCGTGTCTTCGACCGGCGCAAGTTATAAATGTTCGGACAGGAGTCTGCAAGATGAGCGACGAAGTCCAGCCCCTGATTGGAATTGTCGGCCTGGGCCTGATAGGCGGCTCACTGGCCAAAGCCTTGCGGCTCCGTGGCGGTTACCGGATAATCGGCCTGGATCCTTCGGCCGACGTGATCGCGGCCGCCCTGGCTGATGGGGTACTGGCTTGTGGCCTGGTCATGCCGGCGCTGACCGCAGACCGGGCCAGCCGCCCGGCCGGTACCCCGCCGGCTAGCACTGCACCCCATCCGATCGCGTCCCCAGCCCCGGCAGCCTCGCCGGCGTCAGCTGATCCGGCCGTTACCCCCTCTGCTTCAGTCCGTCCGGGTGCTGCCCAGCCGGTCTTGCCCTTGCCGGCTACCTATACCGTGCCGCCGGCTGCCCCGGCCGTGCGGGAGACCCTCATGCCGGCCACGACCCCCTGGGCCAGCCTGGCCGGTTGTGCAGTCGTTTTTCTCTGTACGCCGCCCGCGACAATCGCCGGCCTGGTGGCAGCTATCCGGCCGTGGACAGCGGCGATTCTGACCGACGTGGCCAGTGTCAAGCAACCAATCCTTGACCAGGTTCACGATGATCGTTTTGTCGGCGGTCACCCGATGGCCGGATCAGAAAAGCATGGCTATATCCATGCTACGGACAACCTCTTCGAGAATGCGGTCTATGTCCTGTGCCTGCCAGGCGATTCGCCGCTGACCATCCGCGAGTTGCGCCTTCTGGAACGGCTGATTGCCACCGTTGGCGCAACCCCGCTGCTGCTGGATGCTGCCACCCATGATAAAGCAGTGGCGGCAGTCAGCCATCTGCCGCATGTCGCAGCGTCCGCCCTGTCACTGCTGGCTGCCAACCAGGCCGACAGCAGCCTGACACGCCTGGCTGCCGGTGGTTTCCGTGACATCACGCGCATTGCTTCCTCCGATCCTTATCTGTGGGCCGGCATTTCCCTGGAGTCCCGCCACCAGCTGCTGCCGCTTATTGATCAGTATATTGAGCTGCTGCAGCAGTTCCGGACCCATCTGGCAGCCGGTGAACCTGCGGCCTTGCAGCAGTTCTTTTTCCAGGCCGCCCAGTATCGCGGCTCCCTGCCGGTTGATGGTCGCGGTGCCCTGATGACCCAGAGCGCCCTCAACGTTTATATTCCCGATCAGCCGGGCTCGCTGGGCCAGGTGACCACCCTGCTGGGGGCTCATGCTATTAATATCATCAATATCCGGATCCGCGAATTCCGGACTTACGAGGGCGGTATCCTGCAGCTGCTGCTGCCAGACAGCGCCCAGGCGGCCAAGGCAGCCTGGCTGCTCAAGGAGGCTGGCTATGAGTGCGATTAAATTCGGCCTGCTCGGTCATCCACTCGGCCACAGCCTGTCACCGATGATTCATCGCGAGTTGCTGGCTGCCGCCAGCCTGCCCGGTACCTATGAGCTCTTTGATGTAGCCCCGCAGGACTGGGATACCACAGTGCCACGACTGCTGCGTGAGCTGGCCGGGATGAATTGCACCATCCCCTATAAAGAAAAGCTGATCCCGCTGCTCGACAGCCTGACCGGGCAGGCTGCGGCCATCGGCGCGGTCAATACTGTCTATCAGGGCCGTGGTTATAACACCGATACCGAGGGCTTCCTGGCCGACTGTCCCGACCTGGCTTGCCAGCGGGTCCTGATCCTGGGCGCCGGTGGCGTCAGCCGGACCATGGCCTTCGCGGCTGCCCAGGCACAGGCCGGCCAGATCTGCCTGCTGGCCCGCAATATCAGCAAAGCCCGCAGCCTGGCGGCAGCCGTCCAGGCCGCTTATCCAGGCTGCCTGATTGATGTCACGGATAGTCCGGACGAGATGTCCTTGCCCCCTCCGACGACCGTGCCTGATGCCGACGCGTCCGGCACCGGACCCACCGCACCCGCTGCACCAGATGCCGGCGCAGGCCTGGATTCGGCACAGTCTGCTGCCGGTTCGCTCTGGATCCTGCTGAATGGTACGCCGGCGGGGATGTGGCCGCGTACCGGTGAACTGCCGATTCCCCCCAGTCTGCTGGACCAGGTGAAATTCGTCTATGATACCATCTATAATCCCATTGCCACCCGCCTGGTGCTGGCGGCACGCAGCCGTGGCATCCCGGCCCGCAACGGCCTGGGGATGCTCTTCAACCAGGGCCTGGCAGCCCAGCGGATCTGGCATCCCGGTGTCGAATTTCCACCAGCTGCCTGCCGGCAGATCCGGGCCCGGATGTCTGACACGGTCTTGCACCAGTTCCCGCTCAGTCTTGTCCTGACCGGGTTCATGGGCAGTGGCAAGAGTACCATCGGCCGCCGCCTGGCAAAGGCTCTCCATTTGCCGCTGCTTGATCTCGATACGCAGATCGTTGAGCGGACCGGCCAGTCCATCCCGGACATATTCCGGACGCAAGGGGAGGACGGCTTTCGTCAGATTGAACGGGCTGAACTGGCCGCCTGCCTGGCCAGTGGACGGAGCCAGGTGCTGGCCGCCGGTGGCGGGACTTTGCTCAGTCCGCCAGCCCAGGCTATTCTGCGCAGCCAGGCCGCCCTGGTCATTTATCTGGACTGTGACCTGAATACCATCCTGCAACGTGTTGGCCACGGCCTGGGCCGGCCGCTGCTGGCCGGCCGTGACCTTGACAGCACCCGGCAGCTCTATGAAAACCGTAAGCCTGTTTACGAACAATTGGCCGATCTGCGGATCGATGCCAGCCAGGATCCAGTGGCAATTGTGGCTGCCATCCTGGCCGGTTTAGGAATTGGAGGAACAAACAAATGATTATTGTTTTGAAACCCGGAACACCCAGAGCCAAGGTCGAGGAAATCTGTGAGTGGCTGACCGCGACTTATGGCGTCGCGACCAACCCGATTTTCGGGGCGGAAAAGACCATTGTCGGCCTGGTCGGTGACACGTCCAACATTGAAATTGAAACGCTTGAACTGGAAGAATCCGTCGAGAAGGTCATGAAGGTCCAGGAGCCCTATAAACGGGCCAACCGCAAATTCCATCCGGATAATACAGTCATCCGGGTCGGCCAGGCCGAGATCGGCGGGCCGCGGATTGTCGTGGCTGCCGGCCCCTGCTCCGTCGAGTCCGAGGACCAGATCCGCCTGATAGCTGAGCGGGTCCAGAACGACGGGGCCCTGCTGCTGCGCGGCGGCGCTTTCAAGCCGCGTACCTCGCCTTACGCGTTCCAGGGCCTGAAGGCCGAAGGCCTGATGTACATGAAAAAAGCGCGCCAGGTCACGACGCTGCCGGTTGTTTCGGAGATTACCAATCCCTCACAGCTGGAGCTGTTCATCGAGTTTGTCGACATTATCCAGGTCGGCACCCGAAACATGCAGAACTTCGAACTGCTCAAGGAACTCGGCCGGGTCCGCAAGCCGATCCTGCTCAAGCGCGGCTTTGCCAGCACTATTGATGAATTGCTGATGTCAGCCGAGTACATCATGAGCGGCGGTAATCAGAATGTCATCCTCTGTGAACGCGGCATCCGGACTTTTGAGACCGCCTATCGCAATACGCTCGATATCAGTGCGATCCCGATGCTCAAGAGCAAGACTCACCTGCCGGTATTTGTCGATCCCAGCCATGCCGGCGGCATTGCCTGGATGGTCGAGCCCCTGGCCAAGGCTGCCGTAGCGGCTGGCGCCGACGGCCTGATCATCGAAGTCCATAACGATCCCAAACATGCTTTGTCAGACGGCCAGCAGTCACTGACACCCGATGCGTTCCATGACCTGATGCAGAAACTGCGTCCGGTGGCCGAGGCTGTCGGCCGGACCATTTAACCCCTGCCAGTATAAATCCCCGGACCTGCCTGCCAGGGCAAGTCTGCAGCCCGGGCACACCTGCCCATAAAATTCCCGGGACCGCAGGACTCGACCCGCCAGGCAAAGCATTCCGCCCGGACCAGCCGGCCAGGCGGACAACAGCAACCAGCCGCACAAGCATCAAGCCGATCGAGGAGAACAGCCATATGCCAGAACTGATTGCCAGCACCGCCAGTGGCGATTACCCGATCCTGATTATCAAAGGGGGCCTGGCCCGCCTGGGTGCCCTGGCCGCCGAGCTCAGCGTGGGCCGCCGGGCTTTTATCGTCAGCGATTCCAATGTCTTTCCACTCTATTATGCAACAGTCGCCCAATCCCTGGCCGCCGCCGGCTTTACAGTCAGCGGCTATGCCATTCCCGCCGGTGAAGGCAGCAAATCCGCCGCCATGCTGCTGACTTTGTACGAACAGTTCCACCAGGCGGCTCTGACCCGGGCTGACCTGGTCATTGCTCTCGGTGGCGGTGTAGTCGGTGACCTGACCGGTTTTGCCGCGGCCACCTACCTGCGCGGGGTGCCGCTGATCCAGGTGCCAACCACGCTGCTGGCCCAGGTTGACTCGTCTGTCGGCGGCAAAACCGGCATTGACCTGCCCTTCGGCAAAAACCTGGCCGGAGCCTTCTATCAGCCGAAAGCTGTGATCCTTGATCCGCTGGTCCTGCGCTCGCTGTCCCGCAGCCGCATGGCTGAGGGCATGGCCGAGGTGATCAAATACGGCCTGATCCGTGATGCGCAGCTGTTCGAACAGATTGAAAGCCGCACCTATGACCTGGAATGGATTCTCGAACGCTGTGTCCGGATCAAGACCACAGTTGTAGCCCGTGATGAACGCGACAGCGGCGAGCGGATGCTGCTCAATTTTGGCCATACCGTCGGCCATGCAATTGAAAAGGTTACAGGCTATACCCAGCTGACCCATGGTGAAGCGGTGGCGATCGGCATGGTCGTCGCCTGTGAGCTGGGCGAACGCCTGGGCATCACGCCAGCCGGAACCGCCGCGCGGGTCCGCCAGGTGCTGCGCAGCTACCAGCTGCCGGTCGAGGTGACCTGGCCTGCCGATGACCTGCTGGCGGCCATCCAGTCTGACAAGAAACGCCTGGCCAGCAAGATCTATTTTGTTCTGCTGCGTCATATCGGTGACGCCATGCTGAATCCGATGGATCCGGCTGAGCTGGCACGCCTGTTGCACGAGGTAGTTCCCCATGTCTGATTATCTGGTCCGGCCTGGCCGCCTGGCAGGTCGCCTGACACCGCCACCTTCCAAAAGTGACGCCCACCGGGCGATGATCTGCGCGGCCCTGGCCGGGAATCCCGAGCTGGTCAAGGGACTGCCGGCACATCTGTCACAGGATCTGCAGGCTACCGCGCAATGCCTGGCCGCCCTGCGCGCCGGCGAATCGGTCCTGGACTGCCAGGAATCCGGCACGACGCTGCGGCTGCTGATCCCGGTTGCTGCGGCTCTCGGCGCCGAGGTGACCTTTGTCGGCCATGGCCGCCTGCCCCAGCGCCCCTTGCATGAATACGAAGCCATCCTCGGTGGTCACGGGGTCCGCCTGGCCTATCCGGCCGAGGGATCCCTGCCGCTGCGCCTCAGCGGGCAGCTAACTGCCGGACGATTTGCCGTACCCGGCCACATCAGCTCACAATACCTGTCCGGCCTGCTGCTGGCCCTGCCCTTGCTGGACGCTGACTCGGAGATCGTACTGACCTCGCCGCTGGAATCGGCACCCTACGTCGAGATGACTCGCCAGACCCTGGCAGCTTTCGGTGTGCAGTCCACCTGGCAGCCGGATTATTTCCAGGTGGCCGGCCGGCAGTCCTTCCTGCCGGTCCCCTATAAGGTTGAAAAGGATTTTTCCCAGGCCGCTTTCTGGCTGACTGCCAACTACCTGGGCAGCAGTGTCCGGGTTGAGGGCTTACCGGAGCACTCCGCCCAGGGCGACCGGGCGATCCTGGGGTTGCTGGCCGATTTTGCCCGCGGTCACGCCAATTATGTGATTGATGCCGCCCAGATTCCCGACCTGGTACCGATCCTGGCCGTGGCGGCCAGCCTGACTCCGGCTCATACCCGGATCGTCAATGCCGGCCGGCTGCGTTTGAAAGAAAGTGACCGGCTGACCGCTACGGCCACTGTCCTACAGGCCATTGGTGCGACCATCAGCCAGGAAGATGACAGCCTGACCATCGTTGGCGCAACGGCAGCTCCCGGGCAATCCCGGCCGCTGCTGCCGGGCGGCAGCGCCGACTCGTTCGGCGATCATCGGATCGCCATGGCCCTGGCGATTGCCGCGCTTGCCACACGCGATGGCGTGACCATTCACCGGGCTGATGTCATTCGCAAATCATATCCCGATTTCTTTCTGGAATTGGCCCGCCTGGGAGGTGACTGCCATGAGTTCCATGTGGGGTAATCTGTTGCGCATCAGCCTGTTTGGAGAATCACACGGCCCGGGGATTGGCGTCGTGATCGACGGCCTGCCTTCCGGCTTTCCGCTCGACCTGGCCGCTGTCCAGCGGTTTATGAACCGCCGGGCTCCCGGCCGCACGTCCTGGTCGACACCACGCCAGGAAAATGACGCGGTCGAGATCTTGTCCGGGCTTTTTGAAGGCCGGACAACCGGCACCCCCCTTTGCGGCATCATCCGCAATAACGACACCCGCTCTGCTGATTACCAGGAGCTGCGCCTGAAGCCGCGGCCCGGCCATGCCGACCTGACGGGCCAGGTCCGCTATCAGGGCTATAACGATCCGCGCGGCAGCGGCCATTTCTCAGGTCGCCTGACGGCACCCCTGACCTTTGCCGGTGCGGTCTGCCGCCAGATCCTGGCCAGCCGCAATGTCCAGATCGTAGCCCATATCCAGGAGATAGCCGGCATCCGGGATCTGCCGCTGGATACGGTCAACCCGGACGTCACCGCGCTGGCCGCGCTGGCCGAACTGGCCTTGCCGGTCCAGTCCGACACGGTTTCCCAGGCTATGCAGGCTGCGGTCCTCGATGCCAGAAATTCACTTGATTCGGTCGGGGGCATCGTCGAGGCCATGATTGTCGGTTTGCCGGCCGGCCTGGGTGATCCGATTTTTGACGGCCTTGAATCGCGTCTGGGCGGCCTGGTCCTGGCTATCCCGGCAGTCAAGGGTGTGGAATTTGGTGACGGTTTCCAGGTCACCCGCCGCACGGGTTCGACGAATAATGATGTGCCGGTCTTTGCGGATGGTACGATCCGGATGCAGACCAATCATGGTGGCGGTGTTGATGGCGGGATCAGCAACGGCATGCCGCTGGTTTTCCGCGTTGCCTTCAAGCCTACGGCCTCCATTGGCCGCGAACAGCAAACGATCAACCTGGCGACAGGTGCCGCGGACCGCCTGGTTGTGCGGGGCCGCCATGATCCTTGTATTGTGACCCGGGCGGTACCGGTCGTCGAGGCCGCCGCCGCAGTTTTTGCCCTGGATGCTTTGCTTGAGTCGGATGGCCGGCGGCGGACTTATCGGCCGGCGGCAGACTAGGCAACGCGGCCAGTTGCAAGCCAGGCGATGCTGCCAGCGACAGCACCGGTGACGGGCTGGCTGGTGCGAGTTTCGAAAAACCGATTAACGGGAGGTTTTCTGACCCATGAATCTGACTGCGCAAAACACTGGTCCGGAACCGGCTGTATCTGATAGCGGCGCTTCCCGGCGCCTGCTGCTGCTGCACGGCCCCAATCTCAATATGCTCGGTCGCCGTGATCCGCGCCAGTATGGGACTTTCACCCTGGCTGATGTCGAGAACCTGACTGTTGCCACGGCAGCGGCAGCGGGATTTACGGTTGACTGTTATCAGTCCAATCACGAGGGTTCCCTGATCGACCGCCTGCATGCGGCAATGGGCTGCTATGCGGGGATCCTGCTCAATGCCGGAGCCCTGACCCATTATAGCTATGCCTTGCGGGATGCCATTGACCTGATTCAGATCCCGGTCATGGAAATTCACATTTCCGATATCCACAAGCGGGAAGCGTTCCGCCAGGTTTCCGTGATCCATCCGGTCTGCTGTGGTCAGATTGCCGGCTTTGGCCTCGACAGCTATCGCCTGGGCACCGGGCAGCTCTGCCGGATGTTGCTGGCAAAGGAGTCTGATCCAACATGAGCAAGTTACCCGATTCTGTTACTCCGGCCGGCCCCAATGACCGCATCGGCCCGGCGGCCAGCCCGGCCGGTCCCGCCGGTCAAGCTGCGAGACCGGGTGTGCCGGACACCCGCGAACATGTACCGGACCTTGGTGAGCTGCGCCGCCGCATCAACCAGGTGGACAGCCAGCTGCTGAACCTGTTTACAGAACGGATGGCCCTGGCCCGGGATGTGGCCCGTTACAAAGCCAAGTCCGGCGCTGCTGTTTACGATCCGTTGCGTGAGGATGAGGTCGCGGCTGCCGCCCGCCAGAAGGTCAGCGGGCCGGACGGCGTACGGGCCGAGATGTTGCTGCGTAATCTGATGCGCCTGTCGCGCGGCGTCCAGTATGATCAGCTGCTGCCTTTCGATGCTGGCTTTCGCCTCGGGACATACATCCGCCAGGCCGTCAGGACACTGCCCGTACCCAGACGGATTGTCTATCAGGGATCGGCCGGTGCCTATTCAGCCCTGGCCTGCCAGCGGCTATATCCGGACCGTCCGGCGATGCGCGTGTCGACTTTTGCCGAGGCCTGCCGCCAGGTCGAAGCTGGCGAAGCCGATGTGGCTGTCCTGCCGCTGGAGAATACCTCGGCCGGGACGGTTGATGACGTCTATGACCTGCTCCAGCAGTATGACCTGCACATCTGGCGATCGATTTCCCTGCCAATCCATCACTGCCTGCTGGGACTGCCGGGCACCCGCCCGGAACAGATCCGCACTGTGATTTCCCATCCGCAAGCCCTGGCCCAGTGTTCCGACCTGATCCGGGCCTCCGGCTGGAACGCCCGCGAGGTCCTGAATACTGCCTTCGCTGCCGAAATCGTTGCCCGGTCCAGGGATGCAACCCTGGCGGCGATCGCCTCAGCCGAGGCCGCCGCGGCCCATGGCCTGGAGATCCTGCTCGAGGCAATCAGCAATGTTTCCAACAACCAGACAAGATTTGTGGTTATTGGCAAACCGCTGATCATCAGCCCGGATGCCAGCCGGCTGAGCCTGGTGCTCAGTGTGCCGCATCGCAGTGGTGCCCTGACCGCGACCCTGGCCATTTTCAGTGACCGTGGCCTGAATCTGTCGAAGATCCAGTCCCGTCCGGACAGCGAGCATCCCTGGTCCTACGTCTTCCATCTCGACCTGGATTGTCCGGCTTATGATCCGCAGGCCATGGCGGCGCTTTACCAGTTGAGCCGGGAAATGCCCTATCTGCAGCTGCTGGGCTGGTATCACGAGGAAGCAGCCCCGCTCCGGACCGGTGAAGGCCATTCTCCCGAATCGGCCCCATTACACTAGCGGCCATGGTAGACTGGTACGTCGCTTTTGTCCGCACGGGCCTGGAAGACGAGGTCCGCCTGCGCATCCTTGTGCGCTGGCCGGACATGGAGATCCTGATTCCGCGCCGGGCCCTGCGCGAGCGGCGCAAGGGCCGCTGGCAAAATGTCCAGCCGACCGTATTTCCGGGATATTTGTTTTTTCGTGCCGAGCTGACCCCGCAGTTATATTTTAGAATTCGCGGTATACTGGATGTGATCGGGATCCTGAAACATAATGGCCAGCCCGTGGCCGTACGCGAAAGCGAAATGGACCATATCCTGAAGCTGATCGGGCCGGAAAGCGTGATTACCTTCTCCCGCGTCCGCACCGATGCCGGCAAGGTGGTGGTCGAATCCGGTCCGCTGATGGGCATGGAAGGCCTGATCGTCAGTGCTGATCGCCGCAAAGGCCGCGTCAAGATCCGCCTGACGGTCAATGGGATCGCCCATACCTTCGACGTCGGCGCTGAATGGATTAATGATGAACCGTCTGCCGTACCGGCAGCAAACAAGGAGGCCCCTGATCCATGATTGAACTGCGCATGATAAGCAAGAGTTACAACGGCAAGGTCAAGGCTGTTGACAATATCAGCCTGGAAGTCCGTGACGGAGAAATTTTCGGCTTTCTCGGGCCCAATGGCGCCGGCAAGACGACAACAATCAAGATGATCACCGGGATCCTGACCCCCGACAGCGGCGATATCCTCGTCAGCGGCCACAGCATCCGCAGCGCGCCGCTGGCCGCCAAGCAGACGATCGGCTTTGTGCCGGATGACCCGAATATTTTCCCCCGCCTGAAGGCCATCGAGTACCTGCATTTCATGGGCGATGTCTACCAGGTTCCACCTGACGTGCGCTCGGCCCGGATCACCCGGCTCGCTGGACGCTTTGGTCTCAGTGAGGCCCTGGCAGACCGGATCCAGAGTTATTCACATGGTATGCGCCAGAAGCTGGTCATTATCGGCGCCCTGCTGCACCAGCCCGAGGCCTGGATCCTTGATGAGCCCATGACCGGGCTTGATCCGCGCTCGGCCTACGAACTCAAGGAAATGATGCGCGAACACGCCAGCCAGGGTAAAACAGTCTTCTTTTCGACCCATGTTCTCGATGTGGCGGAGAAAATCTGTGACCGCGTGGCGATCATCGATCATGGCCAGATCCGCTTCTGCGGGCCGATCGCGGCAATGCGCGAGCAATTCCAGACCGGATCGTCGCTGGAGAGCATGTTCCTGGAACTGGTTGGAGATACACCGCCGGCGGAGGCGGACAATCAGGGAGGCCAGCCATGAAGATGATGCTGCGGCTGGCCCGGGTTATCATCCGCGGCAATGGATTTGGCAGCCTGGCCGGTGATGGCAACCGCAAAAGGCGTCGCCTCAGCGGGGTTGGCGCAGTCATTCTGTTTGCCTTCATGATCTTATATCTGACGGCACTTGTGTCCATTTCGGCCTATGCGCTGATCGAGCTGCTGCAGCCGTTCGGCCTGCAGTCGCTGGTGCTTGGTCTCTATGTCAGCGCCGGTGTCATGCTGTCGTTTTTTATCGGCGCCATGTATGTGATCAGCCTTTTCTACTATACCAGTGATGTGGACATGCTTTTGCCCCTGCCGTTGCGGGCCGCGCAGATTATTGGTGCCAAATTCCTGGTCACGGCTCTCTATGAGTATGTATTTCTCGCGGTGCTGGTCTTGCCGCCGCTGGTTATTTATGGCCTGGCCGGCCGGGCCTCGTTCGTCTATTATCCGGCGGCGCTGCTGGTCTTTTTCCTGCTGCCGCTCATCCCGCTGGCCCTGGCGACGATTCTCACCATGCTCGTGATGCGCTTTACGCCGCTGGCCCGCAATAAAGACCGCTTCAATATGGTGGCCAGCCTGTTGCTGATGCTGCTATCCATGGCGTTTATCATGGCCAGCCAGACCCTGTCTAATCGGCCTGGTGCTGACCTGGCCCTGTTTTTCCAGCAAAACGCTGATAAGGTGGCCAACCTGACGACGGCTGTTTTCCCGGGAACCGGCCTGGCGATCCAGGGCCTGGTTGCGGCGGCTCCCGGGGCGGTGGCTTTCAGTGTCGCCGCGCCGGGAACAGCCTTGCTTAATTTGCTTGGCCTGCTGTTGCTGTCCGGCGTGGCTCTTAGCCTGATGATGCTGTCCGGCCAGCTGCTGTATTTTCGCGGCGTCATCGGCCTGGGCGCGGCCAACAGCCACCGCCGGCGCCTGCGGGCGGCTGAATTGCGTCCGGCCGGACACTTGCGCGGCGCATTCTGGCGTTTCGTGCGCAAAGACGTCCAGGTCCTCGTCCGCACGCCGGTCTTTTTCCTGAATAACGTCCTGATGAATTTCCTCTGGCCGGTATTCCTGATTTTGCCTGTCCTCAGCGGATCGTCCGGGAATGACGGGCTAAGCCTCAGTCAACTGCAGGCTTTGCTGGCCCAGCCTGGACTGCAGCCGGCCGACCACGCCACGGCAGTGATTCTGGCTGCCATTTTTGCCATGGCCAGCTTTGTTTCCGGCACAAACGGGATCACGGCCAGTGCCTTGTCCCGGGAAGGCCGCCAGTTCTATATCATGAAAATGATTCCGCAGGCCTATGGCCGCCAGCTGCTGGCCAAGGTCACGGTCGGCATCCTGATGTCCGCGGCCGGGCTGCTGCTGTCCTTTGGTGTGCTCATCGGCTTGCTGCAGCCCCCTCTCTGGCTGGTTGGCCTGGCAGTCCTGGTTGCACCCGGGGCTATCCTGATACCCAACCTGGCCGGCATTGTCTTTGACCTCTACTGGCCGAAACTGAATTGGGAAAACGAGCAGAAGGCTGTCAAGCAAAATCTCAATGTGCTCTATGAAATGGCTGTGGCCCTGCTGGCCGCCGGCCTGGTCCTGGCCCCGACGATCGCCTGGCAGCTCAGCCTGCCCCTGACTTTGCTGCTGCTGGTGGCCCTGCCGCTGGTCCTGGCCGCCGGCCTGGTCTGGCTGATCATCCGGATTGGTTCCCGCCGGATGCTGGCCATTGATTGACAATCACGTTACAGGAGGATCTGACCGATGTCTGATGAGAATTTCCTGACCCGGATCCGGGCTGCCGAAGCCGCGGCTGAGCAGCAAGTTGCCGCGGCCGAGGCCCAGAGTCGCCAGGATTATGAGACAGCCCGTCGCGAGGCTGCCGGGCGGCTCGAGGCGGTGCAGGCTGAGGCAGCTGCCGGACTGGACTCAGCTGTAGCCGAGGCCGAAGACGCAGCGCGGCAATTACTGGATCAGGCCCGATTGCAGATTGCAGCGGAAGTTGAAGCCCTGCAAGCTGCAGCTGCCTTGCGGCTACCGGCTGCCGTAACCGCTGTTATGGAAAGGATCGTGAACGACTGTGCCCGCCGTTAAGATGAATCGGCTGACATTGGTCGGGCTGGCTGAAGACCAGGCGGCAATTATCGATACCCTGCTGCGTCTGGGCGCCGTGGAAATCGATGCCGGCGTGGCTGAAAACCAGGCCGGGTCAGCCAGCAGCCTGGTCGGCCAGTCGCAGCAGCTGCAGCAGGCCTTGGCCCGTCTGCAGGCTGTGATTGAGTACTGTCGCCATCACGACCCGGCAGCCAGCAAACTCGGGTCGGCCCGCCGCCCGGTCAGCCGTGCCGATTTCCTGGCAGCCGGCGAGCACGAGCAGGCCATCATGCACCAGGTCAGCCAGTTTGAAGGGCTGCAGACCCAGATCCAGCTTCTGCGCCAGCGGCTGATGCAGGATGAGGTGACCCGCGGCCTGCTCTTGCCCTGGCAGAAACTGGAGCTTGATCTTGCCACGCAGGCAACAGCCCAGACCCGGCTGTTCATCGGGGCCTTTCCCGGTGATGCGCAGCTGCTGGCGTTTACGCAGGCCATGCAGGATGAAGCGCCGGAAACGCACATCGAAATGATTGACCGTGACGACAGTACCATCCGTTGCGTGATTATGACCTTGCATATCCGTGAATATATCGTGCTGGCTGGCCTGCGTCGCTTCAGCTTCAATCCCCTGCCTGTCCAAAACCTGGCCGGAACCCCGGCCCAGCTGCTGGCCAGCCTGGCCATCCGCCAGGCCCAGACCCGGGAAGAGCTTGCCCGGCACGAAGCGGACCTGCTTCTGCTGGCTGCTGGCGGTATCGATTTCGAATTGCTCTATGATGTCTATCTGCTGCGCAATTTGAAGCTGCAGGCCCGCCAGCAATTACCGGCGACAGCCAGCACCTTCTACCTGACCGGCTGGGTACCCGGGTCGGCCTGCCCGAAGGTCCAGAAGACCTTGCAGGCTGAGTTTCTCGTCGCCCTGGACTGCCGCCCGCCGCAATCCGGCGAGATCGCGCCGGTTTTCTTGCGCAATCATCCGCTTGTCCAGCCCTTTGAAGTGGTTGTGGAGATGTACAGCCCGCCCTCAGCCGCCGATATCGATCCGTCACCGCTCCTGGCACCCTATTTTTTCTTTTTCTTTGGCATGATGCTCAGTGATGTCGGCTATGGCCTGATCCTGACGGCCCTGTGCGGCTGGCTGGCCTTCAAGAAAAAAGCGGGTGGCGAAATGGGCCGCCTGAGCCGGATGCTCTTTCTCAGCGGCATCGGCGCAATCATCTGGGGCCTCCTGTTTGGCGGCTTCTTCGGTGATCTGCTGACGGTTGTCAGCCAGGGGCGCCTGGTGGTGCCCTCGTTCTGGTTCAATCCGATGGAGGACCCGATCAAGCTGATGATCTGGAGCATGCTGTTCGGGGTGCTGCATCTGTTTACCGGCATGGGGGCGCGCATCTACCTGCTGGCCAGGGCCGGCCGGATCCGCGACGCACTGCTGGACATTGCCCCCTGGTACCTGATCATCAGCGGCCTTGGCCTGATGATTGGCGCTGGCAGCCTCGGCCCGGCCATCAACTGGTTTGCCGCCGGTCAATATCTGGCCCTGGCTGGCACCGCGGTGATTTTGCTGTTTGGCGGACGACCGGCGAAAAATCCGATTTTACGTCTGGGCAAAGGGTTGCTGGCTCTTTACAATATAACCGGGTACTTCAGCGATATTCTCTCCTATACCCGGATCCTGGCCCTCGTGCTGGCCACCAGCGTCATCGCCATGGTTGTCAATCTGCTCGGCTTCATGGGCGGGCCGACCCCGCTGGGCTATCTTGGCTTTACCATCACCGCCCTGCTCGGTCACACGCTGAACCTGGCCCTCTCGGCCCTGTCCGCTTACGTGCATACCAGCCGTTTGCACTATGTGGAATTTTTCGGCAAATTCTACGAGGGCGGTGGCCGGCTCTGGCAGCCCCTGCAGGCCCGGACCCGTTATGTTGAAATCAGTAAAAATGAATAAAACCACAAAACATCAGGAGGTTTAGCACATGAACGATTTGATTGAATTAATGGGTCCAGCTCTGACATTACTGGGTGCCGCCCTGGCCGCCTTGTTGCCGGGAATCGGTTCGGCCAAAGGGGTCGGCGCTGTTGGTGAGGTGGCCGCCGGTGTCCTGAGCGAAGATCCGGCCAAATTCGGCAAGCTGCTGATCCTGCAGGCTTTGCCAGGTACCCAGGGTATCTATGGCCTTTTGTCCTGGTTCATGATCATGAATAACTCCGGCCTGCTGGCGGGCCGATTTGACATTTCCTGGCGTACGGGCCTGGCCTATCTCATGGCCGCCCTGCCGATCGCCTTTGTTGGCTGGTTTTCGGCTATTTACCAGGGCCGGGTTGCCGAAGCTGGCGTCGCACTGGTGGCCCGCCGTCCGGAGGAGCAGGCGAAGGCACTGGCGATGACGGCCATGGTTGAGACCTATGCGATCCTGGCCCTGCTGGCCACGGTCCTTTCTGTCCTGAACATCAAGCCGATGTAAACAACATAGTCGGCAGCCTTCAGCAGTCCAGACAGCAGCCGGCTTGCCAGTACGCATTGCCAGACCTGTTTTCGTGGATCAGCCCGGTCAGCTTGAATCAATAAACTTGGCCGACCCAAAACTCCGGCCGATCCTGCCCGGTAAAAGCTGACCTATTATTTGCAAGGAGTCCTGACCTTGGAAGGATTAGCTGCCATTGAAGCCCGCATTGCGGCCCAGGCGGCCGAAAAGGCCGCCCAGATTACTGCCCATTCAGCTGCTCACCTTGCCCAGCTTCGCCAGCAGACCGATCAGGCCTGTGCCGAGATCATGATGGCCGCCCAACAGAAGTCAGCCGTGCAGATCGAGGCGATCCGCCAGCGTGCGGTCAGCCAGGCTGCCCTGGAAAGGCGCCGCCAATTGCTGGCAGCCCGTCAGCAATTGATTGATACGGTGCTGGGCAAGGCGGTCGAACACCTGCAGAACTGGCCACCTGAGCGGAAAGCGGACTTGTTTGACCGTATTCTGCACAGCCTGGATCAGACCGCAGGTGAAGTGACGGTTAACGCGGCCGACTGGGACCTCGCCCGGACCTGGCTGGCCCGGCAGGCCAGGCCGCTGACCCTTGCCCCCGCGCCCGGATCCTTCAGCGGCGGGCTGATTTTGCGTCAAGGCCGGATTGAAGACAACCGGACCTTTGACCTGGCGGTGCGCAGCCAGCAACCACAGCTCGCCGCCCTGGCAGCCGCTGTCTTGTTTCCGGAGGAATAAGCCGTGAATCCTGATTCTGCTTTGCTATCTGACGGGGCGGCCCGCTTCCAGCCGGCCCGTCGCCGGTTGTCGCCACCCCCGCCAGACCTGTCCGGACGCCGCCTGCCGCATGCCATGGCCAGGCCGGTCAAGTCCGACCGCTATGGGTATGCTACCGGCCGTATCCGGGCTATGGAAAATCATCTGCTGGATGCCGATCGCCTGAACCGCTTGCTGGATGCCCGCTCCCTGGAGGATGTCAGCCGGATTTTACAGGAAAGCGGTTATCCGGGCGGAGATCCGGAAACCAGCCTGCGTCTTGAGCTTGCCGCACTCTTTACATTGCAGCGCCAGCTTCTGCCAGAGCCCCGCCTCCTGGATGTTTTGCTGTTATTTCATGATTGTCATAATCTGAAAGTCTGCCTGAAATATCTGGCTGCCAACTGGCTGAGCCAGCCGGCTCCTGAATCAGGGGCCCCACCCGGCCAGTTGCCGGAAAGTCCACCATCACTGCTCTACAGCGCGGTTGAGCCCCTGATGCTGCAGCCGGCGCTGGTCCAGCCGGACTTGCTTTTCCGGGCTATTCGCGATCGCCAGCCGGAGCTGGTCCTGCCCTGGCTTTATCAGCTGGCCCTGGCCGCCGTAGCCGCCTGGCAGTCCCGCTATGATCTGGCAGACCTGGATATTCTGATTGACCGGACCGCTTATCAGCTGGCCATCCAGTCGGCTGCTCCGCTGGCTTGTCCGTTCCTCACCGACTACCTGCGATTACGCATTGATCTTGTCAACCTGGAAATCCTCCTGCGCAGCCAGCCGCTGCGCCAGGACGAGGCCTATTTGCAGCAGACCCTGCTGAGCGGCGGCTCGTTGGCGATCCCGTTATTGCTGGAATGGTATGCGCTGCCCAGGGACCAGCTGGCTGTCCGCCTGACTGCCACCCCGTTTGCCAGCCTTGCTCCCGTGATCGTCTCCTATGGCCAGCATCTGGCCACTGTCCGGTTTGGCCGCCTTGCTGATCAGCTGATCCTGCGGCATCTGGCCAAAGCCCGCCAGGTCTTGCGTGGCCCGGAAGTGCCGCTGGCTTATCTGCTGAACCGCTCACTGGAGATCAGAACGGTCCGGATGGTCCTGGCCGGCCTGCGCCATGGCTGGTCATCAGCCAGGATCCGGGAACTTGTGCTGGTCAGTCCCTGAGGCCGCAAACAGCGCGGCCTGACTGGTCAGCCCGTGAAAAAAGAAACAGTTCATTAAAGAGATAGTTTATAAATGAAACGGTTCATAGAGGAAAGATTCAAGTGTTAAAAGAGGTAAAGCATGTATAAAGTCGGCGTCATTGGCGATCATGACAGCATCATCGGCTTTAAAGCCCTGGGGATGACAATCGGGCCAGCCGATACGGGGCCGCAGGCCCTCGTTTACCTGCGGCAATGGGAGGCTGAACATTACGCCGTGATTTTTATTACCGAACCACTGGCTGCTGCCAATCAGACATTGCTGACATCCTTGCGCAACCGGAAACTGCCGGCGATCATTCCGATTCCAGCGCAGCATGGTTCGACCGGCCTGGGGATGAGCCAGGTCCGCGAATCGCTGCGCAAAGCCGTCGGGCTGGATCTGTTTGCTGACAGCCCTGAAACAGGAAAGGAGAATCAGCCATGAGGAATAACAGTCAGGGAACCATTGTTAAAGTATCGGGACCGCTGGTCGTCGCGGCTGGCATGCGTGATGCCGAATTGTTCGATGTCGTCCGGGTGTCGGCCAAAAACCTGATCGGTGAGATTATTGAAATGCACGGCGACCGGGCTTCGATCCAGGTCTATGAGGATACGGCCGGCCTGGGTCCGGGTGAGCCGGTCATCTCGGAAGGGGCCCCGTTATCGGTTGAACTGGCCCCCGGCCTGATCGGCCAGATCTTTGACGGGATTCAGCGGCCCCTCGACCGCCTGGTCATGCTGGCCGGTAATAATATCAGCCGCGGTATCTCAGTCCCGGCCCTGGATCGCGACCGCCTCTGGGACTTTCATCCGGCCGTCAGCGTCGGCGAAGCCGTATCAGGCGGGGATATCCTCGGTACAGTCCAGGAGACCGCGCTTGTCTTGCATAAAGTTATGGTGCCGCCAGGTCTGGGCGGTGTGATTGAGGCGATAAACGGTGGTCCGCAAACGGTCGTATCGCCGGTGGCCGTCGTCCGGACCGCGGACGGTACCAGGCGCCCGGTTGCCATGTTACAGAAATGGCCGGTGCGCCGGGGGCGGCCTTATGTGGAGAAAATTGCCCCGGACGCGCCACTGGTTACCGGCCAGCGCGTCATTGATACCTTCTTCCCGGTCGCCCGCGGCGGCACGGCCACGGTTCCGGGACCGTTCGGCAGTGGCAAGACCGTTATCCAGCATCAGCTGGCCAAGTGGGCGGAATCCGACATCGTGGTCTATATCGGCTGCGGTGAGCGCGGTAACGAAATGACGGATGTCCTGCGCGAATTTCCCGAACTGGTGGACCCCAAGTCCGGACAGTCCCTGATGAAACGCACCATCTTGATTGCCAATACCTCGGACATGCCGGTTGCAGCCCGTGAAGCTTCGATTTATACCGGTATCACGATTGCTGAATATTTCCGGGACATGGGCTATTCTGTTTCGATCATGGCTGATTCGACATCCCGCTGGGCCGAGGCCTTGCGCGAGATGTCCGGCCGGCTGGAGGAGATGCCCGGCGAAGAAGGCTATCCGGCCTACCTCGGATCACGGCTGGCCAATTTTTACGAGCGTTCCGGCTGTGTGCGCTGCCTTGGCCGTGATGGCCGGACCGGAATCCTGACTGCTATCGGCGCTGTTTCCCCACCGGGTGGAGACCTCTCCGATCCGGTCGCCCAGTCAACCCTGCGCATTGTCAAGGTTTTCTGGGGCCTTGATTCGGCATTGGCCTATAAACGCCACTTCCCGGCAATCAACTGGCTCAACAGCTATTCTTTGTATGCTGATAAAGTGGATGCCTGGATGAATCAGATGATTACGCCTGACTGGAGCCGGCTGCGCGAACAAGCCATGCGCCTGCTGCAGGAAGAAGCCGAGCTCGAGGAAATTGTCCGCCTGGTCGGGCAGGATTCACTCTCCGCCCCTGACCGCATCAAGCTCGAGGCGGCCCGGGCCTTGCGCGAGGATTTCCTGCACCAGAATTCCTTTGATGAAATTGACACCTACACGTCACTGAACAAACAGCACCGCATGCTGGCCCTGCTGATCCAGTTTTATGAGGAAGGACTGCGGGCGATCGAGCAAAACGCGCCGTTTCGCGACATTGTCGCCCTGCCGGCGCGCGACGCCATCAGCCGCCTGAAGTTTGTGCCGGAGGCCGAGATTGACGCCCGGGCCCGGCAAGTGGCTGGCCAGCTGAGTGAACAGATCAAGGCTGTCCGCCAGGCCGGCAGCAAGCTTGATTGATTGCCCGCCAGCTGGAGATACCCATGCCGTGTGTGGCTGTTTCCCGCCAGATTGATCGCCGCCCAGGCTGTTTTGAGAATACGGAGTGTGAAGCAAATGCCCAGAGAATATCGTACGATTGAAGAAGTGGCCGGTCCCCTGATGCTCGTGCAGGAAGTCGACGGCGTAAAATATGACGAGCTTGGCGAGATTGAGCTGCCAAATGGCGAAATCCGGCGCTGCAAGGTTCTGGAAGTGAATGGCAGCAATGCACTGGTCCAGCTTTTTGAAAGCTCAATTGGCATCAATCCTGAATTCAGCAAGGTTCGTTTTCTCGGCAAAGGCCTGGAGCTGGCTGTCTCGGCTGATATCCTGGGGCGGGTCTTTGATGGCATGGGCCAGCCATCTGACGGTGGGCCGGCCATCCTGCCGACCCAGATGCGTGATATCAATGGCAAGCCGATGAATCCGGCAGCCCGCGACTATCCCAATGAATTTATCCAGACCGGCCTATCCGCGATCGACGGCCTCAACACCCTGGTACGAGGCCAGAAACTGCCGATTTTCTCCGCATCCGGCTTGCCTCATGCCCAGCTGGCCGCCCAGATTGCCCGCCAGGCCAAGGTCCGTGATGATTCCGGCAACTTTGCGGTTGTCTTCGCGGCCATGGGCATCACCTTTGAGGAAGCTGATTATTTTATCAGCGACTTCCGCCGCACCGGTGCCATTGACCGGGCTGTGATGTTTATCAACCTGGCCAGCGACCCGGCCATCGAGCGCATCGCGACACCGCGCATGGCGCTGACGGCTGCCGAATACCTGGCTTTTGATCTCGATATGCATGTCCTGGTCATCATGACTGATATCACTTATTATGCCGAGGCACTGCGCGAGGTGTCGGCAGCCCGCAAAGAGGTACCCGGCCGCCGCGGTTATCCGGGATATCTGTATACCGACCTGGCTACCTTGTATGAGCGCGCTGGCCGCCAGCTGGGCCGGGCCGGATCCATCACCCTGGTGCCGATCCTGACCATGCCGGACGATGACAAGACCCATCCGATCCCCGACCTGACTGGTTACATTACGGAAGGCCAGATTATCCTGAGCCGTGAGCTGTACAAAAAGGGTATCAGGCCGCCCATCGATGTCCTGCCCTCACTGTCGCGCCTGAAGGACAAGGGGATCGGCCCGGGCAAAACTCGCGCCGACCATGCCAATACGATGAACCAGCTGTTTGCGGCTTATTCACGCGGCAAGGATGCCAAGGAGCTGCAGGTGATTCTGGGGGAGGATGCACTGTCCGAAGTCGACCGGATCTATGCCCGTTTTGCCGATGCTTTTGAACGTGATTACGTCTCGCAGGGCTTTACGACCGAGCGCAGCATTATTGATACCCTGACAATTGGCTGGCGCCTGCTGTCGCTGCTGCCGCGCAATGAGCTCAAACGGATCAAGGAGTCTTTCATAGACGAGTATTACGGTCTCGACTAGACGGGGACTGCAATCCCGGCTGATTCTGGAAAGGAAGGAAACGATGGCACAACGTCAGGTCAATCCCAATCGCATGGAGCTGCTGCGCCTGAAAAAACAGTTGCGGACAGCCCGACGTGGCCACAAGCTGCTCAAGGATAAACGTGACGAGCTGATGCGCCAGTTCCTGGTGATCATTCGCCATAACCGGGACTTGCGGATGCAAGTTGAGGCCTTGCTCTCCGGGGCTGGGGAGGCCATGGTCCTGGCCCGCGCGGTCATGGATCCGGCTATTCTCGAAACGGCCCTACTCGCCGGACGCGAATCCCTGACCCTGTCGGTTGACACCCGCAATATCATGAGCGTGCATGTGCCGGTCTTTGCTTCGGCCTATGCCCTGAGTGGCCGGCAGGAGACCCTGCCTTATGGACCGGCTGCCACAACCGGGGCGCTCGACCAGGCTGTGGCAGCCTTGCAGGAAGCTTTTCCGGTCATGCTTGAGCTGGCTGAAGTGGAGAAGACCGCCCAGCTGCTGGCTGATGAAATTGAGAAGACCCGTCGCCGGGTCAATTCGCTGGAATATATTCTGATCCCGGAACTGATGACCCTTATTCGTTCCATTACCCTGAAAATGGATGAAAATGAACGCGGCAATCTTACCCGCCTCATGAAGGTCAAGGACATGATCGTTCGCCAGGCGATTGCAAAAGCCCGCCAGGCTCAATAGAAATGCCCAGAATCACAGGTGCCAGACGCCGTTACCCCGGTTGCCTGGCACCGTTTCTATATGCCGGTCTGCCGCCAGGGCAGAGTCCGGCAGACCCAAGACCAGCTGCCAGGTCGCCAGCTCCTTGGGTTGTCGCCAGTTCTTTGGGTTGACAGGTGGCGGGGTGACCGTTATAATAACACCGTTGCTTTACCGATTTAACGCTTTAATGCGATAAAGTATATCAGGGATAAGAGGAGGCCGCCATGAGACAGTGGCAATTTCACACCCCCGACGGTGTCATGGATTATTTGCCAGAGGACTGTCATGCCAAACGCCGATTGGAAGGCCGGCTGCGGGAGTTGTTCCAGAAAAGCGGCTACGAGGAAATCGAGACGCCAGGCATTGAGTTTTATGATGTCTACGCCAGTGGTTCCGGTCTTGGCTTGGCCCCCCAGGAGGGCTTGTTCAAGTTTTTTGATCAGCAGGGCCGGATTCTCTGCCTGCGCTATGACGGCACTATCCCGACCGCGCGCGTCGCTGCCACTTTATATCGTGACAGCCAGCTGCCACTGCGCTTTTGCTACATCAACAGCATGTACCGCTACAATGAGTCAGGCGGCGGCCGGCAGCGGGAGTTTACCCAGGCCGGTGTCGAGCTGATGGGCAGCCAGACTGCGGAGGCCGATGCCGAGGTTATTGCCATGGCCATTGCCGCAGCCCGTGAAACCGGGATCGAAGACCTCCAGGTGTCGATCGGCCAGGTCAATTTCTTCAAGGGCCTGCTTGAAGAATGGGGGCTGGCTGCTGCCGATGCCCAGGTATTGCCCCGTCTGATTGATGCCAAGGATATGGTAGCCCTGGAGGAAATGGCCGACCGGCTCGGCCTGGCGGAAAAGGCCCGGACCGTCCTGCTGCTGATGCCTTCCCAATATGGAACCTATGAGGTCATCGACCAGCTCTCCGAACTGGTCAGCCACCCCTTATGCCTGGCTGCCCTGGCCAACTTGCGCGAGGTGCTCGATATCCTGGCTGATTATGGCCTGCTTTCCTATGTATCGCTGGATCTTGGCCTGCTGCAGAGCCTCAATTACTATACCGGCATTATCTTCAAAGGCTTCACCTACGGGCTGGGCTTTCCCCTGTTCAGTGGCGGCCGTTACGACCAGGTCGGCGATGCCTTTGGCCGGACCTTGCCAGCGACCGGCTTCTCAATTGGCCTGAACTTCGTGCTGGCAGCACTGCGCCGCCAGGGACGCAGCGCTGCCGTGCTGCCACCGGTTACCTTGCTGGCTTATCATCTCGGGCAGCGGGCTCTCGCTTTGCAGCGGGCTTGCGAGCTGCGTACAGCCGGCCTGCGCATTGCCTGCGACTGCCAGGGCCTGACACCTGCTGAACTCAAAACGTTGCAGGCTGCTGGTACGTATCGTTCGCTTCTCTATCTGGATATGGATGGCGAAATCGTCGAGATCTGAGCAAGACCCCCCCCAATTACAGGATCAATCGAAAAACAAGAACCGGAGAGGAGACCCTTCATGCACCTGTTGACCATTGCCCTGTCGAAGGGACGGCTGGCTGAACAAGCCATCGAGCTGCTTGAGCAGTCCGGCTATGACTGCCGGGCCGCCAAGGAGAAAACCCGCCGGCTGATCCTTGAGGATCCGGCCAACGGAATGCGCTTTATCATGGCCAAGCCAGCTGATGTCCCCACCTATGTTGAATATGGTGCGGCTGATATCGGCGTTGTCGGCAAGGATACCTTGCTTGAGGAAAGCCGGCAGCTTTACGAAGTCATCAACCTCGGCTTTGGCGCCTGCCGGATGTGCGTATGCGGCCCTAAAGCCCTGGCCGGCCAGCTTGACCGCATTCCCAACAAGCGCATCGGCACGAAATATCCGCATATCGCCCGCGAATATTTCGAAACCAAGAAACGCGAGAGTGTGGAAATCATCAAATTGAATGGCTCGGTGGAACTGGCGCCCCTGATTGGCCTGGCCGATGTCATTGTTGACATTGTAGAAAGCGGCCGGACCCTTGAAGAAAACGGTTTGATGGTCCTGGAAACGATCGCCGATATCAGCGCCCGGATGGTTGTCAACCGGGTCAGCATGAAAATGAAAGCCGATCGGATTACACCTTTGCTGACAGCTGTCCGTCAGCAGCTGCAGAAAAATAACCAGAATCGCCTGGCCCCCTGATTCAGCTGAGAAAGTCCCAGGCTGGCTGCATCAGCGCCTGCTAATCACCGTGTGCCGGTGACGCCTGGCAGTCCCGCTCAGGAAGGAAAATAATCCATGACAATAGAAATTCCGATTATCCGCACAAATCGCCAGGAATTAAAGGCTGTCGCGGCCCGTCTCGGCCTGCGCAGCAAGATGGATCTGGCCCCGGTCGTTTCCAGCGTCCAGACGATCCTCGACCAGGTTCGCCAGGCCGGGGACGCCGCGGTTCTCGACCTGACCCGGCGCTTTGACCAGGTAACCCTGGCCGCGAACCAGCTGCGGGTCCAGCCTGCGGAAATTGCCAGCGCCCTGGCGATGCTTGAACAGACCAGTCCGGCCCTGCTGGCAACGATGCGCCAGGCCGCCGCCAACATTGACCGTTTCCACCGTGCCCAGCTGCCGTCCGACCTGGCGCTGCCGACCACCCACGGCGGATCGGTTGGCCTGATACATCGGCCGCTCGACGTCGTGGGCGTGTATGTTCCCGGCGGTTCAGCACCCCTGCCTTCGTCGGTTCTGATGAATGTTATCCCGGCCCGGGCCGCGGGCGTGGGCAAAATTGTCATGTGCACACCACCGCGGCGCGATGGCAGTATCCATCCGGCGATTCTTGCCGCAGCCTCGATCGCCGGCGTTGATGAAATCTATCGGGTCGGCGGGGCCCAGGCTATCGCCGCCCTGGCTTACGGCACAGCAACGATCCCGGCTGCCGATAAGATCTGCGGGCCGGGCAATATCTACGTCAACACCGCCAAGCGCCTGGTCTACGGCCACTGCGACATTGACCTTTTTGCCGGTCCCAGCGAAATCCTGATCCTGGCTGATGATTCGGCCAATCCGCTGTACGTTGCCGCAGACTTGCTGTCACAGGCTGAACACGATCCGCTGGCTTCGGGCCTGCTGCTGACCGATAGTGAAGAACTGGCCAGCGCTGTCCGGGCCGAGCTGCTGCGCCGCGCGCCGCTTCTGCCGCGCCGGGCGATCCTTGAGCGATCCCTCACTGACTATGCGGCAATTCTTGTGGTACCGGATCTGGCAACTGCCGTCGATTTTGCCAATGAGCTGGCCCCTGAGCATCTGGAATTGTGTCTGTGCGATGCGCCTGCCTACGTCAGCCGGATCCGCCACGCCGGCGCAATCTTTATCGGCCACTTCAGTCCGGAGCCCCTGGGTGATTATTTTGCCGGCCCCAATCATGTGCTGCCGACCAGCGGTACAGCCCGCTTTTTTTCCCCGCTTAACACGGCCCAGTTCCTGAAAAAAACGAGCCTGATCCATTATACCCGTGAGGATCTGGCTGACTGCTGGCAAGCTGTTGCCGGTTTTGCCGATGCAGAAGAACTGGCAGCCCATGCCGATGCCCTGAGGATCCGCTTCGGCGCCGATTACGAGCGCCAGGCCTGAGACCGGAAACGGTTCGAAGCCGTTTCGGTGTAAGTCCGGTGCCGGTCCGGTGCCGGTCCGGTGCCGGCAACGAACGCCATATATCCAGGCCGATCTTGCCTGGCTACCCTGTTGCCCTTCATGTCAGTACACAAAGGAGCATGATCATGAATCAGCCGCCTGATCCCCGCCGCCTCTGGAGTCGCAAAGTCCACGACCTCACCCCGTATGTGCCTGGCGAACAGCCCCGTGAGCGGCGCTTTATCAAGCTGAATACCAACGAAAATCCTTACCCGCCCGCCCCCGGTGTGCTGGCCGCGCTGCAGCAGTATCCATTTGAGCAGCTTAAGCTGTACCCGGATCCGACCGGCCTGACCTTGCGCCGGACTATCGCTGATTACTACGGGTTGGGGACTGAACAGATTTTCGCCGGCAATGGTTCTGATGAAGTCCTGGCCATGGCTTTTCAGGCTTTTTTCAATGCCTGGGACGGTGTGCCCGGGGTAACACCGGCGGACGACACCTGCATCGTCTTCCCGGATATAACCTACAGCTTCTATCCGGTCTATGCCCGGTTGTACCAGGTGCCCTATCGGCTTGTTGCCCTCAATGAAGATTTTTCGATGCCGATGGCTGAACTGCTCAAGCCGTCTGCCGGCGTGATCCTGGCCAATCCCAACGCCCCGACCGGAATTGCCTTGTCTTTGGGTGAAATCAGTCAGATTGCCGGCGCTGACCCGCACCGGCTCGTACTGGTTGACGAAGCCTATGTCGACTTTGGCGCCGAATCGGCTATCAGTTTGCTCAAGACTTATGATAACATCCTCGTGGTCCAAACCTTTTCCAAATCACGTTCCCTGGCCGGTATGCGGGTTGGTTTTGCGGTGGGCAGTGCGCATCTGATTGAGGCGCTCGAACGCATCCGGGATTCCTTCAACTCCTATACGCTTGATAGCCTGGCCCAGACCTGTGCCAATGCCGCCTTCCAGGATGGTGCCTGGTTTGAAACGAACCGGGCCCGCCTGATTGCCACTCGCGAGGAAACTGGCGCCGCTTTGCGCCAGATTGGATTTCAGGTCCTGCCGTCAGCTGCCAACTTCATTTTCGTCCGTCATCCCGACTGGGCGGGCGGGGAGCTGTATAATCAATTGCGCCAAAATGGCATATTGGTCCGTCATTTCCGGCTGCCACGGATTGAGCAATTCCTGCGCATCAGTATCGGCACGCCGCAGGACATGGCCGAGCTGGTGCGGGTCCTGACCGCAATCTGCGCCCAGCCGCCCGCCGCCGGACCAGGCTGAACCCGGTCCTGACCGCAATCCGCGCCCGCCCCCAACCGCCGGACCAGGCTGAACCGGGCATTAACAAGAACAAAACAGGAGGCTTACCATGCGTACTGCCCAATTGGATCGCAAAACCCAGGAAACCCGTATCCAGATCGCGCTCGAGCTGGAAGGCGAAGGCCGGTCGGATATCAGTACCGGCATTGGCTTTTTTGATCATATGCTGACCTTGCTGGCAAAACACGGCCAGTTCAACCTGACAGTCCGGGCTGAAGGGGACCTGATGGTCGATGGCCACCACACGGTCGAAGATGTCGGGATCGTGCTCGGCCAGGTTTTTGCCCGGGCCCTCGGCGATAAACGGGGTGTCATCCGTTATGGTCATGCCGTCATACCGATGGATGAGGCGCTGCTGGCTGCAACGGTCGATCTGTCAGGCCGGCCCTTTATTGTTTATCAGGCCTCGCCGGGCGGGCCGCTCGTTGGTGATTTTGATACCCAGCTGGCGGAGGAGTTTTTCCGGGCCTTCGCGTTTAATGCCGGCATAACCTTGCACCTGACGTGTCATTATGGTAAAAATGATCATCATATCATTGAAGGCTTGTTCAAAGCCCTGGCCCGTGCCTTGAATGAAGCTGTCCGGATCGACACCCAGCGGGCCGACCAGATCCCCAGTACCAAGGGCGTGCTCTGAAAAAAACGGCTGCCGGCCGGCTATCCTGGAGGTTACCATGACCCAGTTGCTTCGTGATACATCCTTTATTGATCTGCCCCTGTATGTGCGCGGCAAGGTCCGCGACGTCTACGATCTCGGTGATTCCCTGCTGATTGTTGTCACAGACCGGATCTCGGCCTTTGACGTGGTCTTTGCCGAATTGATTCCGGATAAAGGCATTGTGCTGAATAGCATTTCGGCTTTCTGGTTTGAACTGCTGCGCGATGTCTGTCCCAATCACGTGATTTCCACCAATCCGGCTGAATACCCGGCGGGCTTGTCCCGCTATGCGGAACAGCTGGCCGGCCGATCCATGTGGGTGCGCAAGGTCGACATGCTGCCTGCCGAGTGTATCGTCCGCGGCTTTCTGGAAGGCTCGGCTCTCAAGGAATACCGGCAGGGCGGCACGATCAGCGGGGTGGCAATGCCAGCCGGCCTGCGGCAGGCTGACCGGTTGCCCGCCCCCATGTTTACACCATCCACCAAGGCCGAAACCGGCCATGATATCAACATCACCATGGATGCACTCAAAGCCCTGATCGGAGCTGATATGGCCGAAGCCCTGGCGGAGAAAAGCCTGCAGCTCTATAATCGTGCTGCCGCCTACGCGGAAAGCCGGGGTATAATCCTCGCTGATACCAAATTTGAATTTGGCCTGCTGGACGGCCAGCTCGTGATCGCCGACGAGATCTTCACACCGGACTCATCACGTTTCTGGGAAATGGCCGACTATGAACCTGGCCGGCCCCAGAAAAGCTTCGATAAACAATATTTGCGCGAATGGCTGGAAACGCTTGACTGGGACAAGAATCCGCCGCCGCCGCCACTGCCGGCTACGGTTATCGAGAAGACGGCGGCCAAGTATCGCGAAGCTTATGAGCGCCTGACCGGACGGCCCCTGCGATGATTGCCGTCATTGACTATCAGATGGGCAACCTCGGCAGCGTGGCCAAGGCCCTGGCTTATCTTGGCCAGTCCGCCCTCATTACCAGCGATCCGGACCAGCTGCTGCAGGCTGATCGCGTCAT
>CAYVHB010000023.1:4798-7257 GCA_964450865.1 uncultured Oscillospiraceae bacterium | reverse complement strand
AGTCCGCCCTCATTACCAGCGATCCGGACCAGCTGCTGCAGGCTGATCGCGTCATTCTCCCCGGTGTCGGGGCGATGGGCTATGCTTTGCAACAGCTGCAAAGCCGGGGCCTCGACCAGGCGATTGCTTCCTACCTGCAGACCGGCCGGCCGTTTCTGGGCATTTGTCTGGGTATGCAGCTGATGTTCGAACGGAGCGAGGAAGGTGACGCCCGGGGTCTAGGCATCCTTTCTGGCACGGTTCGCCGCTTCACGCCCCGGCCTGGCCTGAAAATTCCGCATATGGGCTGGAATCAGCTGCAGGACAGTCGCCTTGCCATCTTGCCGGAGGGTGGCCATTTCTACTTTGTCCATTCATATTTTTGTGATCCGCAGGATCCGGCCCTGACCGCCGCCTGTTCCTTTCATGGCCAGCCTTTTGCGGCAGCCGTGCAGAAGGAAAACATCCTGCTGACCCAGTTCCATCCGGAAAAAAGCGGGGCCATCGGCCTGCAGCTCCTGTACAGCTGGCTGACCGCCAGTGAAACCGACTGATCCCTGTCAGGTCAGGCACAGCTGAGGGAAGGCTCAGGCGCTTCCTGGCTTGCCAGCCAGCCTGAAAGCCAGCCGGCTGATACCGCCGGCAAAGGACTCAACAAGAAGGAGCGAAACCTTGAATCAGCATTCGACATCCCCGGCCGGCCAACTGGCCAGTCCACCCCTGATTATCTATCCGGCCATCGACTTGCTGGATGGCCGCTGCGTCCGCCTGCGTCAGGGTGATTATAGCCAGGTTACCGTTTACCATGAAGATCCGGTGGCCATGGCCCGCGATTTCCGGAAAGCCGGCGCGACCTGGATTCATGTGGTTGATCTTGAAGCCGCCCGCACTGGTGTACCGGTTCACGCTGAACTTATTGCCCGGATCCGGCAGGAAACTGGCCTGCGGGTGCAGACGGGCGGCGGTATCCGCAACCTGGCGCATCTGCGCACCCTGCTGGAGACCTGGCAGATTGACCGGGCTATTCTCGGCACCGCCGCCGTGCGTGACCGGCCGTTCACGGAGCAGGCTCTCCGGCTATATCCTGACCGTCTGGCCATCGGCATCGATGCCCGTAATGGTGAAGTCAGCGTCAACGGCTGGACACAGGGCAGCGGTCTTTCAGCGCTGGACTTTGCCGGCCAGATGCGTGACCTCGGCGCCAGAGTCATCATTTTTACCGATATTGCCCGTGACGGCATGATGGTTGGCACCGCCACGGACATCATTCACGAACTGGTTGTCCAGACCGGGCTGGAAGTGATCGCCTCCGGCGGGATAGGCTCCTGGCCGGATGTTGAAGCGGTCCGCCAGACCGGAGCAGCTGGTGTCATCGTCGGCAAAGCCATCTATGAAGGCACAATCAGCCTGGCCCAATGCTGGCCACAACCCTGAAAGGATGGTGAGCCAGGCTACTATGCTGGCCAAACGAATCATACCCTGCCTCGATGTTCGCGCGGGCCGCGTCGTCAAAGGTATCAATTTCATCAATATCCGTGATGCCGGCGACCCGGTCGAAATCGCCAGGGCCTACAACGAATCCGGAGCTGACGAGCTGGTTTTCCTGGATATCTCGGCTACGCTCGAAGAGCGCGGCATTATGCTCCATGTCGTGCGCCAGGTCGCTGAACAGGTCTTCATCCCTTTTACCGTTGGCGGCGGAATCCGCACGCTCGAAGATATCCGCCAGATCTTGCAGGCCGGTGCCGACAAGGTATCACTCAATTCCGCGGCTGTCCAGGATCCGGAACTGGTCCGTGAAGCAGCGGCGCGTTTTGGCAGTCAGTGCATTGTAGTCGCCATTGATGTCCGCCGCAATCAGGCGGGCCGCTTTGAAGTCATGATTGCCGGCGGTACGCGCTACACGGGCCTGGATGCCCTCGAATGGGCCACCCAGGTCGAAGCCCTGGGAGCCGGTGAGATCCTGCTGACCAGCATGGATAAGGACGGGACCAGGAGTGGCTATGACCTGGCAATTACCCGGGCCATTGCCGACCGCGTCTCCATTCCGGTGATCGCTTCCGGCGGGGCCGGCCAGCTCGGTGATTTCTATGACGGACTGGTCCAGGGTGGTGCTGATGCCGTGCTGGCTGCCAGCCTGTTCCATTTTGGCGAAATAGCAATCCCCAATCTCAAGCGTTACCTCGCCCTGCGGGGCATTGCCGTCCGTCCCGTTGTCAGCCAGCTGGGCGGTCCAGCGGAGTCCTGGCTGTCAACCGGTTCCCTGTCAACCGCCCTGCCAGGGGTATCAGTCCATTCTTTGCAGTCAGCCCAGTCAGCCTCATCGGCCTTGTCTGGCCCGGCATTTACGCTGGCAACTGATGCCGGACTAGCCCGGCTGGCCGAAGCTGGCCGCTTAACTCCTGCAGGTGATACAGCGTGGGCTAAGATGAAAAAAGATGAAGCCGGCCTGGTGCCGGTCATTGTACGTGAGCAAGCCA
>CAYVHB010000023.1:3451-4698 GCA_964450865.1 uncultured Oscillospiraceae bacterium | reverse complement strand
AAGATGAAAAAAGATGAAGCCGGCCTGGTGCCGGTCATTGTACGTGAGCAAGCCAGCCAGGCTATCCTGATGCTGGCTTATATGAATGAGATTGCATTCCGGCACACGCTGCAGACCGGCCTGATGCATTACTACAGCCGCAGCCGCCAGAAGCAGTGGCTGAAAGGGGAAACATCCGGTCATTTCCAGCAGGTGCGCCAGGTCTGGATTGATTGTGATGCCGACACCTTGCTGGTGGATGTGCTGCAGATCGGACCGGCCTGCCATACCGGCAGTCACAGTTGTTTTTACCGGAATCTGGCCCAGCTCTGATCATTTATAATCAGTGACAGGCCTATGGCATATTTTTATCAGGAGGATATCAGGTAATGAGTCAGATCGGTTCAATCATGGATGAACTCTACGCGGTTATTGAGGATCGCAAGGCCAATCCCAAAGAAGGATCCTATACCAACTATCTGTTTAGCAAAGGCGTCGATAAAATCTGCAAGAAAATCGGCGAAGAGGCGGCAGAAGTCATCATCGCCGCCAAGAACAACAACACCAGTGAAGTAACTTTTGAAGTGGCCGACCTGCTGTATCACCTCAGCGTCCTGATGGTGGCGCAGGGCATAACCCTGGATCAGATTCATGATGAGCTGCGCAAGCGGCGCTGATCGTCAATTCTGTTTGACAAAGATCCCTCTGTGTGCTAGAATTCGTTTGCTTGTCCACAAAGGGGTCTTTTTTTTATGGAAAGACTCATTTGCAGATCATGATTGAACGATGCGGAGGTACAATACAATGGCAAAAGCTGGCGCACGCGATAAGATTACTTTGGCTTGCATGGATTGCAAGCAGCGCAATTACAACACCATGAAGAACAAGAAGAACGACCCGGACCGCCTGGAAATGAAGAAGTACTGCAGATTCTGCCGTAAACACACCAATCACAAGGAAACCAAGTAATCACGGCTTGATGCAGGTAAGGATGTGCTGAACATGGCAGAGAACAAGACACCCGCAACGCGATCTGACAAGACCGGCAATGGGCGCAAATCCCGGAAATTTGATCTGAAAGCTTTCTCGCAGGATACGATCAAGCGGTTCAAGGCTTTTTTCGTCAGCCTGAAAGCGGAACTCAAGCGCGTGATCTGGCCCGACCGCAAAAAGCTGCAGCAGACGACCCTTACCGTTCTGGCCATTTGCCTGCTGACCGCCATCATCCTTTTCGTTATCGATCAGGCCCTGGCTTTGCTTTTGAATGG
>CAYVHB010000023.1:0-3351 GCA_964450865.1 uncultured Oscillospiraceae bacterium | reverse complement strand
CCGGATCCGGCCCGTTATCCATGAAAGGAGCCTGAGTGAATGGCTGACCATGCCAATCCTGAAGCCAAAGAAGCCAAGTGGTATGTGGTACATACTTACTCAGGCTATGAGAACAAGGTCAAAGTCACGCTCGAACAGCTCGTTGAGAATCGGGGGATTCAGGATTATATCCAGGAAGTATCAGTCCCGATGGAAGAGCAGATCGAAATCAAGGACGGCAAGCGCAAGGTCACCCAGCGCAAGATATACCCGGGCTATGTCCTGGTTAAAATGGTCCTGACTGACGACATCTGGTATATTGTCCGCAACACCCGCGGCGTCACCGGCTTTGTCGGTCCGACCAGTACCAAGCCGACCCCGCTGACTGATGAAGAACTGGCCATGATGGGCCTCGAGTCCGGCTGGGGCCCTGTCGTTGACTATGGTGTGGGCGATTCGGTCAAGGTTATCAATGGACCGCTGGAGACATTCATTGGCACCGTTGAGGATATCAATCTGGAAAAGAAAAAAGTCCGCGTGCTGGTATCGATGTTTGGCCGGGTTACGCCGGTCGAGCTTGAGCTGACCCAGATCAAGCGGCTCTGACACGCTTATGAACACCGCCTGGTGTTTATATAAGATGTCCGGCGCAGAACGCCGGACATAAATTTTTGGGAGGTGGCTGCATTATGGCTAAAAAAATTACCGCGTATGTAAAATTACAGATTCCCGCAGGTAAAGCAACGCCAGCACCACCGGTTGGACCATCTCTGGGCCAGCATGGCGTCAACATCGCCATGTTCGTCAAAGAGTTTAATGAAAGAACAAAAAGCGATGTTGGCCTGATCATTCCGGTCATCATCACGATCTTTGCGGATCGCTCGTTCACTTTCATTACCAAGACTCCGCCGGTACCTGTGCTGCTCAAGAAAGCCTGCAACATTGAAAGTGGATCGGGCAAGCCGAACAAGGACAAGGTCGCCAAGATCACCAAGTCCGAAGTCATGAAGATTGCCCAGCTCAAGATCGTCGACACCAATGCTTCCGACCTGGAGTCCTGCGCCCGCATGGTCGCCGGTACAGCTCGCAGCATGGGCATCGTCGTCATTGACGGTTAAGGTAAAGGAGTGATTTGAAATGAAGCGAGGCAAGAAATATAAAAGCCTTATCAAGTTAGTCGATCGTTCCACTACGTATGATCCGTCAGAAGCGATTGAACTGGTGCAGAAGACCGCCGGAGCCAAGTTTGATGAGACGGTAGAGATGCATATCCGTCTCGGCGTCGATTCGCGTCATGCGGACCAGCAGGTTCGTGGTGCCGTCGTCCTGCCCCATGGCACCGGCCGCACGAAGCGCGTTCTGGTCTTTGCCAAGGGTCCCAAGGCTGATGAAGCCAGGGCAGCCGGTGCCGACTTTGTCGGTGCGGAGGATATGATCGCCAAGATTACCTCCGAGAACTGGTTTGATTATGACGTCGTTGTTGCGACCCCGGACATGATGGGTATCGTTGGCCGCCTGGGCAAGATTCTCGGTCCCAAGGGCCTGATGCCGAACCCGAAATCCGGTACTGTCACCATGGATGTCACCAAGGCGATCGCGGAAATCAAGGCCGGCAAGATCGAATACCGTCTCGACAAGACCAATATTATCCACTGCCCGATCGGCAAGGTTTCTTTTGGCTCTGACAAGCTGCGTGAGAATTACAAGACCCTGATGGATGCCATTGTCAAGGCCAAGCCGGCCGCCGCCAAGGGCCAGTATCTCAAGAGTGTGACCCTGGCCTCGACGATGGGCCCTGGCATCAAGATCAATACAACCAAGATCTCCTGAGCCAGTTCCGGATTAGTGGTTGACAGTTGCCCTGAAAGCCATTACAATAACCAGTGCGCCAAAGACAGCAGGAATCAGCCGATTTAAAATTTATCCTGCCGAGGTCGCATCAACAGACCACTTGAACACCGCGACACCCGCCCGTCAGAGTCCAAAGCCCCGCTGACGCCTGATGTCCGCACCAGGCCTACCTGCCCCGGCAGACTGGCATGGCATCTTTGTTCAAATGATTGTTTATGCACACCCCTCCCGTCTGGCTGGCGCGAGGGGTTTTTTATACTGAAAAAGGAGGTGCTTAACATGCCCAGCAAAAAAATTCTCGAACAGAAGGTGAAGATCGTCTCGAATCTGACTGCCGAGTTCAAACAAGCCCAGTCGATCGTTTTCGCTGAATATCGCGGCCTGACCGTAGCTCAAGATACGGCCATGCGTGCGGCCATGCGCAAAGCCGGCGTCAAGTACCAGGTTATCAAGAACACGCAGTCGCTGCGCGCTCTGAAGGACATGGGTGTTGAAGGACTTGAAGAGATTCTCAAAGGTCCGATTGCCGTTGCCTACAGCAAAAATGACGTCACCGCCACCGCCAAAATTGTCAAGGAATATGCCGACAAGTTCGACAAATTCAATATCAAGGGCGGCGTGCTTGATGGCAAGATGATTGACGTTGACCAGGTCCAGAGCCTGGCTGCCATTCCGTCCATTGAAGTCCTGTATGGTCAGGTTGTATTCAGCCTGATGGCTCCGATTTCCGGCCTGGCGATGATTCTCAATGCCGTGAAGGAAAAGTGCGAATCTGCCGGCGTCAGCAATGTGGCCGACCTGGCTGCTGCGACCGTAGCCGCCGAGTAAGTGCATCTGGCGTCCTGTTGGCCAATGACTGATTCCAATCGGCTCATATTCGATCAAACCGCGATCAGACCCAAATAATAAATATCAGACAATTCTATCGTCTGACGATAAGCCGATAGAATGAATGGAGGTTAATGACATGGCTAGCGAAAAAATTACCAAATTTATTGATGATGTAAAGAAACTGACTGTTGTTGAACTGGCTGAACTGGTTAAGGCCCTCGAGACCGAATTTGGTGTATCTGCTGCTGCTGTTGCTGTTGCTGCCCCGGCTGCCGGTGCTGCTGCCGCTGCTGCTCCGGTTGAAGAGCAGACCGAATTCACCGTTATCCTCAAGAGCTTCGGTGCCAACAAAATCAACGTTATCAAGGCGGTCCGCGAGCTGACTGGCCTGGGCCTTAAAGAAGCCAAGGATCTCGTTGACACTGCACCGAAACCAATCAAGGAAAACATCAGCAAGGAAGATGCCGAGACGATTTCCAAGAAGCTTAAGGACGCCGGCGCTGAAGTCGAAGTCAAGTAAGATCAGGCGCGGGACTTGTCAGGCAACTCGTGTAATCCTGCCAGAGAACAGGATGGTCATCAAGCATCGCGAAATGTTGCCAGACTGACTGGCATTCCCCTGACAATAAGCGAAATGATAAAAAAGGAGCTGTTCAGCAGAGCAGCTCCTTTTAGTTGGAAAAATGCCGA
>CAYVHB010000022.1:0-50204 GCA_964450865.1 uncultured Oscillospiraceae bacterium | reverse complement strand
CGCCACCGGTCTGTGTCTATCAGAAGCGGCATCGATGCACGTCCGGCCATGGATCAGCCGCCTGGTCCTCGCCTCGGCCATGGTCGCAGCCGTTGCCACAGCACTCGCGGAAATCCTCGGGGCGGCGATGGCCTTGAATATGCTGTTTCATCTGCCAATCCGCATCGGTATCGGCGCTGTACTGGCCTTTGTGCTCTGGATGCTCTTCACCAATTCCTATAAGCGCCTGGAAAAATGGATCATTGGCTTTGTGTCGCTGATTGGCCTGTCCTTTGTCATTGAACTGACATTTGTCAAGGTCAACTGGCCAATCGCGCTGGTGGGTCTGGTAAAGCCAGAATTCCCGACGGGCAGTATGGCGATAATCATGGGTGTGCTGGGGGCAGTTATCATGCCGCATAATCTCTTTCTGCATTCTGAGGTCATCCAGAGCCGGCAATGGAATCTGCAAGACCAGGCCGTCCGGGAAAAACAGCTTAAATACGAATTTTTAGACACGCTGTTTTCTATGGGCGCTGGCTGGGCTATCAACAGTGCGATTATTCTGGTGGCAGCCGCGACTTTTTTCAGCCGCAAAATAGAGGTCACCGAACTTCATCAGGCCACCGATATGTTGCGCCCGTTGCTGGGCCCGGCAGCCGCCGTCATTTTCGCAGGGGCTTTCCTGTTCTCCGGAATTTCATCAGCAGTTACGGCCGGCATGGCTGGCGGCACCATCTTCTCCGGCATCTTCCGCGAACCATATGATATTCGTGATAGTCACACCAGATGGGGTGTGACTATCACGCTGGTGCTGGCTGCCATTTGTATTCTCTTCATTGCTGAGCCATTCCGGGCCCTGATTTATTCACAGATCCTGCTGTCCATTCAGCTGCCCCTGACGATTTTTCTGCAAATTTACCTGACTTCTTCGCCGAAAGTAATGGGCACGTTTCGCAACTCACGACTGGACAACGTCCTGCTCTGGGTCATTGGCCTGGTTGTTACTGCCCTGAACCTGGCGTTGCTGGTGGATATTCTGCGGCCAGATCTACTCTTCCAGGCTTTCATCAAGTGATACCAGGTCGGTTTCCTCTGATCGCCAGAAAGGAATGGCCAGGCGTTTGAGCGGATTGACATCTGGCATGTTAGCCCGGGCTGCCTGTACAAGCAAACCGAAGGCCCGCATCATCAGTTTTTTGGTATCGCGATCCAGTTGCTGCACGGACCTGACGACCAGGCCGGCGCTTCTGAACCAGTCAGCAGTCAGTTCATCCAGGGTCTGGGCGCCGGTCGCGGTCAGGATTTCATAGAAGGCGTCGATAAATTGGCGACGGGATGTGTCATCAAGTTGCCTGAGCCATTCGGTTATGGTCCGGTCAACGAACTTGCTGCTGTCATCAACACTGTCGAGGCTGACGAACCCGCGGGCTTGAACGTCCCAGGAAAAGGCATCATGCTGATTGAAGCCAGTCTGGGTGCTGTTAACGACCGTATAGGCTTCTTCGTGCTCCATCAGCATGCCGACAATCGATGATTGGGGCAGATAGGTCCGGATCCGCCTGACCATATTCTGGTATCCCGGTGCATGGACACGACCGGGTGTAAAGCCCGGCCCGTCAAAATTGAAGACCTGCACAATCCGCGGCTGCACAGCAGGAGCTGTTGCCGGGGTTACTGGAGAGGACGATGCTGATGCTGGCTGGGTCTGCACGGCTGCCATATCCTGCAATTCGCCCGGATTTGCCAATCCGGTACAATCACAAAATGCGGCCCCGTATGCGGCCAGATTGCCACCCTTGGAATGACCGCCCAGCAACAGGTTGCCCAGGTATCTGTCTGCCACACGCTGCAAGTAAGCAGCCGCCTCCAGCTGGGAAGGAACAGCCGTCAGGAAGCTCATGTTGAAATCTTCCTTCCAGCCGACCAGTGTATTATCCGTACCGCGAAATGAAATGAAAGTAAAGGTATCACCCACCGGATCCTCTTCATCATCCGGCGGGATGGCTGAAATCAGGATTGTTTCGCCAGCTGATTGGCTGACTGGCTGAGGAACTGGCTGACCGGCAGCCTGGGGGACCGTGTCGCCTGCTGCAGCTGGTTTGGCCGAGAACAGGCCGAACAGTTTTTTGAAGAACTGGCCGGCACTGCGCGCCCGCGGTTGTTCCGTCACGGCTGCAATAGGCTCGACCGCTGTTGCCGATGGGCTTTCAGGAATATTGACAGCCACATCACCACATAAAATAGTGAGGGCGGCAAATTGCTTTTGCGCATCCGGGTCGATACTGTTGGCATAGCCGGTCAGGCGCAACTGACGAAAACGCTCACTCTCAGCCAGCCTGGCCAGCAGCTTGACGTAATTATCTACGCTATACAGACGGCTGGCGATCATCCGCCTGTCCGCACCACTCGCTATAAAAGCCGCTGCGGCCGCCTCAAGGGTGACCGGATCTGCATCCAGTGCTTCCGGCACAATGTCATCAAAATCAATATATGACAGCAGGGCCAGAATCAGGCCATCAACCGGGGTAAAGCGGGCTTCGGCAAAGCTCAGGTCACCGCGCCAGTCAAGATAGTCAAATATATTGGCATGCCAGACCTCATTCTTGTTATTGATCATCTGATTTCACTCCTCTATCTATTGCCTGTAAGAAATTAAATATTCGGGGCGGCAGGCGAAGCCGCTGCCGGGGTTGCTTTGTGCCGCTGGCCGGGCTGCTGCGGACCTGCTGGTGAAGCCACTGCCCGGGGCTGCCAGGATGATTGCCCGAAATAGAGCCGTCCCATGACACTTCTACTATTTTAATATGATTTATGTTATGATACACGTATCATTTTAATCAGGCAGGGGGGCTGTGCGAATGCTCTATTATATCCAGAACAGTCTGACTGGTCTGGCCATATTGGCGATTGTCAGCTGGAATATATACAGGCAGGCCGGAATTTACCGGCCTCATCAGCGTCTGTTTAATGGGCTGATCATCAGTAATGCCCTGTTGCTGACATTTGAGATGCTCCTGAATATTTTCACGGGGCAACCGGGTCCTGTCAACCGGATCCTGATCCATTCGATTGTCCTGATCTTTTATATCATGAATCCGGTACCCGGAGCTATCTGGATGTTATATATCCAGCATTTAATCCAGCCCCGGATACGGTTGCAGCGACGTTCTCTGGCCATTGCATCTGTACCTGTTTTGCTGAATCTGATCTTCAGCGTGATCAGCCTGTTCACACCGTTTACCTTTACAATCAACGGGGCCAATCGCTATAGCAGGGGCCAATTCTTTTACCTGCTGGCGATCAGCTGCTATATATTCCTGATCCTGACGATATTTATTGTTGTGCGCAACCGGAAACGGATCAGGGACCAGGCCTTCTTCCCCGCGTTTTTCTTTGCTTTTCCCATGATTGCCGCGGGCATCATCCAGACAGTTTTTTACGGGGTTTCACTGCTCTGGCTGGCCCTGTCCTTGTCGATTCTCATGATCTACCTGGGTATTCAGGGTATCCGCGTCAATTCCGACGAGCTGACCGGCCTGCCCAATCTCAATCATTTTGAGCAATATCTGAATTTCGTCCTGAACCGCGCCAATCTCCGGCGCCAGGAGCAGGGTCGGGCTCGCCAACCTGGCCGGGCATCGCGCCAGCCAGGCCAGTTTCCGAAACAGCTGGGCTGGATCGTGGTTGAAATCCAGGATTTACAGCAAATCAACGAGAACGATGGCATTGATATGGGTAACCGGGTCGTTGAAAATCTGGCTAATATACTGCGCAAAACCTTCCGGCACCAGGATTTCATAGCCCGGATTGGCGGGACGCTGTTCGGCATCGTGGCGGAGGTCGGGACTTTTGCCGACCTTGAGTATGCCGCAACAGCACTGCGCGACAATGTCGCCCGATTCAACCAGCAGAATCACCCGGGTTTTACCATTGCGGTCAGTTACAGGCTGTTACGCGCCCCGGCGGATATGCAGGCCTCGGCATTATGCAAAATGATTCTGGACCAGCACTACAGTGAACAGAAATTAAGCAAAGCGTTCAATAAAGAATAACCGGGATCCAGTTCCATAATCAAGCCCAATATCGCGGTCGGCCCCAGCCGGCTCAGCGCAAGCGGGATCCGCATTGACCGCAGAAGTTGGCATCCGGTACAAGGCTGTTGCAGTTGCCGCAGCGGACATAGCCCGCCGGGATATCATAGAAGCCATAAACTCCCTGATGTATGATGTAAAACGTCGCTCCGGCAACCGGTGACTGACCCCGCAGATCAGGAATCGTTGTCCCAAGGCCCAGTCTGGACAGCACATAGGCCAGGGCCGGATAATCTTGTTCGTTGATCGTCTGCCCTTCACAGGGCAAGGCGGTGCTGGCAACCAGGCTGGGTGACGCTGCCTGCAACAGGACGATTTCGCCAAGAAACGGTCCTTCCTGATAGTCGGATGTGTTCTGCAAATAGGTCGCCGGCTCGGCAACATAGGCCAGGTCCGATACGACAGCCTGGGCTGCCGTATCGGAACGAACCGGAAATAAGCCATTGATTGAGACATAGTAACGATACTTGGCTGGTGCAGCCAGGGAATGATAATCCGGCAGATTGAATGTCATTTTCACTGTGTCATATCCGTAGCTGGTCAAGAGTGAAAAAAGGGCCTGGTTTGTGTTGATGTTAAGCTTCTGGCCCTCGGCCAGCATGTATCCCTGCTGGGCTAGGGTGGCTGTATTCGGGAAAATACCCACCTCACCAAGGTAAGGTGAACCTTCAGCCGACAGATCTGGAATGAACATGCGGGCCGGGAACAGGCGATAGCGGATCACTGAACTGGATGAGGCAACGGTCCCGGTCAGGAAGGAGGGTTGAACCGCAGCTATGATCCCGACGAGCAGGATCAGCATGGCCAGCATCCCCGCACTGAAAGCGAGCAGGACCTGGCGGGACAGGCGAAGCCGGCGGACCGGGGCTGCCGGTTTAATGGGGGTATTCGAGGCAGCCGGGTTAATGGAAGGGGTTACCGGCGTGGCCGGGGCTGAAGCTGGACGGGTGGTACTGGATTCATTTTTTTCAGTGCCCATGTGCATGCTCCTGTCTTTCATGGTGACGATTGTCAAGCTTTGATCATGATTTTTTCATGATGACAACAATCTCAATGTCGATGGTTGCAATTGTAATTTCGATGACAATGACGAGGATGCGCTGAAGTTGACGATGATGATGACGAGTTTATGACGATGATGAGCTTTGATCAGGTGCAGGATTTGCTGGTGGTGATTCTGGGATCAGCTGGGAAGCAGGTTCTGGCTCAGCTGTCAGCAACAGGCCCAGAAAGTACAGGATCGCTGGCATCAGCAGGGCGAGTATGGCCAGGCGGGTATTGATCAGGACGTTATACAGGGAATGGATGACAGCAGCCAGGGCCAGCAGGCCGGACAGCATGGGAATCCGCAACTGTTTATGTTCGAGGGTAATCATCAGGCCAAAGCCAATCACGGCAGTATTCATGCCATGCATCAGGCAGGTTGTCATCGTGCGCACCAGGACCGGCAGCCAGCGCAGCCAATCAGGCCGGTTGCTTGCCTGGCTGACGAAGTAATAGAGCGTCTCCTGAATCGAAAAGCCAATTCCGCTGGCCATCGCACAGTATAGAATGAGGGAACGGCGTTCTGGCGGCCGGATCAGGAAAAGCAGCAGGGGCAAGGCTTTCAATGTTTCTTCAACAATCGGCGCAATATCTTGCGACAGGCGGCTGGCCTGGATGACCGAGTCCTGGAAGTACGAGTTGATCATGAAGGCAAAAAAGACCGAGAATACACCCCAGCTGAAATAACCGAGAACCCTGCGGGCGTTTTCGTCCTTGATCATGAAGAGTAAAAACAGGACAGGAATGAGGACCGCCAGGACAAAACCGGGAATATGCGATTGCAGCAGTTTAATCAGATTGACCCAGACTTCACTAACCACGCCCGGCACCTGCTTTCAGCGGACATCTGGCCATGCTGCCCGGGTTGAATCCGCTGGACGCGGACGGGCCGCTACCGGATCCATCGTTACCGGATGCAGCGGTTCCGGACGGGCCGCTACCGGATCCATCGTCACCGGATGCAGCAGTCCCGGCGTGCTCCAGATCCAGCAAGGTCAGGGCCATCAGCACATAAAGCAAGGGTGAAGCAGCGAAGATAACGACCTGGGACGGCTGCCAGACCAGATATTTATTCGTCGCATCAAGGGCAAATAACAGCAGCATGACCAGGCCATAGCGGTTGCGTGATTGCTCATGCAGCAGACTGATCGCTGCAATCAGGCCGGCCGTGTCCAGCAGGGTGCTGGCCAGCCGCATGGCATTTTCATTATTGGTGATCACGGCATAGGCACTGAGCAGGGTAGCCATTGCCGCGGTCAGATTCAGGATGCGATTCTGCCAGCGCAGCAGGGTCGTTGATTGACGTTGCAGGCTGGTCAGGGCTGCCAGAAAAAACAAATAGCAGCACATCTGGCTGAAATGGCCGACGTTTAAATAAAAGAGCGCGAGACCGGTCAGGTGTAACACAAGCTGGTAGAGGTTGCCAAGTCCCAGGCAGGCCAGGCCAAGGGCTCCATAAAGCTGCGTCGAACGATTGCCAGTCTGGATAGTCCGGGACATAGTCAGGATCGCGACAAGCATGGCTGTTATCGCAAAAATATAATTGGCGAGATTATCCAGGGTTGTGGATTGAAAGGCCAACATCAAAACAGCGCCGGTGACGGCCCAGATACTGCTGCCCACGACCAGCAGCTTGACCGGCCAGAACGCTCGATGCCACATGCTCAAATCAGCCCCCTCATAGTGGTGCGGCACGCATTATCCGGCGCGCCTGTTTTTGTTCTGAATTATTCCGGCTCATTTTGTGATCCATTGTAACCGTTATGGGCTTTTCCCGTTTATGTTCCGGGAAGCGGGATCAGGGGGTAATACCGCACAAATCCTTGACCACCTCGCCGGCGATGATCAGGCCGGCGACGGAAGGGACAAAAGCGACACTGCCGGGGACGAAATGACGGATCGTGCAGGTCCGGCTTGTTCCCTTGGGACAGACGTCATGCAGATGACAGATGGTACCTTCTGTCGCCACGACTGGCACCGGTTCTTCCCTCGAATAGACGACTTTCAGGGAATGGACATTTCGCTTGCGCAATTCCTGGCGCATGACACGGGCCAGCGGACAGACTGACGTGGTATAGATATCGGCGACTTCCAGCCGGGTCGGATCAAGCTTATTGCCGGCACCCATACAGCTGATAATGGGTATGCCGGCCCCGCTGGCCTGGACAACCAGGTCCAGCTTGGCCGTTATGGTGTCGATGGCATCCACGATGTAGTCAATGTGCTGGCCTTCCGTCAGGTGGTAAGCCAGGATGTCGGACCAGGTCAGCGCCTGTGGCAGCGGCAACAGGACCTGGCCGGGCTGTTTTCTATGGCGAATTGTTGTTTCATCGGCAACGTAGAACTTCTGGAAGGTACTGACTTCGGCCTGCGGATTGATCGTTAGGATCCGCTCGCGCATGACCTCGACCTTGACGCGGCCAATCGTTTCATAGGTGGCGTGGATCTGGCGATTGATATTGGTCAGGCAGACGAGGTCGTCATCGACGAGGAGAAATTTCCGGACCCCGGAGCGGGCCAGCCCCTCGACAGCGAAGGTGCCAACGCCACCGATACCAAAAACAGCCACCCGGCTGTCCGCCAGTTTCGCCAGGGCTTGTGGCCCCAGCAATCGTTCAGTTCTGGAAAATGCGTGCAACAAATTGTTTCTTCCTCATTCCGGGTTCATTCTGCTTCAGCTTCATGCCAGCGGGGGCCTTTGCCAGGCCTGTCCGGCTGATCTGAATTAAACTATACCCGGAATACCGGGCCAAATCAAGTCTGCGGCACGGGGCACGGATGCGAGTGACTGCGGTGCCGGCCGTTACTGACCATCTGGCTAGCGTTTGACTATGAAGTACTTGAAGTGGTAGTCCGGCCAGCTGTCATACAGGTCCCAGGCGTTCCGGACCTCATAGACATTGTTTCGGGTATTATAGATGTAGTATTCCTGATTGCGGACATGGAGAAACAAATAGCCAAACTGTTCGCCGACCGGTCCAGCGTAAAGCCAGTCACAAACGGAGTTCGCACCCGTATATCGATTCAGGAATGACTGGCCTGTGATTTTATCGTCACCCGTGGCGTAGAAGTCTGTGTAATGCTGCAGCAGGGCTTCGGTGTCAGCTTTGGCCGGCCCGAAGTTGACGCCGCCCCAGCCCCGATCACTGAGCAGTCTGGCGAACGCCTTGGAGCCCCAGCGGTCGTCTATCGTCTCCGGTAAATCATAAATATCAAAATTGATTGTCGAATTGTTGTAATAGACAGGAAGTATCCATTTGGAGATCGATTCTTGCATTGTATATTTGCCGTTCAGCAGCACATAATACTTCCCGTCGATGTTGCTCTTAACTGTCACGTCACCTGGCAGCGGATTATTCTGGGTCTTGAAGATGCTGTCTTCTGGCAATAGTCGCTTCTGCGCGTCGATGCTTTCACTCATATCATCAAGGAAGGCTTTCAGTTTGTTGTTATAGGTCAGGGCTGAGGTACCAGCGGCATTGTAGTTGCAGTATTCGCCGACCAGCAAGACAGCCTTGCTTTGCACCAGTGTCATTTGTTCAACAAACAGGCGCAGTTGGGCAGCCGCGTTGTGTTCGAAGGGCAGGGTATCTTTCATGACCTGGTAATAGGACGTAATCAGCGATTCCCCGAGGTTGGCATCACCGGTCATGACATGGGCAATCGTCAGGGAACAGTTGATAATGTCGGCGGTCTTGATGCTGCCTTCCTTGCCGGCCAGGGTGTCGGCCTGTTCCTTGATTGCCGGGTCAGACAGGGGATCCTGACCCGGATGGGCTGCCTTGAAATCGGCAATATCCTGCTTCAGATATTCATACAGCTTGTACTGGGTATTGATCTGGACAATCTTGCTTTTCAGCAGATCAAGCCGGGTTGCCAGGGCTGCGCTGCCGATCGCGGCGATGACCCGCCGCTCCGAGGAATCGATCTTTTTCTGCAGATTATTGATGGAGTCATTGATCTGATTGAGCTGGTCAGACACGGATGGCCCGACCAGCCCGGTCTGCCGCAACAGATACATCAGTCCCTCGGTCGCTCCCGCTTTCACACCGGCCTTGGCCATGTCGATGACGGCTTCCTTGAGATTCCTGATCCCCCAGTCAATCAGGTCTTCGAGCAGAAATTCCAGGAACAGCGGCGTCGGGCGCAGCAACTGGGCAGCTGGCAGCTGGAACTGCGGCAGGACAGGCATCTGAAGTGCTGACCGGCCCGCATGCAGATAGGTAGCCTGCGGCTGCCAGCGAAAGGACAGGCTGCCAGCCTGGCGACCGGCAGCAGGCGGGACAGCCGTACTCAGGCGGATCGCCGGGAAAGCGTCAGCCGACAGGCTGGCTGCCGGATCCCCAAACAAGGGCGAACCATCCAGGCGGGTAGCTGTGATATCCGCTAAACCCGATGGGTCCAGATCACTGACCGGACTGACAACCGCCTCAGCGCCGGTTACACCACCCATGGCAGCGGCCCGGACCGAAACCCGTCCCTCACCAGCCGCGATCGGGCCCGTTGCGGAAACGCGGATTTTCGCCTCATGAATCCAGGTAACCTTCTTGATCTGCATGCCGGCCAGGGCATCTTGCAGGACAATGTCAGCCGCGCCGATGAAAGACCTGAAGTCCTGGCCGTACGAGCTGATCTCAAGCTCCAGATTAAAACCTTCGCCATCGCGATCCGGATTGACGCTGGAAAAGGCAATGATCTGCGGTGCAATAACGGGAATAGTGCCTGTGACAGTCCGGCCACTGACCAATGCGCTGCCATCCGCGGTAATACTGGCCGTACCAGCCTGGCGCAACGAGGGGCCTTCCAGTGTCAGGGTGACTGAAGAATCGGTGACATTTCGTTCCACACGATTGACGCGGGCTCCGTTCAGGACGCCACCCAGGCTGAACATATCCGGTGTGACATTCTCCGCAAAGTAATCATTTTCCAGATTGAGTGTCAGGTTCTCATCAAACGGTTCTTCCAGTGTCAGGGGATTATGTACATACAGACTGGCCGTGCCGGCGATGCGGATGACCTGGTCCAGTTCAAAGCCGCTGGTCAGGGTCTGTCCAGCGAGGATGACCAGCCCGTTACCTGTTTCAGAAGCTGCCGCCGATCCGTTTATATTGAAATGCAGCAACTGGCCGTTCTGGCGGACATCAGATACGGTCAGGCCAGCAAAGCCACCGGCCAGCGTGATATCAGCGGCAGTCGGCGCCTGTTTGAAAGTGTCGCCATTCAAGGCCAGGGTCACAGCTTCGTGATAAGACGCTTGCGGCAGGACCGTTGGCTGCTCTGGCACCAGCTGCGGATATTCAGCTGTCAGGCGGGCTTCGTACGCCAGGCCGCCAGTGGCGTCAACTCCGGGCAGAACATAGATTACACCGTCCGGGTTAACCTGATCCGAGCCATAAACACGGGGCACCATTGGCTTGCCCTGGATATGGACCGTCAGCTGGCCGCTGGCGTACTGCGCCGAGGTGATGCTCAGTCCTTTGAAAAGTCCATCGAGCAGGATCGTCTCCGGCTTGATCGTCTGCAAGGCGTCATTGGCAATTTGCAGGACGACCGTCTGGTCGATGGCTGTCGTGGCCATAATCGAAGATGGGGAACAGGTCACGGCCTGCAGGTCGACTTCGGTCTGTAAAGTCCGGCTGCCAATCTGCGTTGTAAAAGTCCCTTTCAGAAAATCCGGATTGAAAGCGGCAAAAGTCCCCGTCAGCAGGAGGGCGCCAGCGATCAGGCCAGCCAGAAAACCCTGCAGATGCTTCCTGTCCAGGGAAAGCCGGCGACGTGACGGGTGCGGCGGCTGGTGCGGTGGCTGCGGGGGTGCTTGAGCTGACAGATCGGGTGTAGCTTCCGGAACGGGCATCTGCTGCTGTGGAGCTTTCTTTTCCATAGACAATCTCCTGATACATCATGATGGCAGCCATTCAGGGCCACCAGACAGCATGGTACTGCTCCATCAGAATCGGTTCTTCATCTGACAGGAATGGCCGTGTCTGATAATGATAAATGAGCGACCTGAGAATAATATATAACCCCGAATCTAAATCAATCATAAAATCAACAAAACGACACCTGACAAGACAGGGTATACAATCCGGTCTGCAGCGAATCAGATCATCAGGCGGTACCATCACCATACCTTGCTTCCCTGCTGTTCTGGCCGGGCAAACTCCGCTATAATAGTATAAGGATTATCTGGTTTCGAGCGGAGGAGGTGCCGGGCTGGATGGAAGATCTCAATCAATCGGTTATCAGGACAGACCAGGCCGAGAAGGTAACAGGCCAGGCGCAGTATATGGGTGATTTGCGGCGCGACAACATGCTGTTTGCCAGGACCTTGCGCTCAAGCCGCCCGCGGGCCAGATTGCGTTCTATCCGGACGCCACGCCTGCCGGCTGGTTACTTTATCGTCGATTATCAGGACGTGCCCGGTCGTAACCGGGTGCGCCAGATTCTCGACGACCAGCCGTTTTTCGCTGAATCTGCTGTCAACTATATCGGTGAGCCGATTCTGCTGGTTGTGGGCCCGGACAAAAACGAAATATTGCGCCTCTTGCAGGAGTGTCTGGTTGAATATGATGAAATCGCGCCCATTTTAAGCCTGGATGATGCTGAGCAGGCAACATCCCCCCCGATTTACAGCGGGGGCAGATATTTTGCGCAATATCGTTTCGGCCATGGTGACACGGATACCGCTTTCCGCGATGCATCCCTGATTTACGAAGATGTTTACGAAACAGGCCTGCAGGAGCAGCTTTACCTGGAACCGCAAGGGATGCTCGCCGAGTATACCCAGGATCGGATAACCGTCTTTGGCTCGATGCAATGTCCCTATTATGTGAAAAATGCCTTGATCGACGGCCTGGGCTTCCCGGCTGACCGGGTGCAGGTTGTCCAGACGACAGTGGGCGGCGGATTTGGGGGCAAAGAGGACTACCCTTCCCTGCTGGCCGGACACGCGGCCTTCGCCGCCCTGAAAACGGGTCATCCGGTACAGCTGCTGCTCGACCGGGCGGAGGACATCGCGGTGACCACCAAGCGTCATCCCTCCCGGATCATCCTGCGCACGGCGCTTGACGCCCGGCACCAGATTACGGCAATGGTGGCTGATGTACGAATCGATGCCGGAGCTTATGCCGGCTTGTCGACCGTTGTCCTGCAGCGCCTGATGTTCCACATTACCGGAGTCTATCGCTTCCCCGGCCTGCTCGTCCATGGCCGGGCCGTCGTGACCAATACCGTGCCCAATGGTGCTTTCCGCGGATTCGGCGGGCCACAGGCCGCTTTTGCTATTGAACGCCATATGGATGCCATCGCCCGGGCCATCGGTGAGGACACCCTCGATTTCAAGCTGCGACATTGTGTGCAGACGGGCGATCAAACTTCGACCGGCGGCGTTTTCCGCCACCATGTCCCGCTGCCGGAGCTGGTCAGCACCGTGGTCAGCCAGTCCGATTATCGCCGGAAAACTGCCGCCATCGTCCGTACAGCTGGCAACGGCCGGGATATTGAGACGATGTTGCACCGAAATATAACAAACGGGGTTACCGGCACGGCTCAGCCGTCCAATGCCGGGCGCCAGAACGACAGCCAATCCGGCGCCCAGCCGCTGCGGGGAATTGGCATGGCGTTATTCTTGCACGGCTGTGCCTTTACCGGCAGCGGGGAACGTGACCATATCAAGGCATTGGTCCGTTTACGCCGGCGTGGTGACGGAAAGGTGGAAATCCTGACCGCGGCGGTTGAAATGGGCCAGGGATCACGAACCGCCTTGCGCAAGATTGTCGCCCAGGCCATGGCCCTGCCAATCGGGCAGGTCGTTTGTGAACCGGTCGATACGGACCGGATGCCTGACTCCGGCCCCACCGTGGCCTCCCGGACTGTGATCATCGTGGGCAAACTGCTGGACGAGGCGGCTCGCGAACTCAAGCTGATCCTCGCCGGACGGGCCCGGCAGGACGAGCTTGCCGACAGGCCGGAGCAAACGCCAGAGCAGGTGATGGAACTGGAGACGATTGAAGTAAGCCGGCGTTATCATCATCCCGATTATATCCAATGGGATGATCGCGACGGCCGGTTCGCCGGGGATGCCTATCCGGCTTATTCGTGGGGGGTCAATGCGGTCGAGGTAGCCGTTGATCCGCTGACCCTGGAGATTGCGGTCACCGGCACATGGAGTGCCTTTGATGTCGGCAAAGCCATTGATCCGCGCATGATGCGCGGGCAAATCGAAGGGGGTATCGTCCAGGCGCAAGGCTATGGCACCATTGAGGTCATGACCTGCCAGCAGGGACAGATCCGGCAGCGTTCACTGACTGATTATATCATCCCCACGGCCTGTGATTGCGGTCCAATCACCAGTTGTACGGTGGACAATCCCTATGAGGGTGGGCCCTGGGGGGCGAAGGGTGCCGGTGAATTGCCGATGATTGGCGTAGCGCCAGCCCTGGCCATTGCGGTTGGCAACGCGCTTGGCATCAAGGTCAATCGCCTGCCGGTCACACCGGAATATCTGCTTGGCTGCCTGTAAACCGGCGAGCATCATTCAAGCGAATCAGCGGCTTGAGTCACAGGATTGCTTCACAAGCAAGACTCAGAAGATCAAATCATTTCAATCGGAACAGGGCGGAGGGATACCCGTGTTTGCGAAAATCAGCTTTATGCTCAATTGTCAGGCGGTTGAGCTCGATTGTCACCCCTTGCGGCGTCTGCTGGATGTATTGCGCGAGGACCTTGGGCTGATGGGCACCAAGGAAGGTTGCGGCGAGGGTGAATGCGGTGCTTGCGCAGTCCTCGTTGGTGACCAGCTGGTCAATGCCTGCCTGACACCGGTAGCCCGGGTGGCTGGCCAGCACGTCACGACAATTGAAGGCCTGGCCCATACACCGTCGTTCCAGGTACTCGAGCGCTGCTTTGCCGAGGCGGGTGCTGTTCAATGCGGATATTGTACGCCAGGCATGATCATGGCCGCCGAAGCCCTGCTGCGCCAGAATCCCCAACCCGGCGCAAAAGACGTCCGGGCCGCGATCGCCGGCAATCTCTGTCGCTGTACTGGCTACAATATGATTGTCGAGGCAATCCTGGCCGCCGCGCTGCAGCTGCAAGCAAAACCAGCTGAAACGTCTGAAGTTTAGCTAGCAAAGGAGGTGGTCCGGGCCATGGACCGGATCTTTCATGCCAAAACATTGGCCGAGGCCTTGCTTTTCCGCAAGGAGCAGGGTGCGATCGTGATGGCTGGCGGCACCGACCTGATGGTGCGCAAGCGTGGCTGGGCCGGGACAATCCCCGACTGGGGCCAGCCGGTCCTGCTGATCGGTGACGTTGCGGAATTGCAGGACATTGAAACCGAATCCGATTTTGAACCTGAATCCGAACCGTTGCCTGGGACTTCGGCTTCGGACCGGGAGGCGTACCTGGAGTCCGGGGCCGCTACCTTGCGCATTGGCGCGGCCACTACCTTGAGTGCCATGCTGGCATCCCCAACCATTCCGGCCATTTTCAAGGAAGCGCTGGCCCAGATGGCAGCACCGGCGATTCGCAATATGGCGACGCTTGGCGGTAATGTCTGCAATGCCTCACCGGCCGGAGACACCCTGCCTTTTCTCTATGCCAGTGACGCCAGTGTCATCTTGCAAAGTCCGGACCGTCAGCGGGAAGTGCCCATTGCCGATTTTATTCAAGGCCCCGGCCGGACAGCGCTGGCAGCCGATGAGCTGTTGACAGCTGTCCGGATTCCATATCCCCGGACAGACTTTTCCCATATCACCTATCGCAAGGTTGGCACCCGCAAGGCCAATGCCCTGGCCAAGCTGTCCTTCATCGGGCTGGCCCGGATCAGTGACGGCCGGTGTGCGGACATCCGCCTGGCCTTTGGGGCGGTCGCGCCCCAAGTGGTGCGCGATCGCGGACTGGAATCGGCCATGCTAAATCAATGGGTTGCGGATATCGCCCAGGCCAGCCTGTTCTGGACCAGCCGCTACGCTGGCCTGGTCAGGCCCATTGATGATCAGCGCTCGACTGCGGCCTATCGGAAAACAGTCGCGTTGCGTTTATTGAACGATTTCCTATGCAACCTGAACACGCCATAAGCTGACTCCCCTGTCCTGTCTGTCCTGTCTATCCTGACTATTCTGTTTATCCTGTCTATTCTGTCCATTTTCTCAGACAGAGTGTGCCGTTGTGACCGCCAAAGCCGAGGGAATTGGACAAGGCCAGACGCACGGGAGTCCGGCGCGCAACATTGGGTACATAGTCCAGGTCGCATTCCGGATCCGGACACTGGTAGCCAATCGTTGGCGGAATAATATCGTCACGCAAGGCCAGGACTGTGGCAATGGCTTCAACGGCCCCGGCTGCACTCAGGAGATGACCGGTCATCGATTTGGTCGAGCTGATGGCGACCTGCCGGGCCGCGTCGCCGAATGCCCGTTTGATGGCCAGGGTTTCAAATTTATCATTCTGAGGGGTGCTGGTCCCGTGGGCATTGATATAATCAATCGAATCCGCCGTCACACCGCCCTCCTCCATCGCCTTGCTCATGGCCAGTGTGGCCCCCTTGCCTTCCGGATCCGGGCTGGTGATATGATAAGCATCCGACGAAGCGCCAAAGCCTATGATTTCGCCGAGAATCCGGGCTCCGCGTGCCCGGGCGTGATCCAGGCTTTCCAGGATCAGGATACCGGCGCCTTCGCCGAGGACGAAGCCGCTGCGCCGGGCGTCAAACGGAATGGAAGCACAGGCCGGATCCGTTTCCTTGGTCAGGGCCGTCATATTGGTATACGCACCGAGGCTGAACCGCGTGACCGGAGCCTCCGACCCACCGGTTATACACGCGTCGAGGTGGCCGTATTTGATTGCCCGGAAGGCTTCGCCGATGGCATGCGTGCCCGAGGCACAAGCGCTGGCAACGCTGAAATTCGCCCCCATGGTGCCAAAATGCATGGAAACCTTGGCGGAAGCCATGTTGGGGATAATCATGGGTACGGCGAGGGCCGAAATACGGCCTGGCCCCGAAGTGAACAGCTTGAAATACTCCGTTTCAATTGTTTCCAGGCCAACGCCACCATTGCCGATGATCGTGCCAACGCGATCAGCCCCCGTGGCTGCTACTTGAAGGCCACTCGACGACATCGCCTCCTGGGCAGCCGCCAGAGCCAGCTGGCAGAAACGGTCATTACGCCGGACTTCCTTGCGATCGAGGTATAATTGAGGATCAAAACCCTTCAGCTGGGCGGCAACACTGACCTCCAGCCCGGTCAGATCGAGACCTTGCAGGCGGGCAATACCCGACTGGCCATTGACCAGGGACTGCCAGAATGCCTCGGTCGTCAGGCCGACTGGAGAAATAACACCCAGCCCTGTTATGACTACCCGATAGCCTTGAATAATTCGCGCACACATATTTATTTCCTCCCAGCTTCTGTTATTCTAAATTGTAGCAGATTTTGTCAAAACATGGCAAAATCTGATTCTGAATTTGATTGTCTGGTTCGGCCCGGCATCCGGCTGCCATGCCATGAACCGGTACAACAGACCAGACAGTCATTTGGCAAGACAGTCATTACGCAAGTCATGACAGACAATACAGAGGGGGTGCTGCCGTTGTGTCGTCATGCTGAAAACAGCCCCAGTCCGGACCCGGACAAATCCAGTCATACTGTCAACAGCCCCAATCCCGGCATCAGCCTGGATAAGGCCGGTAACAAGATGACAGACACCCGCGTGGAGCATGTCGCAATGATTATCCTGATCCTGGCCAGCCTGGTCTTGCTGGGAACTGCTGTTTATATGTTCACGATTCACTATTATTACGAAGTCTCGGCTGCCTTGTCGAGCATCGTTATTTTTTGGCTGATCCGCCTGCTGACGCGCCGGATGTTCAGTGGCCGACTCCAGCCGGTCCTGCAGTCATTTCTGATATTGTCCCTGCTGGAGGCGATTTATCTGGGAACGATTCTCAATCTATATGATACCCTGCCCTATTTTGACAAGTTCAATCATACTTTATTCGGTGCAGTCCTGGCCATGGTCGGCACCTTTGTGTTTTTCTGGCTTAATCCCGAGCAGCGCGCACAGCTGACCGTCAGGCCCGGTTTTGTGGCCTTGTTCAATGTCGGGTTTGCGCTGACGGGCAAGATTCTCTGGGAGTTATATGAATATGCCGGAGACCGGGTGCTCCATGCCAATATGCAGCAATGGCAACAGGGTGGCCTCCATGGATTGATTGACACCATGCTGGACCTGACAGCCGGGATGATCGGAGCCCTGATAATCAGCCTGATCATCAGGCACCAGCTGCTGCGTAATCAGGCCCGTTTCTATCAGCACTATATCAGCAGTCTCTTTGCCCAAAGCAAAGACAAAAAACCTGACCTGACCGCGTAATTCAAGCTATCAGCCTGCTCCCTATCAGCGAAAATCATGCCGGGACACCGGCGGAACGGACCAGCTCCTGATTCAAGCTTCGACCGCCGCTAATCATGAACCTGAAATATGCTAGGAGGTATCAGATCATGGAATACAGGAATTTTGGTAAAACAGGACTTCAGACGTCGCTGCTGGGTTTTGGTGGTTTTCACTTATTGGAAATCCCGCTGCGCGAGGCGGACTATCTGCTCAATCAGTACCTGGATGCCGGCGGCAATTATATCGAGACAGCTGCCAGCTATGGTGACGGTGAGTCCGAGCGCAAAATCGGCCGGGCAGTTGGCAGTCGTCGTGACGATTACATTCTGGTCACGAAAACTGGTGAACGGGACCGGGCCGGCTGTTTGCGTTCATTGGAAAGCAGTCTGGCCAATCTGGCTACGGAGGCTATCGATGTGCTGCTGATGCATGCGGTGGGGACACGCGAGGAACTGCAGCAGATACTGGCCCCGAACGGTGCGCTGGAAGGGGCAGCCCAGGCGGTTCGCGACGGGAAAGCCCGCTTTGTCGGCATCTCGATGCACGGCCAGCCCGACGTTCTGGTTGAGGCCTTGCAGGCGTATGACTTCAGCGCGGTCATGACGACCATCAATTATTATGACCGCTTCAATTTCCCGGAGATTGAAGACGTGCTGGTGCCGCTGGCTTTGCATAAGCAGGCGGCAATCATCCTGATGAAACCGCTGGCCGATGGCTTGCTGTATCGCTCACCGGAAATAGCTTTCCGTTATGCATTCAGTCAGCCGGTATCGGTTGTCGTCGCCGGCATCAACAACCGGGCCATGCTGGCCGCTGACCTGCAATATGCCGAGGGCTTCATTCCGATGTCTGACGCGGAGAAGGAAACGCTCTACCGGAACGCGCCCGAGATGTATGATTATGTTTGCCGTCAGTGCCAGGCCTGCCTGCCCTGCCCGGCCGGGATCATGATCCCGGATATTTTCCGCCTGGAGGGCTATTATGATCGCCAGATGGCCGACGGTATGGTCGGCGATACCGCTGAATACGCCCTGCGCCAGCGTCTGCGCTTCTGGTATGGCAACCAGGAACTGGCCCGTGACCGTTACAGCCAGCAGGCAGTCAAGGCTGACACCTGTACAGACTGTGGCGCGTGCATCCCGCGCTGCCCCTATAATCTGGATATCGTGCGCAAATTGGCGATAGCCGACTATAAACTGGCCGGCAAGCTGATTTATTAAGGGCAGGGCGCCGGCATCTGCCTGCTGACACGAACAAAGGAAACAGGACATGTTCAAGCTGATTCTGACTTATCTGAAAGGCCCGGCGCGGCTATATGCCATCGTTGCCCCGCTGATGATGCTGCTCGAAGTCTTCATGGATCTGCAGCAGCCGGTTCTCATGGCCCGGATCATCGATGTCGGCGTGGCCCGGCAGGATATGGCCTATATACTGCAAACCGGACTGCACATGCTGGTCCTGGCGATCATCGGCCTGGTTGGCGGCGCCGGCTGTTCTATTTTCGCCGCCATGGCAGCCGTTGGCCTGAGTGGCGAATTGCGCCAGGGGCTATTTGCCAAGGTACAGACGCTGTCTTTTGGTGAAATAGACCACCTGACCACGGCGTCCCTCATCACCCGCCTGACCAATGATGTGATGCAAGTCCAGCACATGATGCTGATGATGCTGCGCATCATGGTCCGTGCACCATTCCTTTTCCTGGGCAGCATTGTCATGGCCTTCCTGCTCAGCCCCCGCCTCTTTCTGATCTTTGCCGCTATCCTGCCCCTGATTGCGGTCAGTATTGTCCTGATCGTCCGCCATTCCGTACCCCTGTTTGCAGCGGTTCAGAAGCGGCTGGACCGGGTTAACACCGTCATGCGGGAAAACCTGCTTGGCATCCGCGTCGTCAAGTCTTTTAATCTGGAAACAGCTCAGACGGAGCGATTCGATGCGGTCAATGATGAGCTCACGACGCAGAGCATCAGGGCCCAGAATATCACTTTTCTGCTGATGCCGGTCGTCACCCTGGTCATGAACCTGAGCGTCGTGGCCGTGCTCTGGTTTGGCGGCCGCCTGTTCAGGCAAGATCAGCTCGAACTGGGCAAAATCATGGCTTTTATCAATTATCTCGTGCAAATTACCAGTTCCTTGCTGATTGTTGTCAATCTGATGATCAATATTTCCCGGGCCCAGGCATCAACAGCCCGGATCAATGAGGTCCTGGCCATGCAGCCGACGATCCGAGAACCGGCAGAGCCCCGTCCCATGCCAGAGCCAAGACAACCTGGCCCGGCCGTCGAGTTCCGGAATGTCTGTTTTCGTTATGGAACCAGCGGCGACCTGGTATTGAAAGACCTGTCCTTGCAGATCGCCGCCGGCCAGATGATTGGCATCATCGGGGCTACCGGCTCGGGAAAAAGCACCCTGATCAGCCTGATCCCCCGGCTCTATGATGGAGTAGCCGGCCAGATCCTGATTCATGGCGTAGACGTCCGCCAGCTGAGCCTGGCGACCTTGCGGCGCAAAATCGGGCTCGTCATGCAGGACAGCCTGCTTTTTTCCGGCACCATCCGCAGCAATCTGCAGTTTGGCGATGCTGAGGCGGCCGATGCCAGGCTGGATCATGCCTGCCAGGATGCCCAGGCCCTCGATTTCATCCAGGCCCGGCCGCACGGTTATGATGCGATCGTTGAACAGCGGGGCCGCAACTTCTCAGGCGGGCAGAAGCAGCGCCTGTCGATCGCCCGGACTTTGCTTCTGGAACCGGATATCCTGATACTGGATGATTCGACCAGCGCGGTTGACATGATAACGGAATCCCGCTTGCGGTCAGCGCTGACGCACCGCCTGCAGGGTCGCACGATCATCATCATTGCCCAGCGCATCAGCGCCGTCCGCCAGGCGGACCGGATCTTTGTCCTCGATCAGGGGGCTATCACAGCCGCGGGAACCCATGAAGAACTGCTGGCCAGCAGCGAAATCTATCGCAGCATCGCCGTCACGCAGCTTGGTGAAGACGTGGTCACGACGCGCCGCGACAATCACCGGACCAGGCAGACTCAGCCTGGCGAAGACAGAACCGGCCCGGTGCAGGATCAGGGCCACGGCACGCCAGGACAACCTGGCGAAGATCAGGAGTGAGACACACAAATGGCTACGCCCGGAACAGAACCTAATTTTGGCGGCCGGCCAGCCGGTGGACCGCACGCCCACCTGATGCATCAGAAGGTGCATTTAAAAAACCCGCTGGATACGATCCGGCGGATCGGGAGCTATCTCGCGACCCGGAAAAAGGTCCTGCTGATCGTCCTTCTTTGTGCGATCCTGTCGACGCTCATCAATATCATCGGCACGCGCCTGAACGGCTATTCCGTTGATCATTTCATCAGCACCGGCGACGTGCGCGGCCTGGGCCAGGTCTGCCTGGTCCTGATCGGCCTGTACCTGGTCAATGTCGGCGCCACGTATGCGCAGAACATCCTGATGATCAGCCAGGCCCAGCGCACCGCAGCCGAACTGCGCCGCGATCTGTTCACCAATATGCAGCGCCTGCCGCTGCGTTATTTTGATACCCATTCAAGCGGTGACCTGATGAGCCGCCTGACCAATGATATTGACAACATCAACATCATCCTGTCACAAAGTGTGGTCCAGCTGTTCGCCGGTGTGATCATGATCGCCGGCATGCTCGTGGCCATGCTGCTCCTCAGTCCATTCCTGACCCTGATAACCATCCTGACGACACCCCTGATGTATCTGGGCACAAAAATGCTGGCCAAAAATACACAACCGCACTTTATCAGCCAGCAAAAATACCTCGGCCAGCTCAACGGATTCATCGAAGAATCGGTATCGGGGCAGAAGGTCATCCAGCTGTTTTCCCAGGAAAAGTCAGCAACTGACAGGTTTGCGGCCATCAATGCCCAGCTGACGCAGAGTGCAATCATGGCCCAGGGGGTTTCCGGGATCATGGGACCGCTCAATAATATTATCAACAACCTGACCTACCTGATCATTGCGGTCACAGGTGGCCTGCTGATTATCCGGGAGACGGCAGCCGGTGCCAGCCAGATTCCGGGCGAGGGTACGATGACTGTCGGCGTGGTCTTCACCTTCCTGCTCTATATGCGCAATTTTACCCGGCCGATCAATGATATTCTCAACCTGTTCAATACGATTCAATCAGCCCTGGCCGGGGCGGAGCGGGTTTTTGAAGTGATCGATGAGGCTAAGGAAAGTGATCCGGCTGATGCGATAGCCATCAGCCAGATCGATGGCCATGTCGAATTCTCCCAGGTAGATTTTGCATACGTCCCCGGCCGTCTGGTCCTGCAGGATGCCAGGCTCGAGGCCCAGAGCGGCCAGACTGTGGCTATTGTCGGACCGACCGGGGCCGGCAAGACGACCATCATCAATTTGCTGACCAAATTTTACCTGCCCGACCAGGGGGCAATCCGGATTGACGGCCGGGACATTCACACCATTACAACCCACAGCCTGCGCCAGACGATTTCCGTCGTGTTGCAGGACCCTTTCCTGTTTTCCACGACAGTGCGGGAAAATATCCGCTATGGTCGCCTGACGGCCAGTGACGCCGAAGTTGAAGCGGCGGCGCGCCAGGCCTGTGTCCATGGATTTATCATGCAATTACCTGACGGTTATGATACCGTTCTGAGCGATAACGGCAGTAATCTCTCCCAGGGCCAGCGCCAGCTGCTCAGTATCGCCCGGGCTGTCCTGGCCCGTTCGTCTGTCCTGGTCCTGGATGAGGCAACTTCGTCTGTCGACGTTCATACGGAAATGCTGCTGCAGCAGGCCTTGCTGGCCCTGATGCGCGGCAAGACCAGCTTCGTCATCGCCCATCGCCTGTCCACCATCAAGAATGCCGATAAAATCATCGTCATTCGCGATGGCCGGATCGTGGAAACCGGCACCCATCCTGAGCTCATGGCCAGCGGCGGCTACTATGCCGATCTCTATAACAGCCAGTTCGACCGGGAGCAGGATACCGGCCGCTGACACCAGAACCAGAACAGCTGCATAGAATGCAAACAGCCGCCGGTTGTAATCCTGAAAGATTCAACCGGCGGCTTCGTTGATCGGTTGGCTGTTGCTGTTACCTGCATGGCAACTGAAAACTGTCAGGCCGCATGGGCCTCAGCTCAGGGGTACAATTTCGTAGCCGCGGGCCCGGATGTTATCGATCAGGTCCGGTAAAATTGCCACATTCGTATTCGAGGCGGCATGCAGCAGCAGAATCGAACCATTGTGCAGTTCGCCGAGGATCAGGTCCATGGCCTCATCCGGATCCGGCTGATCATCCGTGACCCAGTCACGATAAGCAAAGCTCCAGAATATGACCCGATAGCCATAGTAATTCAGATACGCCAGGGCCCGTTCACTGTAGCCGCCCTCGGGGGGCCGCACCCATTTCACCATCGCAGCTCCGGTCAGGGCCTCGTAGGCGTTGTTTACTGCGCGAATTTCGGACATCAGCTCAGCAGCCCCGCCGGATGAGAGATCCTTCTCGATGCGGGTGTGGCTGTCAGTATGATTGGCCACCGTATGCCCCTCGTCTTGCATGCGCTGCACCTTGGCCGGATTATTTTTCAGGTAGCTGCCGGTCACAAAAAAGGTGATCCGGACATTCTTTTCCCTGGCAATATCAAGAATCCTGGTGGTATTGCTGCCATACTCGTAACCTTCATCCATCGTCAGGTAAATCACCTTGCGGTCGGAGGCCGGCTGATGCCAGGTTACATTGTATCGGGCGATCAGGCTGCTGACCGAGGCGCTGATCGTAGCCGGGACATCCTCATAGGTCGGCGTTGGCCGGGTGTACCACCAGTCCAGGGCCGAATTGCTCAATGTTGATGGCTTGGTGATGGTGACAGCACTGCATAAAGCACCCTTCACATTGGTTGATCCTTCAAGATGCAAGGCCCGGACCTTGTAATAGTAGACCTGGCCAGATTGCAGGCCGGTGTTGAGCCAGGTGGTGCCGGTGGTTGTGTCAATGACAGTGTATGGACCAGCTGATGCGGTTGATCGGGCAATCTCGTAGCTGGTCGCGCCGCTCACTTTGTTCCAGCCAACACGGATCCGGGTGTAGCCCCAGCGCATGACATAGACGCTACCCGGTTTTGACGGGCGCGGATAAGCCGGATCAACAGCAGAAAAGGCGCCGTAGATCCGCGTCGAACCGCTGACAACATAGGCCCGGACTTTGTAATAATAAGTCTGGCCGGTCACCAGGCCAGTATCCGTATATGTTCGTGAATCAGATGTCAGCGTGCTGATGCGGGTAAATGAACTGCCAGAGCTGGCAGCCCGATAAATCTGGTAATGATCAGCGCCGCTGACTGATGACCATGTCAGCTTGATGCTGGTGTAAGAAGCACTGCTGGCTTGCAGGTTTGTGACCGCCGCGAGTCTGGCACCGATGACGGTCCGGCTGATCACACCCGGGCTGCTGATGATCAGTAATACAACACAGAAAATGGCAAGCGAACATCGAGCGGCCTTGCGCATGGGAAACACCTCCCGCAAACACTCGAAGCAATCGCTGGAGAGAACCTGGGACAAGCGCCGGTGAGAATGTGAGACAGGCGCTGGTGAGAATGTGAGACAGGCGCTGGTGAGAATGTGAGACAAGCGCTGGTTAGAATGTTAGTTAATTGCATCGCCGTTTATTATGAACAATTCCATTATACACCTTTTCAGGCTGATCGGCACGGCTGGCGAGCGCGTACCTGTTCATGGCCGAAGAACGGGTGGCTGGCCCCGATTGTCAGCTGTTCGCGGTGCTGATGACGAATACCGGACAGGCGTTGATTTTGAGGATTTTGGCATAGGATTGCCTGACTGAACGGGCCGCATTGCTGGACATATCAACGTAGACTGGACGGCTGGTGACGCCCAGGCAATCGCCCAGTGACAAGGTCTGACGATTGACTGAACCACGGGTCAGACGGCTGAAAAAGACGTTAAAAAATTCCATCTCCCGTCCGGTAATCACATGATTGTGCTGGTCGTTGATCAGGCTGTAAACCTGGCTGTAGTCCTGGCTGGTAAATACCCGCTCCAGGACCTTTGTCTGCTTCGGCAGAATATTGCTGACACTGACAGCCTGGCTGCCGAAAGATATTTTAAAGGCAATGGGCTCATAGATCCCGAAAATATCACAATTCAGGCTGATGTCAACACTGGTCAGCGTCTGCAAGTCGGAAATATCAACGGGCAGCGGGATCAGCCAGCGCTTGTTGGCCGGCAATTTCTTCAAGCTGGCAGTCAGGATCTTGCGCACTTCAGCTGCTTTCAGGGCAACACCCCCGGTCGTTTCTCCGTCAAAGGTTACTTCTGCCTTGTATTCACCGATGTATTGGCCATCCCGTTCATAAACGACCCTCTTGAGACCGTTTCTGGCGCGGATCAGCTTCTTGACCCCTGATAGGGTCGGCGCCTGGCGCAGTTTGACCGCCAGATCCCGGGCTTCCTGCTCGTCAGCCGGCAACGTGGACTCAGTCGGCAGCGATGTAACCGGTGACGGCTCCGCGCTGGGCTCCGGTTCCGGTGATACAGAGGTGAGCAGACTGGTCGGAGGCGGTGGCAGCAGGGTCTGAGTCGGGGCGGTGCGACTGGCTGAAGTGGTTTCAAGATCGGCAAATGGCCAGGTGCACCCGGCCAGGCTGAATACAATGAAAAAGCAAAGCAGACAAAGCGGAAAGGCCGATCCTGACCCAAACCGGTGAACGGCCTGGCCTGGATAACCTGCCTGTCCAAGCCGATTTGAACAGCCTGATTGACCGCGCTGGCCTGACTGATCCGGACAGCCTGATTGATCTTTCGGCCCTGACCCCATCATCCGACGGATCAGGGCCGAGGGCCGGTTGTCGATATTGACAGACTCGTATGGCACAGCTTCACCTTTTTTTCATCATGACGTGATGAATCTACCCGCATGGTCAGCTGACTTATTTGATTTTACTGACATTCGGCGCGTATTTTTTCAGCTGTTTGCTGATATCACTGGCTTTCATGGTGGTCACATCCGTCAGTTCCTGATACAGGCTGCCGGTGTCACCATAAACAGACTGAACGACGCCGTAACCTGGTGCGTACCAGCTCCGGAATATATAGTCGGCTTCCGGATATTCTTCGCGGACCACGATACAATCTGTAAAAGTTCGCAGGCTGGTCTGCCGGCTGGCATGGATCTCAACGATCTCATATTCAGCGCCTTCATTCTCCCATTTAACACCTTTACCAATTTTATCCGGCAAGAACCTGTAACCGCGACTGCCAGGATCGCTGTCCGCAACAGAATACAGGCCGTCAGCACGACGGACAACATGCGTGGAATAGGCTTCAGACTCGGGAATCAGCACCGCTGTCGTTTGCAGGGGGCGCCCCTCAAGTTGACCGACCAGGACATCTTCGATTCCTTCCGTCCCATCAGGATAATAAACGTAATAAGTATATTTCTGGTTGATGACTGGCAGATAGGTCTCAGGATTGGTCCAGTCCGGAGCAGCCGTTGTTTGCTGTGTCGTCTGAGCTGTCGTGGTGCCAGCAGTCGTCTGGCTGACCGGAGAACTGGTCGTGGCCGACGGGGCTGTCGTAGCAGAAGATTGGCCGGTTATTGCGGTGGTACGGGAGGTAACCGGCTTTGTGGTCATTGTCCTGATCGTTGTATGGCTGTTTGTCGTTCCGGCGAAAAAACGGAAATAAACGAAAATAGCGCCACCGCCGGCAACAAGAAATACAGCTACGAGTACGAGAATCAGCCCAAGCGGGCTGCGCCGGGCCGGCGCGGCGGCTGGCGGAGGCTGGGCCGGCGCGGCCGTATAGACGCCCGGCTGGGCTGGCCGGGCTGGCGCGGCGGCGCTATCTGACACTTTTTGTCCGCACCGGCCGCAGAAGATTTCTCCAGCAGCAATGGGGTTGCCGCAATGACCGCAATATTGAGCCATTTGTGTTCAGTCCTCCTGAATGGATTCTGTTTTCAGTATAACGATTTCAGAGCAGGCGGTCAAAGCAAAAGCCGATGCTGTTCACACCGGCCCTTTTTTCCAGTATCAGTTCTGTCAGACTGGATGTGCTGATCAGGCATTTTGTTACTTACGAAATCTTGTCCGGTTCGATCAGGCCTTCAGAGACTGCCAGGAGCCGGGCAATATACTTGTCGACCATGTTCAGGGTAATCATGATCAGCTGCGGTATGGTTTCAGACCCGATCATACCATCAAAATAGGGATAGATCACATCGAATTCAGGAACACCGTCACTGAAATCGAGCGAGAATCGGCCAACGAGCAAGCCGTCATTGGCCCGGGCGATCGCCTCGGAGAATGGCCCGAAGCGTTCCGGATCAACTTTGAACCGGAAAAAGCTTTTTAAGATCAGGATCTGAAGATCAGGATTGATACGGATCACGACATAATTTTCAAAGCCTTTCGACAAATTGATCTCAAAAGCGGCGCTCAGCTTATCAGGCTCAAGCTTATAATTCTTGATTTGAATCGCGTCAAGACTTTGACCGATCATTTCAAAAATACCCTGGGCTTTTTCCATTTTTTCTGTAGACACTTCACTAAACTTACTCGTCATTTTTTCCCCTTCTTCCATTCTGTCTGGTCTTGATTGGCCTGAAGCATTTTCATGATTGACTCAGACTGATTCACATCAACTCGGGATTAACCGGTTTCCGGATCGGGCTGGCAGATCTTTTGAACATGGATCGTTCATTTGAATCCGATCGCGTTTTTTCTTGGCTGCTTGGCTGCTGTCTCCTGTTGCAGCTCACGCTGGGCCATCTGAATATCACAAAGCTGCAGGGTCCGCATATCCTGTCTGGCCTGTATTTTATCACGCATGACCCGCTCAGCCAACTTCTGAGTAGCCCGTTCAAAGAGATTCCGGGCATATCGGCCATTGCCAAAATTGCTGCCGCCGACCCGTTCCCGGGCCAGGCTTTCGAAATGGTCATGGACGGCCTGCAGGGCATCATCGGTAATAATGAGCCGTTTACCCATCATATACCGGAAAATGTCTGTCAGTTCAGCGGCCGTATAGTCCGGAAAATCAATCTGATGACTGACGCGGCTGCTCAAGCCCGGGTTGACAGAGAGCATCCGCTGCATTTCTTCACGATAACCGGCCAGGATAACGATCGTATCATGATAGTGATTCTCCATGAATTGAATCAGGGCCACGATTGCTTCATGGCCGAAATCATTCTCATTGTCTTGCGCCAGGGCGTAAGCCTCATCAATAAACAGCACCGATCCGATCGCCTTTTCGCAGATATCGCTGGTTATCCTGGCGGTATGGCCAACATACTTGCCAACCAGCTGATGCCGGCTGACTTCAATGAAATCGCCGTGCTTCAAGATACCCATTTCTTTGTAAATGGCACCCAGTAACCGGGCAACTTCTGTTTTACCCGTTCCCGGATTGCCCATAAAAACCATGTGCAGGCTTGTTTCCTGCGGTTGAAGCCCACTCTGCTGCAATTCGAGATTCCATTGATTAAAAGCGGTGATCGCTTCGATCTTCTGCTTAATCGTTTCCAGTCCAATCAGGTTGCGCAGCCGGGTGATTCCGGATTGCTCTGCGGGTGGCAGATGCGCGGCCAGCATCCGGTCAAGTGTAGCCGTCAGGCTCCCGGGCTCAAACCGGTCCGCTGCAGAGCGGACCTCACTGTGGGTATCGTTCTGGCCAGCAGGCCGGCCGGCCGCCTGGCCAGAGCCCGGAACCGGGCCAGACTGCGGTTGTGACGGTTCGCGGGTCAGGTACTGTGACGGTGCCTGAGCCAGGTGCTGATAGGCAATTTCGCGCGCCAGTTTCGCTGCCGTATCCAGATAATGGAAATATCCGTCAGCATTTTCCCGGTCGAGCAGCTGCCGGATCTGGCGCTGGCAATTGTCATCGCAGCCCAGCTCAATATTGAACGATGCCAGTTCGCTGCGAATGTGATCAAACAATTCGGCGAAGGTCGGGGTGATGATGCCGATGGTTCTGATAAAAAGCTGATCAGCCAGAATGCCGGACAGATGCTGGATGCGTTTTGGATCCTCGCTGTGACTGGTGAAAATAAACACGTGTTTATCTGCATAAGCATGACAGAGATCCATGATGTCAAGCAAATGGTTGTGCAGACCAATGGCATCCTGTTTCAGCTCGATGTAAATGGCTGAATGACTCAGTTTGTCGAAGCGTTCTTCAATCTGCTGCAGATAGGCTGTCGGAGCACTCTGGAGCGTTTCCCAGTCGATGTCCAGTTTGTGCAGCTTCTGGGCACTATAACCTGTTAAAACGGTATGGTGGTTCAGGAATTGGCAGATGATCTGACTGGCCGGCTCCAGGTCAATGCCCGGTTCGGCTGTCAGAAAGAAATGAGGACAAATCGCCTTGCGCTGGTCAGGCTTATTCTGCATGATCGTCTCCAGACGGTGCAGTTCATCGGCCAGGGTTTTAAGACTCGGGGTCTTTTCGAGCGTGGCAATTGGAAAGGGAACGACTGACGCACCGCCGGACTGGCTCTGGCTGGCAGCAGGCGCTGTTTTTGCCGAATCACTTTTCATCGGATCACCACGGCCGGACCGGGTTGCCGGTGCGGCATCGGCAGCAGGTGCCGGCGCGCTGGCTGAAGTGGCCGCATTGTCTGGTGCACCTGAAGTTGCAGGTGAAGACCTGGCCGATGCGATCGTTTCGGATAGTCCGAGACTGGCAAAAAAAGCCAGAGTCGCTTGTTTCAAATCGTTGGGAATAACGCTGGATTTGACCTGATGCCAGTAGTCAGGCAAATCCGGCGCATTGATCAGCTGGGCGTTGACGTTCAGTTCAGCCGGTGTGACTGTCAGTAATTGCTGCAACTGCTGTTTCACGTGACTGACGACCCGATCTGGATCAAGGGGCGGGCGATCCGCGTGTTGAACCACGATAAACTGGTATGAATTATAATTGCGTGAAACAAGGCAGACCTCGACGACTGGGTCCCCGGGCTGTTTCGCCTGGAGCGCTGCAAAGGCCTGGACCATGAACCGATGAATATGGGCCGCATCCATCATTACTTTTTGATTGCCGGCATGCACCAGGGCGCCACGGCCCAGTTTAAAACTCAACGCAATCAGCTGATGATCCGTCTGACGATCCATCCGGGGTCTCCTTACCATTTCTCATTGCATGATCGATTGTTGCAGGAAGAGGATTACAGGCATTCATTATCATCTATTCAATTAAATGAATCAACTATCCTGGCAAACAAAAACCGGAAAACTCACGCGGTTACTCCGTTCCGGTGGCTGTCCGGACCGTTTCCGGTGGTGGAATCAGCAGGACGGCACTGGTGGACTGACGCGCCACGGCATGACTGACATGGCCCAGGAACAGATCGCGCATCAGACTGCGGCCCTGCGTGCCCATCACGGTCAGCGAAACTGCCCGCTCTTCAATATAGCGCAAGATCTCGTCAGCCGGCGAGCCAAAAAGAACCTGAATGTCCAGTTCTGTCTGGCCATCCCGCTCCAGCTGGTCAGCTGCCAGCAGGTCAGCCAGATGATTCAGCCGATCGGTGTCGATCTGATTATAAATTTCAATTTGCTCGAGTGAAACGGGTGCCAGCCGGTCCTGATCCTGGACATGCAGCAGGGTCAGCCGCTGAACGCCGGCTTTGACCAGTTCCCGGACCGTCTGGAAAGCGTGACTGGCATTGGCGGAGAAGTCTGTTACGTACAGCACATGCCGGTTGAGCCCGGTGGTGGGTGTTGCGCAGATCGGGCCGGACGCGGGAAAAGACTGCAGGCGCAATATCAGCACCGGCTGGCGGACGCTATGAAGTATTTCGTAAGCCAGGTCTCCCTGCCAGACCTCGGCCAGCAGGCTGCGGCTATAGGCGCCGACCACGATCAGGTCGCAGGCCTTGTCACCTGTCAGATTGTTCAGATAATGCCGTGGCGATTCGGTTGTATAATCCGTTTCAACAGTCAGGCCCTGGGCGACCAGCAGCTGTCTGAGACGATCCAGTTTGGGCTGGCCTTCTTTGCGGATATGTTCCAGGGCCAGGGAATTCAATTCATGCAGGACAATGAACTGCACCAGCAGACATCGGCTGCTGCCCAGGGCTTGCAGGCCGCTCAGATCTTTGATCCAGCATTTTGCAGCCAGCGTCAGATCAACAGGAATCAGGATCTTTTCAAACATCAGGATCATCCCCCCAAACATACGTGCCTGTCATGAATCCAGTTTACTGACCAGGCATCGCAGTCAAACACCGCAAGGCCCTCCAGTCCAAACAGGCTTGCCCGACATGAATCCAGCCTGGACAGATCACAACAGAAGCAGGATCTGTCCAGATACTATTATACGTCAATTATAACGGTCTGTGACTGGAGTGGACCAGGCAATTACCGGCTGGATTTTTCCTGGCCGGGCGTCCATAATAGTGTTATCAATCAGTATTTTATGATGATGATTGAGGGCTGTGACGACCAGATCTCCTTATGGTGTCTTTGAATGTCAATGATCGATGGAGGAAGTGCCATGAAACCGATGTCCGCTTCACCGCCTCCGCCCGATAATCCTGATCAGTCATTGGCCAGGCCGCTGGCGATTCCTGACAATGGACAAGCCTGGCGAGGTCTGACCGATGATGAAGTGCTGCAGCAGCGGGCTCAATATGGTGAAAATCGCCTGCCAGCCCAAAAGGCTGTATCGGTCAGCAGCATCTTGCTCAGTCAATTCAAAAGTCCGCTGGTCTATATCATTCTGGTTGCAGCGGCTGTCTCGCTGATTCTGCAGGAGTTTGGCGATTTCAGTATCATCATCGTGGTTGTAATCATTGATGTCCTTCTGGGTTTTTTCCAGGAGTATCGGGCGCAACAGACCTATCTGGCCTTGCGCAACCTGCTGAAACCGACTGCAACCGTCATCCGCAATCAGCAACGCCAGGAGATTGAGGTCTGGGAACTGGTGCCCGGTGACCTGGTCTTGCTCGCGACCGGTGAAAAAGCACCCGGTGATGGCATGTTGCTGGAAGCGACCTTACTGGCCTGTGATGAGTCGATTCTGACGGGTGAGAGTGAACCGGTCAGCAAACGGGCTGTCGCGCCGGCACCAGCCCCTTCACCATCGCCGGCCGCCGGGCCGGCGCGTGAAGCGGATGTCGCAGATTCATCCCGGATTTTCATGGGCAGTACGGTCGTAACCGGCCGGGGCCTCATGCAGGTCACCAAAACGGGACTGCGTACAGAACTCGGCCAGATTGCGGCGAGTCTCAAAGACCAGCGCGAAGAAGCCACTCCGTTTCAAATCCGGCTCAAGTCCTTCAGCAAGATCCTGACTTATATTGTGGCGGGTTTTACCGGGATCATTTTGCTGGTTGGCCTGCTGATGCAGCGCCCGTTCCTGGACATGCTGCGTACCGCCATCATTCTGGCGATTGCCGCTGTGCCGGAAGGGTTGCTGATCGCGGTTACGGTTATTCTGGTCCTCGGCATGCGCAAAATACTGCACCGCAATGGCCTGGTCAAAAAACTGCTGGCCGTCGAGACCCTGGGGTCGGTAACGGTCATCTGTACAGATAAAACGGGTACATTGACCGAGGGAAGGATGCGAGTCAGCCGGCTGGACCTCGCTGACGAAGAGCAAGCCTGGCGGACCATGGTGCTGTGCAACAACCTGGAAGGGCCGGTTGACATTGCCCTCTGGGAAAAAGCCAGCCAGATGCGGCCCGGTGAATCTGAATCGCTGCAGAATGCGTGCCGCCGATCTGACGAAGAACTGTTTACCAGTGAAAAGAAATACATGATCACTGAAGTTGCCGATACCAGCAGCCGGCAGGGTCACCGTTTTTACCTGAAAGGTGCCCCGGAAGTCGTGCTGGCAATGTGTCAGGCCAGACCCGGCGGCGAGGCCGGGCCGGGTATCCAGGACACGGGGCGGCCAGACCACGCCCGGATCCAGACACAGATTGACGCCTGGGCTGACCAGGGGTTGCGCCTGATTGCCCTGGCCTGGCGCGAGGGCGGAACGCTGGATGATCACCAGGGCTACCAGTGGGCCGGATTGGCCGGGCTGGAAGATCCGATCCGGGAAGGGGTCCAGGCATCCATCACGGTCGCCCGGCGAGCTGGCATCCAGGTCAAGATGATTACCGGTGATTACCGGCGGACAGCGGAGCGGATCGCCGGCAGCCTGGGCCTGCTGCAGACGGATAACCAGACACTGGACGGGTCGGCAATCAGCCAGATGTCGGACCAGGAACTGCAGGAAGTCGTCCGGCAGACGGCAGTATTCGCCCGGATCAGGCCGCAGGACAAACTGCGGATTGTCCGGGCCCTGCAGGCCAATGGTGAAATAACCGCAATGATCGGCGATGGTGTCAATGATGCGCCGGCATTGCAATGCGCCAATATCGGGGTTGTCGTCGGCAGTGCAACCGATGTCGCGAAGGAAACAGCCGACCTGATCTTGCTGGACAGCAATTTCCGGACGATCGTGGCCGCGGTGGAAGAAGGCCGGATTATTTTTGCCAATATCCGCAAAGTTGTCGCCTATACTTTGTCCAATTCATTTGCCGAAGTGCTGACAATCTTCTGGGCCATGATCCTGCGCTGGCCGGTTCCCCTGACCATTGCCCAGATTCTCTGGATCCACCTGATCTGTGACGGACCATCTGATATCGTGCTCGGGTTTGAACCGCGCGAAGATGGCATCATGGAAGAAAAGCCGCGGCCACTGAAAGACCCGATCCTGACGCCGCTGGCCTTGTCCCTGATCATTATCATCAGTGTGGCCAGCGCCATCTTTGTTCTGTTGCTGTTCGGGCATTACTTCCAGGCGCACAATGATCCGGCAGAGGGACGCAGCCTGGCATATGCCAGTTTCGCCATCAATTCCATGATCTATATTTTTGCCTATCGCAGCATGCGCGTTCCAATCTGGCGCATGAATCCGCTGACAGCCAACAAGCCGCTGATCGCGGCTGTCATGACCGGTTTGCTGACCGCCCTGGGCGCGTTCCTGATTCCGGCGATTCGCAATCTGCTCGGCCTGGCCTGGCTGACCTGGATGGAATGGATCTGGGTAACCGGCTTTGCGGTAAGCTTGCTGATTATTGTCGAACTGGGCAAGGCAATCGCCGGACGTTACTACACCAGATCTTGACCGGATCCTGGCGCAAGCATGAGCAGCAACGGCTGTGACGCGCACCGGATCCGGCGCCGGCCATGAAGCCGGTACACGATGCCTGCTCTCAGCTGGATTTTTCGCCCCAGCGGTTGATTACGAACCAGCGGCCATTCTTCTTGACAGCGGCATAGCCGGAATAGTCAAAAGACCAGGCGGCCTCATACTGCGGTTCTATGACGATTGCACCGGACTGATCAATATAGCCCCACTTTCCATCCTGGCAAACAAGGGCCAGCGCCCGTGGTCCGGGGTGGTCCGCTGCCTCGCTGACATAATCGGCGATCAGGGTAAACGATTCGGCATCCTGAAAGCGCTGCGGGAACGCGGCTGTACCGCTTTTATTAATGAAATACCAGCCACTGGCATCAGCGACAGCGGCCAGGCTACCACTGAAAAAATGAGCGGAGCTGAACCGCGGCGATATGACCAGGTTGCCGGCTGGATCTATATAGCCATATAAGCCATCATGCCTGACGGCAGCCAGGCCCTCGGCAAACGGCTCAGCACCTTCATAAATCGGCGGAATCGCAAACTCAAAAGCCTGGTATTCGTCCTGCTTCAGGCGGATAAAGCCCCATTTCCCTTCATACTTGACGGCACCAAGCCCCTCGGTGAACAGCTTGGCGGCCTGGAAGACAGCTTCCGTGCACCATTCGGCATGCGCACCCTGCGTATTGCGGCTGTAGGCAAACAGATCGTTGACCTGGACCGGATATGGGTCCAGCGATGGCAGGCTGACCTCAAAACGGAAGGAGCGGTAAGCCTGGCCCTCGCCGGCCGAAAACAGTTTCTCATAGCGCGCAAAACGCTGCCCGCTTCGATTACAGCCGGCAGCAACCGAAACGAGCAGGCAGATACAGCCAAGCAGGACCAGGACCCGGAGAATGCGGCGCTGGCATGGATTCCCGCTCACCGAAACAGGGCAACGGCTGACGCTGACGCGCTTATAAGCGCCAGCGCTTTTATGATCATTGACGCTTTTATAAATGCCGGCGCTTTTCCTGGCCGCTGAATCATCGCTTTTATGGATGCCTTTCCTGACGCTTCCGAACATGATGGAAGCCCGCTCAGGTCTGCTGCCTGGCATGGCGCAATGACTTGAAGAAGAAAAAGACGATGATCAGCAAAGTGGTGACTGGCGAAACGAATTCGGGCACTTCAATGGAAAAACCTTCCAGCACCATGACAGTTCCCAGGACCATGATCGAGTACATCGCACCGTTTTTCAGGTAGATATAACGCTTGATCCGGTCAATATTGCCGAGTGTCAATTGACGGACAACCAGGGCCCCGAGGCCATTGCCGGCAATGATCAGGGGTACGGCCATGGTAAAGGCGAAGGCTCCCAGCACGCCATCGATCGAGAAAGTTGTGTCGATGACCTCAAGGTAGAGGATCTTGCTCAGATCTGACATCGCGCTGGCATTTTCAATCAGCTTATGCTCGTTGGCCTCGGCATTTTTCTTGAAACCATCGGTGATGAAAAAGGCTGAAGAGCCTATCACGGCGGACAGGGCCAGAATCGGGTTGATCCGGATCGCCAGGGAGACGATCAGAACCAGCAGGAGCGACGCCAGGGCATAGAACCAGAAGCCATGCCGGGCAAAAAATGCTTCGGTCGGCAGACCGTAAGCCTTGTCTTCCAGCAGCAGCCAATGGAGAAACAGAAAGACCAGGAACACGCCGCCACCCAGCATCAGGATCGGCGTCGACGCCTCGATGGCCTCGATTACATGGGCATCATTGGAGAATGTAGCGGTCAGGGAGCCAAGCGGACCGAGGGCCGGGTTGGCGATGAAGACGATGAGCCAGGGCAGCATGCCGCGCACAATAAAAACCGCAAACAGGATGCCATAAAACAGAAACCACTTGCGGGCCTTGGCTGACATGGTGCTGAGTACTTCGGCATTGATCACGGCGTTGTCAATGCTGGATACTATTTCAAATACTGAAAGGCCGACCAGGATAAGAACCATGTTGATAATTGCCATCGTTATAGCTCCTTGGTTCGTTTTTTCAGATGTGGCTGTCTTTGCGGATATTAACCATGTTGATGATTGCCAATACGATCGCTCCCGGTCCACCTGGCCTGGTAGATCCAGGTTCTGTGCACCCGGCCGGCTGTCTGGGGTCCAACATAAAACCTGACAGTCCTGTCTGTCAAGAAAATGAGGCTGGTCAAGTAGAAGGGCTTTGATGTAAATCTATCACAATATATGACGATCTTCAACTCCATTGTCCTGCCGGTGTCAGGCCAGGCCCCCGCGGCAGGTCACGCTTGTGCAGAGGGAAGAAATTTCCTAAAATAGAGACGGGTTGCCGGACAGGAGATGCCTTTGAAGCCGGACAGCCGGCGGAGGGGTTGGCGTGACAAGTGGCAAGAAAAAACTGCATCGTTTTGTGTTCGGCCGTGGACTGGTTGCCTTTTTGCTGCTCGTGATTCAAGTAGCCCTGGCGGGCGTTTTCTACCAATTTTTCAGTGATCTGATTCTGTTTTTCTGGGAAGGTGCGATTCTGCTCAATGTCATCGTGCTCGTTTACCTGGTCAACAATCGCAGCAATCCGCAATTCAAGCTGGCCTGGATCCTGCCGATCCTGCTTTTGCCGGTTTTTGGCACATTTCTCTATTTATTCACCCGCCTGCAGACGGCAACCAGTCGCCTGGGCCGGCGGTACGCCCAGATCATTGCCGTAACCCGGCCATATCTGGTTCAGGATAGTCTGGTTCAGGCCAGTCCGGTACTGGCAGCCTTGCGGCAAACTGATCCGCAAGTGGCGTCGACGGCCTTTTTCATGAGTCACCATGCCGGTTTTCCTGTCTATACCGCCACCGCGGTTGATTATTATCCACTTGGCGAAGCTGTTTTTGCCGCCCTGGTTGCCGACCTGGCCACAGCCCGCGACTTTATTTTCCTGGAATTTTTCATTATTGAACCAGGCCTGATGTGGGATACGATTCTGGATATCCTGGCCCGCAAGGTTTTGGATGGTGTTGAGGTGCGCGTGATGTATGACGGCATGATTGCCATGTATACCTTGCCGTATGATTATCCGCGCGTCTTGCAGGCCCTGGGTATCCATTGCCGCATCTTCTCCCCGATCCGGCCGGCCCTGTCGACGGTGCAGAACAACCGTGACCACCGCAAGATCCTCGTCGTTGACGGGCGGGTCGGCTTCACCGGCGGCGTTAATCTGGCTGATGAATACATCAACCGCCGCGTGCGCTTCGGGCACTGGAAGGATACAGCAGTCCGGCTGGAAGGACCGGCCGTCCAGAGTCTGACGATGTTGTTTCTGCAAATGTGGGACACCGCCGGCCTCGACTACAGCCCCTATGCCCGCTATCTGCCCTGGCCGGGGCCAGGTTCGGGCGCGCAGAAGCCACAACAGCAGTTGGCTGAGGAACTGGCTGGCAAGGTCCGGTTACCGGCAGCCAAGGTTGAACAGGCCGGGACATCGGCCGGGCCTGCCCCAGGCATGCTGCCGGCCACGCCAGGCTTTGTCCTGCCCTATGGTGACAGCCCGCTGGACTATGAAAATATCGGCGAGCAGGTTTATTTTGATATTCTGCACCAGTCAACGCACTATGTTCATATTATGACGCCTTACCTGGTGCTGGATAGTGAAATGCTGACAGCGCTGACCCATACCGCCAGGCGGGGGGTGGAAGTCGTCATCATCTTGCCGCATATTCCGGACAAGCTGATTGCTTTCTGGGTCGCCAGGACATTTTACCCCGAGCTGATTGAGGCTGGCGTGCGGATCTTTGAGTACACGCCCGGCTTCCTGCATGCCAAAAGCTTCGTAGCCGATGGGGACCGGGCGGTAGTAGGAACGATCAATCTCGATTTTCGCAGCCTGTATCTGCATTTTGAATGTGCGGTATATTTTTATGCGGTTCCAGCTATCAGTCAGATTGAAGAAGACTTCCAGCAGACGCTGGTCCGGTCGCAGGAGATCAGCTTGTCAGACTACCAGTCGCTGCCGATCTGGCAAAGGGCTGCCGGCCGCTTTCTGCGCCTGTTTGCCCCCCTGATGTAAGCCACGCGACCCTTGACGGAATGAAGTTGCCTGTCAATGCCTTTGCTGCCTGTCACGGTTGAATGTCATCAATAAAACAGAATACTGATGGAGGTTCAGGATGCACGATTTTTATACCTTGCGCTGGCAAGGCCGGCAATTGCAGGTCATCGACCAGACCCAGCTGCCCACTACCGTCTGCTATCGGACTTTGCAGACTATTGAGGATGTTTATTCGGCTATCGCAACCATGGTCGTGCGGGGAGCTCCGGCGATTGGTGTTACCGCTGCCTATGGCATGGTGCTGGCCGCCTGGCAGGTTTCAGCTGCTGATCTGGCTGCCTTTCAATCAGCCATGGCAAACCAGGCAGCCTATCTGGCCAAAGCCCGGCCAACCGCGGTCAATTTGCAGTGGGCCATTGACCGCATGATGCGTCTGGTCCATGAACCGATGCCCAGCCAGCAGGCACCTGCGGCAATCCAGCCCGCACCACTGGCCGCTCCCCGGGCACCTGCGGCAGATCTTCCGGTGTCTGCTCCCGATTCAGGCCTCCAGCGCGATAATCGCGACGCGGCATACATTGAACAGCTGCGCTTGAGGCTGGAACAGGAAGCCAGGGCCATTCACGAGGAAGATATCCGGATCAATCGAGCCATAGGCCAGAATCTGCTGAGCCTGCTCCAGGATGGCGACACCATCCTGACCCATTGTAATGCGGGCGCCCTGGCAACAACGGCATATGGTACCGCCCTGTCAGTTTTCTACCTGGCCCGGGAACGCGGCCTTGTATTGAAAGCATTTGCCGATGAAACCAGGCCGCGCCTGCAGGGGGCCCGTCTGACAGCCTTTGAACTGGTTGAAGCCGGCATTGACACAACGCTGATCTGCGATAACATGGCGGCTGTCGTCATGGCCCAGGGCTTGATTCAAGCCGTTATCGTCGGTTGTGACCGGGTTGCCGCCAATGGTGATATCGCTAATAAAATCGGGACCTTGAATGTCAGCATCCTGGCCAGACATTACAAGGTCCCGTTCTATGTTGCAGCGCCTACACCGACCATCGATCTGGACTGTCCGGATGGACAATCCATTCCTATCGAGGTGCGTAGTGGTGATGAGATCAGGGTGATTGAAGGGCACGCGATCGCCCCCTCAGGGGTTAGAATCTATAATCCGTCCTTTGATGTCACGCCGGCCGATCATATTACGGCCATCGTAACCGAACGGGGCATTGTCCGTCCGCCGCTGGCGGAAAACCTGGCCCTATTGCTGGCCCGTTAAGACGGCCGCTGCCGCGTATCAGGTGGCTGGCTGAATGATCAGCTGGCTGATCAGGCCTGCCTCATCCAGGCGCCCGATCCGGGCCTGCACCGGCAGAACCTGACCATAATGTATATTGTTGAAGGTAGCCTGATAATCACCGGCAATCACCGGTGTGCTGATGGCCTGCAGACCAAAGGTGAAGCGATTGGTAAAAAACATCTCCACGGCCGCCCGGCCGTAGACGTGATGATTGGGCATCCGGATCACAGACGGACTATAGTCGATGTACTGGCCGTCTTCGCTGAAGCACGCGGCTAACGCTTTGTAATCCCGTGTTTCCATGGCATGAATGAATCTTTCTATCACTGGTTTCATGGCATTTCCTCCCTGATATAAATATCATCAGATCTGATCCGGACCAGAAAATTCCGGCCGCCCCGGCCTGGATCTGCCTGGATCGGAATAATCAGATCTGTACTGAATACTGCGCTGAATCAGTCATGACTGGCATCAGATCCGCTCCGAGCTCAGCAGGGCATCCGTTCCGCCGTCGACAAAGAGCACGGCGCCGTTTACGGCTCTGGCAACTGGCGAGGACAGGAAGACGATAGCCTGGGCGACGTCCGCCGGGTCAAGCAGATCGGTCGTTCCATAATTAACCGGGATCGGCAGGGCCATCATATACGGCTTGACATAATCAGGCAGGGAATCTGTCATGTGGGTGTGGGTATTGCCGGGTGCAACGGCATTGATCCGGACCCCGGCCGCGCCCCATGACGGCGAGATGCGCCGGACCCAGCGGGCCAGCGCGTATTTGGTTGTGGCATAGATGGCATTGCCGGCTTTGTATGGATCGAGGCCTTCGACCGCCTGCCAGGCTGCTGCCTCATCGGCTGTATTGTTCAGCACGTCTGCCAGGTCTACTTTGGCAGCCCCCTGGGTGATGGTATTCGAAGCGGTCACCACGCAGGAGCCGCCTTTTTTCTTCAGGAGGCCGAAGGCTCCATTAGCCATTTCATATGAACCAAAATAATTGACGGACAGGATTGTTTTGAGATTGCCTGCCATACCTGATACGCCAGCGTTGCAGACGATTCCGTCCAGGCCCTCAGGACACCTGGTATGCAGTTGCTCAAGCGCAGCTGCCCGGCCTTCCCGGGTTGACAGGTCGGCGGTGATGTCACCGTGATTGATATCAATACTGACAACGTCATGGCCCTGGTTTCTCAGCAATTCTACTGTTTTGGCCCCAATCCCGCTGGAGCCGCCGGTTACTGCATATAAACCCATTTTGATACTCCTCTACATTTTTCTCTTCGATCATACCCTGGCAATGCTGGCTGACTGGCCGCCCGGCTGGCTTCCTGGCTCAGAAACCGGGGCATCCATACACCTGACAGTGGCCTGTCCGGACCAGCTGACAGCATCTACCATGCTACTGCGTTATGTTATCATAATGACACTTTTTCTGTCAAAGCAAAAATAGCCGTTCGTCAATTTAAATTTATTCATGACAGTATCGTATTGATACTTTTAATATGCCATCAGTTTACCGGCTTCAGCTGTGACAACGTCCGTTGTTTACTTGAAGGACGCCATCCAAAAGACATCTGACACTAAATAAGTGACCCACAACCCGATAAATACCATGCGCTAATAACGCAAGAGAATAAAAGCGGGCTATATCCTTGTCTGCCAGACAAAAAACAACCGGTTCCCGGGCGGCCTGATCGGCCAGGTCCCGGAAACCGGTGAATGTAAAATATCAGATACGGCATTCTATAGTGTCTTTACCGGTCCGGGCCGGCCGTTGGCAGGCCCGGCTCCGGGCGGAGGAACCAATACCGGCAAGCATGATCATGGAAGAGCCATGACCGCCGATACAAAGATCCGATAACCGTTCAGCCGGCCGGCGGGCATTTCTTCTTGGCTTGCTCGTGGGAGTAAACCGGCGTATGTAGCGGGCCCTGGTACATATGCAAGTGGTGGGGACGTTCCTTGTAGACGACCTTGAATTTACCGCTGCGGGTCGTCAGCATGGGCGGCTCATCAACCAGGACAATACTGATGTCCTCGATGTCATTATCATGGAGATACTTATCCAGCTGGATCTTGATTTCACGATAGACGTCTTCCTTGGCAAATCCATCCTGGCAAAGCAGGCGCATGTGCAAGGTCCGGGGATCCTTTTGCACCAGCTGATAGCGCAGAATGCCGGGGGTACTGGTCTCCGGCGTCAGATTGACCGGAATAACACGGACCGGGCCATTTTTACCGGGGAATTCGAGAATATCATCGGTGCGGCCTTCGACCCTGATCCGGGGGAACTGGCTGCCGCATGAACAGGGCCGGGGATCGATCATTACGCGGTCTGTCACTTCATAGCGAATAATCGGCTGGGTATAATTGGCCAGGTTGGTCAGCAGGAACTTGTGGGAAAGAACACCGGGCGGCACCGGATTATTGTACTCATCAACCGGTTCAATGATCGCCCAGTCAGCATTGATATGCATGTGGCCGGCTTTGCAGGGCGAAGCAAGATTGCCGCACTCAGTCGCGCCATACATATCCAGAACTTCGCAATTGAAGGCATGCTGAATGCGCTGTTTCAAATACTCGGTCGTATTCTCGCCGCCGAGAATGACAAAGTCCGGCTTGATCTTCAAGCGACCGGCCTTTACTTCCGGTAACAGCAGCTCGATGGCAGTCGGAAAGGCATTAAGCATGCTCGGCTGGAACTTATTAAGCTGGCGGACAATCTCCGGGGTCGGCGTAACGACATTGATCAGCTGAGCCCGAAGTTTGTTCAGCGGTGACGCCAGCAGCTGACGCCGGATGGTGCAGTACTCCAGATAAAAACCTGGCCCGGCGATAGCCGATATCCGGCCGCCTTTGAGTACGGATTTAATAAAGGAACCGTGATTGGGGAAAGAGCGGAAGTAACTGACTGCTTCGAGCACGTTATTCGTCGTCTTGTCATGAACGATATTGCATCGATTACCCGTTGAGCCGGATGTGTAGTAGACAAACCATTTCCCGGCCAGATAGCGGCCGACATTGTCCTCATTGGCCAGATAGCGCTCGATCATGTCTTTGTTCAGGGCCGGATCAGCCAGCCAGTCGCTGAAGCGTTCCATCAGCTGGGCTTTGGAAGTTGCCGGCAGCGATGTAATGGCCGGATTGTCACCCAGGTTCTGGTACAAGTCCTGGAATAGCGGGCTATGCTGTCTGGCATGGGCTACCAGCCGATTGAAACGTTCTGTCTGCAATGCTTGAATGTCAGATGCGGAGAGTTTCTGTGCGTCCCGGACGAGCTTGAGAGCACCGAGAAAACCGATCTTCATAAGACCCCCTTGTCAATCTTGTATCCTGCAGATACATCAAGATATCCCATGCTAACACATATATCCTTTAATTGTCAAAAAAATCCCTCAACGCGAGGCGCTGAGGGATTTTTTGCGAGCTCTGAATGATACATTCCAGAAGCTTGTATGCCTGTATCCGGTCAATTTTTGAATAATAGTGTCATAACTTTTATGTTATTGGGAAAAGCATGACAATGATTGGCCCTGGCTGCATGACTTCTTTCCGGACGCCCCTGTCAGCCATAAGTCTGAATCATCGGCCGGGCTGGCCGGCCTGGTCAGTCCGGACTTAGTTGCCGCCTTCGGCCCTGGCCTGGTCACGCAGGGCCCGCTTGAGAATCTTGCCGGTACTGTTCTTCGGCAAGGCCGGCACAAATTCGATCTCACGCGGCAGTTTATAGGCAGCCAGGCGGATTTTCATGTAGTTCAGCAGCTCGCGCGCATGACAGGTCTCGCCATCTTTGACCACGACATAGGCCTTGACATACTCTCCGCGCAAGTTGTCATTGAGGCCGATGACGGCCGCTTCCTTGACTTTCGGATACTGATAGATCACTTCTTCGACTTCCCGCGGGTATACATTGAGGCCGCCGACGATCACGAGGTCCTTCTTGCGGTCAACAATAAAGATATAGTCCTCATCGTCCATCCTGGCCAGGTCACCGGTCAGCAGCCAGCCATAAACGAGGGCTCTCTTGTTATCCTCCGGCCGGTTGTAGTAGCCGATCATGACATTCTCGCCGCGTACCGCCAGCTCGCCCACTTCACCGCGCGGCAATTCATGGCCCTGGTCATCGACGATTTTGACGTCGATATTCGGCAGGGCCAGGCCGATCGAACCTTCTTTCTGCACGCCGTTGAGCGGATTGACACTGACAACCGGTGAAGCTTCCGTCAGGCCATAACCCTCGATGACCGGCACCTGCAGACGCTTGCGCGCTTGCTGCAGAACCTCGACCGGCAGGGCAGCCCCGCCGGAAACCACGTAACGCAAGCTCGCGAAGCGGGTGCCTTCCTTGACCAGGTTGTTCAGGACTACATACATGGTCGGCACACCGGCAAAAACGGTAATGCCGTCCTTGTGCAGCGACTCGATGACTTCCTTGGGCAGGAAGCTCTCGATAATGGTAACGGTCGCGCCGGTCAGGAGCGGCATCAGCACGCAGACCGTAAAAGCAAAGACATGAAACATCGGCAGCACGCACATGTAATTATCCGAGGCCTGCGACTGCAAGGCAATATGGCATTGCTCGGCATTATACACGAGGTTGTGGTGGGACAGCATGGCCGCTTTCTGCTTGCCAGTCGTTCCGGACGTATAAAGGAATGTCGAAATCTCGGTATCATCGGTTGAATGGGGCACATCATCAGTCGGCAGGCTGGCTGCCTGGGCCTTGAAATCATCGTCCAGGGCGATCACCGTGATATTCAGGGCGGCCGACAGGATCTGGGCCGAGACCTTGGCTTTCTCGAGAATCAGCGGATGCACAATCATGTATCTGGCCCCGGAATCCTCGATCAGGTACTGGATTTCCTCCATCGTCAGCAGCAGATTGATCGGCACAATAATGGCCCCATTGCGGACCACGCTGAAATACGAATAAATAAACTCCGGCGAGTTCGGACAGGATAAAATAACCCGGTCGCCTTTCTGCAGGCCAAGGGCCTGCAAAGCTGCAGCATAGCCGAGTACAGCCTGGTCAAGCTGGGCATAGGAGATCTGGCTGCCCTTGTACTTCATGGCAACCGCGTCCGGTCTGAAATTCTGCTGGTAAATATTCCCTACCATGGTAATCCTCCTGAATATAGTTGGATAATGGGTAGGTCTATTATACCCCAGAAGCTTTGTTTGTCAAAGCATTATTATTTGAGAATCAAAATATTTTACGGCGAAATGGCTGCAGCGCAAGGCCTGGCGGGGATTTTGTGCACTCAGTCACGACGATATAATTGTTTGAAGGTGCCCTTGATGCGCTGGCCGGTCTGCTTCAGCCGGCCGGCATTCCGGCGCATCAGGACGGCATTGCGGTGCCAGAGCCGGTTGAAATGCCTGACCAGGGCCAGGTCCTTGCGCCGTTGTGCAGACTTGTACTGGTGATTGTGCAGGACAGTCAGATAGCGCTGGTAGGCCCGGTCAATGGCTTGCTCCCACGACATGTAGACTATCTCGCCGGCCATCTGGCCCAGCGCCTGCAGATGCCCGGGAATGGCACAGGCAGCCAGGATCCGTTCGGCAATAGCCGGTCCGTCCTCGGGCGCCAGCAGGCCGGACACATCATCTTCAATAATTTCGGCCGAGCAGCTGCCGGCAATCAGCAGACTCGGGCAGTCACAAGATGCAGCCTCCCGGACAACCAGCGGACTGTTATCATAAGTCGAGGTCAGGATGAACAGATCGGCAACACTGTAATAGGCCTTGAGCATCTGCCGGTCATAAACCGCACCGGTAAACACGCACCGGTCAGCAAGGCCCTGTTCCTGCGCGTATTCGACGATTTCCTGATAGTCCGTGCCATCGCCGACAAAGATCATCCGGAACGGCTGGCCCCGTTCCATCACGATCCGCAACGCATCCAGGGTATAGCGGATGCCCTTGTACCACATCATGCGGCCAACATACAAAAAGGTCGGTACATCGGTGCTCAAGGCATGGCTGAGCCGCAAAGCGGCCTGTTCTTCGGGTGAAACCCTGCCCCGGGTATAATCCGTACCATTTTGCATGACGCGGTACTCACCCTTGTAGCCCAGCTGCTTCAGGTTCTGGCCCGTGCCATCCGACACGGCCCAGACCTCATCACAGGCCGCCACATTGGTCAGGATCATCCTGATAATAGTGTTCTTGACTGAGACAAAAGGAACATATTTGGCCAGGTCAAATTCGAATTTGGTGTGATAGGTCAGGATGATCGGGGCACCGGTGTAAAAGCGCAGGATCCGGGCCAGGACAGTCGATGAAAACGGGCTGTGCGTATGGATGACGTCAATCTGTTTTTTACGCAACGCCTGAATAATAAATGGGTTGAACGGGTATCCGGCGCGATATTTGAACTTGCGGCCCAGGGCCACGCTGGGGTAACGGATGACAGTGAAAGGATATCTGTCAGCGACACCAGGGTAGCTCGGCGTCGCAACGACCGCCTCACCGTACTTTTTCTGGATAATCCGGGCATAATTCAACACTGTATTGGCAACCCCGTCAATGGTTGGGGGAAAAGAATCGTTAAACAGACCAATTGTCAGTCTTTCCATCTTGATTGTTGCGTGAAACTTCAGAGGCAGGCGTTTCACGCTCCTCCTTTCAGACGTTTTAATCATAACGTTGTCGGTAGTCCATATCAAGGGCAATGCTAAACAATCGGCTGGCTGCCAGGCCCCATCCGGCTACAAGAAACCAGGCCAGCGAAACTGGCCTTAAATTATCACAGGGAAAATCATCTGCCGCAGGCAGGCCGGGTATATTGCGCAAAAAACCATCTTGCCCAGGCAAACCGGTTCTCCTCTGGGTCAACCTTGCCGGTTCCAGAATAACCGCCTGTTCCTGGATATAGCGCCTGGATAGAGCCGTTCTAGACAGCAACAAACGAGATCGCCTGTTCCTCCCGCCATTGCTCAACAACCTCGGTGAAAACCTGGCGCATGAGCTCGTGACCTAGCCGATTGGGATGGATGCCGTCCGCGCACAACAGGGCGGCCGTATCCCGCTTCAGCAGGAAGGCTTCGCGCATGGGTATATAAATTGAGCGGGTCTCGTTGGCAATCTGGGTGATAGCCAGCGAATACGACTCGTGAAAGCGATAAATCGATGTCTCCTCAACAACAAACTTCAGCAGGTTTTCCCGGCTGAGTCCCTTGTATTGAACCAGGTAATCCAGGTACCGGGTACCGTTGATCGGCGGCAGCGACATCAGGATGGGTGTGATGTGGTGCTGGTGCAGCTGGGTGATCATCTGGCAGAGGGTGGCACGGAAAATATTCAGGGGTGTTTTAGGCTGATGATCATAATCGGGAGCAGCGGCAACCGCCGGCCAGTCAAAGTCACTGTCGTTGCCGCCATATTCCAGCAGGATGGCGGAACAATCCGTCCCGTTAGCCAGTGAACGGGTCAGGAGCTGCTGGCCCTTCTCGATCGTACAGCCAAGGCGCGATTTATTTAAAACAGTCAGACCAAGCCGGCTGACCAGTTGCTGGGCTAATCCATCGCTGAGGACCTGATAAGAGCCATCTTTTTCACTCAAAATGACACCTTTCAATATCGAGTCTCCCCAGAGACCGATGGTCTTTTGCAAATCGAACATCTATGTCACCTCAAAATTCTAGTGCTGGAAATTATATTGATGATCAAATCTTTTTATTATCATATACCAAAATCAGCCGATGTTCAACCGTCTGGCTAGGAAATTGCATAATTAATTGCAGTATTATAGCAACAATTCTCACTTTCTCTGCAAATTTTCATCCAGATAAAGTTCTATATGTAAGATATCTATAATAATAAAAATTAGTGCAGGTCATTATTTTACGTCTTGATATGAAAGATTCTTACTGCATCTTGCATGAATGTAGACTACCAGCCGCCAAGCGTGGTTATACGTGGAAGAAAAGACACATCGGGCAATTATTTTGCACCGGGAACCAATCAACCAGCCACCCGGCACGCAAAATAGAATAAAGACACCCGGCGGGTACCGGGTGTCGAACGGCAAACATGGAGTACTGGGACGTGTGATCAGCAGGGCAGGTCAAGCAGTTCTTTCAGGGTAATATCCGGGTTGCTGATGCCGGCCAGCAGAACCTTGACCATATAGTTGTGGCATTTCTGCACGGTCTCGACCTTGATGTAGCGATTGAGGTACTCATAATAGAATTTCAGGGTGCCGGCGCCATCACCATCCATGATCGTCAGGTAAAACGGCTGGGCAGCAGTCCCGTTGCAATACCACTTGGTCGTCACTTTCTCACCATGCGGACCTTCCATCGGCAGCGGCTGGAATGTCATGGTTACCGCGCGATAATTGCGGCCCGGCGCATAATTGGGCAGATGCTTGTATTCCATGCCGAACATCTCCAGCGGGCTGAATTCCATGTGGCGGTACAGGGACATCTGCTTCTCGACCAGGGCATTGATCGCATCGTGGAAGGTCGTTTCCTCGCTGAGATTGGTCCGGAACGACAGGAAGTGGACGCGGGTGCCGCCGGAATTCTTCTCCTCGAGGGTGCCGCGGCGGGCGACGGTATTGGTCATGCTGATGTCTGCCTCGCGGCTGTTGACCTTGGAAAGATAGGTGCGCAGGCCGAACAAGAACATCACCTGCATCGTCGGGATCTTGTTTGCACTGCAGAAAGCGGCCAGGCGATCGACATCTTCCTTGCTCATTTCAATGTCCTCGTGCTTGGCCGTGGTGATCAGATAGATAGAGCTGCCATAACGGTAGGTCGGATCCTTGAGCTTTTTGCGCAGTTTCTCGAGTACGACTGAGCCATTGACATGCGTATAGATCGGTAAATTCGGCTGGCCGATGACTTCATTGTACCAGAACTTGGCGTCTTCTTCGTGTTGTGGCGAAGCCGGATAGGCCAGCTCTTTCTGCAGGGTATCAAAATAGCGGGGCAGCGGCTTGGGCAGCGGCTTGCCTTCCAGGAGGCTGTAATAGATGGTGATGATGTCCTTGTAGAACATGCTGATCGCCCAGGAGTCCATGATCAGATGGCTGATCGAGGAGTAGATGCCGCTGCGACCATCCGGAGCCTTGACGACCAGGATACGGGCCAGTGGCGAATCTTCCAGGGTCAGCGGCTTGGCGCCAACTTTGTAGAAGTATTTCTCCATGGCATCGACCGTCTTGCCGGTAAAGTCGACGATATCAAGCTCGACCACGGCCGGTTCGGCAAAGTACTGCATATGATCTTTGCCACTTTCCGTGATCCGGATTGCAAATGAATCATTACGCTGGATAGCTATTTCGGTAGCTTGCCTTAATATTTTAAGATCAAGCGGGGCGTCAATGAAAACTGATGTCGGGATGTTCATGACCTGCTTGAGCAAGGAATACTTCCAGGCCAGAAAAATACTGCGCTGTGATGGAGTCAGGGGATAAAGCTTCCGTTCTGCTTGTTCTACACTCATGGGATTTGTCTCCTGTTCATCTGGTTCGATATTCTAGCATAGTTTCATATAATCACATCCAAGTGAATCTCCGGGAAAAACCATGCAATTGCCAGCAATCTGAAATATGATTTGATTACTATTATTTGTTTTTATGTACATTTTGTCAAGACCATCCTGAACATTTCATGAATATTCATGTCAGTTAGCGATGTCATCTGAATGGTGCCTTAACAGGCCGGCTTCACCGGGCCGCCAGTGGCAGGTCGAGCAGTTCTTTCAGGGTGATCTGCGGATTGGCCAGGCCGGCGCGGATGACCGTCATCATGTGCTGATGGAAGCGCCGGACTATTTCCGCGCTGAGCTGCTTATTGAGGTATTCGTAGTAACAGCGCAGGGCCCCTGTGCCATCACCGTCCATAATAGTCAGATAGAACAGCTGGCCGGCGGCGCCGTTGCAATACCAGCGGGTCGTCACATCGGCCAGGCCTTTGATCTCCATCGGTACCGGCTGGAAAGTCAGGGCGCCGCCGCGGAAATCCTCACCGGCCTTGCGGCCCGGAATATGCTGATACTCCAGGTTGAAGGCTTCCAGCGGGCTGTAATCAACGTGACGATACAGGCTGGATTGTTTTTCCATCATCTGATCAACACCGTCCTTGAAGGTTTGTGCTTCCTCCATGATGGTCCGGAAAGTAACAAAGTGGATCCGGGTACCACCGGATGTCTTCTCCTCGATAGTCCCGCGGCGCGCCACGGTGTTGAAGACGGCTACATCCTTTTCCCGGTTATTCAGTCTCGATAAGGCCATGCGCATGCCCATCAGGAAAACGACCTGCATGGTCGGAATCTGGTTGGTCAAGCAGAAGTCCTTCATCGCGTCGACATCGCTTTTGTCAATCATGATCACTTCATGACTGGCTGTCGACCGCAAATAAAAAGATGGAATATAAGGATAATCGGGCTTTTTCAATTTTTTGCGATGGCGTTCCAGCACGGCCGGGCCATTGACATGGGTGGAAATCGGCAGTTTGCCCTGGCCGGCCAATTCCTGCTTCCAGAAGGCTTCATCGGCCGCGTGGCGCGGCGAAGCCAGGTAGGCGGTGTCCTTCTCCAGGGTTGAGCGGCAGCTGGCTGGATTCTTGGGCATTGGCGTACCGTTTTTCATGGCAAAATAGACAGCGCAGACATCTTTATAGAACATGCTGATCGCCCAGGAGTCCAGGATCAGGTGGCTGACCACCATGAACATGCCACAGCGGCGATCCGGGGCCCGGACGATATATATTTTAGCCAGAGGCTTGTTATCAAGAGGCATCGGGATCCGGCCCACTTTATTGAAAAACTGCTCCATCCTTTCCGGTGACTGACCGCTGAAATCAACAATTTCCAGCGAACTAACAGCCGGTTCGGCAAAGTACTGCATCCGGTCCTTGCCGCTCTTGGTCAGGCGGATCGCGAAGGCATCGTTGCGTCTGATCCCTTCAGCCGCCGCCTTCTTGAGCAGGTCCAGGTCGAGCTCAGCAGAAGTAAAAAAAGAAGTCGGGACATTCATGACATTCTTGTGGAATGAATACTTCCAGGCCAGGAAAATGCTGAGCTGGGACGGGGTCAGGGGATACAGTTTGGGGTTGTCCATAATGCACTCCTTATCAGATAATCATATATTTAAAAGCCGCCAGAAACATGGCGTTTCTGGCGGCTCCTATCAATGTGCGCCATGCATGGCGCTTCACTTGACGGTGAAAGTCCGTTATGGGGGTATG
>CAYVHB010000021.1:0-51572 GCA_964450865.1 uncultured Oscillospiraceae bacterium | reverse complement strand
GCATAGGCGGCGATTTCGGCCTCGTGGGTAATCAGGACAATGGTCGAGCCCTGGCGGTGCAAGTCCTGGAAAATATGCATGATTTCCCGGGATGAATCGGAGTCGAGATTGCCGGTAGGTTCATCAGCCAGTAAAAGAGCCGGCTTGAGCACAGTAGCGCGGGCAATGGCGACCCGCTGTTTCTGGCCGCCGGATATTTCGCCCGGGCGGTGATGAGCCCAGGGCTTCAGGCCAACCGCATCCAGGGCGGCCATAGCCCGCTCCAGGCGCTCATGGCGTCTGACATCCGCGTAAACCATTGGCAGGGCGACATTTTCCAGCAGATCGAGCTTGGGCAGCAGATTGAACGACTGGAAGACAAATCCGATTTCCCGATTGCGAACCCAGGCCAGTTCGTTGGCGGTGCGGTCGGTGACATCAATGCCATTGAGCTGATAGATACCGCTGTCCTTGCGGTCCAGGCAGCCGAGGATATTCATCAGGGTTGATTTACCTGATCCGGAAGGACCCATGATCGCCGTGAATTCGCCTGGATCAATTTGCAGGCTGATCCCCTTCAGGGCTGTAAATTCGACAAGACCAGTGCGGTACGTTTTCCACAAATCGCGGACCAGGATAATCGGCTCGCGTGATGTGGCGGCTGGCGATGCAACCTGGATGGCCGGCGTAGCCATTGCAGCAGGTGGAGCAGGCGCGGCTTCACCCGCCATGTCCGGCCTCGCATTCTCAGCCAGTCCCGATGCAACAACCGTAACCCGTTCAGGCGCAGCGCCGTCCGGTACTGGCAAGGTGGCTCCGGCTGGTCCCGGTACGGTCATTTCAACCAGTCCGGGGTCAGCTGACTGGGCAGCAGCCGGGGTGACAGTCCGATCCGCTTGTTGTTTTTTGGCTGATCTCTGGCGATTATGAGCAAAAATTGCCATGGCCTTAATCCTGCTGCACGCGGACTTTGCCGCCATCTTGCAGGTCATTGCCCGGATTCAGCACAACCCGCAAGCCGGATTCCAGACCGCTGACCACTTCAACCATAGAGTCCGACTGGATCCCGGCCGTGAAGTCACGCCGTTCCAGGACGTTCTGGTCGTTACAGATATAAACGTAATATTGGCCCAGTTCTTTGCGCACAGCTTCCGCCGGCAAAGCCACAACCGAGCGGGCGGAGGCGACCTGGATCTCGGCATCAATGTTGAAGCCGAGGATCAGGTCGGTTGGATTGCTACCGTCGATGCTGAGGGTCACCTCAAGCATGGGCTCACTGGTCAGGCCGCTGGCGGAAGACATGCCACTAAGCAGGCTGCTATCCGCGCCCAGGGCGGAACTGGCTGCCGACAGGCTGCTGCCGCTCGAAGCGATGGCACTTTTACGGCTGACCTGGCCGGTAAAAACCAGGTCGTCCAGATGATAGACGACTGGCTGGCCAACTGCCAGGCGGGAGGCATCATAACGATTGGCCCGCAATTTAGCCTGCGGATGAATGTTATCGTAGATAACCAGGATCGGACTGGACGTTGCTGCCAGCGTCAGGCCCATCGTTGAAGCCGGACCGATCAGCTCGCCTGGTTCGGCATTGAGTTCAGCCACGACGCCGTCAAATTCAGCGCGGATATCCGGAATGGCATCATCCAGCGCTGCCTTGGCCAGGGCTTCCGCCTGCATGGCCTGCTGGGTGACTGCCTGAGCCTGGGTGCTCAAAGACGAAAGCTGGCTGGCAGCTGATGAACCGCCGAGCAGGCTCATTGCCGAACCCAGGGAATTGAACAGGCCCTGCATGGAAGTGCCGAGATTGCCCAGGCTCTTGCTCAGGTTGTTGGATTGTTTGACCCAGGCCGGATTCTGCTGCAGCTGGATGGCAGCCAGCAGCTGTTTAGTCAGGGCCTGCTGCTGGGCGCCAGCATCCGTTGCGTTGGGATCAATGGCTTGCAAGGCAACCATCACCTGGCTGATCGCATCCTGGTCAACAGAAAGGTCAATGGGCTGGGTACTGCTCAGAGCCCGCAAGGATGACAGGGCGCTGCTGAGGCTCGAGCCCATGCCCGACAACTTGTTTTGCATGGACGAGAGCTGGCCGGCACCCGAGCTGGTCTGGCTCCTGGCCATCTGCTCAAGCTTTTTAACGGCATCATTGGCCTGGATCCGGGCGTCACGGGCTGTATCATAGGTCTCCTCCAGCCCGGCCATGTCAAATGTCACGAGGATGTCGCCGGCCCGCACAAAGTCTCCGACTTCGACGAAAACAGCCTCAACCCGTTGCTGGGTATTGAGCTGGACAGTCTGGGTCGCCCCCGGCTCGATAACAGCGGTCATGCTGATTGTACTGCTGATATCAGACGTCCCAATCACGGCTGTGCGGACCTCCGGCAGCTTCTGGCGGGTCAGCGAATAGGCCAGGACCACGGTCGCGACAATGGCGACGATAATCGCAATGGCCAGGCCGCGACGAAACATGCGAATGCGGCGATTACCTGTGATTTGTGACATAATATCCTCCCTGGTGGCCGGCCGCACAAGCCGGCCAGCCATGCTGGCATGATTCAGGCTTGCTGGGAACTGTAGTGAAAATATTATATCACTGTCCGTGATTGAAAGCGAAAAACAGGTGTTACACAGCGATGAACATATTGCGATCAGGGCAGATTACCTTGAAATGATCAGCAGCCGTACCGCTTGCGGTCAGGGCAGAAGCGGTTTTGGATCATCTGTTGCAAAAGCGGACGAACTGCCGGGCTTTTTTCTGAATCCGTCAGCAGATTAGGCTGTTCGCTGCTACCCCCTGTGTTATAATCTACGTTGAAAAATTGATCATGGAGGCTTTGTTTTGAACCAGCCAGCCAATCGTTACCCCTATCGTGCCCAGTCACAACCTGCAACATCGCGGCAATCACCGGGTATCCGGGCCGTCCAGCCCCGTCCCCCTCTGAGCGCGCTGCGGCATGTGCTATATGGAATTGCCATGCTGCTGATCCTGCTGGTCCTGATCATGCTGACCTGGGCAGTCAGCCGCTGGAGCCAGGCGCCGGCTTCGCAGCCCACAGATAAACTTTCAGGCAGCCAGGCTGGGTTCATCAGTTCGGCTGATTAGGACAACCCGTCATTGCTCAAGCAAGCGTGACATTGCCCAGGATCAAGGAGGATTCAAAGTGCGATAGTTTATCTAAAACATGAAATCATCGAACGGCACGGAACAAGTGAGCAACGTGAGCAAAATGTATCACAAATATGGTTTACAGGAACAACCTGACCGTTTTATCCGCCGCTGCATTTTTAATAATACAATATCTGGCAACAAATGATACCTGACCGCTGTCATGCCGGGAGCTTTATCACGATCAGGACCTGGCTTGCGGCCGGATAGATGCCAGATTGTAATATTGGTTACAGAATCGCATGAGTGAGGTGTGACTTTTGCAAATCGGGTTCAGCGGCGATCAAGACGATCCGGTTTGGCGGCGGTGGCTGGCGGACAGGAACAGACCTGATTGCCTCAATTCAACCGGGCAGTTTCAAGAAAAACAACAAACCTCGCGGAGCGATTCAAATAATTTCTGCATGGATATTTTGCGACCGGCCAAACCCGCTCTTTCCCGCTGGCATGAATAATCAGGCAAGATCTGGCCCGGTATACTGATGACAAATAAACCCGTTCGGATATATATAATCAGCTCAGGGGGTGTAACAAACACAATCAGACATGCACAGGAACAGTTCCGGCGGCTTGTACAAGCTGGTCACCAGGCAAGCGCTTGTTTGCCGGTATCGGGAAATTCAAGAACTGGCAAGCAAAGCGAGGCCGGGTTCTGGCTGCTTTGGGTTCAAGCCTCGCGGATCGCCTCGGGACTGGGTCCGATGCTGCTGTGATCTTCATAAAATATGGTCCAGCGAAAGTCAAGTACACTGGCGATACGCTTGGCTACAGTCGGCGATGGACTGCGGGTGCCATTCTCCAGCTGAGCATAGAACGCCCGGGAAATAGCAGCCAGGCCTGCAACTTCACCCTGGGACAGATCTTTTCTTCTTCTGGCAAATATCAGCCAATCACGCATAGACATACCTCACAATTTTCAATATGATCATATGAACTACCCGAAATACTGTCAATTGACTTGGAACAATTAATTCGATTTTTGGAAATAATAATCAGGGGGTTTCACGCATGGAGGATTTTTTAGGACAACGCCTGCTGCTGTTGCGCAAGCAGCGCGGCCTGACACAGCAGCAGATGGCTGCATTTCTGACACTGGCCCGCAGCACGTATGTTCATTATGAATTGGGCTGGCGATCACCGGATATTGCCAGCCTGCTACGAATAGCCCGGCTGCTGGGTGTCTCGCTGGACTTTCTGACTGGCAATTCTGACTATCCGCTGACGGTTGAAGCGTTTCTTAAATTTCACATGTTAACGTTAACCAGACCGGTCAGCAGCGCTGAAGCGCTATTATATACCTTTGAAAAGCCTGCCGGCCAGAAGCTGGCTGAATCAGATGCCAGCATCGCGGATGACGCGGACACATCAGGCAGCGAGAATCTGCCTGGCAGTACGGACAGGGCGGAAAGCGAGAATGAGGTAGGGCAGCCGGGCAGTTCCATATAGCAAAATGACCGGATGCGGCGGCAGATTACACTCCCACGGCTGGCTGGCGAGCCTGTCAGTATTGACGAAGACACGAAGCCGGCCGATCGGCCCGGACTGACGGCGACCAGTATCCAGCCGAAACTCCGGGATGCTGCCGTTATGAGAAAATGAACGACACCGAAAAGAGACCCGCCCATTCCTTGCAGGAATGGGCGGGTCTTGATGTGTTGCTTAATACCTGGCAGCAGGCCTTCGGGCAGGGCTAGCAGGACTTTGAGCCGGGGTGGGTGATCTTCGGGCAGGAATCGTGAATCCTGGAACCACGATCCGGAACGGAGCTTTCAGCGGATAGCCAGGCAGTCTCAGTTCTCCAGCAGGTCGAAATTGGCTTCAATCACCGGAACCGGTGTCACTTCGCGATAACGCTGCATACCGGTACCAGCCGGGATCAGCTTGCCGATAATGACATTTTCCTTGAGTCCCAGCAGCGGATCAATCTTGCCCTTGACGGCCGCATCGGTCAGAACGCGTGTGGTTTCCTGGAAGGAAGCGGCAGACAGGAATGAATCAGTAGCCAGCGATGCCTTGGTGATACCGAGCAGCACCCGCTTGCCGATGGCCGGGGTCTTGCCGGTGGCCTGGGCCCGGGCGTTCTCTGCCTCGTAATCAAACATGTCAACCATGCTGCCGGTCATCAGTTCGGTATCGCCCGGATCGTCGATGCGGATTTTGCGCATCATCTGGCGGGTGATGATTTCGATGTGCTTATCGTTGATTTCAACGCCGTTATTGTTATAGACTTTGAGCACTTCGCGGATAATATATTTCTGCACACCGCGGACGCCCTTGATCCGCATGATGTCATGGGGATTGACCGAACCGTCCGTGATCAGGTCGCCGCCTTCAATCACATCACCGGAATTGACCAGCAGCGGTGCGCTGAGCTGGATTGAATAGGTCACGCTTGAACCATCCGAAGCTGTAATGGTCACATCGCGTTTCTTTTTACCGGTTTCCTCGACGCGCACCACGCCGTTGAGCTCGGATATAATCGCCTGGCCTTTGGGTTTGCGGGCCTCGAAAAGCTCCTCGACACGTGGCAGGCCCTGGGTAATGTCATCACCGGAGGCGATACCGCCGGTATGGAAGGTACGCATCGTCAACTGCGTACCTGGCTCACCGATCGACTGGGCAGCCATGATGCCGACCGCTTCACCACCCACAGCCGGCTCACCGGAAGCCAGGTTCAGGCCATAGCAGTGGGCGCAGACGCCATAACGGGCATGGCAGGACAGAACAGAGCGGATCGCAACTTTCCTGATTTTGGCCTGGATGACCTGCGCCACGATTTTCTCGGTGATCAGGCTGTTGCGGACGGCAATGACATCGCCGGTTTCCGGATGGATAATATCAAGCGCCGCATAACGGCCGACGATCCGGTCTGCCAGCGATTTGACCACCCGCTTGGGCTTGTTGCCGGTACCACCGATCGCGACCTCGGCGACATCAATGTATTCGTCGCTGCCGCAGTCATCCTCGCGGATAATGACATCCTGGGCAACGTCGACCAGGCGGCGGGTCAGGTAACCGGAGTCAGCTGTCTTGAGGGCGGTATCGGACAGGGCCTTGCGGGCGCCGTGCGACGAGATGAAGAACTCCAGCACGTTCATCCCTTCACGCAGGTTGGACTTGATCGGGATTTCAATCGTCTTGCCGGAGGTGTCGCTCATGTTGCCGCGCATGCCGGCCAGCTGCTTGATCTGGTTGATATTACCACGGGCGCCGGACTGGGACATCATGTAGACCGGGTTATACTTGCCCAGGTTGGCCTTCAGGGCATTGGTGATATCCTCGGTCGTCTTGCGCCAGATCTCAACAACGGCCTTGTAGCGGCCATCGTCATTGAGCATACCGCGCTGGTGCTGGCGATTGATGTAATCGACGAGGCCTTCTGCCTTCTGGATATAATCCTTCTTGACATCCGGGACGATCATGTCGAAGATGCCGATGGAGATACCGCCGCGCGTAGAGTAGCGGTAGCCGAGGGACTTGATCTTGTCGAGAATCGCCGCTGTTTCGGAGATGCCATGGGCGCGGATGCAGCGCTCGATGATCTGGCCAAGCTCTTTTTTGCCAGCCAGGAAGTCGCATTCGAGCTTGAAAATATTGTCAGCCCGGGTGCGGTCGACATAACCGAGGTCCTGCGGAATGATTTCATTGAAAATGAAGCGGCCAAGGGTGCTTTCGACAAGACTGGCCTGCTTGCGGCCGGCCAGGACCCTGGTACGGCGGACTTTGATCCTGGCATGCAGCTCGAGTTCACCCTCATCGTAGGCCATGATCGCCTCGTCGAGGCTGCTGAAGCACTTGCCCTCGCCCTTTTCGCCGGCGCGGTCAATCGTCAGGTAATAGCAGCCCATGACCATGTCCTGCGTCGGAACCGTAACCGGCTTGCCGTCCTGTGGCTTGAGCAGGTTGTTCGCTGACAGCATCAGGAAGCGGGCTTCAGCCTGGGCTTCGGCAGAAAGCGGAACATGAACAGCCATCTGGTCACCGTCAAAGTCGGCGTTATAGGCCGTACAGACGAGCGGATGCAGCTTGATGGCGCGGCCTTCGACCAGGATCGGCTCAAAGGCCTGAATGCCGAGGCGATGCAGGGTCGGGGCGCGATTGAGCAGGACCGGGTGGTCCTTGATCACTTCTTCCAATGTATCCCAGACCTGGTCCGTGGCCCGGTCGACCAGGCGGCGGGCCGTCTTGATATTCTGGGCCTGGTTGGCCTGAACGATTTTCTTCATGACAAAGGGCTTGAAAAGCTCGAGCGCCATTTCCTTGGGCAGGCCGCACTGGTGAAGCTTGAGCTCGGGACCGACAACAATAACCGAACGGCCCGAATAATCAACGCGTTTGCCCAGCAGATTCTGACGGAAACGGCCCTGTTTGCCCTTGAGCATGTCGGACAGTGACTTCAGGGCGCGGTTGCCGGCCCCCGTGACCGGGCGGCCGCGCCGGCCATTGTCGATAAGGGCATCGACTGCTTCCTGCAGCATGCGCTTTTCGTTGCGGACGATGATTTCCGGGGCACCCAGTTGCAGCAATTTGATCAGGCGGTTGTTGCGGTTGATGACACGGCGGTACAGGTCATTAAGATCGGAGGTCGCAAAGCGGCCGCCGTCGAGCTGGACCATCGGCCGCAGTTCAGGTGGCAGGACAGGCAGGACATCGAGCACCATCCATTCCGGGCGGTTATTGGACTTCTTGAAGGCCTCAACCACTTCCAGGCGCTTGATGATGCGGACTTTTTTCTGGCCGCTGGCCGTGCGGAATTCTTCGCGCAGCGTGGCTGCCATTTCCTGGATATTGATAGCCGCCAGCAGCTCCTTGATCGCCTCGGCACCCATCCGCGCCTTGAAAGAGTTCTTGCCAAACTCATCAATCGCCTCGCGATAATCCTTTTCGTTGATGACATCGCGCGGGGCAAAGCGGGTCGAGCCGGGATCAATGACAACATAGGCCGCAAAGTACAAGATCTTCTCGAGGTTGCGCGGGGTCATATCCAGCAGCAGGCCCATCCGGCTCGGAATACCGCGAAAATACCAGATATGCGAAACCGGGGCGGCCAGCTTGATGTGACCGAGCCGTTCACGGCGGACCTTGGCCTTGGTTACTTCAACGCCGCAGCGGTCACAGACGATACCCTTATAGCGGATTTTCTTGTATTTGCCGCAGTGGCACTCCCAGTCCTTGGTCGGACCGAAGATTTTCTCGCAGAAGAGGCCGTCCCGCTCAGGCTTGAGCGTCCGGTAGTTGATCGTTTCCGGCTTCTTGACTTCCCCCCGTGACCAGCTCAGGATCTTGTCCGGCGAGGCCAGGTTGATGCCGATGGCCTCGAAATTGCTCATTTCAAACATGAATTACCGTCTCCTTTTGCAATTGACAATGATCGGTCCAATGCTGCTCAGAGGTCGTCAGAATCATCCTGGAATTCAAAGAGCGGCTGTTCCAGAAGGGACTCGAACCGTTCGCCGTTCTCAATATCGACCGTGATGCCGCCATCCTCATCGAGGATCCCTTCCGAGTAGCCGGCTGCAGCCAGGCTGTCTTCGGGCACGAGCGTGCCGCGCATTTCTTCGAGGGTCTTGCTGTCAATCTCGGTCACGTCGGTCTCCTCATCGACAGACTCCTTGATCGGAATCTGCTCGTTATCCCGGGAATAGAGGACGACATCAAGGGCCAGGCTCTGCAGTTCCTTGACCAGCACCTTGAAGGATTCAGGCACGCCGGCTTCCGGCACGCTTTCGCCCTTGACGATTGCTTCATAGGTCTTGGTCCGGCCGGCGATATCATCAGACTTGACCGTCAGGATCTCCTGCAGGGTATAGCTGGCCCCATAGGCTTCCAGGGCCCAGACTTCCATTTCGCCGAAGCGCTGGCCGCCGAACTGGGCCTTGCCGCCGAGCGGCTGCTGTGTCACAAGCGAGTACGGTCCGATCGAACGGGCGTGGATCTTGTCGTCAACCAGGTGCAGCAGCTTGAGGTAGTACATGATGCCGACCGTGATGCGGTTCTCAAAGGGCCGGCCGGTCCGGCCGTCATATAGAATAGTCTTGCCGTCGTCATCGATGCCGGCGAGCTTGAAGGCCTCAACCACGTCATCTTCGGTCGCGCCGTCAAAGACCGGTGTTGCAACTTTCCAGGCCAGCTGACGGGCAGCCCGGCCGAGATGGACTTCCAGCAGCTGGCCGATGTTCATGCGCGACGGCACGCCCAGCGGATTGAGCACGATGTCCAGCGGGGTGCCATCCGGCAGGAAGGGCATGTCTTCCTCGGGCAGGATACGGGAAATTACGCCCTTGTTGCCGTGACGGCCGGCCATCTTGTCGCCAACCGAGATCTTGCGTTTCTGGGCGATATAAACCCGGACCAGCTTATTGACGCCATGCTTGAGATCATCGTCATTTTCGCGCGTGAAGACCTTGACATCCACGACGATACCGGATTCACCGTGCGGCACGCGGACGGAGGTGTCGCGTACCTCGCGGATTTTCTCGCCGAAAATCGCGCGGTACAGCCGCTCCTCGGCCGTCAGCTCGGTTTCGCCCTTGGGCGTGACTTTACCGACGATAATGTCACCAGCCCGCATTTCAGCGCCAATCCTGATAATGCCTGATTCGTCGAGATCCTTCAGGGCTTCTTCACCGACGTTGGGAATTTCGCGGGTGACCTCTTCCGGACCCAGCTTGGTATCGCGGGCCTCGCATTCGTATTCCTCGATATGGATGGACGTATAGACATCGTCACGGACAAGGCGTTCGCTGATCAGGACGGCATCCTCATAATTGTAGCCCTCCCAGGTCATGAAACCGATCAGCACATTGCGGCCCAGGGCCAGTTCGCCATTGTCGGTGGAGGGGCCGTCAGCGATGATGTCACCGGCTTTCACAATGTCACCCTGGCGGACCAGCGGCCGCTGGTTGATACAGGTTCCCTGGTTGGAACGCTGGTATTTGACCAGGCTGAAGGTGTCAAAGCTCATGCTGCCGGTCTTGACGACAATCTTGCTGGCACTGACGTATTCGATGACGCCATCATGCCTGGCTACCGTGCAGACGCCGGAGTCCTTGGCAGCCCGGTATTCCATACCGGTCCCGATGATCGGCGACTCGGTCTTGATCAGCGGCACGGCCTGGCGCTGCATGTTGGAACCCATCAGGGCCCGGTTGGCATCGTCATTGCCGCGGAACGGGATCAGGGCGGTGGCTACGGATACCAGCTGCTTGGGTGAAACGTCCATCAGGTCGACGCGGGGCGGATCAACCTCCAGGAATTTGTCCAGGTAGCGGCAGACAATTTTCTTGTCTATGAAACGGCCTTCCGGGCTCAGGGGCTCGTTGGCCTGGGCAATGTAGTAATAGTCTTCCTCATCGGCGGTCATGTAGAGAACATCACGGGTCACGACGGCATTTTCCTTGTCGTAAACCCGGTAGGGCGTCTCAATGAAACCGTATCGATTGACCCGGGCATAGGTCGCCAGGGAGTTGATCAGGCCGATGTTCGGACCTTCCGGTGTCTCGATCGGGCACATGCGGCCATAATGCGAGGAATGGACGTCGCGGACCTCGAAATTGGCCCGTTCACGGGACAGGCCGCCCGGTCCGAGTGCCGACAGGCGGCGCTTATGGGTCAGCTCGGCCAGCGGATTGGGCTGGTCCATAAACTGGGATAATTGGCTGGAGCCGAAAAACTCCTTGATCGCCGCGCTGACCGGCCGGGTATTGACGATCATTTGCGGGGTGGCGCTGGCCATGTCGGTCAGGGTGCCCATCCGTTCGCGAACCACGCGCTCCATGCGGGAGAAACCGACGCGGATCTGGTTTTGCAGCAGCTCACCCACCGAGCGGACCCGGCGGTTGCCCAGGTGATCGATGTCATCCGTTTCGCCCACCCCATAAGCCAGGCCGATCAGGTAACTGACAGAGGCGACAATGTCTTCGACGGTCAGATGCTTGGGCATCAGCTCGGACAGGCGGGACATGATCAGCTGCTTCAGGGTGCCGGCCGGATTGTCGGTAGCCCGCGCCTCGTGAATGAAGCGTTGCAGGACGCTGGTCCGGACTTTTTCCGTCACGCCCAGCAGCCCGAGATCCAGGTCGGCGATGGCTTCACCGGCAAAGAAATGGCGCAGGTAGTCCCCGGCACTGACACGGTTGTTGCCAATGACGCGCAGCTTGCTCTCGCCCTGGATGACCGAGTCACCTTCGACCCGCATCGGGAAAATCATGACAGCATTGATCCCGGCAGCCTGGACGGCCTCGGCCATGGCCCGGCTGATAATCTCGCCCTCGGCGACCAGCAGCTCGCCATTCTCGTCACAGATATTCTCGGCTGCCTTGTGGCCGACCAGGCGGGTGGCCAGGGACAGCTTCTTGTTGATCTTGTAAATGCCAACACGCGCCAGGTCATAGCGCTTGGCGTCAAAGAACATGTTATGCAGCAAAGACTCGGCGCCTTCTACGGAGACCGGCTCGCCGGGACGCAGCTTCTTGTAAAGTTCGGTCAGGCCTTCCTCGCGATTACGGCAGCCATCCTTGAGCATTGTCTGGTTGAGGTTGTGCTCTTCACCAAAGGTCTCGATAATCTGTTCATTGGTCCCAAAACCCAATGAGCGCAGGAAAACCGTCAGGTGGAACTTGCGGGTCCGGTCGACGCGGACCCAGAGGATGTCGTTGCTGTCAGTCTCATATTCGAGCCAGGCCCCGCGATTGGGGATAATCTGCGAGGAGTAAAGCAGCTTGTCCGACTTGTCACGGGTCTCATCAAAATAGGCCCCCGGTGAACGAACCAGCTGGCTGATGATAACACGTTCGGCCCCATTGATGATGAAGGTGCCATTATCCGTCATGATAGGGAATTCACCGATGTAGATATACTGGTCCTTGAGAATATCGTCTTTGCGATTGTGGAGACGGACCTTGACCTTCAGCGGCGCGGCATAATTGGCATCGCGCTCCTTGCAGTCCTCGATCGAATAAGTCGGGGACGTGATGTCAAACTCCTTGTCAATAAATGAAAGCTCAATATCGCCGGAATAATCGGTTATCGGCGAAACATCGCGCAGGACTTCCATCAGTCCTTCATCCAGGAACCACTGGTAACTGTTCTTCTGAATCTCAATCAGATTCGGAATATCAATGACCTCATCGATTCGGGAGTAGGACATTCTCTCGGCTCTTCCCAATTTGACGGGACGCACCATCAATGATCACCTCACGCATGTACCGGCCTGGACGGGCCGGTTCTGGGTGTCGCAAGAAAAAATCTTGACGACGCCCGGTCTGATGCTATAATTGACATAAATAACTGGTTTGTGGCGCCGGAAGGCTAAAAAAGGCGAGCAAAACCCAGTAACCCCGTTGCGCGTTATAGTATGATACCACCGGCTCATTGAGGTGTCAATGTTTTGACATCTTTTTTTATTTCCAGGTCAATTGTATTGTTTAATGCCCAGGGGATAAGTACAGTTCGTCAAGCAAGACAAGCGCGCTGCCAGGAATCGGCATAAATACCTGGTCCCGGGGATTCACCGCGCTGCCAGGAAAAAAATCCGGCTGCCAGCCGACAGCGGAGCTATCGGGGCAGCCGGAATCTCTGATAAAAGTATCAAAGCATGGATCGGCGATCTGAAATCAAGGCGTGAACATCTCGGACGACGGCTGATAACCGGCTCAGGCCATTCAGGAGCAGCCGGTCGCCACGCCAGGACTCAGTTCAGGAATCGCTTGCCGAAGTTATCAAGGGCAAACGGCACCTTGGCGACTTCCGCATCAAGGAACTTCTGGTAGAGCTCTTGCTGCAGGACATCCTTGATATTGATTTGCCATTCGACACCGGCCTGGCCGACAAAATACATCACGTGGAAACCGAAGTCAGACTGGACGATCCCCGTATCCCCGGTCACGCGGGCTGTGTCGAAGCACCAGTCATTGAATTCACTGACCATATCACCCGGGGCGACGCCTTCATACAGGCCGCCCGTACTGGCATTGCCATCAGAGGAATTGGTTTTGGCCAGTTCGCTGAATGATTCCTCTGTCTTGGCTCCGGACAGGTAATTGGCCAGGATCCCTTCTGCTTTAGCCTTGGCGGTGGCAATTTCGTCCGCGGTGGCCGTCTCGCGATCTGCTTCAACCAGGATATGGCGGACATCAATGCGGGGTGTTGTATCAATCGAACGGCTTATGAAATACAGAACGGTATAACTGCCGTCCGTCTCCTCGATCAGTGTCTTGTCGCCAGGCTTGCGGGCGTTCTCATCGAAAAGCCAGGTAGACTGGGCCAGGGAAGAAACATCAGAATAGCGGGTATTCTTGTACAGGGAGGCATCGTCTGTTTCATAGGCCGATTTGTCGTCAGCCGATGCATAAACCAGGCACTGGGCCTTGAAAGTCGTTTCATCAGTTACAGCGGCCAGCATGGCCGAGGCCTTGTCCTTGGCAGCTGTTTCAGCGGCCGTCGTCTGTTCAGCAGTGGCATTATCCGGGATATCCGGGACGAAGGTGAAAGCCCGGAAGGACAGGATATCAAATTCGTCCTTGTGTTCATTGTAGTAGGCCTGGATGGCATCGTCGGTGATGTCGCCCTCGGTCAGTTTCTGGTCGGCATATTTGCTGCCCAGCAGCAGCCGCTCCAAAGTCGGACGCAACGTGTCCGGGCTGGCGCCCTTGCCAAACAGCCTGGCCATGTAATTGCTGACACTCAGGCCTTCGCCGGCGGCGGCCGCAGACAGGTCATCATAATAATTCTGGATGGTCGTCTGGTCATCAGCGGACAAGGTCAGGCCGTTCTGCCTGGCCAGGCCGGCCAGGATCACATATTTCTGGACTTCCTTGGCTGACAGGTCAATCAGGTAATCAGCCGTGGTGGCAAAGCCTTCAACATCACTCGGGCTGCCAAGCGTATCTTTGGCCTCGGAGGAATTCAGGTCATCAATATTGTAATAGTTGCTGGCCAGCATGTGATAATAATAGTTAAGCTCAATGACCTTCACCGGTTCTGTACCAACGGTCATGACTTTCAGGGTCTGCTGCGGCAGACCGCTATTGAGCACAAACCAGCCGCCTGTCAGCAGCATGGCGACTATCAGGATCACAGCCACGGCCACGCGCAGCGCCGGATTACCTGAACGCACCGGTTTTTTGCCACCGTCTTTGGATTTCATCCGGGCCAGGCGGGCTTTACGTTCTTCCCGCAGCGTTTCCGAGCGCCACTTCTCATCACGTTTCTCATTTCGGGTATCGTTCATGCAATCGTTCCATCCTTTATCCGGTTCACTGATATTCGGGTTCACTGATATTCGGGTTCACTGATATTCGGGTTCACTGATATTCGGGTTCGCTGGGTATGGGGGCCGCCGGGGCATTGGATGACATTATAACCACTAATTCGGGCAAAGGCAATCGGGCCGGGCGCTATCATCTGCAGATTGATTGACTGCGTCGCTGCAAGCCCCCTTTTAAGTCTTCTTTATGGCATGACAGCTGTTGAAATGACACCAGATTAACCCAGCAATGTGACGCCAGTATGAAGAAAGTCGCACTTCATGGCAGTTGGCCGGCCTGCGCAAGGCGGTCGCGCCTGTTCAGGCCAGATCCACCTGATCAAGCTGGTCAAGGAATCATGATGCGTGCCGGCAAAGAATCAGGTACGCGGAGCCAGCTTTGTAATGGGCAATGACCGGACCGGCGGCGGTTTTATGAATGCTCAGCTGTCCGGGCCGGGGCCAGGCGGTACCGATGGGGTACGGATCGTCCGGGGCGGGGCTTTGAAGCCCAGCTCAGCGGCTTTTTTATAGAAGCTGGTACTGCGCAAACCGGCCAGGCGGGCTGCAGCGCTGCCGGTAATCTGACCGGACGACCATTGTTGACAGATGTTGCGGAATTCCGGCGGAATAGCGACGGGCGGCCTGCCAATGCGGCGGCCATCCTGGCGGGCTGCAGCAATGCCTTCCCGTTTCCGGGCCGACTGGTAGACAAAATCAAGACGGGCAAAGGCTGTCAGCAGGCGGATGCTTTGCCGGCCGGCCGGGCTGCGCGTATCCAGATTCTCCTGCAGCAAGACCAGTTCTGCCCCGGCTTCGCTGATGCGGGCCTGCAGCGCCAGAAACTCACGGGTCTGCCGGCAGAAGCGATCGGCTGCAGCTGCATAGACAACATCACCTGGCTGCAACAAGGCCAGCAGCCGGGTCCGCTGTTCGCGCAATTCAAAGCCAAAGGGCGGGCGATCGACATAAATCCGGTCGAAGCCGCCAATGCCATCCAGGGCCAGAGCCTGGCGGCTGACATCCTTTTCGACCGCATCGAGCAGCATATAGGCATAACGGGCCATGGGCAATCCTCCGGGACAAGTCAATTCGTCATTTTTAAATACTGCAGCAGGTCGGCGGCCTGCTCAATCCAGATAGCCGGATGAGCAGCGTGCAGCGAAGCCCGGGGCATGCGGGTCCAGCCCACCATGACCGGCTGGCAGCCGGCATTGATCGCGGCTTGCAGATCATGAATACTGTCGCCGACATACAAGACCCGCCGCGCATCGGACAACCCGAGCCGCTGCATGGCTACCAGCAGCGGCTCCGGATGAGGCTTGTGGCGCGTTGTGTCATCCTTGGTCACTAACAAATCAAAATAATCACGCAGCTCGAAGTCATCCAGGCTCTTGTTCAGGGAGCGCAGACGCTTGGAAGTCACGATCCCCAGCAGGATACCACGCCGACGCAAGTCAGCCAGCAGTTGGGGAATGCCGAGAAAAATGCCAAGGCTGGTATGGATATGGTCAATATTGTAGGCCATATAGGTATCCAGCATCGCCTGGGCCAGGTCAGGCGGCCAGGCGTGGAAAAACGCTTCCAGGGGCGTCCCGATACTGGCCAGGATTTCCGCCTCATCACCCGGATGACCGAGATGCGTCATGAAAACGTGCTGATAGGTTTCGACAATCAGGGGTATTGAGTCAACGAGGGTGCCATCAAAGTCGAACAATACGGCATCCCAGGTCAGGGTGTCGGACATCGGGATCTCTCCTTTTTCAAACGTCATCTTGTTCCGCGGGCGGCTCGGCCGCTGACATGACTGTAATCTGGACCCGGGATACGCGTTTGTCGTCCATGGCCAGGACCTGAAGCTGAAGATTGCCATATTTAACTGCAGGCAGTTCAGTTTCATCCGGGATGCGGCCGAGTAAGCTGATGACCAGGCCGGCCAGGGTATCATAGTCCTCATCGGGAAACTCAACGCCGATGACGTCACTGATTTCGTCAAGGGAAGCCATCCCGTCCACGATATAAGTGCGCTCATCCTTCTGGACGATTTCCTGTTCTTCCTCGTCATATTCGTCCTGGATATTGCCAACAATTTCTTCCAGCAGATCCTCAATGGTGATGATGCCGGCTGTTCCGCCATACTCGTCGATGACCACCGCCATCTGGATCCGGTCACGCTGCATTTCGCGGAATACCGCGTCGATATTCTTGGATTCCGGCACCAGGTAGGGTGGCCGGATCATATCACGCAGTGAAAATGGCTTATTCATGCCCTCTACAGCCAGGTAAAGCAGGTCCTTGACATGGAGAATGCCAATGATGTTGTCAATGGTCTCCTCATAGACGGGGATCCGCGTATATTTCTCATGAATAGCCGTGTCCAGGACAGCCGCAAAGTCCGCATCGACATTCAGGGAGACCACGTTGGTGCGATGTGTCATGATGGCTTTGACGGCTGTATCGTTGAATTCGAAGATGTTTTCGATCATCTCCTTTTCCCGGGCATGGATGCTCCCGGACTCCCGGCCGACGTCAACCATCATCCGGATTTCCTCCTCCGTGACAGTCCGGTCCGTCTGGTTCGGATTGATCCGGAACAGCCTCAGCACGGCATTCGTCGAGAGGGTCAGCAGGAGCACGAACGGCCGTAAAACGACCCCGAGGCCAGTCACCACGCCGACGACAGCATCAGCCAGTTTTTCCGGATTATGCTGAGCCACGCGCTTGGGTACCAGTTCCCCGAGCACCAGCGAGAAATAAGATAAAATAAACGTCACTGCCACAACGCTGATCGTGTGAAATACCGGCAGGTCCCGGCCGATCAGATTATAAAAGCGGTCAGCGAATTTCTCCGCGGCAAAAGCCGAGGACAGGAAGCCGGCCAGGGTCACGCCAACCTGGATCGTGGCCAGGAAACTGCTGGGTTCGGATATCAGGCGATAGATCTGGCGGGCAATTTTATCCCCTTCTTCAGCCTTGCGTTTCACTTTATTATCATTCAGGGAGATGATCGCTATTTCCGAGGCCGCAAAAAAGGCATTGATGAATATCAGCAAGGCAACCAGCAGCAAGTCAAATACCAGCGAGCCGGAAGATGCAGTTGCGGTAGTGGTTGCGGATGAGGCAACAGGCAGCAGGCTTGTCAGCTCACCCGGGCTGGCCGCGAGGACGGGATGGAAGGCTGAAAAGGCCGATGGAACGGCGGATGGGAATGCTGAAAAGACGGGCTGGCTGGCTGACAATAAAAAGCTTATACTGCTTTCTTCCACAGAATATTTTCTCCTTATGCAAAGCACGGGCTGGCTGTGCTCCCCCAGCCGGATACAGGCCGGAAAAAAGCTGAAGGTCAGTCCATCGGGTAACGCCGTGCTTCCCCGGCCGGATCAGGGCCGGAATCTTGTTAACGCGTTCATCATATCAGTTTTTTTCCGTCTCGACAACAGCAGCCGGACTGCCGGTCATTCTTCTAAAAATCATATCCAGCAGACAGCTGCATCATTTCCCTGATATTTATTCTTGGTAATCAGTAAAGAAGGGTCGGTTTTTCCAGCAGTTTTCTTGTATAATGGTTAGCACCAGCCGGCTTTTGCCGGTATCGAAAGGAGTATCCCATGAAATCAGCCATCATTCGTCCGCTCGTCGCCCTGCTCATGCTGGCCTTGTTGTTGACTGCCGTAACGGGCTGTACTGCAAAATCTGCCACAAAGCTGGTTGTCGGCATGGAACTGGCTTATCCGCCCTTTGAAACAACCGATACCAGCAACAAGCCGACCGGCATCAGCGTGGACTTTGCCAAGGCGCTCGGAGCCGAACTGGGGCGCGAAGTCGTTATCGAAAATATTGCCTGGGCCGGCCTGATCCCGGCTCTGGAAACCGGCAAGATCGACCTGATCATCTCCTCCATGACTATCACCGAGGAGCGCAAGAAAACCATCGACTTCTCCGATCCCTATGCCATGAGCAATCTGGCCCTGCTGATCAACAAGAATTCCCCCGTGCAGTCCATGGCCGACCTCAGCCAGCAAGGCCGCATCCTGGCCGTCAAAAAAGGCTCGACCGGGCATATTTATGCCGAACGCAATTTGCCGGCCGCCAATTACCAGGTTTTCGACAAGGAAAGCGCCTGTGTCCTGGAAGTCGTGCAGGGCAAAGCCGACGCCTTTACCTATGATCAGCTGACTATCTATCGCAACTGGCAGCAGAATCTTGAAACCACGCGCGTCAATCTGGCGCCCTATCAGGATGCGGCCGAGTATTGGGGTGTCGGCATCAAAAAAGGTAACGACGAGCTCAAGGGGCAAGTCAACGCCTTCATCAAGAAGTACCGGACCACTGGCGGCTTTGATAAACTGGCTGCCACTTACCTGACCGCCGAACAGAATACGTTCAAGGAACTGGGAATCCCCTTCTTCTTCGACGTACCAACCCCTTGACAACGAAGCTGAGGCCAGCATGATTAAAAAATGGTTCAATCTGTTACTGGTCGGACTGGCCGTCGGAGCCTTCTTTGGTTTCGCGGCCCTCCGGCTGGATCACCACTGGCAGTGGTCGCGGCTGTGGGACTACCGGCTGAAGTTTGGCTATGGCTTCCTGGTTACCCTGCTCCTCAGCGCGGCATCCCTGGTCTGCAGCCTGTTGCTTGGCGTCCTGTCAGCCGTCGGCCGCCGCTCGCGCCATCTCTTCTGGCGCTACAGCGCGACCCTTTACATCGAGGTGATTCGCGGCACGCCGCTTCTGGTCCAGACCATTTTCTTCTTTTACTTTGTCGGTACAGCCTATCGCCTGGAAAACCGCTATATCATGGGCATCCTGATCCTCTCGGTCTTTTCCGGCGCCTATGTCTCGGAAATCATCCGGGCCGGGCTCGAGAGCATTCCGTCGGCCCAGCTCGAAACAGCCCGCTCGCTATGCTTTACCCGCAGCCAGACGTATCGTTATGTGATCATTCCCCAGCTCAGCCGGATTGTGCTGCCGCCATTGACCGGCCAGTTCGCTTCGCTGATCAAGGACTCCTCGATCCTTTCGTTTATTGCCGTCAATGAATTTGCCAAGAATATTCTCGAGGTTGATTCGCTGACCTTTACGACCTTTGAAAGCTACATCATCCTGGCCATCGGCTATCTGGCCATTACCTTGCCGATTTCCCTTCTGACCAAACACCTGGAACGGAAAATGACTTACGCCACATGACCGGTGCGGACACGGCCCGCCTCACGTGACAAAGGACGGGCAGCCCGGTTTGCTTCATTCATGATTGGCCCCACCCACGAATAACAGGGAGAATCGCCCATGCAACTGGACATCCGCGGCCTGACCAAGACCTATGAGGGTATGAAGGCGCTGGACAATCTGAATCTATCCATCAGCCAGACAGGATCGCTGGCGATCATTGGTCCGTCCGGTGGCGGCAAGACGACCTTGCTGCGGATCCTGGGCGGCCTGGAGACGCCCGACAGCGGCACCATTATCCTGAATGGCCGGACAATCGACTATTCCACGGAACAAGCCCTGGTCATGCACCGGCGCCGGATCGCGATGGTCTTCCAGGCTTACAATCTCTTTCCGCACCTGTCAGCCGAGGCCAATATCGTCCTGCCGCTTGTCAAAACGCGTGGCGTTCCACCTGCGCAAGCCCAGGCCAGCGCCAATGAACTCCTGGCCCGTTTCGGCCTGCGCGAGCATCAGCATAAATTTCCCAATCAGTTGTCCGGCGGACAGAAGCAGCGCGTGGCAATTGCCCGGGCCCTGGCCCTGAAGCCGGAAATCCTGCTGTTCGATGAACCGACGTCAGCACTTGATCCGGAAATCACCGCCGAGATCCTTGACGTCATCAACAGTCTGCGCGACGACCAGCGGGACCTGATCCTGGTCACCCATGAGATCGGCTTCGCCCGCCATGCCTGTGACTTTGTCGCTTTTATCAGCGATGGCCAGGTCAAGGCCAGCGGGCCGAGCGAGACGATCTATACGCAATCGCAATCCGAGGCCTTCACCCGCTTTGTCAGCCGGATAATCGGCTGGAAAGTCTGACTGCCGGCAGTCTGGCGGGCATTGGCGGCCGGCCGCCAATGAGATCCCGATCAGCCGGCCGGCAGAACCAGTAACAGCAGGCTGGCCGCCAGCAGGGCGCTGATAAAATTCACCAGATCATTGGTCATCCAGGCCAGGCCACGGCACAACCGATTGGCCTGGTTTTTTTCGTGGGACTTTTCGGTGAGCAACGCGGTATCTGGCTTGATATATTGCGCTTGCAAGGTCGCGCCGAGCAGGCTGTCAATCAGAGAACCCATGATACCGGCCAGCCAGACAAGTCCGGCTTGCGCGAGGCGTGTTTCAGGCGTCCGGGATCCGGTCGGCAACAGAAAAAAGGTCAGGGCCACCAAAGTGGCGCCCCCCAGCGATGCCAGGATCCCCAGCCAGGTCACACCGCCGGACAGGCCCCGCTGGACTGGCTGGCCGGTCAACAGCGAAAAGGGTGTCTTTTTACTGAGCATGCCAATTTCCGAGGCCCAGGTATCGGCATTGCAGGCGGCGAGGGCGCCGGCCAGGGCAACAGTAAAACGGATCTGGCCGGTCCCCGCATACAGCAAGGCCATGATCAGGGCCGGCCCACCATTGGCCAGCACCTGGATCGTATCGCGCGGGCCGGTCCTGGCATGCAGGTCGCGTTCAATGACAGCCTTCTCAGTGTGCCGCAGCCGGGTCAGCAACGTCGATGAAGCAAAAAATACCAGCAGCAGCATGATGAAGCCAATGCCTCCGCTGCAAAACAAAATCAGGGCCAGCAGAAAGGCCAGTAGTGCCCCGATCCTGCTTAAAGAGCCGCGCCGCCAGGCGACCAGACAGATCAGCAGGGTTCCAGTCATGAACCCGGCATCACGAATCAGGCGCAAGGTATCCAGGAACGGCGAAACCACGGCCGGAGTCGAAGGGTAATCCGGACCGGGAAACAGCAGGGTCAGCCAGGGACCATCCAGCGATATCATGACTTCAAAATCCGGCCAGGATCAGGCGGGCCTGCCAATATAAAAGCGCTTTCCGTCAGCCCGGCCGGATCATGAGCAACATCAATACTGTCATCAGCCAGCCGACAGAAAGCATATATTACGAAAACAGCCTGGGCCCGACCGCCGGCCAGGCCTTTGAAAGCCAGGTAGAAACTGGTCGAGTGCTGACGGATCACCGATTCACACCAGGCCAGATCAGCTGCCAGACCTGATGGCAAAGCCAGCTGGTCAGAACGACTCATAGGCGGGCATCCCTGATCAGGTCATTGGCAGCCAGCTTGGCTGAGGTCAGGACGATCGGCACACCGGCACCGGGGCGGACACTGCCGCCCGTAAAATATAAGTTTTCATAATGCCAGGCCTTGGTCTGCGGCCGCCAGTAATTACTTTGCAGAAGTGTAGTCCGCAGGCCAAATGTAGCACCATACTTGGCATTGAAACCAGACTCCCAGTCAGCTGGCGAATAGACTTTTTCAAAAATAATATGTTTTTCGAATTCTGTCAGGGGCGTGATCTGGCGAATCCTGGCAAATATCCTGGCCCGGCGGGCTGCCAGCTGGTCCGGATCGGTCCAGTCCAGGGAAGAGCCATCCTTGCGATTCGGGACCGGGGTCAGCACATACAGACCCAGCTGGCCGGCTGGAGCCAGCGCCGGATCGGCCAGCCCACTGACGCCGGCACCAATTACGATCACTTTCGCCTGTTTCATGATGGTTCCCCTTCTGATACCAGTACGTGCCGGTTAAGAACTGACGCCGCTGATCCGCTGCCTGCTATCCGTTTTATACACCAGTATCATCGGCTCCGGTCTCACCGGCCTGGCTGTCATCGGCTCCGGGATCTTCGGCACCGATATCATCAGCATCAGTTTTATCTGCTCCGGCTTTCCCGGCCCGGCCTGACTTGCGGGATGATGGCAACCGGCCGGCATATATAACAGGTGATGTACCAAACATTATCTGGCTGACGGCAGCTTCCCGTTCCATCAGGATCAGTTCGCGGGCCAGGCTGGTTACATTACGCAAGGTTAAGGGATCCTTGATTTCGGCAATCGGCTGGCCGGTCACCTTGCGATAATGACTATAATTTTTCCACAGGCTGCCGGTAATCCGGGCTACGGTCGACGGGCGGCGCAAGACACTGCCCACGTCACGGCGAAATGCCGCGGCAACGTCCGGATCCAGTTTGCCCTGCAGCGCGGCCAGGCGTTGCCCCATCTGGCGGGCCCAGGGGTCGTCGAGCTCCTGACAGAGAAACTTCAGCCGATACCAGGCTTCATATAAATCCCCGCGGGACTGCAGGGGAACCTGGTCAAGCCAGAGAAACGCCAGCAGGCGGCGCCGCCAGTCCCACCATTTGAGCGGACTTTGCAGGTCCAGGGCCGGAATCAGGAAAAAACCGGCCTGATCAAGCAAGGCCCCGAACACGCCGGGTGGCTTGCCGCGGTTTTGTTTGCGTAAAGTCGTCCGGTAAACACCGCAGGATGGACTGCCATCCATATAGACAAAAGCCCGCGTACGGGCCCGCTCCAGGCTGGCCAGGCTTTCGCGGGCCCCGGCTTGCATGGCGGCCGTCACATCCCGGCCACCGCGACTGCGGATCCGGGCCTGACCCTGCCAGACAGCAGCGCCGTCCGGACCATCAATATGGATCGGATCACGGATAACGCCCAGGCCGGCTGCACATTCGGGGCAGACTGGACTCCAGAGGAAATCGCCTTTTTCGCGGCCGATCTGCTTGAGCATATCCATGCTGCGGCCGTTATAGCGGACCGGACAGCCCATGCAGCAGGCGCTGATGCCGATAATTGGCTTGTCTTTCAAAATGACGGGTCCCTTATCCATCGGGCCTGTACCTCCCTCGTACTATGATGATACCAAATTAATCAAACGGGAAAATCATTTTGTGAAAATTGTGCAAGCAAAGATGGCTGCTGATGGCGCCTGATCAGGGCATCGACATCAAACTTTCGCCGGCAGCCCTGATAAGACATATAGCGGATCGTACCAAAAACAGGCCGTTCCCCCCAGGGGCGATCATGTACACCGCCAATCGACCAGGCAATCCCGGTATAGCCGTTGGGATCCCGGCCGTCAAAGAGATAGGTGTCATTGAATTGAATAGCCAGGGCCAGGGCTGTCTCCGGGTCAGCTGACCACTCCAGCAGTTTCTTGGCCCAGTACATGCGCAGGTAACCGGGCATCAGGCCGTCACGTACCAGGCCCTGCTGGGCAACATTCCAGAGCGGATCAGCCGTTTCGCCAGCTTCCAGCCGGTCTGGCCGATACATGGCCGGGCGCGGGTCAGCCCGATGATGTTCCAGAGTCTGGCGCGCCCAGGCCGGGAAGCCGGCAAACTGGTCATATTGGGGATTGTAGTAGCAAAAATTGTCAGCCAGCTCGCGTCGGACGATTAACTCCTCCAGAAACTCAGCCGCTGCCTGCTGCTCCAGGCTGGTCCGCTCCGGCTGGCCAGCCCAGGCACTGACCGCCAGGGCGGCCCGCTGCGGTGCCAGCTGGCCAAAATGAAACCAGGGTGACAGGCCGGAGGTCACCGGCCGGTTAGGATCATTGCGTTGCGGGTAATCAGCAAGCTGGCGGTCAATGAAGGCTGTCAGCCGTTGCCTGGCTGCGTCGGCGCCCGGCCTGGGCCAGCCTGGCTGATCCTGGCCGGTGAACCGGGATTGTTCGGGCGACTGCCGGGCGAAGGCCTGACCGGCTATTAGACCCACGGCCGGCAGCGGCGGCCAGGCTGGGGTATGGTTCACGTCCGTCGACAGGGGCAAGAACCACTCGCAGATCGCCGAGCGCTGCTGGTCACTGAGTAGAAAGGGATGAGTCTGCAGATCCGGGAACGGCTCGAGCCAGGCGGCCAGCTGGCGATGTATCTTGGGCCGGATCGTGCGGGCCGCGAATTCCAGCTTGGATGAGGTCTGCCAGGCCGGGATAATATTATGAGCATCGACTTCAATGACGCTGACTGGTGCAGCTGCCGCTACGGCCTGGCGCCAGTGGCGCGGCAGGCGCAGCGGATTGAAATCCGTGATCAGCAGACCGGCTGAAAGGCGTTCGATCAGTGCCGGCAGCAGCATAGCCGGGTCACCCTGGCCCAGGAAAAAGGGGATCTGGAGCTGCGCCAGCTCGGCTGCGACCTGGCGCAGTCCCGCCAGCATGAATGCATAATGGCGGCGAGTCGCCTGCAAGTATTGATCCTGCCAGCAGAAGACCACCACCAGTGGCTGGTGATACAGCAAGGCCTGACGCTGCGCTTCCAGCAGGGCCCAGTTGTCGGCTGCACGCTGGTCGCGATTCATCCAGTAAATAACCGGGCCGGGCCGGGCGGGCCTGTTATTCAGGAACTGGTATCGCTCAGGCATGTTTGCGACCTCCCTATTGTAAAAAGGATGCCGGCTGGCGCCGGCACCCTTCCCTCTGTGATCGATAGCTGCATTGGCAGCGGCAACAGCAGCGACAGCGCAGCTTATTCCTCGTCCTCTTCCAGACGATGCTTGGCGTCGGCAATGACCTTGTCGGACACGAGCTGCGGAGCTTGCTCATAGCGGGCAAACTCAATGGTATACCAGCCGCGGCCCTGGGTCATGGACTTGAGATCAGTGGCATATTTGGCCATTTCTGACGTCGGGACCTCGGCACTGACGACCTGGCCGTTATCTTCGGCGCTGATACCAATGATCCGGCCGCGGCGCTTGTTCATGTCACCCATGATGTCACCGAGGAAATCATCCGGAATGTGGATCTGGCAGGTGCTGATCGGTTCAAGCAGGACCGGGGAAGCCTGCGGCAAGCCATTCTTGTAGGCCAGGCGGGCGGCAATCTTGAAGGACATTTCCGAAGAGTCAACATCATGGTAGGAGCCGTCAACAAGGGTTGCTTTCAGGTTGACCACCGGATAGCCGGCCAGGACACCCTTGACAATAGCTTCCTGCAAGCCTTTTTCAACCGCCGGGTGGAACGACTTCGGCACAGAGCCACCAAAGATCTTCTCTTCAAAGGTCAGGGCTTCGGTCGGGCCGGGTTCGAACTCGATCCAGACATCGCCGAACTGGCCATGGCCGCCGGATTGTTTCTTGTGCTTGCCCTGGACCTTGACCTTCTTGCGAATGGTTTCGCGATATGGCACGCGCGGTTCCTCCAGGGTGGCCTCGACATTGAACTTGGACTTGAGCTTGGAGCGCAACACGTCGAGCTGCTGCTCGCCCAGGCCGGAGAGAACCATCTGGTGCGTCTCGGCATCATTCTTGACACTGAAGACCGGATCTTCATCCTTGAGCTTCTGCAGGCCGGCCATGATCTTTTCTTCTTCGCCCTTGGCCCTGGGCAGGATGGCCATCGACAGACACGGCACCGGGAACTTGATCGGCGGCATGACAACAGCCCTGGCCTTGTCACACAAGGTGTCATTGGTCGTGGTAACCAGCAGCTTGGTCACCGCGCCGATGTCGCCAGCCACAATCTGGTCGGCACCGAGCTGTTTCTTGCCCAGCATCATGAACAGGCCGCCGATACGCTCGTCTTTTTCCTTATTGGGATTGTAAACCGAGGCATTGGCTTTCATGGTGCCGGAATAGACCCGGAACAGCGAAATACGGCCGACAAAGGGGTCGGCAATCGTCTTGAAAACAAAAGCCGCCAGGGGGGCCGTTGCGACAGGGCTGACTTCGACGGCCTGGCCATCCATGTTCTCGGCTTTGACAACCGGCATGTTGGTAGGTGCGGGCATGAGCTCGGCCAGGCGGTCCATGGTGAACGAAATCGCCCAGTTGGCCGTACCGGAACCGACGAAAGCCGGCCAGATCGAACCGGAGAGAATAGCAGCCTGCAAGCCTTGCGCGGTCTCTTCGCTGGTAAAGCTCTCGCCATTGAAAAATTTATCCATCAGGGCCTCGTCAGTCTCGGCCACTGCTTCATTCAAGGCATTCTGCAGCTCCTCAACCTGGGCACCAAGCGCGCCGGGCATCGCCGTCGCGGTGGCCGTACCGGCCTTGTGATCCAGTTTGTAAGCCTGCTGGGCAATGACATCGACGACACCAGTCATCTTGCCATCCTGCACGATCGGCAGTGAAAATGGTATAACCTTGGCACCGAAGGCCGTCTGCAGGCTTTCCAGTGCCTTGTCATAATTGGCGTTGGCCTCATCCATGCGGCTGATCATGAAGAAAACCGGGAGATTTCTCTTGCGGGCCTGCCGGACAGCCTTCTCCGTGCCGACAGATACGCCGTCTTTGGCACTGACCAGGATCAGAACGCTGTCAGCGACGCTGACGCCCTCCATGACCTCGCCGAGGAAGTCAAAATCACCAGGGGTGTCGATCAGGTTGATTTTGTAATCGCGCCACTCACAAGTTGCCACGGCGGTGTTGATCGAAATTTTACGCCGAATTTCTTCCGGGTCGAAGTCGAGGACGGTATTGCCGTCAGCGGACCGGCCCAGTCGATCGGTCGCCTTTGCATTGAACAGAACGGCTTCGGCAAAGGCTGTTTTTCCAGATCCGCCGTGGCCCGCCAAGGCCAGATTGCGAATCTTAGTAGCAGGATAATTTTTCATATCCAGGTTCCCCCTTGACATAAACAGATCGATGTTCTGGCGGTAAACCGGGTACCGTCCAGCCTGGCCAGACGGGTGCAACCGCGCGATACCCAGCAGATTCTGATAAAAATGTCACGCCGATCGGCTGCATTGTTCATCCGGGGCCGAAAAACCCACCCCAAAACAGCGTCCCAACTATTATACTATGCAAAATAGACAAATGCCACTATAAATTTTCATAATAATTCAGCATATTTATGCACGAATCAGCTAACGGCGGATTGAGGATGCTCAGTCACCGCTGCGATAATACAGAGGAAGGGTCCTGTTCAGTAGCCCCCAGGACGGGCCGCCGTCATTTCGTGATGCTGATCCGCCGGATTGCGGGTGGCCAGCAGGGCTTGCAGCACGGCTATTACATCGGCGCGGGTATCGGCCTGCATCGCCAGGTTTTTCCACTGGGCAGCCCGGGGCAGCCCGCGCAGATAGGCAGCCAGCTGTTTACGCATTTCATGAACACCGGTTCGCTCACCGAGCAGATCAATCAGGCCATCAAGGTGGATCAGCATCACGCGAACCCGCTCATCCAGGCCAGGTGCGGTCCAGGCTTGCGGCGGGTCAGCCAATTCCAGGGATATTTGCTGGAAAATCCAGGGATTGCCCTGGGCGGCCCGGCCGATCATGATCCCGTCCACCGCGGTCTGGCTCAGCATCTGGCGGGCTGATCCGGCATCCACGACATCGCCATTGCCATAAACCGGAATTGTGACCGCTGATTTAACAGCGGCAATGACTGACCAGTCCGCCCGCCCGCTATAGAACTGATCGCGGGTCCGGGCATGCACGGTCAGGGCGGCGGCGCCGGCCGCTTCACAGATCCGGGCAAATTCGACGGCATTAACCGATTTTTCATCCCAGCCCTTGCGGAATTTAACGGTTACCGGTTTATCTGCCGCGGCCTTGACCGCGGACGCTACGATCTGGTATGCCAGGTCCGGCGTGCGCATCAGGGCAGCGCCTTCACCACCGCGAACAACCTTGGGGACCGGACAGCCCATGTTGATATCGAACATGGCGCATTGGCCAAGCAGCGGATCAGCCAGCAGCCGGGCAATGGCCTGGCTAAAATCGGCCGGATCAGAGCCGAACAATTGAATGGCGACCGGATTTTCCCGTGGTGGATCAATCGCCAGATACCGGAAGTTGCGATGAAGGTCCGGATCATGGCAGATCCCGCGGGCACTGACCAGCTCAGTCACCGTCAGTCCGGCTCCGCGTTCACGACAGAGTGGCCGAAAGGAGCGATCACTGGTACCGGCCAGCGGCGCCAGGGCCAGATTATTGTCGAGCCGCACGGATCCAATCTGCAGGGGGTGCAGCCAGGGGCCGGCTGGCGGCCGGACCGACCGGGCGAGTTCACCGGCTTTAGAGGCTGAAGACAGATCAGGCAAGTTATCAGGAGTCTGCTGCAATATTGGTACCAAGGGGCTGGGCCTCTCTTTCGTGGGGTCGGGAAATCATCATTCCGTTGATCGTTCAGCAATCTGGAAAACAGCAAGCCATGGAAGCAGGAAAACAGCAAGCGCGAGCCAATACCAGAAAAATGAAAAACCCCCAAACCATCACGGCTCAGAGGTTTCGCTTGGCGTCCCGGACAGGAATCGAACCCGTATCAACAGCTCCGGAAACTGTCACCTTATCCATTAGGCCACCGGGACAAACAGCTTTTACAGTATAGCGGATCAATCCGGATTTGGCAATGCCTTTTTCGCAGCCAGCATCAATCAGTCAATCGTATCAATCCTTACGCCGGTATCGGTCCCTGGCGGCCGGTACCGGTCCTTGCGGTGGTAATCACGGCGCTAGTAATCACGGGCAAAGGCCCGCACCGGACTGCCGTCACCATTCACGATAGACAACGGTACAGCGAAAAATTCGACTCGTCTCTGAATCAGGGGCTGCAGGCCAACCAGTCCTTCAACAATCACGACTCCTGCCTGCAACAGCGCCAGATGCATATGTCGCCAGTCCTGGCCTGGCCGGTCCTCTTCCTGGACGGTTGGTAAATCGACACCCAGCAGCCGGATCTCCCTATCAAGCAGCCAGGCGGCAGTCCCGGCCGCAAAAAGAGGCAAATGCTCAAAATAAGCGGGTGAGCCAGCCTTTGCCTCCCAGCCGGTTGCCAGTAACAGGGCCTCTCCAGGCTGCCAGCCTGTCAGATCTGCATGAACCAGGTCCAGGACTTTGCCAGGGACCGCTGGCAAATTGATCACGCGGGCCGGGCCGCAAAAACGCGCCAGTGTCATGGCCTCAATGGTTAGCCCGTCTGGCCAGAAATGACGTGGCACATCAAGATGGGTACCGGTATGGCTGCCAAGATGCAGATCCAGCAGCTGAAATGGATCGTCCGGATGCTGGCAGCGTGGTGTTATCCGAACCGGCGGATCGCCCGGAAAGACAGCCATCTGATCGTGGATTGGCTGGGAGAGATCATAATAGGCAGGATATACTGGCATCGGGATACACCTCCATCAGCAACTGGCCACCGCCTTCATCGCACTTGTTCAGGTCCTGTGGCCAAATCCGGCTGTCAACCGTCTTCATTACACTTGTTTATGCTTAATCGTGCAGGTTATACTATATAGTATGTCAACAGACGCAAGATCCTGGCATTTTGCCGATATTGCTGAAGTCAACAGCCAGTCCGGTTTGTCAGCCGGATAATCCGCCAGCCAGAATCGCCTTCCCGTTTCCCGTTCAGAATCATCATCCAATCCGCCAGCCAGAATCGCCTTCCAATCTGAAAAGGAGGATTTCTTATGCCACGCAAAATTATTGTCATCGGCAGCAGTATTGCCGGTCTGTCCGCCGCCGAAGCCGCCCGCAAACAAGATCCTGCAGCTGATATCATCATTTTATCACATGACCATTTCATGCCCTACTACCGTCTGCGGATCTGTGAAATACTCAACGAACCGGAAATGGCCGATAAACTTTATCTGCATCCGGCCAGCTGGTATGAGGAGCGGCGCCTGCAAATGCGGCTGGGCCAGAATGTGGTCGGACTCGATCCGCTCAAGAAGCGGCTGCATCTGGACAATGGTTTAAGCGAGACCTATGACAGCCTGGTAATTGCCAGCGGCAGCCAGAGTTTTGTCCCGCCGGTCCAGGGGGTCAGCCGGCCAGGGGTCCATGTGTTGTGGACGATGCAGGATGCGCTCGATGTCGCCGAGGCGCTCAAGCACAGCAAGAATGTGCTGGTTGTCGGTGGTGGCCTGCTGGGCCTGGAAGCGGCCTATTTTGCCCGCAAGGCCGGCTGTCATGTGACGATAGTCGAGCGCAACAGCCGCCTGCTGGCTGCCCAGCTGGATGAGGCCGGCTCGGCGGTTTTCCTGGACCGGGTTCATGCCCTGGATGTGCAGGTGATCACTTCGGCCGAACTCAAGATGATTCATGGCAACAACACGCCTGATATTTCCAGTCCGGTCTCCCACGTCCATCTGGCAGACGGCCGCATCATTGAGACTGACCTGGTCCTGGTCTGTATCGGCGTCCGGGCCAATATCGGATTCCTGGACAGTTCCGGCCTGGCTGTACAGCGCCGGATCATCGCCGATGATCGCATGCAGACGAGCGCACCCGATATTTTCGCAGCCGGTGACGCGGCTGAGCCGGGCGGCTACTGGTTCGGCCTCTGGTCTGTCTCCAAAGCCCAGGGCATCGTGGCCGGTAACAATGCAGCCGGCGGTGACCTGACCTTTGACAAAGTCGTTCCACCTTATGTCATTAATACGATGGAAACCAAAATTGTCGTTCAGGGTGACAAGGGGATCATGGGCGAGGCGCACTATGACCTCGACGCCTTGCTGAACGAAGAAAACGGCACCTACCGTAAATTGATCTATCGTGACGGCATTTTCAGCGGCTTCATCCTGATCGGTGATACCAGCGACTTCGTCAAACTGCAAAAGTCAATCGGCAAGAGCCCGGCAACGCAAGGCTGACTGACTGTGTAACAGCCAGTCCGGACCCGGACCGCGGTTTGTAACCGGGGGCGGTCGTCCGGACTGAAATCAGTCCACGACGGCCGCCTGGCAGGCTGCTGGCTGCGCGATTTCCCGGCTACCCCTGGCGGGCTGGCGAAGCCGTTACAACCTGATCGGCCTGCCAGAACAGCTGGCGCAGCAGGGTCGTGATCTGGGCCCGTTCGCGGGCAGCTGCCCGGTATACCAGGTAGGGCCGGTTGCCGGCATTAAAGAGCAACCGGCCTTTCAAGGCGGCTGTCGCCAGCAGCCCGGATAACAATTGCATATCAGGAGCCGGACCTTCGGCATAAGCCAGGATGAGATTCTCATGCTGGCTTTCTATTTTGGCAAAGCCAAAGCGGCTGGCCCGGGCCCGCACCAGGGCAATGTCGGTCAGGGCGATCGCCTCCGCCGGTGGTTCACCAAAGCGGTCGAGCATTTCATCGAGTACATCCTGATAATCCTGGAAATTGTCAATGGCGGCGATCCGGCGGTATATATCCATCCGCTGGCCCTCGTCAGGAATGTAGCTGCGCGGCAGGTAGGCATCAACATCCAGATCGATGACGGCTGCCACCTTACGGGCAACAGGCTGGCCTTGCAGGTCATGGATCGCTTCCTCCAGCATTTTGCAGTACAGATCATAGCCGATGGCATCAAGGTGGCCGTGCTGCTCTGCGCCCAGCAGGTTGCCGGCGCCGCGGACCTCAAGATCGCGCAGGGCAATTTTGAAGCCAGCGCCCAGTTCGGTGAAGTCGCGAATCGCGGCCAGGCGTTTTTCGGCAATTTCCGTCAGGATTTTGTCACGCCGATAGGTCACATAGGCAAAGGCCTGGCGATCGGAGCGCCCAACCCGGCCCCGCAGCTGATAAAGCTGGGCCAGGCCCAGGCGGTCGGCATCTTCGATGATGATCGTATTGACATGCGGCATATCAATGCCGGATTCAATGATCGTTGTGCAGACGAGCAGATCTGCCTCGCCAGCAATAAAACTGTTAATGATTTCCTCAAGGCGTTTTTCGCCCATCTTGCCATGGGCATAAACGATTCGGGCCCCGGGCAGCAGCTTTTCCAGCTCGCCAACTTTTTCCAGGATCCGGCGAGTATCATTGAACAGATAGAAGACCTGGCCCTGGCGCGACAACTCACGCAAAATCGCCTCGGTAATAATATCGCGGTCATACTCCATGACATAGGTCTGGACCGGGCGGCGATCATGGGGCGGTTCTTCCAGGACGCTGATGTCACGAATACCGGACATGGCCATGTGCAAGGTCCGCGGAATCGGGGTAGCCGTCAGGGTCAGCACATCGACGGCCGCATGCGAGGACTTTATTTTTTCCTTATGATCAACCCCGAAGCGCTGTTCTTCATCAACAACCAGCAGTCCGAGATTTTTGAAGCGGACATCGGCGGATAACAGCCGGTGCGTGCCGACAACCACATCAACCTGGCCATTGGCCAGGCCTTTCAGCGTATTTTTCTGCATGGCGTCATTGGCAAAACGGCTGAGCAAGCCGATATTGACCGGATAGCCGGCCAGGCGGCGCTGCAGGTTCTCATAATGCTGCTGGGCCAATACAGTGGTCGGGGCCAGGATGGCCGACTGCAGGCCGTCCATCACACATTTGAAAACGGCCCGGAATGCCACTTCTGTTTTACCGAAGCCAACGTCGCCGCACAGCAGGCGATCCATGACCCGCTCATTTTCCATATCCTGCTTGATCTCAACAATGCTGCGCAGCTGGTCGGCGGTCTCCTCATAAGGAAAACCGTCCTCGAATTCCTGCTGCCAGACTGTATCGGCCGCAAAGCGATGGCCGCGCCGGGCCTGACGCTCAGCATAGAGCTTGAGCAGATCGGTAGCCAGCTTGCGGATCGACTCGCGGGCTTTTTCCTTCAGTCGCGTCCAGTCCTGGCCACCCAGCCTGGACAATTTGGGCTCGCGACCTTCGGCGCCGACGTATTTCTGAATCTGGTCCAGGCTTTCCATCGGGATATACAAGGTGTCATTGCCAGCATAAGAAATCTGCAGGTAATCACGCCGTACACCGCCACTTTCCAGATTGACCAGGCCATCATAACGGCCAATACCGTGCGCCTCATGGACAACCATTTCCCCGGGTACCAGGTCGCTGAACAGATCGATCCGGATGCCCTGGCTGCTGCGGCGCCGCGCGACTCGCTCGCTGCCGAAAATATCCTGGGTCCCGATCAGCAGCAGGCCGGCCGCCGGGTAGACAAAACCATGATTCAGGGCCGCCGGGTAGACCGGGACACGGAGGCCTTCATCGGCCAGCATCTGGTGCAGCCGCTGCTGGCGGCTGTCCGAGCCGGCAAACAGCAGGACGGTGCGCCCTTGTTGCTGCCAGTCGCGGATTTCACCGATCAGATGTGATTCACGGCCCCGGTAGCTGTCGGCATCGCGGCCGTTGATGTCCAGCGTCTGCCCGCCGGGCAGGCCATTACCGGACGAGGCGATCTGGCATAAGGCTACAAACTGGCCATGCTGATCAATCCAGCGACTGATATCAGCACCCCTGAACATGGCAAGGCCGGTCTGGGGCAGGACCTGGGCCTTGCTCAGCAAGGTCTTGCACCGTTCGTCAAATTCAGCCTGGGCCGCGTCAAGCCGATTCCGGACCCGCAAGGGCTCGTCAATAAAGAAGCGGCAGCCTGCCGCCCGGGCGTAATCGAGGATACTGTCGGCCTCTGGATAAAGAATGGCCAGCCAGCGGTCCAGGCCGGCAAATGTGGCATGCTGGTCCAGGCGCTCGCAATCCCGGCGGGCCAGCTGGCGCAGGCCCTCGGCCACATCACGGGCCGTGCCCTGGCTGATCGCCTGGCGGTAGACTTCACTGGCGGTGTCCTGCATGGCCTGCAACACGGACTCACGCTGATTTGCCGGCACCAGCATCTCGCGGGCCGGCGGAATAAGCGCCTGGTCGAGCATGTGCAAGGATCGCTGGCTTTCCAGGTCAAATTGCTTGATTGCGTCAAGCTCGATATCGAAAAACGACAGACGCAGGCCACTGGCGGCATCACGATCTTCAGCGCAGGTCAGGCCGATATCGATAATATCGCCACGGCGGGCAAACTGCCCGGCAGCTTCCACGAGACGGACCCGTTCATAGCCCAGCGCCGTCAGTTGTTCGCTCAGCTGGTCCGGTGGCCACTGCCCGCCGGTCTGCAGGCGCAAGGTGGCCCGGGTAAAGTCAGCCTGGGGCATCAGCTTCTGGATGGCGGCTGCTGCCGGTACTATCAAGGCCCCGAAGTCGCCACTCAATAACTGGGAGAGCATCGCCAGGCGGCGATGCTCCATCTCGTGGCTGACAGCTTCCGCGTCAGTCAGGTTCAGCTCACGTGGTCGAAAAACAAGAACAGCATCACCGGTCAGGGCTTTCAGATCGGCTGCCAGGGTCCGGGCCCGCAGTTCATCAGCCACCAGAAAACATGGGCGGGCCGGGACAACCGGACGTTCGGCTGATACGACCGGAGAAGCAGGATTTGCTGCCAGAGAAGTAGATTTTCCTGCTGGAGAAGGGGGATTTGCCAACGGATACGCGGGTGTCCCAACCGGATCCCCGGATGTTGTTTTCAAGTTTCCGGACGCTGTTCGCGCTGTTATCAGATGCCCGGGAGCAGCCTGCCCGGAGGTTGCTCCCTCCAGCAGGGCCAGGGCAATGACGGCTTTCATGGCATCATTGGGGCCAATCACATTGATGGGCTGGCGCGGCCCCTGCCAGAATAAATCAACCAGGCGGGCCAGGGCCGGATCTGGCCGCACCAGTGCCTGCCAGGACGGGCGGTCAGGGCTGGCCATCCTGCACCTCCCTGGCCTCCGTGGCCGGTTCACGGCCGGATGGCTCGTCTGCAGTGTCTGCGGCCGGTTCACGGCCTGACGACCTGCCTGACGCAGCTTCTGCACCTGTTGCGGGGGCCAGCGGCGAAACGGAATGCGCGCGGGGTAATGGTTTGGGCTTATCACGGCGATTGACCTGGTTCATCGCCGCTTCCAGGCCGGCAGCCAGCGTCAGGGCCACGGCATCCGCGGCTTTATTCAGGGCCTGCCAGACCAGTTCCTGCTGGTTGACCGGGATATCTGACAATACGTAGTTGACAAGTTCCCAGTGGTGAGGCAGCGGACCAATGCCGATGCGGATCCTTGGAAAGGCAACTGAACTCAGCCGCTCGACGATCGAGCGCATGCCATTGTGGGTGCCCGGCCCGCCGCTGGGCCGCATCCGCACTTCACCGGCCGGAATATCCAGATCATCATATAAGACAAGAACCCGCTCAAGCGGAATCTTGAAAAAAGTGATTGCTTCCTGTATGGATTCACCACTCAGGTTCATGTAAGTAGTTGGCTTTAACAGGATGACCCGTTGGCCGGCAATCGATCCCTGGCCATAGAGCCCCTTGAACTTGATGCGGCTGATGGCAATCTGATGCCGGGCGGCCAGAACATCCAGCGCCATGTAACCGGCATTATGCCAGTTCTTCTCATATTTCAATCCAGGGTTGCCCAGTCCGGCAATCAGCCAGAGTGGTTGTTCCATACCAATTCTCCTCATGGATAAAGGATTCAGGGATTCAAACGCTGATTGCGGAACCGGCCACGGGTTATAACCCAGCCTTCCTTGGCAATCTGGTGCGCACGGGCGATGGCCAGTGCATTAGGCGGTACCGGTTCCGTGATGGTTGAACCGGCGGCCACATAAGCATTGTCAGCAACATGGACAGGAGAGACCAGGCAGCTGTTGCTGCCAATGAAGGCATTGCTGCCGACAGTGGTCCGCGATTTGTTGATACCATCGTAATTGGCTGTATTGCTGCCACTGCCAAAGTTTACATTTTCTCCGATATCCGAGTCGCCGACGTAACATTGATGAACCAGCTGGCACTTGGCGCCGATCATGGAGTTCTTGATTTCAACAAAATTGCCCAGCCGGCAAAGCGGGCCAATCAGGGAACCAGGCCGGATATGGGTAAAGGGACCAACCATCGTGCCATCTTCAATGGTACAGTCCTCGGCTACGACCTGGTCCAGGCGGGTATGATGTCCGGCCCGTACATCTCTCAGGTGTGTATTGGGCCCGATGACGGTATCCTCTCCGATCAGCGTATGGCCGGCAAGGCTGCAGTCCGGCAGGATCGTCGTGTCAATGCCGATTTCAACGGTATCTTCAATCCAGGTCCGGGCCGGATCGATAATCGTGACACCATTTTGCATATGGCGCAGCAAGATCCGCTGGTTGAGAATCTGGGCAGCCTGGGCCAGCTGAACGCGGTCATTGACACCCATGATTTCAGCGAATTCAGTCTGGCAGGCGCCTACTTTGTAACCATCCCGGATGAGGATCTCAATGGTATCAGTCAGATAATATTCCTGCTGCTGATTGCGGCAGCCGATCCGGCCCAGGGCTGACAGAAGCAAGGATGTTTCAAAGCAGTACATACCGGCGTTGACCTCACGGATCGCCAGTTGTTCAGCCGAAGCATCCCGATGTTCAATTATGGCTTGCAGGTGACCGGCTTCATCGCGCAGGATGCGGCCGTAACCAGCTGGATCCGGGGCTTCGGCAGTGATGACAATCGCCGCGAACTGACCACTGGCAAACTGGTCAAGGGCCTTCTTCAGGGTATCGGCTGTAATCATGGGGGTATCACCACACAAGACCAGCGTACAGCCGCTGCGGCCTTCGAGAAAATGAGAGGCTTGCAGGACGGCATGGCCGGTCCCTAGCTGCTGTTCTTGCAAGACGAAGGCTACTTCTTCGCCGAGTATGGCGCGGACCTCCTCCTGGCGATGCCCGACGATATAAACCTGGTCGGTCGCACCAGACTGATCGAGCGCGTCCCGCACCCAGCTGATGAGCGGCTTGCCAGCCGCCTCATGGACTACCTTGGCATGACGTGACTTCATCCGCTTGCCCTCACCGGCAGCAAGGACAACCCCACAGATGTTCATCTTGATATACCTCCGTCTGCTTGTTTACGTCTGATTTAATCAATCTTCCGGAATCCGGAGCAGTGAATGAGCACAGCAGTCAACGCCAGGTCATTATAACAAAAAAGCCTGTCGAAGTCAGCCGTGGCTTGCTTAATTAAATTGATATCAATCAGACATTGCAGAACAAATTCATGTCCATCCGTTGAACGTATAATTAGCAAATAAAACATCATGAACTGATAACAAGCGGAAAACAGGAAAAAGAAAATAGAAAAAAGTATCAATAGCTGCAGGCGGATTGTATGGTGTTCTGGTTGCATGATGAATCAACAATAATTGGCAGCCACTCAGCAGCCTGTGGATACTTTTCTGCACATACTGTGGATAATGTGGATAATTCTGTGCATAACTCCAGCAAATGTTTCACGGCTTCATGGGGCTTGCAAAGCCTGATTTAGCGTTGTTTCACAGATTTTTACAACTGGCTGTCCATCACCAGGTGCCAGCTGCCTGACTATTGCAGCTCCTCTGGGTCTTTGTCAGGCTGGTTACGTGGATTTGCAACCTATTGAGGGGTGTTTAGCCTGATTTTGCCAGGAATGAAGCAAAAATGCAAAGCAGGACTGCCGGTCAGCCAGATCGATTCAGTTGATCTGACTAGCGTGATCAGAACAATTATTCTATCAACATAACCTGTGGAAAATCAGTCCGCACAACCCTGACCTGCGTCTGGCAGCCACCAGCCAGCTGCCAGATTTTCCCCAGTCAGCCACCAGCCAGCAGTTTTTCCAACAGTCTCCAACTATTTTTACGATACAGGCCTTGACAGAAAGCGACTGGCGGCTGTATGATACTTATTAATTGAACACTCAGTAAACCAATGATTGAAGCGAGTAGATTCAGATCGTTCGTCCCAGAGAGCTGCCGATGGTGTGAATGCAGCACGAAACCCTGAGTTGAATGGATTCAAGAGGGCAATCCGAAAGTCCGGTATGGACCAGTAGGCATTGACGGGACTCCGGCCCGTTATCCAGCGGACGTGCATGGCTGTGCATGACAAAGCGGGTCTGGTATGCCAGGCCAATTTGGGTGGTACCGCAGGAGTTAGCTCTTGTCCCTTTGAGGACAGGAGTTTTTTTGTATTTCAGGCAGCTTTTCAGCCAGGAAGCGGCCAGGCCGGATAAGCGGCTGAACCTGGCTGGCAATTGTTCCAGTCTGAGTGAAAAGGAGAGTTTTGAGCATGAGTCAACTGAATCAGGTCATTAAGAAAATCAGTCTGGGACAGCATTTGACAGAAAAGGAATCCTTTGGTGCCGTCAGCGAAATCATGGCCGGCGAGGCCAGCCAGATTGATATCGCGGCTTTCCTGACCGGGCTGCGCGTCAAGGGTGAAACAGTCGCGGAAATGACTGGCGGTGTCCGCTCGATGCAGGATTTTGCGATCCGTATCCATCCTGCGGTGGACTTTTGCGTCGATCCGGTCGGAACGGGTGGCGATGGCACTGGAACGATCAATGTCAGTTCTGCGGCAGCCCTCGTCGCTGCAGCAGCCGGCGTCTGTGTGGCCAAACACGGTAATCGCTCCGTATCAAGCAGCAGTGGCAGCGCAGACTTTTATGAAGCGCTCGGCCTGGACATCAACCTGACACCAGCCCAGGTCCAGGCTTGCATCGAACAGACCGGATTCGGTTTTATGTTTGCTCCGGTCTTTCATCCGGCGATGCGTCATGCCGCACCGGTCCGCCGCCACCTGGGGATCCGTACCCTGTTCAATATCCTGGGACCCTTGTCCAATCCAGCCGGAGCCAGGGGCCAGGTGATCGGCGTACATGATCCGTCCATCATGTCCTTTGTCATTGAAACTTTGCGCCAGATTGGTGTTTACCATGCCATGGTTGTCCACGGCAGCGATCACGCCGATGAAATCACCATCACCGGCCCGACCAGGGTCATCGAATTAAAGGATCAGTCAGTCCGGGAATATCAGATTTCGCCTGAGGATTTTGGCTTGCAGCGGGCTACACTGGCAGATGTCCATGGCGGAACGCCGGCTGAAAATGCCCGGATTATTGAGGCAGTATTTGCTGGCCAGACCGGTCCGATGCGCGATATCATCCTGCTGAATGCCGCCGCCACCATTTATGTCGGCCAGCGGGCCAGCAGCCTGCAGGATGGATTCATCCTGGCCACAGCCGCTGTCGATAGTGGCGCTGTTGTCCGTAAAATTGAACAGCTGCGGCAATTTTGCCAGCAAATCAAGGCAGGTAATGGACTATGAGTGCTGTTTACCCATCTACCGGTACGATTCTGGACCGCATTGTCGATCAGAAGCGCTTTCGTCTCGCCCAGCGCCAGAGCCAGCAGCCATTGGCCCAGCTGATCAGCCAGGTTGAAGCGCAACGCGCCCGGCCGGCTGACTTTGCCGCTGTCCTGCGGATCCCCAAAAGCCTGGCCATCATTGCGGAAATCAAACAAGCATCACCGTCGAAGGGGATTATCCAGCCCAATTTCCGGCCGGTCAGCCAGGCCCGGGCTTATCAGGCGGCCCAGGTCCAGGCGATATCCGTCCTGACGGAGGAAGACTATTTCCTCGGTTCCGATGAGGATCTCCAGGCCATACACCAGGCTGTCAGCCTGCCGTTGCTGCGCAAGGACTTCACCATCGATGCTTACCAGCTCTATGAAGCACGGCTGCTGGGCGCCTCGGCGATCTTGCTGATTTGTGCCATTCTCAGTGACAGCCAGTTGACCGCGCTGCTGGCACTGTCTCGCCAGCTGGGTCTGAGTGCGCTGGTTGAAGTTCACAACCTGGAAGAATTATTGCGGGCCATGGCAGCCGGGGCCGAAATAATCGGCATCAATAATCGTGACCTCCATACCTTTCATGTCGATCTGGCCATGACCGAACGTCTGGCCGGACTGATCCCGCAAGATAAAATCATTGTAGCTGAAAGTGGCATCCAGACTGCACGTGATGTCGCCCGGGTTTATCGGGCCGGCGCGCACGCGGTCCTGATTGGCGAAACGCTGATGCGCGCTGCAGGCCTGGCAGCCGACCATGATGAAGCCCTGGTCAGCCGCAAGATCGCCGATTTGCTGGCCGAACTTCCGGGCCATCCTGCTCCGGCCCGCAAGGTGGAACAAGCCCATGCAAATCCATAATCTGACAGTCAGCCCGGATCCCCGGCATACACGAATCAAGATCTGCGGTCTGACCCGGCTATCTGACATTGCCGCGCTCAATATCGTTCGGCCTGATTATGCCGGATTTATCTTTGCGCCAAGCCGCAGACAGCTCAGTATCGGACAGGCTCTGCCCCTGCGCCGGGCGCTGGCAGCCGACATCTTGCCGGTTGGCGTTTTTGTCAATGAATCACCCGACCGGATTTGCGAGCTGGTGGACCGCCTGGAACTGGCCGTTGTCCAGCTGCACGGCCAGGAGGATGACAGGATCCGCCAGGTTTTGCGGCAACGCCTGCCGGCCCATACGGCAATCTGGCAGAAGCTGTCCGTCCCAGCCGAGCCGGCTGCAGCCCAAAATCTCGTCAGGCAGATCGAAGTCAATCCACAATGTCTCGGTCTCGTGGCCCCTGATGTCTGGCTATTGGATACGGCGTTTGCCGGTCAAACAGGCGGTACAGGGCAACCTTTTCCCTGGCTCTTGCTGCAAAATTTCTGCCGTGAGCATCCTGTCATGCTGGCGGGCGGACTCACACCGGCAAACGTTGCAAAGGCCATCGAAGTACTGCATCCTTATGGAGTAGACTGTAGCAGTGGCGTCGAACGCCAGGGCCAGAAAGACCCCGGGCTGATGACCGCCTTCTGCCAGAATGTGCGGGACCAGGAGCGGCGGGGCCGGGACCAGCCATGAAGCATGTAAATATTAGCCGGTCATCCTGATGTAATGGCCGATCCACAGGACCGTCTTGCTTGATCGCTGCGTGTGATGCTGATCGCCTGAAAAAATAAACCTGCCAAAACAACTATACTTCTAGCCAAGATGATGATCCCTTCTACGAAAGGACGTGTACTGGATGAATTCAGCGATTCCCCATCCCAATCAATTTTCTGATGCCGGACAGGCTGCCGCCGGATCTGAACCGGTCCCGGCCCGTTCAGCCAGTTATTCTGCCGCAACAGGCGACCGGCCTGGCCGCTTTGGACCATATGGCGGGCGATATGCCGCGGAAACATTGATGCCGGCCTTGCTGGAACTGGAAAAAGCCTACCAGGCAGCCAGCCAGGATCCGGTTTTCCAGGCAGAATATCAGGCTTTACTGCGTGATTATGCCGGACGACCTTCCCTGCTCTATCATGCCGCCCGCATCAGCGGGGAACTGGGTTTTACCGTATACCTGAAGCGTGAGGATCTCAATCATACAGGTGCCCATAAGATCAACAATGTGCTCGGCCAGGTCCTGCTGGCCCGCCGGATGGGCAAACGGCGCCTGATTGCCGAGACCGGAGCCGGCCAGCATGGCGTGGCCACAGCCACGGCTGCGGCCCTGTTCGGGATGGAATGCATGGTTTTCATGGGCGCGGAGGATATGGCCCGCCAGGCCTTGAATGTATACCGCATGGAATTACTCGGGGCGAAAGTCTGCCGGGTCGACAGCGGCACGGCTACCCTGAAGGATGCCACCAGCGAGGCCATGCGGGAATGGACTCGCCGGGCGGATGATACCTATTACGTCATCGGGTCGGTCATGGGTCCGCATCCCTACCCGACCATTGTCCGTGATTTCCAGCGCGTGATCGGCGATGAGGTCCGCGAACAGATTCTGGCAGCGGCCGGCCGGTTGCCCACCGCCTTGCTGGCTTGCGTCGGCGGCGGCAGCAATGCCATTGGCACGTTTTATCCATTTCTGGGTGATCAACAGGTGCGCCTGATTGGCGCCGAGGCGGCCGGCGAAGGTCTGGATACACTGCGCCACGCCGCAACCATGACCCATGGGACGCCGGGGGTATTCCACGGCATGCAATCACTGTTTCTCCAGGATGAGACCGGGCAGATTGCTCCCGTCTATTCCATCTCAGCCGGTCTTGATTATCCCGGGATCGGTCCGGAGCATGCCTGGCTGCAGTTGAGCGGTCGCGCTGAATACCAGGCTGTCACTGACGATGAGGCAGTTGCGGCATTTGTCTGGCTGGCCCGGCTTGAAGGCATTATTCCAGCCATTGAAAGTGCCCATGCCCTGGCATTGTTACGCCGGATGGCCCCGGAATTTGCGCCGGGCGACCTTGTTGTCGTCACTTTGTCCGGGCGCGGTGATAAGGATGTTGCCGCAATCCAGGCCTATCAGCAGTCACGACAGTCCCTGACAACCGATGTTACGGAGGAATAATATGCAGTCAGCACCTGACAACCGTTCACAGATCACGCAGACAGACTACCAGCCAAATCGGATTGAAGTCTGTCTGCAGCAGCTGGCCCGGCAGGGACGCAAGGCTTTGATACCATTTATCGTGGCCGGCGACCCCAATCTTCAGGCAAGCCGCGAGGTGGCACTGGCCATTTTGGCAAATGGCGCGGACATTCTGGAAATTGGTGTGCCATTTTCTGATCCCAGTGCGGAGGGACCGACCATCATGGCCGCCGACAGCCGGGCCTTGCAACAGGGGACTACTTTAAGTGATGTCTTAAACCTGGTCAGCCAGTTGCGTGAACAAACAACAGCTCCGATTCTCCTGCTGCTCTATTACAACTCGATTTTTCAGATGGGTGTGGACAAATTCTTCCCGGCTTGCCAGCAGGCCGGTGTTGATGGCGTGATCATCCCGGACCTCCCGCTTGAGGAACAAGCGGAAGCCGCACCGGTCGCGGCAGCCAGCAATGTCATTATCACCCGCCTGGTTTCGCCACTGTCCGGCCAGCGGCTGCCAGATCTTGTCCAGGGAGCCCGCGGGTTTCTCTATTGTGTCGCCGCCCTGGGTGTCACCGGCGAACGCAGCCAGTTTCAGACCGACTTCAAACGATATCAGCAACAATTGCTGGCTGTCAGTCCAATTCCGCGAGCCTTGGGATTTGGTATTTCGACTCCAGAACAGGTACATGCCCTGGCTATGGATTGGGATGCCATTATTGTCGGCAGTGCGATCGTCCGGCGGATTGCCGAAGGAGCGGCAGCCGGCCTGTCAACTGCAGAGCTGGCCGAGCATCTGGCTGAATATATCCGTTCCCTGCGTCAGGCCCTCGATGATGGCACAGCCGGCAACACGGCGTCATGATTCTTGAACCCAGGCCCTGAACCCGGACTCTGTTGCCTGGTACCCGGCCTTTTACAGGACCCATTACAAATACAGGATCCATCACAAAAAAACCAGCCGCACCCGATCATACTCAGGAGGCATTCGCATGTTAGATCAATCCTTGCCGCTAACTCCGGACCGTCAAACATTTACCAGGCTGGCTAGCCAGTACCGCCTGATCCCGGTCAGCCTGCGGTTGCCGGCTGATATGGTTACCCCGATCTCCTTGTTCCAGCGTTTTGATGATCACCAGCAGTCTTTTCTGCTGGAAAGTGTTGTGGGCGGTGAACGCTGGGCCCGCTTTTCCATCATGGGCCGGCGACCCCTACTGCGCCTGACCAGCCGGCACCAGACCGTATCCCTGGCCTGGCAGGATCAGCCCTTTACAGAGCAATCCGGGATTTTCAGCCCGATCAGCCTCATACGCAGTTTACTGACGACATATTCCCTGCCGCCAGCCCCCGGCGACGAAGGATTCCGTTGCGGGCTTGTCGGTCATTTCGCCTATGATTTTATTCGCTATCTCGAAGAAATTCCGGATGACAATCCGGATATGCTCAATTTGCCGGATTGCGACCTGATGGCCCCGGCTGAGGTAGTGCGCTACGATCATCTTAAAAACGAAATGACCCTGATCTATAATTGCCTGGTTTCGGATGATCCTGCAGCAGACTACGATCAGGCTGCCAACCGGCTGTTCACCCTGATCGGACAGCTGTTCGGCCCGGCTCCGGGTTCTTTACTGGCTGGCTACCCCCGGATGTCACGCCGGTCAATGGCCCTGGCATTCAAGCCGAATGTCAGCCGTGAATCTTTCATTGACCAGGTACAGAAGGCCAAGCAATATATTCGCGCCGGCGATATTTTCCAGGTTGTATTGTCCCAGCGTTTCAGTGCGCCCTATACGGCTGATCCATTTGCCATTTATCGGGCCCTGCGTCACGTCAATCCATCGCCCTATCTGTTCTTCCTGCGCGAATCAGCGGCCATACTGGTCGGCGCTTCACCTGAAATGCTGGTCCGGCTCGCCGGCCAGCGGATTGAAACCTGTCCGATTGCCGGAACCCGGCCACGCGGTGAATCGCCGGCGGCAGACGATCAGCTGGCAGATGATCTGCTGTCTGACGGCAAGGAACTGGCGGAGCATGCCATGCTGGTCGACCTGGCCCGCAATGATGTCGGCCGGATCAGCCAGTTTGGCACTGTGCGGGTGCGCGATTTCTGCCATGTTGAACGCTTTTCCCATGTCATGCATCTGGTCAGTGTCGTTGAAGGTCAACTGCGCGAGGACCGGTCAGCCATTGATGTGCTGACAGCCTTGCTGCCGGCTGGTACGCTGTCCGGAGCGCCCAAGATCAGGGCCATGGAAATCATCGACGAGCTGGAAACCTGCCGGCGTGGTCCGTATGGCGGCGCAATCGGCTACCTCGGCTTTGATGGTCTGCTGGATACCTGTATAACCATCCGGACGGCTGTCATGCAGGACGGCCAGATTCACGTGCAGGCCGGGGCGGGCATCGTCGCTGATTCGGTGCCGGAAAATGAATATCAGGAAACCGTCAATAAGGCCATGGCACTGTTTGCCGCCATTAACCAGGCTGGTGACTATTTGTGAACGTAAGCGGTTGAGGTGATACCCATGATTCTATTGCTCGATAACTTCGATTCATTTACCTACAATATTTACCAGATGGCTGGTGAATTAAATCCTGATATTTTAGTATACCGCAATAACGCCATTACCATTGAACAAATCACGGCGTTGCAGCCGTCGCACATCATTTTATCGCCCGGGCCCGGCTACCCGGCAGCAGCTGGCATCATGCCCGCAGTCATTACGGCGTTTGCTGCCACCATCCCGATGCTGGGGGTCTGTCTCGGACACCAGGGCATCGCGCAAGCCTTTGGCGGCCGGATTATCCAGGCACCCGTTCCAGTCCATGGCAAGCAGTCACGTATCCAGGTTCAGTCAACTTGCCCGTTGTTTAAAGGATTGACCCAAAGCCAGCTTGTTGGCCGTTACCACTCCCTGATCGTCGATCGCGAAAGCCTGCCGGAATGCCTGGCCGTGACGGCAACCAGCGAAGATGGCCTGATCATGGGGCTTCAGCATCGTCAGTACCCGGTTTTCGGCGTTCAATTTCATCCGGAATCGATTTTGACCGAGTCCGGTGCAGCGATGCTGAAAGCCTTTATCAGCCTGTGAAGCTGACGCTATACATCTGCCATCCGCCCGGCCAGAAGCCAGGGCTGCCGTACCTTGCCGGGATCGCCGAGTATCGCAAGCGCCTGAGCCGGCTTGGCGAGCTTGATGTAATCACGGTAAAAAATGATTCCGCCCAGGCCCGCCGCCTGCTAACAAGCATCTGTCGAAATGGTCCGGCTGTACAGCCCGATACGATACAGTATGTCATCGTTCAGCGGACCGGCCAGAGCCTGTCCTCAATCGAATTGGCAGATCGATTACAAACCTGGCGGCGGGCCGGTGTCCAGCGCCTTGCTTTTATCATCGGTACTGATTATCCTGAACAGGCCGGCCAGTTGCCGGATCACGATCATGCCTGTCCGGAACCGGTCAGCCAGAAACTGGATCGTGATACTGTCCATCCAGAGCCAGTCAGCCAGCGGCCTGTTCACCTGCTGCTCAGCCTGAGTCCGCTCGCCCTGTCGCCGGCGTTATCAGCCTTGCTCCTGTCCGAACAGATTTACCGGGCCTACAAGATCAATGAAAACCAGCCCTATCATAAATAAAGCCCGCAACAGCTGCGACCGGCGGCCACCGCTGCTGCCAGGCTGATTCCAGGCAGTTCCCAATTATTCTATTCCTGTCCTGCCGGCTGTCCGCCAGGGAACAGTCCATGACCTCAAATCTGCTGCCAGGCTGATTCCAGCAGTTCCAGCAGCACCAGGCGGGTCATCTGGTGGGTCCACGTCATGGCCGACAGACAGAGTCGTTGATCAGACCGCCGCAGTACGGCAGGAGCAAGGCCATGAGAACCACCAATGACAAAAACCAGATCACCCCGCACCAGTCCTAGCCATTTACGCAGATCACCAGCCAGGGTGATTGCTGCCAGGTCGGGTACTTTTCCGTGTAAATCCAGGGCTACAACATAGTCCTGGATTTTTATTTTGGCCAGCAACTGTTGCCCCTCCGCCTCAAGGGCCCGTTCTGCCGGCCAACTATCAGGCATGTCGGGCACTTCCTGCAACAGGATCACCCGGTTGCTGCTGGCCAGTCCTGATCCGGCCAAACGGCCCGGATTTGACTGGATGCACTGGTCAAGGCGCTGCAAGCTGACCTCAATAGCGACCTGCAACCATTTTTCCCGAACCTTGCCTGGGCTGAGCAGTCTAATTTGCATGAGCAGGCTCCTGATGAGCAGACGATGCGCATTTACCCTGATAAATACATAAAATTGAATCGATCATTTGAGTCGACCACCGTACCAGGGCCCAACGGACAAATCATGATGACTGTTGCCAAACACCTGGCAGTCAGCCCAGGCAAATGGGGTCGCTGACGTCATAACGGCGGGCGATCGCCATCTGCAAATCACGGCCAATCTGGGCGCCCCGGTCCAGCAGGTGATTACGCACAGTCATGTAGGCCAGCTCGGGATAATTATTTTCCTTGCTCAGATGAGACAGGACAAAATGGGTACTGCCGGTTGACAAAAGGGCCGTCACAGCCTGGGCCGAATCCTGATTGGACAGATGGCCCAGCTGGCCGGCAATACGCTGTTTCAGATATTGTGGATAGTGACCGGCCGCCAGCATGGCCGGATCGTAATTGGCTTCGACAAAGACCAGGCGGCTGCCGGCCAGCGATTCCAGCAAGCGCGGATCGGGCCAGCCGGTATCCGTAAAGACTGCTACAGCACCCCGGTCTGTTTCCAGGCGATAAGCCACCGGATCAGCAGCATCATGGGAGGTCGCTAATGATTGCACCGACAGGTCACCGACCTCAAAAGTGCTGCCGGTTGGATGGATATGGACAAGAGTTTCATTGATTTTGCCAATATTCGGGCGCATGGCCTGCCAGGTCGCCTGATTCACATAGAGGGGCAGATGATAACGGCGCATCAGAACGCCAATTCCACTCATGTGATCGGTATGCTCATGGGTCACGAGAATACCATTCAGCTGATGGGCATCCTCATCGATAGCCGCCAGGGCTCGTTCAATATCCCGGCCTGGAACACCGGCATCGATTAACAGACGCGTGCTGCCACTGGTCACAAACAGCGAATTACCGCTGCTGCCACTGCGCAGCGCGCAGACCTTTGTCACCCCAGCCATTGTTGTCCTCCGACTTCTCCAACTTGTTCCGCCATGTTGTCATGATATATCCGGGCTTTTCTGCATTGGCTTTATCGATGTTTACGGTGTATCAATCCGCGTGATATCGGCGCCGATAGCCTGCATTTTGGCGATAAAATTCTCATAGCCGCGCTCAATCTTGCTGATTTCAACGACCTCGGTCACACCCTCGGCCGCCAGACCAGCCAGGACCATGGCTGCTCCAGCTCGCAGGTCACGGGCCGTGACAACAGCTCCGGTCAGCTTGTGGCCACCTTCGATCAAAGCCAGCTGGCCGGAAATCATGATCTCCGCGCCCATCATTTTTAACTCATCCACATATTGGAAGCGATTTTCCCAGACATTCTCGATCATCCGGCTACTGCCCTTGACCGTGCACAGCAGGGCTGTGGTCTGGGGCTGCAGATCGGTTGGGAAACCGGGGTAGGGCATGGTCTTGAAACTGGCTGCTGTCAGATCACAATTCCGCTCTACCCAGACGCGGATACTGTCATCGCCGGTTTCAATATTGGCTCCCATTTCCTCAAGTTTGGCGGAAAGAGGCTCCATATGCTTGGGGATGATGTTATGAACTGTCACATCACCGCGCGTAACAGCGGCAGCAAGCATATAGGTGCCGGCTTCAATCTGATCCGGGATAATCGAGTACGAGCAACCGGCAGGCAGGATTGGCCGCCCCTTGATCCGGATCGTGTCCGTGCCGGCCCCCCGGATACTGGCCCCCATGGTATTGAGAAAGTTGGCAACATCAACGATATGAGGCTCACGGGCAGCATTTTCAATGATGGTTTCGCCTTCAGCCTTGCAGGCGGCAATCATGATATTGATGGTAGCGCCCACACTGACGACATCGAGAAAAATATGTTCACCTTTCAGCCGTTCAGCCTGCAAGGAAATCTTGCCATGTTCGATACTGACCTGGGCTCCCATTGTCGCAAATCCTTTGGTATGCTGGTCAATCGGTCGCGCGCCAAACCAGCAGCCACCGGGCATCAGGACGGTCGCTTTCTTAAAACGGCCGAGCAGGGCACCAAGCAGATAATAGGAACCGCGAATACTGCGGACTTTTTCATTTGTTGCTTCCGAGGTATTGATTGTATTCGGGTCAATATACAAGGATCCCTGGTTATCGCGCCGGACTTGGGCGCCGAGGGACTTGCAGATTTCGATCAGGACACGAATATCAGCGACATCAGGGATGTTTTCAATCTTACAAGCACCATCAAGCGTCAATGCTGCCGCAATAATGCCAAGCGCGGCATTTTTCGAACCACTGATGGTCACATGACCGGTGAGATGGTTGCCACCCCGAACGATATAACTAGCCAAATTAGATCCCCTCTTCTCCATCTATCAAAAATGATCGGGCAGCCGGTCCCGTCTAACGCATCCAGCGCTGACAAAGCCACCCCTGAAATCACACAATTCATAATTCATTCAAGTCACAGGTTCCAATACCTGATAGATTCATTCATGTCCCCTGCCCGGCTTATAACCCGGCTTTGCCGACAGAATCATTCATGTCCCCTGCCCGGGAACCAGATCGGCTGCTGTTGGACGATCATCGGCGTCATTGTCCAGGATGCGATCAAGCAACGCCTGCAACTGCCGGACTGAAAGGCCGCTCAACACACGCAGGGCCGGGCGCTCTTCCTGGGCCAGGGCCAGCAGGTCATCAGCGGCCGACCGGTGCAGCACATCCGGCAACGGCATGCCATCACGGATAAAGGCCACGGTATCGCTGAACACCTTGCGGGCACAGGGCAGCATGACAGTAAACTCGGTTCCTTTGCCAAGTACACTCTCCACTTCAATTTTACCATTATGCAATTCGACAAGCTCGCGGGCAATCGACAAGCCAAGACCGGTTCCACCAAACATCCGTGAACCGGTCATGTCAACCCGGTAGAACCGGTTGAAAATATGGGGCAGGTGTTCCTTTTCAATGCCAAAGCCAGTATCAGCGACCTTGACATAGATATCGTCAATCAGATAGCTGATATAGACTTTGATTGAGCCACCTTTTTCGGTATATTTGATGGCATTTGACAGCAAATTTGTCATGATTCGCTCAATCGACGTGCGATCAGCATAAACCACGGGAATTTTGGACAAAGTATAGCAGGCCAGGTCCAGGTTTTTATCAAGGGCCTGCTGCATGAGGCGATCGACAGTCTGACGGATCACCGTCACGAAATCCAGCTGCTCCATGCGGGTCCGGATACCCTTGCTGTCAATACTGGACAAAAGGAGCAGGTCCTCAACGAGATGCTCCATCCGCAATGAATCATCGTGAATGCGGAAGACATCCTTGCGGATCGCTTCCAGGCTTTTTTCAGCCAGACCCCAGTCCAGCAGCGACTCCGAGTACGTCTTAATCGTGGTCAGCGGAGTTTTAAGCTCATGGGAAACGTTGGCAACAAATTCCTTGCGCTGCTTTTCCTCACGTTCCATATCGGATATGTCCTGAATCACGATCAGGGTACCAGCCCGGCGTCCCTCATCAAAACGCGACTCCTTGAGCCGGACGCGCAATATACGTTCCCCAATCTGGACTTTGACAGTCAGGCTGTTACGGCCCAGTAACAGGGCAGCCTGCATGCCGTTATCCTGGCCATAGCGGTCAACAAATTCCTTGAGATTTTCCGGTAAAGGATCCGGTATCAGCATCTTCCTGGCTGCCGGATTATTGTTGATCATTGTGCCATCGCTGCTATAGGCCAGCACGCCAATATCAAGATCGGCCAGTATTGATTCGGATTTGCTGCGTTCTTCCACAAACTGCTTGACCACCGAGTCTATTTCGCGAGTTTTGCGGCGATTGATCCGCCGATTGTGAGTCATCGTAATCAACAGCAAAACAGCGGCTGTGCCAAATGACGCCAGCACAACCAGCAGCAACGGCGAAATGCGATCCAGTCCGTCGCTGATCAGCCGGAAAATGGATTGAGCAGCCGCCAGCCATTCAGAGGCGATTCGTTCTATGCTCATGCTTGATTCGCGGACTCCTTGATCGTGTGACAATCAGGTGATTGTCCATTCGTTTGCTGGCAGATAGCCATGTCAAATGGCCTGGTGCGTGCTGCCTGTAGCCTTGACTGGTCTGTCATGTCACAGGTGTTTGTCAACTTTATCATCATCCGACAGGTCATGGAAAACATTTTATATCTAGGCGGCGCAGTCCTGGCAGATTGCCTGCCTGGATTTTCGTCAGGATGGATTCTTGTCAAAGTAATATCCAACGCCGCGTTTGGTCAGAATATAACGATAATTGTGCTGATCCGGCTCAAGCTTCTCGCGAGTCCGTCGAACCGTCACATCAACCGTACGAACATCGCCAAAATACTCATAGCCCCAAACCTTCTCGAGAAGGGCTTCCCGGGAGAAAACCTGCCCGGCATTCTGGGCCAGGAACCGGACGAGCTCAAATTCGCGTAAGGTCAATTCAATCACTTCCGTACCGCGCCGGATCTGATAAGCTTCCTGGTCAATCTCCAGATCACCAAAAACCATCAGGCGCGGATGATCCGCGTTCTCGGCATCGAACTGGCTGACACGCCGCAGCTGGGCCTTGACCCGGGCGAGAACTTCACGGACGCTGAAAGGTTTGGTAATATAATCATCCGCGCCAAGTTCCAGACCTAATACCTTGTCAATTTCTTCGCTTTTGGCAGTCAGCATCATGATTGGCACATGAGTTTGCAGACGCAGCTTCCGGCATACGTCGAACCCGTCCATTTTGGGCAGCATACAGTCAAGCAGAATCAGGTCCGGCTTCTGGGTCAGGCCCATTTCCAGCGCCTGCAGGCCATCATAAGCTACGATGGTCTGATAGCCCTCCCGTTCAAGATTAGCTTTAAGTACATCCACAATGTTGTGTTCGTCGTCGACGATCAGTACCTTTGCGCACATAGATCGATCCTCCGCTACGATGCGACTCATAAACATGCACCATTATAACACGATCTTGTTGTTTCGTCTGCAAGGGCATCTGCATAAACATCGGCTGAAAGCAATGAGTTACTCTGAGCAGAATGATCAGGCAAAAAGAAACAGGGCCAGCTGGGGTGACCAGCTGGCCCTG
>CAYVHB010000020.1:53261-57256 GCA_964450865.1 uncultured Oscillospiraceae bacterium | reverse complement strand
TCAACTTGCCGGTGCAGTGCGTCAGGACCTCGAATTCCAGCGGCGAGAGCACCCTTTGGCCGAGCCGGGGAAACCCGGCCGTGAAATCGACGTGGCGCCAGATCTCGAGCAGCCGGACCGGCCGCCAGGCGCCGAAAGCATCTGGTGGGATATCCTGGACGCGCTGTGCAGCGCCCCGGGCCAGGACAGCATAATACGTGGCCTTCTGGGGATTCACCTGGGCGACCACCTTCTGCCAGAAACTGTCCGTCTTCGAGCGGCTGAAGCAATACAGCAGCTCATCATGCGTCAGTTCCTGGGCGATCTTGCCAGCTGTATCATAGTTAAAACCGATATACGCCTGATAAAGGCGGATGATGTCGGGCGCACCCAGATCCGCCTGGCGCACCAGGGGATAATCCCCGGAAGAAATAGCCCCGGCCGCATCGACGACCGTCAGGCCGTACTTTTCCGGATGGCGGCCGATATCGGTCTGGGGATAGGGGGTCAGGATACTCGGCAATAATTCCAGCATCCCGCGGCCGATATCCAGCAGCTCGGCGCTATAAGCCTGGTTGATCCCGGTCAGCGCCGGCGACTCCAGTGGTCCGCCGACCAGCAGGCAGCCGACCATTTCCGGCAAACCTGCCCTTTTCGCTGCAGCCACCACGGTTTTGACCATCTGCGGGGTGATGGGTTTGCGATACAGTTTCAAGACTTCCTGACTGCCGGACTCAACGCCGATCTGCATCCGCTGCAAGCCGGCTGCAACGAGCATCCCGATCACCTCCGGATGGCGGTTTAATGACGGGACGTCGGCTTCGCAATAAAACGTAAACGGGCGCCGGGCCTGGAGACTGACAACGCCCTTACAAAAGTCCCGGATCCATTGCGGATCGCTGACGAACGTGTCATCGCAAAAGCTCAAATGCGATAAATGGGGATATTGATCCAGAAGACTGGCCATCTCCGCCAGGACGTTGCCCACACTGCGGCGCCGGACCGGCTGGTTCCGGCTCCCTTCATGACAGAACGTACATCGGTTCGGACAGCCCCGGCTGGTAATCAGATTAATGCTGCTGCGCTTGAAGGGCCGCAGGCTCCGGTTATAGTCCGGAAACGGCAAGCTGTCCAGATCCAGGACAACATCGCCCGGGCCCGTATCATGAAAGATCCCGCTGTCATCAATAAACCGCAAGCCGTTGACGGCAGCAAGGTCCGCACCCAGGCGGAAGGCATCCAGGGCCGCAACCAGCGTCCGTTCACCCTCCCCTAAAACAACCGCATCCGCGCCGGTTTTTCGCAGAAAATCTTCGCCCAGGGACAGGGATTCTTCGCCGCCGGCGATCAGGAAAATATCGCCTTGCCGCCTGAAGGCAGCCCGCAAGGCCGCCAGCAGGGCCTCGGCTTCCAGGCGGTTCTCGAAATCAATCGAAAACCCGACCGCCAGCAGATCTGCCAGACCAGACCGGTCAATGAGTCCCTCGACCTCGTCGGAACGACATTCACAGGCATAGGCATCGTAGCCGTTTGCATTCAGCCAGGATGCCAGATAATAAATCCCCATGGACGTCAGGGGAATGTACTCATTTTTACCATAGAACGTCGCCGTCTTGTTTTTGAAAAGCAAAACCTTGCGGCGCGGTCCGGGCAGGCCGGATTCAGCCGGCGGGTCGACTGCCGCAAGTCCGTCCTGCGCCGCAGATCCGTTTTTCGCTTCTTTCGCTTTCTCAGCCACTTCCGTGGCGGCCTGCCCTGGTTGCTTCAATGCCATATCCTCAAGCACCCCGGTGAACGTCAGCATTTTCTGTTTATCCAATCTGGCCAGGACAGCCAGCCAATGTTGCTCCGCGGCCTTTTCGTCGGCGAACAAATCCGGATGCTGCCGGACCATGGCCTGGACAATCTGGTGCGTCGTCAGCTTCCCGGCACAGAGGACGTAAACTTCCGCTTCTTCATCTGTGAACGTATAGGGGCCCACTCTCAAGCCAGGCCCGGAATAATCACCGGCGACCATCAGGGGCAGGACCCGGAACGGCCTGGCCCGCATGATGTCTGACAGCTCAGTCATCCGCCTGTTGCCGGCAATCCTCGCCTTGTAATGCGCATCCAGCGTGCGGACCGGCGAATAGGCGAAGCTATACCACTCATTATGCAAGCCGTATTGGCTCAAGCGGTAACTGTCCAGGATCACCTCATCCGCGATTTCACCCCGGGCCAGCATCGAACGCATCAGCTTGACCGACTCGACCATGAAACGCTTGCGGGCCAGGGTTATATCGGCGCGGGTCAGGGTATCCGTCTCGACTATCGCCCAGTCTTCTGCGCTGGTAACGGCGTCGCTGTCAATCACGCGCAGGCCGAACCGGTCCGGATGCTTGCTGATGGCCGTGCAGGGGAAATTGGCATAGAAGGTGCTGGATACATCCAGCCGGCCGCCCGACAGCCGCATCAGCTCAAAAACGGTGTCAAAGGTGGCCTGCAGCGTCTCGTGCGTTTCGAACGCGCCGCCGATAATAATATTGCCGGCCAGCTGTTTTAATCCGGCCTTTTTACAGATATTCAGGACCTCATAGAGATCCTCGCGCCGGATTCCTTTGTTGTAGGCATCAATGACGGGCTGGCAGCAGCTTTCGATGCCAATCTGCATCCGGACCAGGCCGGCGTCAACCAGCATCGCCACAATCTCCGGATGCTGCCGGATCACATTGACATGACCATCACAGAACCAGACCAGGTCGTGCTCGGCACAGATCTGCTTCATCTCGGCACAAAAGGCCTGCAGCCGGGGGATATCGAGCGTAAAGGTGTCATCACCGAAAAAGATATAGCGGATCTCCGGATTCCTGGCCAGCCTGGCCCGGATTTCCTGCATGGTATGCGCAACACTGCGCCAGCGCACCGTCCGGGAATTGGCGCCTTCATAGCAGAAGGCACAATTGAACGGACAACCCCGGCCGGACATCACGGCCATGGCCGTCCGCAGCTGGTGTTCTGACAATCGTCCCGACACCGGCGGCAATGCATCCAGATCATGAATCGGCGGAAAAATGCCATTGTCGTGATAGACACCTGCCTGGATAAAACAGGCACCCGGAATCTGCCCGAGACCCTCCATGGCGCCATCAGCAATTAATCGCAAGACGGCCGCTACCTGGTACTCCCCTTCACCCCGGAACAGGGCATCTGCCCGGCTCTCCCGCAAATAGGCCTCACCCAGGCCGGCAGTCTGCGGCCCGCCAACCAGGACATGAACGGGCAGCGACTCCTTGATGCGGCGCGAGAGGGAACTGACCGCGGACTGGTTCTCGTAATCACAGTATAGCCCCACGACATTGACCTTGTCGCGGGCGGCCCGGGCAACCGCGTCGTAAACGCTGTAAATCGTACCGGAAAACACGGATACCTCGCAGCCGGACTGCAGCAGGTATTCGCCAATGGCCAGGTGTCCGATGGCTTCCATCGAGGTAAAGGTGTTTTTTTTCGGAAGTCTGGTCACCATACATAAAAACAATCGTATGTTTTTCAGTTCCGAGGTACCCATGGATCTCACCCGCTTTGCATCCAGACACGGCTGCCATGCAATCAAGCATTACTGTTTAAATTATACCATAGGTCGTCGGAAACAGACAGTTTTTTCTAGAGACGGCAGGGCGGGCCAAAATCAGAATCGCTTTGCCGAGTGAAAAATGTAGCCAGCTTAAGTGCCTGAATCCAATTTTTTTCGGATCGGAACGACTCATTGAGCTTTGTCGCCAATGGTGATAACATGATAATATCCGCTTCTGTTTAGATTTCATTGATCTCGCTCAACATGGCAAAACGACTTCGGCAATAACGACTTCATTTTTGATTTCATTGATATCGCTTGTTGGTGCTGAACAGCTTGATAGCAGTAAACATTGGCAAAAGACTCATCACGGCGTTGATCCAGACAAACCGGTTTCAAGGAGTACTGGCCTATGGCACCCGTATTTCGTAAAACTTCGCTCGAAAAACTGGCCAATCCGGAGCAG
>CAYVHB010000020.1:47621-53161 GCA_964450865.1 uncultured Oscillospiraceae bacterium | reverse complement strand
TATGGCACCCGTATTTCGTAAAACTTCGCTCGAAAAACTGGCCAATCCGGAGCAGCTGGATAAGGCTATCGTGATCCTGGCGCCGGGGACCTGGCTCGCCCTTGCCGGAGCCGCCCTGATGATCGTCGCGGCCCTGGTATGGTGTTTTTTCGGCAAGATCCCCGTGACCGAGCGGGCCGATGGCATTTATCTGGCTGTTGCAGATCCGGGCCAGGTGATCTGCTACGTCCCCCTGGCCACCGGCAAGAAGATTACCCCGGGCATGGCTGTCCGGATCAGCCCATCGATCTATAATGCCCAGGAATATGGTCAGATGACCGCAACAGTCGCTGCGGTCGACGACTACGTCACGAGCCAGGCCACCATGCTGGAACAGCTGGGCGATCCTTCACTGGTCAGCCGGTTTGCGGCCCACGGCAGCGTGATCGCCGTGAAATGCCAGCTGACAGTGGACCCGGCTACCAACAGCGGTTTTGCCTGGACCAGCCGCCGGGGCGCGGGCTTGACGCTGAGCCATGGCACCCTGGTCGAGGCCAGTATTATTATCGCCGAGAAAGCGCCCATCAGCCTGCTCATTCCCACCCTGGATTAAGGGAGGTGGCCTGCATGCCGGATCAAAAACAGCGAAAACAGCGGGAATCCCGGCGCAATCATCCTGCCGCCAGGACGTCCTTCAATCCTGTTATCCGGTTATTCTCCCGCAAGCCCCGGTTCAAGAATACCTATGTCAGGACCCCGACAGTCTACCAGATGGAGGCAACCGAGTGTGGCGCCGCGTCACTGGCGATGATCCTGGGCTATTACGGCCGGTTCGTCCCCCTCGAGCAGATGCGCATCGAAGCCGGCGTCTCCCGGGACGGCAGCAAGGCCAAGAATATTCTCCGGGCCGCCCGCAAATTCGGCCTGGAAGCAGCCGGTTACAACAAGAGCCTGGAAAACCTGCTGGCCTACGCTGACACACCCTGCATCATTCACTGGAATTTCAGCCATTTTGTCGTCTATGAAGGCGTCAAAAACGGCTTTGCTATCCTCAATGATCCGGCACTGGGCCGCCGCAAGCTGACAGTCGCCGAGCTGGACGCCGGCTTCACCGGCGTGGTCCTGACCTTTGCGAAAACGCCGTCTTTCCAGAAGGGCAAGAAGCAGAAAACACTGCGCAACTTTATTGCCGACCGCCTGCGCGGCCAGTATGCGGCGATTGCCGCCCTGTGCACCATCGGGCTTTGTCTCGTCTTTCCGGGCCTGGTGATTCCGGCCTTCGCCAAAGTCTTTGTCGATGACATTCTCCTCCAGGGCAATACCAGCTGGCTGCCGGCCCTGCTGACAGCCATGCTGCTGGCCATTCTCTACCAGGCCGCACTGGGCTGGTACCGGGGCAGCCTGCTGCTCAAGCTGCAAAACAAGCTGGCGCTAACCTCCGTCCACCGCTTCCTCAGCCATCTGCTGCGCTTGCCCATCGCGTTTTTTGACCAGCGTTACGCCGGCGACCTGTCCCGGCGCGTTGATAACAACAACAGCGTGAGCACCTTCCTGGCCGGCGACCTGGCCACCACGGTGCTGAATCTGCTCGTCGCGACGTTTTATCTCAGCCTGATGCTGATCTACAGTCCCTGGCTCACCCTGATCGCCCTCGGCACCGTAGCGCTCGACGTCGGCCTCGTTATTTTTTCCCGGGAAAAAATGGCCGATTACGCCACCAGGCTGCAGCAGGATATGGGCCGGATGATCGGCGCCTTTTACGCCGGCATTTCCATTTCCTCCACACTGAAAGCCTCGGGGGCCGAGAACGAATACGTCTCCCGCATTCTGGGCTACAACGCCAAAACGGTGGATCAGGAGCAACAGTCCGCCCGCCTGATCCAGTACATCAATGCTATCCCGGCCTCCTCCTCCAATCTGGCCACGGTACTCATCCTGATGATTGGCGGCTTCCTCGTCATTCGCGGCCAACTGACAGCCGGCATGCTCCTGGCCTTCACAACTCTCCTGACCAGCTTCATCACGCCGGTCATTGCACTGGTTCAGTTTACGCAGAATATCAGCACGCTGAAGTCGAATATGAATCGGGTTGAGGATATCGAGAACTACGTTGTCGATCCGAAATTTACCGCCACCGACCTGGTTCCGGACCTGAATGCGAAATTGTCCGGAGTCGTGGAACTCGATGATGTGGCTTTCGGCTACAACTTGCTCGAACCGCCGCTCATTGAGCATTTCAGTTTCACCCTGGAAACCGGCAGCTCGATTGCTTTTATCGGCCCGTCCGGCAGCGGCAAGAGCACCATCGCCAAGGTCATCAGCGGCCTATACCGGCCCTGGGCCGGTGAAGTGCGCTTTGACGGCGTGCCGGCAGCCCGCATTCCGCCGAAAATCATGGCGGCCAGCGTGGCCACTGTCTCCCAGAACATCACGCTGTTTTCCGGTACCATCCGCGACAACCTGACCTTGTGGAATAAAAGCGTGATGGAGCGGGACATCGTCCAGGCTGCCAAAGATGCCGGCATTCACGCATTTATCACGTCCCTGCCGGCTGCCTATGACTATGTTCTGGACGAGGGTGGCACCAACCTGTCGGGCGGCCAGCGGCAGCGCCTGGAAATTGCCCGGGCCCTGGTCACGAACCCGACGATCCTGATCATGGACGAGGCCACCTCGGCCCTGGATCCAATCGTCGAAAAGCAGATCGTCGACAATATTAAATGCCGGGGCTGTACCTGTATCATGGTGGCCCACCGCCTCTCGGCTTTCCGGGACTGCGACCAGATCATCGTGATGGAAAACGGTAAAATCAGCCAGCGCGGCAATCACGAGTCCCTGAAAGATGCTGCCGGTCCGTACGCCCGGCTCATTGCGAACAACTGAGGGACAACCGGGCACGGGCGGCCGGGTGTATCGTCCGGATCCCGTGGTTGTTCGTCGCATTGGCAAAACCGGGCGCGGGCGGCCGGGTGCCAGATGCAGAGCCGGTTCATGGGGGTGAACGCGAACATGCTCAAGGACGCTGGAAATTTCATCCTCCACGGCGGAGCCATTCACTTGACCGAAAATCCCCTGACAGCCTATGAGGTCGTGTCGGGGCAGGTGCTTGTTTATGTCATGCCAATTGTCAACGACAAACCGGGCCGCCGCTATCTGCTTTACAAGGCGTCCCCCGGTGAAATCCTGCCCAGTTTCGCCATCGACAAACGCTTTAATGCCGAGCTGGGCGAAGTCTGGGACTGGCGTTTTGGCCTGGTCGCTCTCGACACGGCAGAAATAAAAGCGCTGCCCTGCGCATGCGACGAGGACCTGTGCCGAGAATTCGTCAGAAGGGCGAAAATGCTGAGCGGCGAATTCCTCAGCTTTGAGGAGTGCGTCACCGAGCAGTACCGCCTGAATGAAGTGACCGAGCTTCGTAATCTCTATGTCACCGAACAAGAACAGGCCGCTGCCTACCAGGGCGGCCTGCAGATGATCGCCAACTTTTTCAAGAAGGCAGCCAGGAAGCCCCTGCCCCACCCGACTGGCCACCGGCTGTATGATGCCCTGGCCTATCTGTGTGCCGTTCGGGGCATGACGATCGCCACCCTCGAAGACATCCAGTCCAGTGCCGGACCTAACTTCACCATTGAGGATGTGGCCCGGGTCTCGCGTTTCCCGGTGCGCGAGATCATCCTGACTGGCCCATGGTACAAACAGGACACCGGATCTCTCATTGCTTTTACCCAGGAAGGGAAAAAAGCGGTAACCTGTTGGCCGGTCAGCCCGTCCAGGTACAAGATCTGGGATCCGGAAACCGGTGTCACCCGGATCCTGGATGCCGGATACGCCCGGACCCTGGCACCCCAGGCCTATATGATCTACAGGCCCTTGCCAGCCAGGCCGGTGGGGCTGAGGGATCTCATCCGCTTCATTTTCAAGGACATCTACACCGGAGACGTTGTCCGGCTGATCGCTTTATCCCTCGTCAGCATCCTGGTCGCCTTGCTGATCCCCTGGATGAGCAGCCGGTTATATGACACGTTCATACCCCTTGGCAACGCTGCCACGCTTCTGCAGGTCAGCTGGGTGCTGATCAGTGCCATGATCGGCAGCATCGGCTTTCATGTTGTAAAAAACCTGGCGGCCCAGCGCACCTTGTCCACGGCGAAATACGCGCTTTTCCATGCGGTCATCGACCGGATTTTCAACCTGCCGGAAAGCTTTTTCCGCAAGTATGACTGCGCCGACCTGGCCCAGCGCGCCATCGATATCAACGCCCTGTTCCGGCTCTTTACGGCGGCAGTCATCACGGGCTGGCTCAGCGCCTTGTGCGGCCTGGTCTACCTGCTTGGCATGTTCAGCTACTCGGCCGCCCTCACCTGGCTGGCCCTGGCCCTGCTGGCCCTTACCGTGGGCGCCGTCCTGATTCTGGCCAGGAAACAGATCCAATGCCAGGCACAGCTGCTCGAATCGGACGCCCGGGCTAATTCCTTCATGTACCAGATCCTGAATGGTATTGCCAAGATCCGCATTGCCGGCATCGAGAACCGGGCCATCCATGAATATCTGAAGCCCTATATTCAGTCCCGGCGTATGGACCAGGCGAGCCAGAAACTCACCCTGGCCTCCACGACCCTCATCACCGCCATGACCGCAGTTTTTTCTCTCGCCTTCTATGCCTGGACGATCATCAGCGGCATGCAGCTGTCCCTGGGTGCGTTCTCGGCTTTCACCGCAGCCTTTAGCGCGTTCTCGGCAGCCGTGCTCACGGTCGCCCAGAACCTGACCGCCATGGGCTCGGCCGGACCCCTTTACGAACGGCTGCGGCCCCTGCTTGAGACCTTGCCGGAGACCACGGAGGACACTGAGCTGCCGGGCCGGATCAATGGCGAAATCGAGGTCCTGAACGTGACGTTCAGTTACAATCCGGCGATCGGCAACGTGCTGCAGGACATCTCTTTACACATCCAGCCCGGCGAGTATATCGGCATTGTCGGGGCCTCCGGCTGCGGCAAGAGCACCTTGCTCAAGCTGCTGCTGGGTTTCGAGAAGCCGCAGACCGGAAAAATCTATTACGACGGCCGGGATATCGACAGCCTGGACAAGCGGGAACTGCGCAAGAAATTCGGCGTCGTGCTCCAGGACGGCAAGCTGATCGCCGGCACGATCTATGATAATATCACCATCACGGCTCCGCAGGTGAATCGGGCCCAGGTCGAAGCCGTCATCGCCGAAGTCGGGCTTGGACCGGACATCGCCCGCATGCCCATGGGGCTGTCCACCATGCTGGCCGAGAATGCCGGCACAATCTCCGGTGGCCAGCTGCAACGCATCCTGATCGCCCGGGCCATCGTCAACCGCCCGCGGATCCTGTTCTTTGACGAGGCGACGAGCGCCCTCGATAATACCACTCAGGCGCTCGTGACTGAAGCCCTGGCCAAGCTGCACTCAACCCGTGTCGTCATCGCCCATCGCCTCTCCACCATCATTGGCTGCGACCGGATCATCGTCATGGAAGCCGGCCGGATCATCGAACAGGGCAGCTATCAGGAACTGATGGCCCAAAACGGACGTTTCTA
>CAYVHB010000020.1:0-47521 GCA_964450865.1 uncultured Oscillospiraceae bacterium | reverse complement strand
GGATCATCGAACAGGGCAGCTATCAGGAACTGATGGCCCAAAACGGACGTTTCTACGAACTCGCCTCACGCCAGCTGGCATGACCCCGGGACCAGGCACCACCCGTTGCTCTCAGCTACCCCCTGGCGCCAGCTGCCTGGATCACAGGCAAGAAGTCGGATGGTCGGCAGTTGTTGGCCCTGGCAGTCTCGACCACCCTGGCCGCAGGCAACAAGATCGGCCTGCGAAAAACACTCAACCAATATTTACCCGTCTTTGAATTCACGGTAGCCGCTCTGGAAGTCGACTTTATTCTCTAATGCTTCGCCACGCATGTAATGGCTAGATGTATCTGGCGGTGATAGTTTTCTGCTGTCTTTGCAGCACAAGCGCGAGTCCGGGCCTGGAGAAAGTTGATCCAACGGAGAATCCTTGCAGTTGACACACGGGATTATCAAGGTTCCCTTTTCATTTGCGAGAGGAAGCGGGTAGCCGCAAATTATATGCAAGCCGCGCTCTCTTTTAAAATAAATTCTTATTGGCCGTATATAATAATTTGAATTTTTCAAAAGTTTCATTATAGGCTTTTGCATTTTCGGATTTTGGCATTGTAATATGGGGATTGTATTGAACGATCTGTGCACAGGCTTGCTCAACAGATGAAAATATTTTAACGCCAACCCCCGCCATGATCGCTGCCCCGGTGCATGCTTCCTCGCGGCCGGAAACGGTGTAGATCGGGGCATTTAATATATCAGCCTGCATGTGCAGCCAAAGACTGCTTCTGGCTCCGCCGCCTGAAGCGATGATCCGTTCGACCGGGATGTTCAGCGCGTTAAATATTTCAAGGGATAGTCTCATTGACAGGACTACACCCTCCATGGCGGCCCGGATCATATGTTTATAGTTGTGTCTTAAGGTCATTCCGAAATAGATACCTTTGGCGGACGCATCAAGGTAAGGGGTCCGCTCTCCGGAAAGATACGGCAGGAAAATAGTCCCCTCAGATCCGGCCGGAATTTCTTCGGCCACCCGGTCGAATTCCTGATAAGACAAATGGGGGAAGAAATTATTTCTCAGCCATTTCAGGACGATTCCGCCATTCAAATGCCCGCCGAAAATAATCCATAGATTATCCTGCACATGACAAAATGTGTTGGTTCTGAATTGACTGTCAAATACAGGGGTATTGACGGCGCTGGATAGCTGGCTGGCGGTGCCGATATTGGCTGAAATGACTCCCGGCCTGATAATGCCATTGCCGACGGAATGCATTAAAGCATCGCCGCCGCCAAAAACAACCGGGATCTTGTAGCAAAGTCCCGTTCTTTCTGCACATTCGCGGGTTACATCACCAGCAACCTGATAAGCCTCATGAGGATCTGGAAACAGGGCCGGATTGATGCCAATTTTTGCAATGATGTCATAGGCCCAGGTTCTTTTAGCGGTGTCAAAAATAACGGTTGAGGACGCATCTGTTACATCCGTTGCCAGCTCGCCGCACAGCTTATACCGGATATAGTCCTTGGGGAGAATCGCTTGACGGGTTCTGCGGTAATTTTCCGGCTCATTGTCCCTGACCCACATTAAAGAACAAATAAAAAAGCCTGTGCTGAGTGAATTCAGGGTGATTTTCCTGAATTCATCCTTGCCGATTGTCGCGTAGATGCTTTCAATTTGTTTCTGCGATCTTTGATCAGCCCAGATGATGGCCGGCCGGACTGGCTTCTTCTGTTTGTCAAGCAAAACCAGGCCATGCATTTGCCCGGATAAGCCGATCCCCTTGATATTGGCCGGGTTGATGCCGGCCCGGACAATGGCCTGCCTGATGACACGAGCCGTGGCCTGCCACAACAGGTCGATATCCTGTTCGGCATAACCCGGCGCGGGCGTTTGCACATCATAGCCTTCCTGCCCCAATCCGACAATTGTTCCATCCAGGCCCATGACGACTGCTTTTACACTGGACGTTCCAAGATCAATTCCCATTAAATATGACATTTTTGCCGCCCTCAATCAATCGAATACCGTTTCTTCATTTTGGCTGTTGATCATTTTACCGTTCAATGAGTTTTCCTTTAATCGGGTAAATCGAGGCTCGCCATTTTTCGGTTGCTGTGTTTTGGGCCATCAGGCATTCATAAACTTTCTGGGCCAGCTGATCAAAGGCTTGCATGTAGACACTTAAAGAAAGCGTACTGGACTCCGGGAAATCATCGATCGAGGCGAGAAGAATATCATCGATTCCGCTGGCTAGAAATGACTTTTTGAGCGCAATGCCAATCTCTCCGTCGCCACAAATGATCCCGTCAGGGTATTCTTTTTCTGATATAAGCCGATTGGTGAATAACCGTTTGGCGAACGTCTCCATGAGTGATGGTAAAATGTTTTTATTGGACCAGGAAACATGAAAGGGATTGCTATGATGGGCGTCCAGTTCTGCAAAACCGCTTTCACGTTCCCTGACGCTGGTCAGATTAAAATTATCCCAGCCGACATATCGAATATTTCTGGCACCTTTCTGCTGTAAATAAGCATAGAGTGCTGAAATGGCCGCCCCGTTGTCAAGCAAGACGCAATCGGCGTAAGGCGTCGGCAATGCCATGTCGAAAAATACCATATTCATGCCCAGGCCACGCAGTCGCCGGATATATTCGACATCAAGTTGCATATCCTCAAGCCAGATCACGGCGTTGCGGATATTCTTTTGAAAAAGTTTGAAGAGACTGTCTTCAATCCGCTCATTCCTTGGATTCTGTTTAAACAACACAAGCGAATCGTTGTTTTCGGCGTTTCGCTGAAAGTAATCGATAAAGGTCGAAAAGAAAGGATTTTGGGCCGGCGCCAGAAGGGCAATGATATCCATGTTCCCTTCATAGCCGGTCTCATGCAGCCTGACAATGTTGCCGCTTCCCTGTACACGCTCCAGTATGCCGTCCTTCTCCAGCAAATCCAAAGCCTTCCGCACCGTGACACGGCTGACTTCGAGGTTATCGGCCAGGGTTCGTTCCGGGGGGATATTTTCTCCGTCCTGATAGATGCCGCGGTATATTTTTTCGCAGATTTTATTTTTCAGGCTCATATATAGGCGGTTGTTGTCCATCTCTTCACCCTATTCCAGGTTATGTTCCAGGTTATGCCAGGCTTGTTGATCGAAGGTCAAGCCGCCTGATGATATCCTCTTGAATTTCCGGCGATAAATCCAGGAAATTCACGAAGGTTCCATGGATACGCATGATATAAACACCACTGGGGGCATACTTCCCCGGATTTTTCAGAACCTTGCGCAAAGTCTCCGGTGTCGTAACATTGACATACAGATAGAATGGCGCCGTGTCCTGATTCAGGCGATTAAAGAAAAGCGGGTTTATAACCTTGTCACGAAATTCAATGCCCTTTTCTGCAAAGCTTTTACCGGAAAAATAATTTGGATCAATGCCAAAGTGGGAAGCATAGCCACCATTCATACCTTTGAAAGGCAGCTTCATATTCGACAGAACCCGGAAGCCCATGCCCTGGTGAGCATCTCCGAATAAAGGATCAATGCCATAACCAAGCATTTCCCTGGATTTTCTTCCGTCCGGCGTTGCGCCAACCCAGTACCCGTACAGCAGATGCGTCGAAGGCGAGGACCAGTCAGGCCGGAACGGATTCCCCAGATAGTTTTTCTTGCTGGCAACCAATTCATTAATTCTTGTGGCTATTTCCCTGGCCTCCAGGTCGACTGCCTTGACGTTGTTGCCATATTTGGCACACTGAAGCAGATACTGGCGGAGCTCCTCATCGTGGGCATAGTTGGTCTTCAGCGCGTGCAAAAGTCTGGCGGCATCCTGCGGGCGTTCGGCAAGGAGGCTGTCGATCGCGACAAAAGAATCGGCGATGATCGATAGACCATGAATGAGACAACCACTGCCATTATATTTAGTTCCTTGCTTTTTGGTGTCCCGCATATCGATGCCAGACTCCACGCCGCCCATGAAGGTCGAAAGAAAAGGAACCGGCAGCAAAGATATCGCCGCAGAAGCCCCATTCGCTGCATCAACCATCTTATCCGTGAAATAGTCAACCTGGCGATAAAAAGCATCCCGGATATGCGCCAGCACAGAATTTGCGCTTCCGCCGGGAACATCAAGCTCAGAATAGCTCAAACCAAGCTTTTTCCCGGTAATCCCGGAAATTCCCCCCTGAATTGTCAGTTCAAGTATTTTCGCCAGATTCAGCCAGCTGTTGGTCGTATTGCCATTATCCTGGCCCATGATCAGAGGCTCCTGACAGCCGGCAATTGAGTAATTTTCAAGGTCTGCTTTCTCAACCTCAGCTGCGGCCAGCACCTCGAAAAGCGAGTCATCATTGAATAATGAAGGGGTCAGGCAGCCCGGGGTAAAGAAAAAGCGGCCAAGACTTTGATACAGTTCCTGAGGAGTATGCTGATGCAGTTTCACGGATAAAATGGGCTGCGGCAGATTCATTTCGTAATACGCATCCAGCAACGCATAGCTGGCCGGATTTGTAAGGTCCTTGTCGCCGACATCCTTGCCGCTGACAATGATATTCTGCGATATGGCCCAACTGCGGTCCCCTACATTGAAAAACACAAGAAAATGCTTGAAAAGCGCTGCAGTGTCTTCCCGGCTCAATCCTTCCATCGCCCGATAGGGTTCAAAGATCCTGTCAGCATTGCCGACGGAAAACGCGAATGGGTTAGGCGCTTGTTCAAGGCACATCATCTGCCACAGCAGTGTAAAAGACTGGATGGCCTCATACAGGTTGCGCGCGCCCTCGCGCGGTATCCGCCTTAAAGTATGCTCCATCAGGATCAGGGCATCTTTGCGCTGGCCCTGAGCTTCTTGCTTCAGACTGGCGGCACAGTCTGCGTACCGGTCGGCCAGCACAAGAATCGCATCCATGGCCACATCCATCGCCGCATAGTAATTCTTTATATCTTCATCCATGGTGGCAGACTTTTTCAGTGCGATTTTAGCGCTCAGGCTGGCGATGCCTTCAGCGAGGACCGGCTTAAAATCAGGAATTAAATGGCCAGTCACCTGCTCGATAAAGAAAACGGCTTCTGAAGTACTGTCTTGAACTTTTTCGTAGGTTTTACTGAGCTCGCGTGAAAATTCCGAGTTTTTTGTATAGTCACAAAGGTCAGCGATTCTTTCAGCCGACAGGTTTTCATCTGGTTCAATATCATTATATACAGCAGTCGGGTCGCAATAGCCGGTAAATGAATCGACTTTGAAGGCCGGATTGATCAAGGCATATGACCGGGCAAACGAATCATTCTGGGTTCCGGCAAAAATGGCATGTTCACTGATTGAGACCGGCAGGGTCCTGGCGATTTCGCGCAAAGTCTCAGCAGCCTGCAAGGCAGCTGGCAGGTTATCATATTTCCCGGCACAAGCCCTGGCAATCTCCTTGGTGAGAAACCAGCCATCCAATCGATGGGTGGTTCGTTCCTCGGCAAACCTGGCTTTTGCCAGACGATGCAGATCATCGGGACTAAAAATTGTTTGTACGCGCATGTTCATTCCCCCTGGTTTTGCGTGTTAACGACCATCGATCGGGAGCCAACGACTCCCGGCCCGGCCGCGCGTCCTGATTTCCCCTGGTTTTCCTATTCGGGTTTTACGCATTCTGGTTTTACGTATGAATGACAGTTAAGCAGTTCTCGTCAAATGTCTTCTTATATAAAGATAGGATGGTCAGGTCAACAAAAGCATCTGTCATCTGATAGGGCCTGCCACATTGCAGCCATTTGGCTTTCCCATACTCATGATAGGCCAGAAATTCAAAGCGGGCGTTTTCGGTTGGGTGTTGCTTGAAGAATTTGACAAAGCCGTCGATGTCTTTTTCAGAATCATTGATCCCTTTGATAACAGGTATCCTGACCAGAACATTTTTATGCAGGGCAAAGGCCCTGGCAAAGTTTTCCATGATCACATCATTGCTGATACGGGTGACGGCTTGATGCACGGCGTTGTCATGATGCTTCAAGTCCATGATCAGTAAATCAACCAGGGGAAAAAGGCTCTCGAGATTCGGATGGGAACCATTTGTTTCTATGGCTGTATGAACGCCAGCATTTTTCAATTTCTTGAGCAATACCTCGACCGCATCGAACTGCAGCGTGACCTCGCCCCCAGTCAATGTGATGCCGCCGCCATCATAAAAAAGCGGCTCGCTGCCCATGATCTCTTCGACAATTTCATCGACCTCATAGTCGGCACAGGAAAGCCTGATCCCCTTGTTTTTACGGACGGTGATGCATTCCCTGGATGAACAAGCTGCACAAAGCCTTCTATTCAAGGCTTGACCCTGGATTGCGCCGTGCGGGCAACATGAATCGAGCAGCCATTCAGGATTGACGACCAGCGTTCCCGCCAGGGAGAGACCTTCGGGATTGGAACACCACAGGCAGTGCATGTTGCAGCCTTGTAAATGGTAGACCAGGCGGTTGCCAGGCCCATCCTGGGAATAATTAAAACCCTTTTGAAAAATCCTGATTTTCATGAACCGGGCCTCCAGACGATCCTGCCGACTGCAATCAGTATGCAGGCCATTATTGACATTGCCAGCGAAATTGCCAGCCACCAATGACATTGTCGGCTACAATTGGTATTGTAGTATGATACCAATTGTTTGTCAATAGTATTTGCCCAATTCGTTGAGGCCATTCAGAGTACATTCGGACCGCAGCCGATGTGTTTACGCAGCGCATGGATGCCAATGATGGAACCAGGAACCGGACGGATCCCTGGCGTCGCCTGGTACTGAGGCAATCATTTTGTTATCCTGATCTGAGAAACTCCACAGCCCCCTGTCAGACCGTTTTGGATCATGCTTAACATGCAAGAACACAAACTGCAAGATCATGCACTTGCAGTTTGTGTTCTTGCAGTTTGTATGCTTGCAGGGTCATAGTCTGAATCACAGCGAGCTGGAGGTCAGCCAAGATCCTTGCTATTTCCTGACAGCTGGCTTTTTCAAGGCCTCGGCAGCCAGTCTTTCCAGCAGGGGATCGGGCTCTTTCATCATGTCCTTGATCTGGCCGATATAGATGTCGATCATCCGGTAGGCTGTCGCCTCATCGACCTGGCCGTGCATCGTGGTGGTTTCGAAGAACCGTTTGGGCAGGCGCACTGCTTTCTGGTTGAAACCAAGCTTCTCCTTGATCCGCATCTTGGTCCGCAGGTTTCGCTTGCCAATATCAACCAGGTCCTGCTCGGTGAAATGATAGCCAATGCTGTTCAGGGCATCGAGAATGGTCTGGTGGTCATAAACCTTGCGGGCAAAGAGGCACATGCAGAGACTGTTGGTCATGCAGCGGTCATATTCTTCAAAGAATAATTTATCGATTATGGCTTGTTCGTTAAATTCCTTCAGGCCCTGATCAATCATGTAACCGGCATTGTCCAGGTGGGAGTGCCGGGCGGCCACGGCAAACCCCACTACGGAGGCGTAGCCGGTGTGATAGCCCGGCATTTCATTGCCGCCAAATTGCATGGCAAAATCGGCTCCGCCGTAGACTGACGATGCATACCGGGTACCGCGGCCGAGGTCCCGATAAAACTTGTTCCTGCCGGTAGCCAGATAGCGGATTGCCTTGAGATAGGCCTCTTTATCGCCCCATTTCAGGGGTACGATGGTTTGTTCTTCGGTGACCAGGCCGGTCTCGAGGGCTTCAGTAGCCCAGCCCAGGCAGATTCCCGTGCTGATTGCGTCCATCCCGGTTTCTTCCACTTCATCGATCAGGTGGATAATTTCATCGGTCGTCTTGACACCAATATAGCTGCCGAGGGCAAAAATCAGCTCATAATCGTAGGCGGCACTGATAGCTTCATATTCATGACCCTTGTCAAACTCCCGGCGGAAAAGGCCGATGTGAATGCAGCCAACGGGGCAGCCGGTGCAAGCGACCTTGCGGACCAGGTTTTTCCTGGCGAAGGCATCGCCGGAAATATCCTCGGCAAATTCGAATTTTGTCGAACGCAAGTTCAGAGTTGGCAGGGAACTGGAAGCATTCAGCGGCAGGACCCCTGCCGGTGTGCCATCGTCATGATATTTAGCCATCATGTCCGTGCTGGTGCATTTCTTATAGATCTGCTGGTATACCTTAAAATATTCCCGGTTATTCTGGATATGAAAGGAGCGGTCGCCCGTAACCATCATGGCTTTCAAGTATTTGCTGCCCATCACGGCACCCAGGCCAAGCCGGCCGAAATGGCGATAGGAATCCACGTTGACACTGGCAAAAGCCACCTTGTTCTCCCCGGCCGGGCCGATCCGGATAATGCTGCGCTTGCCGCTGGAACCGGCCACCCGGTCGCGAATGCCCCGGCCAGTCGGTGTGCTGTCCTGACCCCACAAGGCACGGTTGTCGATGAATTCGACGCTGTTGTTGGATATCCGGACGCCGATCGGTTTGGGCGCCTGGCCGGTGATAACAAATGCATCATAGCCAGCCATCAGCATGCACATCGCCAGGCGGCCGCCGGCATAGGACTCGCCCAGCTCGCCTGTCAGTGGCGAAATAAACATGGCAACCGTCTTGGTCAGGACCGGGAAGACCCAGGTACCGGCGCCGATCGCGAAAACGATCGGCTGGTCCGGGTGCAGCGGATCCAGGTCCGGATGCATGTTTTCTTCCAGCAACCTGGCTGCCACGCCAACCCCGCCCAGGTAGGGAAGCAGATCTTCACGCTGTTCAACGCGAATCTTGCTGGTGGTCAGGTTGATATATAAGACCCGGATAAATTTCTCATTCAGCATAAAGCTCAGGCCTCCTCCATCGTCAGGCATTTGTGCGGGCAAAATCGGGTACAGGATCCGCAATGGCGGCAGATGATCGGCTTTTGCAGCTCATCGTCCCAGAAAACAGACTGCATGATACAGGCGGTTTCGCAGCGGCGACAGCCAATGCATTTATCAGTCTGCAGCAGGACGCCGCCTCCTTCCCGCTTGACCAGGGCCCCGCTCGGGCAAGCCTCCATACAGGCCGGGTCCTGGCAGGCGATGCAGACAATCGCCACGAAACGCCCTGTCATGCCGCCGCTCGTACGGACTTTGATTGCACTTTTGGTTAACGAATGATTCTGCCGATTGACGATTGAACAGATATTCATGCACGTAAAACAGCCAATGCATTTTTTCATGTCACTGGCTCTCATAACCTTTGCCATGTGAACCTCCCAGGCAATTTCATGCCTGAATCACGAATCCCCATTTGACATTTGACAGTTCTGAATGACCGGCTGATTTGTCTTAATTAAGCGATGTTTTCATTATACCATACAGGTCGGATCTGTTGAATATTATATCAACCGGTGTATAATGAATAGCAGGAGCGCCTGTTAATCATTAGACACTACAGTCGGCTGCTGGTACAACAGGATTTTGGCATGATTTACATCATTTGTCAGGGAATCAGTCCTTTCGTGTCTTATTCGTTTCAGCTTGTTTGAAGGATCGATCTGTGGTGACAGCTGCCAGAAAGGAATCGTGACGCCAGTGAAACGGAATAAAGTGATTGCCTTGATCCTCATCCTGACTTTGTTAGCAGGTCTGCCGGCCGGCTGCGGGCCAAAGAACACGGCTGCAACCCAAAACGGCAACACAACCTCCGGCACAACTACAGCCCGGAACGGCAACGCGACCTCCAGTCTGAATATATTAAACTCAGGCATGGTTTGCATAAAGGACGACTGGGTTTACTACACAGACCTGACAGTAGCGAAGTTTTACAAGAGCAAGCGCGATGGCAGCAATAAAGTCAAATTGAGTGACTCTGCAGCCGGAAGCATCAACCTGGTTGATGACTGGCTTTATTTCGTCAACTCGACACAGGACCAGCTGGATCCAGCGAATGGCAAGCTTTTCAAGATGAAAACGGATGGTTCAGAGCGGACGCAGCTGGGGGACATGAAACCGCAATTTGTGTATGTGGACGGCGATACTATTTTTATCGAAGAATTCAAGGATTTCAAAGTCAGACTCTCCAGCATGAAAACCGACGGGTCCCAGTTGACGGTGCTCTCCGAAGACCAGATGATGGAATTTATTTTCGATCAGGGCTGGATTTATTATCTGGAAACGGGCAGCGAACGAGGATGTCTGTACAAAATAAAAACGGACGGCACGATGAAAACGCTGCTTTCACAGGAAGACATTAAATCGTTCGCTGTCCAGGATACATGGATATATTACGGCTTGCTAGCCAGCGACAGTCAGTCGGGGAACTATACCTGGTTCAGGATGAAAACCGATGGATCTTCGATCTCGAAAATCGGTGTACTTGGCAGCGGCAACATCAATATCCAGAATGACTGGATCTTTTATGGCATCGAAAACAGATCGGCGGACGGTCAGAGCCCGTCTACCTTCCAGTTCTGCAAGATCAAGTCTGACGGGACCGGGCAAACCATACTGGCAGACGAAAACGCCAGCCTGATCTATATCTTTGCCGATCAGGTCTGCTACATGAGCTTTGATTTTTCGTTGTCAACGGGATTGGTCTTTTCCCTTAATCAAATGAATCCGGATGGTACAGGTAAATCGGTTGTTGCTAAATCGGACCTTTCCTTGCTGCCGACTCCGCTCCCGGAGGGTGAATCCTACCCGATGTATGCCTATGATGCCGGCCAGGACTTCAACATCTTCATGTCCTTTGACTCCTTTGGATTAATGGGTGGTGAAGGTAAAAACTTCAACTTTGATGAATGCAGCGGCTGGAGCAACGGCGCTGCCCTTGCGGCTGGCTACAGCCACATGCTCACTTTGCGGTCGGCCGGCAATGTTGTCGCGGCCGGTGCCAGGGACAAGGGACAGTGCGATGTGACCGCCTGGCGGGACATTGCCGCCATCGCCGCGGGGGGTGCGCACTCGGTAGGCTTGAAAAAGGATGGCACAGTCATCGCAACGGGTGATAACAGCAAAGGCCAATGCGATGTAAACACCTGGCAGGATATCATTGCTATCAGCGCGGGCGGTGCGTTCACACTGGGTCTGAAAAAGGACGGCACAGTCGTAGCTACCGGGGATAACAACCTTGGCCAATGCAATGTTTCGTCCTGGAAGGACATTGTTGCTGTTGATGCCGGCGATGCCCATAGTCTCGGCCTGAAAAAGGACGGCTCGGTTGTCGCGACCGGCAACAATCAGGACGGCCAGTGTAAGATTGATCAGTGGAACGGAATCATTGCTATCGCGGCAGGGGGCATCCACTCTGTCGGTTTAAAAAAGGATGGTACCGTCATCGCTGTCGGCGGTACCGTCAAGGTTGATGAGACAGTTTATAATCCCTGTGATGTCTCAAGCTGGCGGGAAGTGAAATCGATCGCGGCCGGCTATGCCCATACGGTTGCCCAGCGCCAGGATAATAAATTCTATGCTGTCGGTGATGAATCCCACGGCGAGTGCGGCGTCATCGATCAGTACATGCCAGCAACCACGTAACCAAAAGGGAAAATTCTCCAACCGACTGCTGTAACCCTGCTCGCCCGGTCACTTTCGGCCATTACCCGGGTAATTTCCGTTCAGGTGACGCGGTTGCGCTTCACAAAGGAGGCAATCAACATGCAAACTCGTGCGCGTTTCTTTACCCTGTCAGGTCAATCCCACTTGAAAGTCAGCTCTTGTCGCCTTCTGGTTCTGCTCTGGCTCTGCGCCCTCCTTTTGTTGCCACTCACCGCCTGCATCACGACGACCACAATCTTCTCAGCTACGACCACGGTCACCTCTTCCACAACGACAACCCCAACGACCAGCGAGGAAACAAGCAACACCAGCGCCCCGACGACCCCGACGACCCCGACGACCCCGACCGAGACATTTGTACTGGAGCCGCTTGAAGCCCTCGACAAGGTCACTTATGACAAGGTGACGACGAAAAACAGAAACATGACTGTGATCAAGTCCTTCGACCTGAACAGTGACGGCCAGAAGGAGCCAATCACCTTGACAGCCGAAGGGCGCAAAACTGGAATAATTGATGAAAATTTCACCGTCTATGTCAACTACACCTTAAAAGTCGGCAGCTCTATGCTGGACTCCAGGACTATGACCGAGCTCAGCCACGATATCAGCGACTGGGCCTTTGAACCCCAATTCAATATCTGCGATATTGACGCCAGTGACCGCTATCGCGAAATCACCGTCAGCTATGCGGGTCTCGACATGGACGCCGGCACGACTTTCTATCGCTATGATGGCCAGAATCTGCAATCACTCGGCACAATCAGCGGCCAATATGGCAAAATCATGAATCGCCGTACCAATGAGTCCTATATGGGCGGGATCAAGATTGCCGGGGATAATCTTGTTCATACCACGTCCTTTGGCAATCTGGCGATCATGCAATTCTTTGCGGATGAATACAGCCTGAACCAGGCCGGCTTGCTGGCCCGTATCGAGAAGGACCTCTATCCGATTAACCAGCAGCACACAGTCGGTGTCACCTTCACCCTGCGCAAGTCACGGACCGACCCGGGCGACGGCATCACAATCAAAAAGGGCGAGAAGGTCACCCTCAAGGATTGCGACAACAAGCAATGGGTTTCGGTCGTCAATGCCAGGGGCGAGATCGGCTGGTTGGAGGTTGTAAATTACCAGACTGTCAAGGGAACCGATTTTGATGTCAAGACGCTTTTTCCCGACCTGATTGTTGGCGGCTAACCTATCAGGCCCAGGCAGCACCGGGTTGGTCCGGGACATCCGAACACGGACTGGCGATCCTCATCCAAAAGCAAATACGGACCGGAGACTTTCAGGTAACCGGTTCGTATTCTTTTTATTTGCAAGTATATTTTGTTTATAGATGGTGTATCATAAAAAAATATCAATGATCACAAATATCGATGATCCAACAGCCTGGAATGGCTGCTTTAGTATCGGGTAAAAAACAAACGTTGACTTATCAATCTCCCCTCGCTGGTGATGAAAGATGGTATAAGTCTGAAAGCAGTTTTCAGGAAATGGGGCCGCACAAGCGATTTATTGTCAGTGTCATCGATTTCACTGTGCAAAAGGCCCTTCAAGATGAGCTGCAGGAACAGCAAGCCCTGTTGAATCAGGTCATCGACTCGATTCCGGATTTTATTTTTTATAAAGACCTGACTGGCGTTTACCTGGGCTGCAACCATGAATACGAGCGCTTGCTGGGCAGGCCCAGGCGCGAAATTGTCGGCAAAAAGCTTCTTAACTTCCATAGCGCAGCTGATGCTGAATTGTATCTTAAAAGTGACCAGGAAATCATCCGCAGCGGCCAGCCGCAGAGTATCATGGCGCAGCTTGCTTATCCGGATGGAGCCGTCCGCCTGGTCGACAATAAGAAAGCACCTCTGCTGAATCATAAAGGGGAGATTATCGGCATTCTTGGGATCGGCAGGGATATGACCGAGCGCCATCAATATGAGTCCGCGTTGAAAGCCAGTGAAGAAAAATATCGCCTGATAACGGAAAATACGACCGATGTGATCTGGGTGCTTAATGTGGATAAAATGAGATTCACTTATTTCAGCCCATCCGTCAGGCAGCTGCTGGGATACACGGCTGAGGAAGCAGTTTCATTGAAGCTGGAAGAAATGCTGATACCGGATTCACTCACAACCGTGCGCAACAGGATGTCCAATACTTTGCCGGCGTTTATCAGCCAGGGGGCATCTGAAGGGTTTTACGATGAAATCCAGCAGACCTGTAAAGACGGCCGTACCATCTGGGTAGAGTACTCAGCCAATTATCGTTACAACGCCCTTCACGAAATAGAAGCAGTGGGAGTCAGCCGCAATATTGAAAAGAGAAAGCAGCAGGAAGCTCGGATCAGGTACATCAGCTATCATGACCAGCTCACTGGCCTGTATAACCGTTACTTCTACGAGGAGATGATCAGCAAACCATTGACGGCTGACCGTCTGCCGCTGACGCTGGTCGTTGCCGATGTTAACGGGCTTAAACTGACCAATGATGCATTTGGCCATGAATGCGGCGACCAGCTGCTGGCAGCCTTTGCCAGTATTTTGTCCAGCCTGGCGCTGGCCGATGACATCATGGCCAGGATTGGCGGTGATGAATTTGCCATGATCTTGCCGCGTACCGGCTCAGCCCAGATCCTGGAAATCGCCAGCAGACTGGCCGACGCCTGCCAGAATGCGAAAATCGGGTATATGAGATTATCCGTTTCGATCGGCTTCACCACTTTGGAGGACGCGTATGCTTCTTCCCTCGCCGAAGCTTTCAGGACGGCTGAGGATTCAATGTACCAGCAGAAAATTGTAGCTGGCGGCCGATTCAGGAATGAGATGGTCAAAAGCATCATCGGGAATATTTTCCAGCAGAATCCGGACAAACAGATCCATAGCCAGAATGTTGCCCGGCTTTGCTCGCAAATTGGCAGGGCCCTGGGCCTGAAGGATGCTGAAATCGCCGAACTTGAATTGGCCGGCGCACTTCACGATATTGGTGAAATCAGCATCGGCGCCTGTTGGGCCAGATCTGCGGCAGCCGCTGTCAGCCAGCCGGAGGCTGCAAGTCAATCGCCTGCTGTCAGCCAATCGCCTGCTGTCAGCCAGTCGGATCAAGTATTAAATAAGCATGCCCAGATTGGCTACTATATTCTCCATTCGGCGAGTGACTATTTCAATATTGCCGAAACAGTACTGGCCCATCACGAACGAGTTGACGGCATGGGCTATCCGAAAGGGCTCAAAGGCGACGAAATACCCCTCTTCGCCAGGATCATCAAACTGGCCAGCGATTATGAAATCATGGTCAGAAGGGACAGGCTGTCCCGGCAGGAAGCCAGCCGTCAGTTGGAGGCACTGAGCGGAAAAGCCTATGATGCCGGGCTGGTACGGCTATTCCTGCAAGGACTGCCCCAATAGACAAAGCCCTGATAACAACTTTACATAACATAAACGGATCCGGAATCCTTGATTTCAATGGCTGGTTGTTCATTCTCTTTCATAAAACGGTAATAGTTCACGAATTCATCTGCGGGCAGCGGCTGGCTGAACAGAAATCCTTGAATATAGTCACAGTCGTACTGCTTCAGTTGCTCATACTGCTCCTTCGTCTCGACTCCCTCGACAACAACCTCAAAACCAAGGGCATGGATGATCGTGATCATGGAGCTCACGATCATCCGATCCTTTTCACTCGTTAAAATATCAGAAATCAGAGATCGATCCAATTCATAATGTCCAGCGGAAGGTCCTTCATATACCCGAAAGAAGAGTATCCGGTGCCGAAATCATCCAGCGCCAGTTTGACGCCAATCCGTTTCATATCATGGAAAACCTTGATGATTTCTTCGGAATCATGCATCAGGGTGCTCTCCGTGATTTCAAGCTTGAGACTGGACGGATCTATTCCAGCCTCTTTGATTGAATTGACAATGTACGCCGTCAGTTCATCGCTTCGATTCTCAAAGGAGATAAAGGTCAGGTTGACGCTGACGATGATACCTTCAATTCCGATGGCCTTCCACTCAGCCAATTTTTTACAGGCCTGCCTGATCACCCAGTCGGTGATTGGCAGAATTAATTTTGTTCTTTCCGCAATCGGTATAAAATCAGCCGGTGATACTCGACCGAATTCCGGATGATTCCATCTGAGAAGTGCTTCAGCCTGATTGATGACGCCTTTCCTGACATCATAAATGGGTTGAAAATATAGTTCCAACTGCTTCTTCTCAAGCGCGCTTCGCAGGTCTTCCTCGAGAATCGCCTCTCGAGTCCGGACTTTCTCCATTTCCTGTAAGTACAGTTTCGCTGAATTCTTCTCCTTTTTCGCGAGGTATAGGGCCGTATCAGCATTTTCGATCGCCTGATCCAGTGTTTCTCCTGCCACCCCAATACATATGCCTATGCTGGCTGTGAGGAAGTAAAGCCGCTTGTTGATCATGATCTGATTCGCTAAATCGTGAAGGATTTCGTTCGCGAGCTCTTGAATCATGCCTGAATCTGCTGATTCTAAAATGACGACAAATTCATCGCCATCCGTGTGATACACATCCCCACGATCGCCAATGCATGATGTTATCTTTTGGGATAAATCAATGATCATACGATCTCCAGCCTGGTGACCCAGCGCATCGTTCACCAGCCTGAAGTTGTCGATGTCGATAGATATGACAGACCGCTTTCCTGACAGAGGTTCGCGCTCCTTCAAATCCGCTTTCAGTATCCTGATCGCATTTCTGTTCTTCAGTCCTGTAAGGGGATCATGGGTGTTCAAAATGGATTCCTCGGCCAATTTGTTATACATCTTGTCATAATCAATATATAGTTTCAGAATGATGTAAATAATAATGGATAGAAGGATGTGTCCCATATAAAAGTTGGCAAATACGCCCAGGGAGTTCTGTTCTTTATGCAACAGGCTATAAAGAGCGATAGAAGTCACTGCAATATTCAGCATGCAAAAATAAATCCATTGATAGATCAACTTATGAACATATTTCGACAGGATTGTCGCTCCGATTGTCAGTATCGATAAACTGAACAGAAGCGTCATGGTAGTCTGATTGAATCCTATCGTCAGCACACGATAGGTAAACATGATGGTTGCGGCGATGGCGGCCGGACCAAAACCCCCGAACAATGCGGCGATGCCGATATTATAATTTCTATACCCGAGGAGAACGCCGCTGCTCGTTTCAAAACTTTGCCTCATCAGCAAGGCGCCAGCTATGCCGGCCAGAATTCCGAAAAAAACTCTGGCCAGTTTCGGGTGTTTCTGAACGGAATCCCTGCCAGCATGGTAGATCAAAAAAGCGATTGAGATCAGCCCAATCAGCATGAGCGCATTGACTAAAAAATAGTTGAGCATCGGATGCTCCTTTTATGCAAATCTGACCGGTCTACCTGTCAACAGGCAATCATTTTCTGGTCGATACCTAAAATATACCCTCTGCAGGCCTCACTGTCACCTGAAATGTCATCGCCGCCAGGATAACGTTCGCAGGAAATTATCTTCGCCGGGGCCTCTGTTTGCCCCATCTGGAATGGTTGTACGGCGAGGGAATCCAGTAGTCTGCAAGCAATAAAGTGCAACCGTTTGCATCCAATTTGTTTTTTGCCCCCGGCCGTGAACTGTGGTATAATCCCAATCCTTGTGTGTTTTCAGCGTGTTTACACGATTTCCCGTGTCAATACTAACATTCCAGCGTATTGACGCGATTACCCGTGTAAACACTCAATTTCCAGCGTATTTGCCCAATTTCCCCGCTGCAGGGCATCCTGCCGGGATAGGATAGTTCAGACCGGAGGATTACCTTTTCATGATTACTGTGACCAATCTTGGACTTCAGTTTAGCGGCAAGAAGCTGTTTGACGAGGTCGATGTTAAATTTACGCCGGGCAACTGTTATGGCGTGATCGGTGCCAACGGCGCCGGCAAGACAACTTTTATCCGCATTTTGTCCGGTGAGATCGAGCCATCAACCGGCAGCGTGTCGATTACGCCGGGCGAACGTCTGGCGACTCTCAAGCAGGATCACTTTGAATTTGACGACTATACGGCGATCGATACCGTGATCATGGGCCACATGCGCCTGTACGAGATCATGCTGGCCAAGGACACGCTTTACGCCAAGCCCGATTTTTCCGACGAAGACGGCTTGCTCGCCGCCGACCTCGAGCACGAATTTGCCGAGCTCAACGGTTGGGACGCCGAGACTGATGCCGAAAAGCTGCTGATGGGCCTTGGTGTGGCTCGCGACCAGTACCGCCTGCTGATGGGCGACCTCAAGCCCAGTGACAAGGTCAAGGTCCTGCTCGCCCAGGCCCTGTTTGGCAACCCCCATATCCTGCTGCTCGACGAACCGACCAACCACCTCGATTTCCGGGCGATCCGCTGGCTCGAGGAATTCCTGATCGAATACGAAAACACGGTCATCGTCGTTTCGCATGACCGCCACTTTTTAAATAAAGTCTGCACGCATATGCTCGACATCGACTTCGGCAAGGCCCGCCTCGTTGTCGGCAACTACGACTTCTGGTATGAGTCGAGCCAGCTGATGCTGCGCCTGATGAATGAGCGCAACCGCAAAAAAGAAGACCGCATCCAGGAGCTGCAGGCCTTTATCGCCCGCTTCGGTTCGAATGCCTCCAAAGCCCGCCAGGCAACTTCGCGTAAAAAGATGCTCGAAAAAATCCAGCTTGACGAGATCCGCCCATCGACCCGCCGCTACCCGTTCATCGGTTTTACCCCCGAACGTGAAGCCGGCAAGGACATCCTGTTTGTCGACAACATCTGCAAGACAATCAACGGCGAAAAAATCCTGCACAATGTCTGTTTCACGATGAATCGCGGCGACAAGATCGCCTTCCTCTCGCGCAATGAACAGGCCCGCACCCTGCTGTTCCAGATCCTGGCCGGAGAGGTCGAGCCTGATTCCGGCTCGTTCCGCTGGGGCCCGACGACCAGCCAGGCCTACCTGCCCAAGGACGTCACCTCATTTTTCGACGACTGTGAGCTGAGCCTGGTGAACTGGATCCGCCAGTACTCGAGCGACCAGAACGAAAGCTACTGCCGCGGCTTCCTGGGCAAGATGCTCTTCTCCGGCGACGAAGCGCTCAAGCCAGTCAACATCCTCTCCGGCGGCGAAAAAATGCGCTGCATGTTCTCGAAAATGATGCTCTCATCAGCCAATGTCCTGATCCTCGACGAACCGACCAACCACCTCGACCTCGAATCGATCACCGCCGTCAACAACGGCCTGATCGCCTTCAAGGGCTCGATGCTTTTCTCCTCGCACGACTACAAGTTCATCGAGACAATCGCCAACCGCGTCATCGAACTCACCCCCGGCGGCGTCTTCGACAGCGGCCTGCCGATGGATGAATACCTCGAAAGCGAAACAATCCAGGCCCGCCTCGACGAACTCTACACGATGTAAGAATAAGATCGAGACATATGGGTTAATCGGATCAATGGATTTGTCGATACGCCTGCGGTGAGATTTTTACAATCTGCCGGAAAACCCGGCAAAAGTAGCTGGCGTTTTCAAATCCGCACATTGAGCCGATTTCCTGGACTGTTTTTTCCGCGGCTCTGGCCGGGGTCTATGAGCTGCTTGACCGCATCAAACTCCTCTATCTGCGTTATCGCGGGACAAACCACCTGCAGGGTTTATGCAAACACTCAGAACATGAAGACTGATAGCACTGAAAACAGGCCTCTGCAAAAAGATCTTGCTGCCCCCTCCGGGACTACTTGACCAGCCTCCTGACTGCTCGTTGACAAATGCAAATATAAAAACCGATAGGAAGCTACCGTGATAAATGCGTAGCTACCTATCGGTTGATGCAATGTGAGCCAATCTGTCAGGTTAACCCAATTCTGTTCAGATTACTGACCCATGAAGAGCGCCACGTCCGCGTCGGCGGTGCCGATGCCGGCGATGCCGAAGCTATCGACCAGGACCTTGGCCACGTTGGGCGATAAGAAGGCGGGAAGTGTCGGACCCAGGTGGATGTTTTTCACACCCAGGTACAGCAGGGCCAGCAAAACGATAACGGCCTTCTGTTCGTACCAGGCGATGTTGTAAGCGATGGGCAGCTCGTTCACGTCGTTGAGGCCGAATACTTCTTTCAGCTTCAGGGCGATCAGGGCCAGGGAGTAAGAGTCGTTGCACTGTCCGGCATCGAGCACTCTGGGAATGCCGCCGATGTCACCCAAGGGCAGCTTGTTGTATTTGTACTTGGCGCAGCCTGCGGTCAGGATGATGGTATCCTGGGGCAGTTTCTCGGCAAATTCGGTGTAGTAATCTCTGCTCTTCATCCGGCCATCGCAGCCTGCCATAACGAAGAACTTCTTGACGGCACCGGATTTAACGGCGTCGACCACTTTGTCGGCCAGGGCAAAAACCTGCTCATGGGCAAAACCGCCGATAATCGAACCGGTTTCGATTTCTTCGGGAGCCTGCAGGGTTTTGGCCAGCTTGATGATCTGGGAGAAATTCTTCTTGCCCTGCGCGTCGGCTTCAATGTGCTGGCAGCCGGGGAAACCGGAAGCACCGGTCGTGAAGATGCGGCCTTTTAATGCATCATTGGTCGGCGGGACGATGCAGTTGGTGGTAAAGAGAACCGGACCGTGGAAGGACTCAAATTCGGATGCCTGTTTCCACCAGGCATTGCCGTAGTTGCCGGCCAGGTTATCATATTTCTTGAAGGCCGGATAGTAGTGGGCCGGCAGCATCTCGCTGTGGGTGTAGACATCGACCCCGGTGCCTTTGGTCTGTTCCAGGAGCTGCTCCATATCCGACAGGTCGTGGCCGGAAATCAGGATGGCCGGATTCTTGCGCACACCAATATTGACCTGGGTGATCTCCGGATTGCCGTACTTTGAAGTATTAGCTTCATCGAGCAGGGCCATCACGCTCACGCCATATTCACCGGTTTTCAGGGTCAGGGCGACCAGGTCACCAGCGGACAGGCTGTCATCGAGGGTGGCAGCAAGGGCCTTGTAGGTGAAAACATAGAGCTCGTCGTTTTCCTTGCCCAGGTTTAAAGCATGGTGGCCATAAGCGGCCAGGCCTTTCAAGCCGTAGGTGATCAATTCGCGCAAAGAGCGGACATCTTCGTTTTCGGTTGCCAGAACGCCAACCGTCGCGGCTTTTTTCAGCATGTCTGCCTTGGAATCCACTTCAAAGGTTGCGGCATCATGCAGTTGATAAACGACAGCTGGATCCGGGGATTCACGCTTGCCGCCGAACAGTCTTTTGAAAAATCCAGTCTTGGGGGTTTCGACAAAGAGCATGCTTCTCAGGTTATTGCGCATGGTGATCAGGTTCTTGATTTCCTTTTCAATGGCCTTTTCATCGAAATTGGCATTGGTAATGGTCATGAACAAGGAATTGAACACCTGGTGGTTGACCGGCCGGAAATCCTTGATGTCCAGGTTTCCCTTGACCACAATCTCGGCAACGCCCTTGAGCGTGTAAACCAACAGATCCTGCAGGTTCGCCACCTGCTCGTTTTTGCCGCATACACCCATCACACTGCAGCCAGTTCCCTTGGCGGCTTCCTGACATTGATAACAGAACATACTCATTGATATTCCTCCTGAAATATAGCAACTACTTATCCTGGTTGCTTTCGTTATGAATTGCATCAGTTCTTATCGACGAATTGAAGTATAACGGACTGGGAGGAAGAAATGTGTAGCTTGAGCAACGTGCTGTAGCAAAAAGAAAAGGGACCTTTCAAAAAAAGATCCCTGGTCCTGATTTTAGCTAAACTGATGGCGATCAGTCGGCACCCGCGCGGCTCGATTGCGACTCGATTAATGTTCGGCGCTCAGGAAAAACCCTCTGCAATTGCAACGCGATTACACCGTGTCCGAAAAAAATTGAAAATAATACTTGAAGAAGATGAGTTTTAGAGGTCATAAAAATGGAAATGAACAAACTTAATGAAGAACTTTCGAATATTAAGGTAAGCGATTCTCTTAGGGCGCGCATATCTTTGTCCGCAGTCTGAGCCGTTGGATTCATAAAAATCCAACGGCTTTTTTGTGCGTCACGCAGAATGAACTGCCTGGCACCAGAAAGCTTTTTCAGGTGAAATACCTTTAGCAATAATGCGGGAATACCTGTACCGATTACAACGGGAATTCCCGGAATTTTTGCGGCGGGATGCCGACTTTTTCCGAGAAGGCACTATTGAAGTTGGACTCGCTGTTGAAACCGACATTCACAGCAATTTCCTTGACCGAGAGGGTTGTTGACTTCAGTAGCGTCTTAGCCTTGTTAATGCGAAGGATCAAGATGTAATGGTATGGCGACTGGCCGACCTTCTTTTTGAACAGCCGTGAGAAGTGGTAGACGCTCATGTTGATGTGGGCGGCGACATCGGCCAGGTTGATATCCGAGCAGTAGTGGTCATCAATAAAGGCAATGGCTTGGTTGATGCTGTCCCTTTGGCTGGGCGTGATCGAGAGGGAGGGTGTTGCCAGCAGGTGGCACAACAGGCGATAGATTTTCCAGGAAAAGTCGGCTTCGGTCAGCCGCTGGTTGTTGCGGTACGCAATCAGGATTTCTTTGATGGTAGTGATCACAATTGAGTTGTCATCAATCTTGGTGATCAAGCCATTCGCGTTATAGATCTGCTGGTACATGTTTTCGGCGTCGTGCCCGTCAAAGTGCAGCCAGATGATATCGAGGTAGTCCAAAGCATAATAGCGGTGCGGCTTATGGCAATTCAGGAAGATCAGGGCTCCTTCGTTGGCATCATATTCGCGGTTTTCAAATTCGACTTTGCAGCGGCCCTTGGCGACATACATGAGCAGGTAATTGCTGTAATCTTCGCGTTTGACATCATAGCCCGTGATGCAGCGAAATTGCCCGCACATATAGGGATAAAAGAAGACTTCCTGGGCCATCGAAGATGGCGTCATGAAATAGTAATCTGATCCTAGCAATACACCCTTTTCACCGCTGAGCATTAAAGTTCTCCTTATATCGTTATGTTGAAAATGAGCAACTTCAGGCTAGGTTGAGAGCAAAATCCTTAAGGAACCGCTGATTAATTCTCAAGGCAATCGAAGTTTAGTAAAATAGAAGCATCAACAAACAGGTGGTCAAGACGATGCAGCAGACATTCAGCGATATGGAGTACAAAGGACGCCCGCGCCGGACGCGCAAGGAATCATTCCTGGAGCAGATGGAAGCGATTATTCCATGGGCAGAATGGGTCAAAGTGATTGAGCCGTTCTACTATCCAGACCGCACGCGCGGGAGAAAGCCATTGGGGCTTGAGAAGATGCTGCGCATGTATCTGTTGCAATGCTGGTTCAACTTGTCGGACGAGGGCGTTGAGGATGCGATCTACGACAGTTACGCGATGCGAAAATTCATGGGATTGAACTTTTTAACCGAGAAGGTGCCGGACGCGACGACTCTGTTGCACTTCCGGCATATGCTGGAGGAAAGCCGGGCTGGCGAGGCGATGTTTGAGGCTATCAACGGAGTTTTGGAAGCAAACGGCCTGATCATGCACGGTGGAACAATCGTTGATGCCACCATCATCAGTGCACCGAGTTCGACAAAAAACCAGGACAAAGCGCGAGATCCAGAAATGCATCAGACGAAGAAGGGTAACGAGTGGCGCTTCGGCATGAAGGCCCATGTTGGCGTTGATGCTGGTACGGGCTATGTGACCAAGGTGACAGCCACACCGGCTAATGTCCACGATATTGCCGAAACTGCCAAGTTGATTCGATCGGACGATGAGGTGGTATATGGCGATTCCGGATATCTGGGGATCGAGAAGCGCGAGGAAATTGCCTCAGACGCACATCTTTCCGGGATCGACTACCGGATCAACCGCCGCCCTGGAAGGGCCTACCGAAAATTTGCAAACGATGGCCAGGCATGGGAAAGAGCAATTGAGCGGCAGAAATCGGCCGTGCGAAGCAAAGTGGAACATCCCTTTCGATTTGTCAAAGTACAATGCGGATTTCGAAAGACAATCTACCGTGGCATCCAGAAGAATCTGAATCGGCTTCATATCCTGTTTGCGAGTTCGAATCTCTATGCCTGTGTTCGTGCAGGGCGATCCTTACGACCTCAAAAGGGATAGGTCTGCCCATCATGCGGTAAAAACCGCAAAATAGGTCAAAATATCAAGAATATGTGCCCTCTAAAGCGGCTCTGGTTGCTGTTCGCACGGAAAAATTTGCCAAATCAGGGCGTAGCATCAAAAAACCTGCTTTAATCAGCGGTTCCTTAAATTCAATTATAGCAAGATTTCTAAACGGCTGAGCAACAATTTTTATTTAAGGCTCCTCAAAACGGGTATAAAATACAAGCATAGGGTAACAAATCTAACCTATATCGTCAAATCCACCAAAAAAACAAAAGAATAATAGCAATCGAGGAAAGAACAATGAATTCGAGAGAGCGTGTTTCGGCAGCAATTAATCACAAGACGCCTGACAGAGTACCGATCGACCTGGGCGCAACTGGCCAAACTGGCATCAGTGTTTCTGCCCTCTACAAACTGCGGAAATATTATGGCCTCGAGGAAAAGCCCCTTGACGTATTTGAAATCATCCAGATGCTGGGTGTAGTCGATGAGGATCTGCGCAAAGTCGTCGGCGCTGACGTCATCGGCATGAATCACCCGGCCAATTCCCTCGGCGTACCAAATGGCGCAAAGCAAATTTTCAAGATGCCGGATGGCACCCCGACCTACATCGCTGCCGCCAATGCCTATGACATCCTGCCAGATGGCGGCATCAAGATGTACCCCCAGGGTGACCGCAGCGCGAAACCCAGCACCTACATGCCGGCCGGCGGCTACTTCTTTGACATCATCGACCGTTCGACCGAAGTCGATGAAGACGATCTGACTCCCGTTGAGGACTTCAAGAACCTGTACAGTATCCTGAGCGACGATACGGCCAAGTACTTTGAGAAAGAATCCAAGCGCCTGTTCGAAACGACTGAGTATGCAATCATCGGCAACCTCGGCGGCGGCGGGCTCGGCGACCCCGGCTACATCCCCGGTGCTTTCGAGAAAAGCCCCCGCGGCATCCGCAAGTTTGACGAGTGGATGATGGCCCAGATCCTTTATCCGGAATACGTCGAATCGGTCTTCGAATACCAGACCGAGATCATGCTCAAGAACCTGGAAATCTACAAGCAGGCGGTCGGTGACCGGATCCAGATCGTGTGGATCAGCGGCACAGACTTCGGCACCCAGAACGCCGGATTCTTCTCCACCGACATCTTCCAGAGCTTGTACAAACCCTACTACAAGCGGATGAACGACTGGGTGCACCAGAACACGAACTGGAAGACCTTCTACCACACCTGCGGCAGCGTCGTCAGCTTCCTGGATGATTTTGTCGAAATGGGAATGGACATCATTAATCCAGTGCAGCTCTCAGCCACAGGCATGGACGCCAAAATGCTCAAGCATATTTTCTGCGAGAAGCCGCTCAGCATCTCTGCCGCTGAATCAAAGGAACTGGCTGAAATGGCTGCCAAGCACAATGTTGTCAACTATGTCGGCTACAACAAGCTCACCAATCCGGCGACGGCCTATATCCGCAACCTGATCCAGTCCGGCAAGCTCGGCCAGCTCGTCCGCTTCACCGGCACCTATGACCAGGACATGCTGCTCGATCCCCAGCTGCCCATCACCTGGCGCCACATCAACAAATTCGCTGGCTGCGGCTCCCTAGGCGACCTCGGCTCCCACCTCTTCAGCGTTTCCCAGACCCTGATGGGCGACATCGAAGCCGTCAGCGCCATCCAGAGCACCGTGATCAAGGAACGCCCGAAGTCGGCGGGTTCAACCGAGATGCAGGCCGTCGAAAACGATGACCTGATCCAGATCCTGGTCCAGTACAAGAACGGCGCCATCGGCACCCTCGGCTCCAGCCGCATTGCCACCGGCCGCAAGAACTTCCTGTCCTTTGAAATCCAGGGCACCCTCGGCACCGTCTTCTACAACCTCGAGAAGATGATGGAAGTCAACGTCTATTTCAAGTCGGATGACCCGGCCGACCGTGGTTTCCGCACCGTCCTGCTCAATCCCGAACACGGCGATTATGGCACCTTCTTTGGCGCCGGCGGCATCGCCATCGGCTACAATGACACCAAAGTAGTGGAATTCCATGAGCTGTTCGCCGCCGTTCTCGACGGCAAGCCCTATACGAGCACCTTCGACTTCGGCTATCGCGTCGACCGCACGATCGCAGCCTGCATCGAATCGGCCAAGACCGGCCAGTGGGTCAAGATCGGCTAACCTCCCCCAAATAACACAAGAAAAATACTGCCGGATATCCTTTGGGTATCCGGCAGATTTTTTGTAGTGGCACAGCGTATTTCGTTTTGGTGGCGCATCCAGCGATGCTGGACTGTGACTGAAGTGTGGCGATCAGCTTAGAGCAAGCCCAGCCAGTGTAGGAATTGGGTTCATATCCTTGAGATCAAAAAATCTATTTTTGATTGTCCGGTTTTTTTCGAACGTAGCAAGAAATATAAATTGATGAGCATGATTCATGATGGCATCTGGCGTGGGATCAAGCTATCATTAATCCTGTAGCAACTGAGTTGTTGTAAGATTCATATGATTATCCTGGCATGATGGAAGCCCGCAAGCGTCATTTCGCAATATTTCGCCAAATTCACGCAGCTGTCCGCACCCGATTCCCCGGCCGGAAAATATTGGCCCTCGACGCCGGCTGCTGTAACCTGTGCCCGAAGTGCACTTATCCCGACGAACCCTGCCGCCATCCGGAAGAAGCCATCCCTTCGGTCGAAGCCTATGGCATCTTTGTTACGCCCATGCTGACCACCTGTGGCCTCAAGTACAACAATGGCCCGGACATAGTTTCCTATGTCGGATTAATTATCCTGGCCGAATGATCATAAGACTGTGCCATGAATGACGGGTTTTACAAACAGCTGAATTGAAAACGCTTTAAACTGAAATGGTGCAAGCAAATCAAATATCTGGAGGAACTACTAATGAACACGGAAATCCTGAACAAGATCTCGGAGTCGCTTCAAAAAGGCAAGGCCAAGGACGTCAAGGCCCTGGTGCAGCAGGCCCTGGATGAAGGCATGAGTGCCGCCCAGATTCTCAGCGATGGCTTGCTGTCTGGCATGGGTGTCGTCGGTGTCAAATTCAAAAACAACGAGGTCTATGTTCCGGACGTCCTGATCGCAGCCCGGGCCATGAAAGCCGGGACCGACATCCTGAAGCCCCTGCTCGTTTCTGAAGGCGTCAAGGCCTCCGGCCGCGTCGTCATCGGCACCGTCAAGGGTGACCTCCATGACATCGGCAAGAACCTGGTCGCCATGATGATGGAAGGCAAAGGTCTGGAAGTCATCGACCTCGGCGTTGATGTACCTGCCGATAAGTTCATCGAAATGGCCATCGAGAAGGATGTCCAGGTCATCTGCTGCTCAGCCCTGCTGACCACCACCATGAATGAGATGAAGACCGTCATTGAAGCTGCCGAAGCTGCTGGCATCCGCAGCAAAGTCATCTTCATGGTCGGCGGCGCACCGGTTAACGAATCGTTCGCCAAGAGCATCGGCGCCGACATTTACACCCCGGACGCGGCGACAGCCGCTGATGCTGCCGCCGCCGCCGTGGCTGGCAAGATCGCCTGAAAATCCAGACGTTAAATTTTCCGACTAGCACAGGCATCTTTGCAGGCCAGAACTGATCAATGCCAGATTTGATAAACATCAGAATCGATGGAGGGTTCGCCCATGAATTCTAAAGAACTTGTTTTAGCCGCCATCCGTAATGAAGAAACCCCGCGCGCACCGTGGGTGCCGTTTGTTGGCTGCCACGCCGCCAAACTGATCGGTGTTAATGCCGATGAATATTTCCATTCAGCCGATTTGATCGTCAAGGGTATGACCAAGGCAGTCGAAGAGTACCGTCCCGATGGCATACCGGCCCTGTTCGACCTCCAGATCGAAGCCGAAGCGATGGGCTGCAAGCTGCAGTGGGCCAAGTTCAACCCGCCGGCCGTTTCCAGCCACCCGCTCGAAGAAGGCATGATGATCTCTGATCTCAAGATCCCCGGCGAAAACGATGGCCGCTTCCCGATCGTCCTGGACGCCATGCGCCGGATCTGCGACACCATCGGCAAGGAAAAGGCCATCTACGGCCTGATCACCGGCCCGTTCACCCTGGCCCTGCACCTGATGGGCACTGACATTTTCTACAACATGATCGACGAACCGGAACTCGTGCATGAGCTGATGGAACTGGCAACCAAGGTCGCGATCAAGACCAGCCAGATGTACATCGATACCGGCGTCGACATCATCGCAGTCGTCGACCCGATGACCTCGCAGATCTCCCCGGACAATTTCACCGAATTCTGCCAGAAGTACATGACGGAGATCTTCGACTATATCCGCGCCCAGGGCAAGCTTGGCAACCTCTTCGTCTGCGGCAATGCCAAGAACAACATCGAAGTGATGTGCCAGTGCCATGCCGACGGCCTGTCGATCGACGAAAACATCCCGCTCGACTTTGTCCGCGACATGTGTCGCAAGTATGGCCTGTCGTTCGGCGGCAACATCAAGCTGACCGTCGTCATGCTGTTCGGCACCCCGACTGACAACGTCAATGACGCGATGAACTGCATGGCTATTGGCGGCACCAAGGGCTATATCCTGGCCCCCGGCTGCGACATGGCATTCGATGTGCCGGTCGAGAACGTCAAGGCGATCGCCTCCCTGGTCCATGGCGAAATCGCTGAGTTCATGGAAAGCTCCAACCCGCTGGAAGGTGTCGATGCCGAACTGCCGGATTACAATGACCAGAGCAAAGTCTACATCGACGTCATCACCCTCGACTCCGAATCCTGCGCACCCTGCCAGTACATGATGGAAGCCGTCTACCGCGCAGCCAAGGTCTTCGGCGACAAAATCGCCTTCAAGGAACATCGCATCAAGGATAAAGAAGGCGTTGTCGCGATGATGAAGCTCGGCGTCAGCAACATCCCGACGATTGTCGTCGATGGTGAAATCAAGTTCATCTCGATCATTCCGGATGATACCTTGTTCAGCCAGGTCCTGAAAGAAGCCCTGGCCAAGAAAGGCCTCTGATCCCATGACCCGCCAAGTCCACCATGCCCGCCTGATCGTGCAGAAAAGCCCTTGCACGGCCTGCGTCATCGTCAATCACCTGAATATGGAGACGCTGCAGAAAATTGCAGCGTCTCGTTCAGATTTTACCTGGGAGATCGTGGAAATCGGCCACCCGCGCGAAGTCTGGCAGATCGAAGGCTTCGAAGTTGAGAAACTGCCGGCGATCCTGATCGACGATGAGCAGATCTCGGCCGGCAACATCATATCGCCGCGCCAGCTGGCGAAATTTCTCGACAAGCTCTAAGTGATCGGTTCGAATCGGCTCCATCAGGTCGACAGCTTCCGATCTGCTGGAGCCATTATCGTCCATCCGTCCAACCGTTCATCCGTTAGCTTTACCGTGAACTTTACCGATAGGAGAATCGATATGCCCCTGACAAAACTGATGATCGTCGGCGGATTTTTAGGCGCTGGCAAGACTACCTCGATCCTGGCCCTGGCCCGCAGCCTGACTGCCGCCGGGAACAAGGTCGGCATCGTCACCAACGACCAGGGCTCGCACCTGGTCGATACAGAATACCTCCACAGTCAGGGCTTCCCGGTTCTCGAAGTAACAGGCGGCTGCTTTTGCTGCAATTTCGACCAGTTTGCCGCCAAGCTGGCCGAACTGCAGACCCTGGATTATCCAGATTATGTCCTGGCCGAACCGGTCGGCAGCTGTACCGACCTGATCGCGACCTTGATGAAACCGCTGAAACATCACCATGATGCCGAAGTGGCCCTGGCACCGCTGTCAGTTGTTGTTGACCCCAAGCGCCTGCGCCGCTACATGCGCGACCAGGACAGCTTGTTCCCCAATGAAGTCAATTACCTGTTCAACCGTCAGCTGACAGAAGCTGACCTGATTATCCTGAACAAAGCCGACACCCTTGAAGACAGTGAAATTCGGGAAATGACCGCTTTCCTGAAAACAAAATACCGGGGCATCGAGGTCCTGGCCTTGAGTGCCAAGACCGGTGATGGCCTGCCTGACTGGCTCGGCCAGCTGGCTGCCAATCGCCCGGCTACAGTCCTGGAACCATCCATGGCTGTTGACTATGATATCTACGCCCGGGCTGAAGCGGCCCTGGGCTGGCTCAATACAACCGCGACCCTCGCGGTCCTCCCGCCAACCGTGACCTGTGCCCTGTGCGCTGAGAGCGTTGATGCCAACGGCCAGCTGATCCCTTCCAGTGTGGTGGTCGGCGAAGCACAGCCCGTCGATGGCAACGCGTTTGTAAACAAGCTTCTCAACCAGGTCAAGGATCAACTGGCAGCCGGCAAGCACGAAATTGCCCATCTCAAAGCCTACATCGTCGCCGGCTGCGACTGGGCCAAGGCCAGCTGCGTCAGCCTGGCCGAGAACGTTGAATTTGACCATCAGATGAGTATCGGCTTCACAACCGCCACCCTCGTCCTCAATTGCCGGGCCGCCATTGACCCGGACCTGCTGCGCCAGATCTGCGAACAAGCGATCAAGGACCAGACCGTTACCGCGGCTATCCACATCGAATCACTCTTCACTGAAGCATTCCAGCCGTCCTATCCCAAGCCAATTTACCGAATGGCCTGAGCCCAAGAGGAAATTTCTTAATGCCGCTTCAGGTAGGCAATCGCCCCGAATCCGAGCAGGCTGGGCAGCCAGAAAGAAATGAAGCGGTAGCCTAATACCGCGACAACCTTGACATGCAGCGGGACATTCAGCCCGGAATAGATTGCAACCATGCCGCCTTCGACCACCCCCGCGCCGCCTGGGATAAAGAAAGCGATTTTGCCAAACAAGAAAGTCAAGCCATAGCCAGCGACCAGGATCCCGACATTACATAACTATGCAGGCGAAGCAATGTTAAGTGCTTGATAGAGTAACCTTTGATTGTTGAAGACCTCACCGACACGAAGATCGAAACCAGGATTCTCAAAACATTCAATGACATCCAGTTTGTCCAGCAAGATCTGGAGCGTATAGTCCTTGAAAAGACCTGATTCGTGCATCTGCTTCTTGATGTAGGACAGATAGATCAGCGAGACAAATGCAACGAACAGTTTCCCGTCCAGACTTTTTTCAGAGGATACCAGAAGACGCCTGAGATTGAGTCGCTCTTTAATGTTGCCGAATGCCTTTTCGACCATATCTTTGTTTCTGTACAACTGTAATGCGGTAATGGCATCCATCTTTTCATTGGTCAGCAAAGCGAAATAGCCATAATACCGTTTGGTTTTATCGACTGCATCCTGTTTGACGCTGACCTTGGCTCCCTTTTTGGGTGTTTCCGTAATCGTGAAGTACTTTTTGTAGAACGATTCATGTTCGGCAACCCGCTGGCCACTGAGAACTTCCTTTCTCATGTCCAGAACCTTGCGGTCAAAACAAGCCTGGTCATCGGCATATTTTTCGATGTTGAAGAAGACATGAAAGTAGATTCTTCTCTTTTCGGCAAGGACATCCTTTTTGCAGGGGCGTTCCTGCTGATCATTCCATTCTGTCAGGATCGTGGATGAATACAGCCCGTATTGTTCGTCCAGATTCTCATAGGATTGGATGGTGTCATGGACTTTGTCGATCTCCTGCTGCACAAAGGCGTGACTGGTGTTGACTGCAGCGATAAATTTCAGGTGTTCGCCCAAGAGACCGCTAATATTGGCTTCGCTGTAGAAACCGCGGTCCATGACCAGCTTGATCTTGTCAAAGCCGAGGACCTGGAAATCGCTGAGGAGATTTTTGACGGCACTGACATCTGGAATGTTGCCTGCCAGTTTACGAACGGTCGTACCTGGAACGGAAATTGGCCAGGAATCTCCATCCGGTGAGCGGTTTATTGACAACCGACGGATTGAAGGCGATCTTCCCCAGATGCTTGAGGAAGCCCTGGCATTTGTCATGAAAAACATGAGTGTCCGAACAATTATCGACCCTACGACTTGCCGCCGCAATGACAAGTCGGAATACCCGGTCAAGGCAGTCCGCGAATGCATCCTCAATGCCCTTGTCCATCGAGACTATAGTATTCATACCGAAGGCATGCCAATCCAGGTTGTCCTGTTCAAGGATCGTCTGGAAATTGCCAGCCCTGGCGGCCTATATGGACGTATCCAGATTAATCAGCTTGGCAAGATCCAGGCAGATACACGAAACCCTGTTTTGGCCAATGCCATGGAGATCCTTGGCTTAACCGAAAACCGATATTCTGGAATCCCCACCATCTTCCGCGAAATGAAAGAACATGGTCTGCCAGAACCGCAATTTTCAGATGATCGTGGCTGCTTTACCGTGAAACTTTTCAATGATATAAAAGTTGAAATTGAGCAGCCGAACAGCTTCGAGCAAGCCCTGCTGGATTTTTGCCGAACTCCCAGGAGCCGCCGGGAAATCGCAGATTTCTTGAAAATCAGCTCAGTCACCTATGCGATTCAGCGTCATGTTAAGCCCTTGATCGAAAAAGGCTGGCTTGCAATGTCGATTCCTGATAAACCGGGAAGTTCACGCCAGCAATATAAAACCGTCCGCAAATAAAAAACTGCTCACGCGGCTTCGTCGCGACAATTCCATCCAATCACCGTAAACGGATCAGTTTTTCAGCAATCAGCCCGGCCTGGCTTTTTATGCCAGTTCGGGCTGTTTTTCTTGTGGAAACATAACAAAAAATCGTTGTCAAATATGTTGAGAAAATACCTGTTGACAAGGGGCGTTCCTGTACATATAATGAAAACAAACGTGTGAGCAAACGTGTGAGCAAGCAAAAAAGCAAAGAAAAACGGCCCGCATTAGCAAGTTAAAAATTCCATCACCAATCAAGCACCGCATCAAGTTTTATCAGCAAGTTTGAACAATTGAATAGGAACACCAGAATAGCTTAAACCAGATTACCAGTGAAAAAACGGAGAGAAATGGATGAATGTTATGGATGAGCTACTGACGATGACTGGAATCGACAAGTCTTTTCCGGGCGTTAAGGCCCTGTCACAAGCTGAATTTCATTTGAAAAAAGGTGAAGTTCATGTGCTGCTGGGTGAGAATGGTGCCGGTAAATCGACCCTGATGAAAATCCTGGTTGGTATCTATCAGCGCGACGCAGGCGAGGTCATCCTGAGAGGCAAGCCTGTCCATTTTCACAATGCCAAGGATGCGGAAAAAGAAGGCGTCAGCATCATTTACCAGGAATTCAACCTGATACCGCAGCTGACGGTAGCCGAGAATGTCTTCCTGGGCCGCCAGCCGAAACGAAACGGCGTGATTGACTGGAAGAAAATGAACCGCGATACCGTGGCGATCCTGGAAAGCCTGAATGTCAAGATCGATCCCCGGGCCAAGATCAAGACCCTGGGCGTTGCCCAGCAGCAGATGGTCGAAATCGCCAAGACCCTTTCGCTGAATTCCGAAATCATCATCATGGACGAGCCGACAGCGGCCCTGACCGAAACCGAAATCGACTCCCTGTTCATGACCATCGATAAACTGAAAGCCCAGGGTGTTTCATTCATCTACATTTCCCACCGCCTTGAGGAAATCTACCGCATCGGCGACCGGGCATCGATCATGCGTGACGGCCAGTACATCAATACGGTCCAGATCGCAGACACCAAGGTCGATGACATCATCACCATGATGGTTAATCGCAAGCTGACTGAGCAGTTCCCGCGCGAAGACCACACTGCCGGCGAAGTCATCCTCGAAGTCAAGAACTTGAAATGTGGCAAGTTCGTCAAGGATGTCAGCTTCGTGGCCCGCAAGGGTGAAATCCTCGGCTTTGCCGGCCTGATGGGTGCCGGCCGGTCGGAGACCATGCGCGCCATCTTCGGCGCCGACATCCCGGAAGGTGGCACCATCAAGATCAATGGCCAGGAAGTGATTAACAAAAACCCGGCCCAGGCCATCGCCAACGGCATTGGCTTCCTGACCGAAGACCGCAAGAACCAGGGCCTGATCCTGCGCCAGTCCGTGAAGAACAACATCACCCTGACGAACCTGGAAGCCGTCATGAACCCGCTCGGCAAGATCAGCTACGGCAAGGAAGACACCATTGCCAAGAAATTCATCAAGGACCTGCTGATCAAGACCCCGAGCCCGGCGCAGAAGGTCATGTACCTCAGCGGCGGCAACCAGCAGAAAGTTGTTATCGCCAAATGGATCAACCGGAACTGCAAGATCCTGATCTTCGATGAACCGACCCGCGGCATCGACGTCGGCGCGAAGGCTGAAATCTACAAACTGATGAACCGGCTCGTCGAAAGCGGCATCTCGATCATCATGATTTCATCGGAATTGCCCGAAGTCATCGGCATGAGCGATCGCATCTATGTCATGCATGAGGGTGAAATCACCGCCGAACTCGGCATGAAGAACAACGACCAGGACACGATCTTGAAGTATGCATCCGGTGCACGCCAGTCTGCGGCGATGTAACTGATTATTGTTGGAGGGATAATCAATGACCACGTCTGAATCCATTAAAAAAATCACGACGCAGAAATCGTTTGTCACCTTTGCCATCCTGTTCATCATGGTCCTGTTCCTGGGCATTGCCCGGACCCAGTACTTCCTGCAGCCGACCAACCTGGTCAACGTCCTGCTGCAATCCTCGATCAACGCCATTCTGGCGATCGGTGTCACTTTCTGTATCATTACCGGCGGTATCGACCTGTCAGTCGGCTCCATCCTGGCTGTATCCGGTGTCGTCGTTGCGAAATTTGCCGTGGCCGGCAATGTCGCCGTCGGCATTCTCCTGGCCCTGGTTGTCGGCTTTTTCATGGGTGCCATCAATGGCCTGCTGGTCATCAAGCTCAAGCTCGTCCCGTTCATCGCCACCCTGGCAATGATGGGCATCGGCCGCGGCATCGTCCTGATCATCTCCAAAGGTGCCCCGATCTCCAATATGCCTGATTCAATCCGCTACATCGGCCGCGGCCGGATCGTCGGCGTCCCGGTGCCCGTCCTGCTGATGGTCGCCATGATCGCCCTTGGCTTCTATATCCTGACTTACACGAAACTCGGCCGCAGCCTCTACTGTGTCGGCGGCAACGTCGAAGCCACCCGCCTGTCTGGTATCAATGTCCAGAAAGTCATGTTCTCCGCCCATGCCTGGTCTGGCCTCATGGCTGGCCTTGCCGGCATCGTCATGACCGCCCGCCTGAACTCGGCCCAGCCGACCGCTGGTGATGGCTATGAACTCGATGCGATCGCTGCTTCCGTTATCGGCGGCGTCAGCCTGGCCGGCGGCGAAGGCAACGCCATCGGCGTCTTCCTTGTGGCCCTGATCATGGGCGTCCTGCGCAACGGCCTGAACCTGATGAATGTTTCCGCCAACTGGCAGCGCGTTGCCATCGGCCTCGTCCTGATCCTCGCCATGTCTCTCGATACCGTCGGCGGTTCCCGCAAGAAATCCTGAGCCCGCTGACCACCACTATCCTGACCCCACTTTCCTGACCGCCAATATCCACAGCTAAATCCAAATCGATGGCCTTTCAGGCAGTATTTTCCTGCCGCTTGTTCCAGTATGCCCTTTTCCAGGCCAAGATCCGTTCCCAAGACCCAGTCCCACATGTTTTGATTTCAATTTGCAGACGCAAATTTGGAATAAATTTTAAGGAGGAAGAAGAAATGAAAAAGATTGCTGCCCTCGTCCTGGTCCTCGTTATGTTGTTCTCCCTGGCCGCCTGTGCCGGAACAACCACAACCACGACCGCCGCCGCCACCACGACCGCTTCAGGTACAACTGCAGGTTCGACCACTGCCGCCGGCAAGACCTACAAGGTCGCCGTCATCCTCAAGGCCCTGGACTCCGAGTTCTGGATGAGCGCCAAGTCTGGTGCCGAAGAAGCGGGCAAAGCCCTCGGCATCACCATTGACGTCAAGGCTCCTGACAAAGAATCCAACGTTGAACAGCAGTTCAAGATCATCGAAGACTGTATCTCCCAGGGTTATGACGCCCTCGCCATCGCCCCCTGCGACTCGGCCGGTGTTGTCCCGATCATCGAATCCGCCAAAGCCAAGGGCATCCCGGTTGTCACCATCGACACCGACGCTGACACCACTGCCAAGCTCTCCTTCGTCGGTACCGACAATAAAGCTGGCGGCGCCATGGCTGCCCAGCGCATGATCGAACTGCTCAAGGACAAAGCCAGTGCCAAAGTCGCCCTGATCACCGGTGTTCCTGGCCAGCAGACCATGCGTGACCGCGCTGACGGCTTCAAGACCGAAATCGCCAAGGCCACCAACATCAAGATCGTCACCGAACAGCCGGCTGACTCTGATCCTGGCAAGGCCCTGACCGTTATGGAAAACATCCTGACCACCTATCCGGACCTCGACGGCGTCTTCATCCTGAACGCCACCATGACCATCGGTTCCCTCGAAGCCGTCGCCAACGCCAACAGCAAAGTTAAGATCATCGGCTTCGACTCCTCCTCTGACATGCTCAAGGCCATCAAGGACGGCAAGATCGACTCCTGTATCGCCCAGAGCCCCTTCAACATGGGCAAGTACAGCGTCGAGACCCTGCAGAAGATCCTGACCAAGGCCACCTATGAAACCCGCGTCGATACCGGCACAGACCTGATCACCGCCGCCAACGTCGACAAGTACCTGAAATAATCAACGGATATGCAATTCGATCATGCAATTTTTGCAGACGATCCCATGGGGTCCTGATTCAAATGCATGAAACCTTGCAATGACGATGTTGCCTCCGCCTGCCGGACCCGGCAGGCGGAGGGCATCCGAATGACAAGCCATCCATCATGCCCAGAGCCCACAAGCCATGAAAGCAAAGGAGCTATTCCATGAAAACAATCAATGTCGGAGTCATCGGTACAGGCCGCATCGGCCGGCTGCATGTCCAGAACCTCTGCCAGCGGGTTCCCAACGCCAAGGTTGTCGCCGCTGCCGATCTGTACATCGAAGCCGCTGCCCAATTCCTCAACGACCTCGGTGTCAAGAAGCAGTACAAGGATCCCTATGACCTGATCAATGACCCGGAAGTCCAGGCGGTCGTCGTTGCCTCATCGACTGCCACCCACTCTGAATTCTCGATCGCAGCCGCCAAGGCTGGCAAGCATGTCTTCTGCGAAAAGCCGATCGACCTCGACCTGGCCCGCATCCAGAAAGTCATCGACACCGTCAAGGAAACCGGCGTCAAGCTGCAGGTAGGCTTCAACCGCCGCTGGGACCACAATTTCCGCCGTGTCCGTGAAGCTGTCCAATCCGGCACCGTCGGTGATGTCCAGCTGGTCCGCATTGCTTCCCGCGATCCAGCTCCGCCGCCGATCGAATACGTCAAGGTCTCCGGTGGCATCTTCATCGACATGATGATCCATGACTTCGACATGATCCGCTATGTCTGCGGCAGCGAAGTGACCGAAGTCTATGCATCCGGTTCCTGCCTCGTCAATCCGGCTATCGGCGAAGCTGGCGACGTCGACACCGCCATGGTCATGCTCAAGTTTGCCAACGGCGCCATCGGCGTGATCGACAACAGCCGCCAGGCTGTCTATGGCTACGACCAGCGCGTCGAAGTCTTCGGCTCCAAAGGCCAGGCCCTGGCCAGCAACGACCTGGTCAACATGGTGGCCATCAGCACCGCTGAAGGCATCCGCCAGGACAATATCCCCTACTTCTTCCTCGAACGCTACAATGACTCGTTCATTGCTGAATTCACTGGCTTCATCCAGGCGATCGTCGAAGACAAGCCGACGATGGTCAACGAAATTGACGGCCTGCGCTCAGTCCAGCTGGCCATGGCTGCCACCCAGTCCTACAAGGAAGGCCGCCCGGTCAAGCTGTAAGGACCTGAATTCCCCCATGATCATTGACGCGGTTAATTGATTGATCTAAGCTGGCTATAGAATCTTTTTTAAAGGAGCTAATAGCATGTCGGCCACAATCAAGGATATTGCCCAGGCATTGGGGATCACCCACTCAACTGTTTCGCGGGCGTTAAACGGCAAAATGGGCGTGAGCCCCGAGCTGCGCAAAGAAATCATGGCGATGGCCGAGAAGCTCGGCTACACGCCCAATGCCATTGCCCGCGGACTGGTCACCCGGCAAAGTATGACCATCGCCTTTATCGTGCCCGACTTCTCAAACCCATTCTTTGTCGATATCGCCCATGCGGTCAATTCAACCGCTTCGGCCAGGGGCTTCAACACGATCATGTGCGATACCCTCTGGAGCCACGAGGAAGAGCTGCGCCAGATCAAGTCCATGCTCGAGAAGCGCGTGGACGGCATCATCATCAAGTCGTTCGGCAATGATGACTCACACCTGGCCAGTCTCGGTATCCCGGTCGTCAAGCTGAATCCTTCCGATGATCCACGAATTTCTTCAATTGATATTGATAACGTCCTTGGATCCTTCAAAGCCACTGAGCACCTGATCAAATGTGGCTATCAGCATATTGCCTTCATCGGCAGTACCCAGGACCCGCAAACGACTGATGGCCGTTTGAAAGGCTTCGCCAATGCCATGCTGAAGTATCATCGGCCAGTTGACCAGCGGCTGGTTGCCCTCGGCGGCTATTCCCATGAATCCGGCGTCCATTGTTTTGAAAAATTACTAGCGACTGGTGTGCCTTTCGACGCGGTTGTCTGTGAAAACGACATGATCGCCCTGGGCGTTTTTGACCGCGCGCTGCGCGACAATCGGAAAATCCCGGATGAATTTGGCCTTGTCGGCTTTGACGATATGTTTTTCGCTGGTTTGCCGATGACTCGCCTGACCACGATTGCCCAGCCCAAGCGCAAGATCGGCGAGAAAGCGGCAAACCTGCTGCTTGACATGATTGCTGATCCGGAAAACGCTAAAAACAAATCGATCATCATGAAGCCGGAACTCATCATCCGGTCCACAACCAGGCCCATCCCCGAGTGAGCAGAGCCAATTCCTGAACAAGATAATACTGGAGGATCATCCAATGAAATTTATGAAATCTGCCTGCATCGAGCCCATGTATGCTGAAATCCCGTTCCTGGACCGTTTCCAGGCCGCCAAGAATGACGGGTTCGAATTTGTCGAATTCTGGGGCTGGACGGACAAGGACCTCGATGCCGTGAAGGCGGTCGCCGAGAAGGCTGGCATCGGCATCAGCGGCTTCAATGGCGATGCTGATTTCTCGCTGATCGACCCGACCCACAAACAGGCGTACCTGGCTTTCCTGCGCCAGTCCGTCGCTGCCGCCCAGAAAGTCGGTGCCCTGAGCGTGACCATCCATTCCAATGCCCTCGGTGACGGCGGCATCGTCGTCAACCACTATACCGAACTATCCGATACGGTCAAGATCTGCTCCATGTATGACATGCTGCTGGAATGTGCGAAAATCGCCGAAGAAAGCGGCATCGCCATGAATCTCGAACCGCTGAACATCACCACCGACCATGTCGGCAATTACCTGAAAAATACCCAGATGGCTGCGGAGATGACCCGCCTGATCGGCTCGCCGAAGCTGAAAATCCTCTACGATGTCTACCACATGCAGCTCAATGAGGGCAGCCTGTGCGACAATATCACCCACTATGCTGACCAGCTCGGCCACATCCATGTCGCTGATGCCCCGGGGCGCCATGAGCCCGGCACCGGTGAAATCAACTACACCAACGTCTTCGCCTGCCTGGAAGCTGTCGGCTATGCCGGCCGCATCGGTTTCGAGCTGATGCCCAAGACCACGACTGCCGCGGCTGTTAAAGCCATCATGAGCTTCTGAGACGAAGCGAACCGACCCTTGTCCATATCCTTGTCCTTACCCTTATCTTTGCATTGGGGCGTGGCCCTCTGATCGTCGGCTGCACCCTGAACATGGCCCGTCAATGATCATTGATCCGCAAGATCAATGATCTTACTCCTCGTATTTTGGCGCAAGTACTCGGAACTGTGGTGGATTCCGAGTATTTGCGTTTTTTCGTGCACTCGCAGTGAATTAAAAAGAGGGGTTGATGCAACATCATTTTTCCAGACCAACCAAAACCTGGAAACGCCTAAAACCAGCCTTTTTGACGCAAAAAAGCCACTTCTTTCGAAGTGGCTTCATTGTATCAATCTTAACGATTGATTCTGTCTAATGACCGGAAGTATAATACAATTTAGCGAAAGGGGAGGGGATCGCTAAATGGTGCACCCGGTGCAGAAAATAATTATAACATATCTCCACGCAATATCCCTATGTGTCATAATAGTTGTCATGGACCGTTTGAAAAAGTATCCTTAGAAAAAAGGATGACGGAGGACAACAATGGCTTACCCCAAAAGAGTCAGGGAAACGGCAATCCGGATGATGCTGCCGCCTGAAAACAAGTCGATCAGCCAGATCCAGGAAATGCTGGGCATACCCGAGGGCACGCTCAAGAAGTGGCGTCAGGAACTCAGGGCCAATGGCCATCCGGCACCAGCCAACGATGAACCGGCAGACCAGTGGAGCAGCCGGGACAAGTTTCTGGTTGTTATGGAAACCACGAGGCTGAGCGAGGCTGAACTGGCTGAGTATTGTCGGCAGAAAGGGCTTTATCCGGAACAGGTTCGGCAATGGCAGGAGAACTGCGTCCATGCCAATTCGGATATTCCGGCCCGGATCGCCGAAATCATGCAGCAGGACAAGGCGACCCAGAAGGAATTGCGTCAGGTTCGCAAGGAACTGCAGCGCAAGGAAGCAGCGCTGGCGGAAACCGCAGCCCTGCTGGTGCTGCGAAAAAAAGCCGAAGCGATCTGGGGAACCTCGGACGAGGAGGACTGACCAGTGCCGCAGATCGCGCGATGATCATTGAACTGGTCACGGAGGCAATCGCTGCCGGAGCCCGCCAATTCAGGGCCTGTGAGGAGATCGGAATCAGCATCCGGACCTATCAGCGCTGGCTTGATCCGAATACGCCGGACGAAGACCAGCGGCCACTGGCTGTACGACCGATGCCGTCGCATAAGCTGACCCCGGAAGAGAAGGCGAAAATCCTGGAAATAGTCAACAAGCCCGAAAATGCCAGCAAACCGCCGAGCCAGATCGTCCCCGCCCTGGCTGATCAGGGCCAGTACATTGCATCCGAATCCAGTTTTTATCGGGTAATGCACGAAGCCGGTGAACAGAACCATCGCGGCCGGGCCAGTCGGCCGGACACCAGACCGGTTGCCGGTCATTGCGCCATGGCCGAGAACCAGGTTTGGTCTTGGGATATTTCGTACTTGAACGGCCCGATTCGGGGCCTCTACTACTACTTGTACCTGATTCTGGACATTTTTTCGCGTGATGTTGTCGGCTGGGAGGTTTGGGAGGAAGAATCCGCCGAACACGCCAGCCAGCTGATTCGCCGGGCTATCCTGACCCAGGGACTGTATAACTCTCGGGAGCCGTTGATCCTGCATTCGGACAATGGCAGCCCCATGAAGGGTGCCACCATGCTGGCGACGCTTTATGAACTGGGCATTACGCCGTCCCGCAGCCGGCCACGGGTCAGTGATGACAATCCGTACTCCGAGTCCCTGTTCAAAACCTGCAAGTATCGGCCGGAATATCCAGTCAAGGGTTTTGCGAACCTCGCTGCCGCACGCGACTGGTGCCTGCGCTTCGTTCGCTGGTATCGCCTGGAGCATCGCCATAGTTCCATCCAGTTCGTTACACCCAGCCAGCTTCACTCCGGCCAGGCTGAGACGATCCTCGAAAATCGCCGTCAGGTCTATGAAGCGGCCCGCAGCAGGAACCCGTCTCGCTGGAAAAGAAACACAAGAACCTGGTCTATGCCCAAGGAAGTTTGGCTCAACAGACCAAAAATTCATGAGAACATTTTGCGACAACTATCTTGACAAACTCCGATATTATTCTTGGGTCAATGCATGTAAATCCTTAACGAAAGATACCAAATCAAATTTCGCTTTCAGTTTTCTCTTGAGTATTTCTGCTGACCTTTCGATATTATTCCAGATCATTTGCTTTTTCCCTTCGGCATCAGCTTTAAAATAATCATCAAAGTTAGAATGAATGGATATGCTTGCCATTCTAAACCTCAAACTCACACGTATTTCTTGTTTCCAATCCTCGCTTGAATCAGAGGTGTTGGGTGAAATAATCGGAGTGACTGCGAACGTATCAATATCTTCAGTATAGTTGCGCAAGTCCATATTTTTGGATATTTTTGAACACATCTTATAGACTTCATCATCAACTCCGTATAAGTTGGTATAATATCCCGGCGAATTAATAAAAATATTCATATTACCAACCCCGTTTATTGATCGGTATCGTACCGATAGCCCCGGTAGCGGTAGGGATTGGCCTGGCCGAGGGTGTTGGCCAGGGCGCCGGAGATTGATGTCGGGTTACCCCAGGCATCATACGTGTATTCTACCACCCAGTTGTCGCTGGCATCCACCAGGCCAATGACGTCATTCTGGGCATTGCGGGCATAGAAATAGTTCTGGCCTTCATAGCAGATTGTGTTTTATCATCAAGAATTCCCTGTTTCTATCATCTGATATCCCGCTTTTTATCATCAGCGGGTTAGCCAAAAGATTGCTATATCCATTGACCTTAAAGCCAACTTTTAGCCCAATTTTTCTAAACTAAGCATGAATATCCGCATAAAATTCAAGGCATGCGGTATGATAAAAGCAAGGACCATGTCATGATAGAAACAGGGAATTACAAATGATTTTAAACAGCAGATCAGGAACAACTTGCCGGCCGAATCGTAGGCGTAATAGATCGGGGTCTGGCTTCCAGTCTGCTCCATTGTCACCTTGTCGCCGAGCAAGCGGTAATTGCGCGCAGCACCGTTGACGGTCTTTTGGGTGCGGATGCCGTCCGAGTTGTATTTGTACTGAATGCTGTTGTTGGCGTCTGTCATGCTCTCCAGCTGCCGGCCCATCGTCCAGGTCAGGGTCTTGCCCAGGTATGTGGTCGGGTTGCCGATCGCATCATAAGAGATCGGCTGGCCATTGAAGCTGGCCAGCTTGTCGCGCCAGACCGTATCGTAGCTATAAACGACAATTGAATCTTCGGAGCCAAGTGTGTCGTTGCCGGGCGTGTACGGGTAATTCTTCCGATTCTGAATATTGCCGCCGGTATCGTAAGAGAAAGTCCGGGTGTAGCTGGTGCCGCCGACTGCGTAGTTTTCGCGCAGCAGCTGGCTGAGGCCGTCATAGAAGTATTCGATCCGGTCGCTGCCCTGGGTGATTACGGAAATATTGCCGACGCTGTCATAGCTGTAGCAGGCTGTTCAGACAAGCCCCGTCGGGAGATTATCGCTACTTTCTGTCGAAATATCCGCTAATAAGTAAATTCAAAGTGCAATAATCATTGACTCTAAAAAGTTAAAGTATGTCTTGAAGTATTTCTTGCATAATTAAATACTTTTCTTGATTATCTGCCTTTAGATTTATTATCCAATTTCTAATGTCATCATCGTGTAAATGCAATATAGCTTTTGAATGAATAATCTTTTCCATACATTCTGTGAACTGAGAAACCGATGCATTGTTCGAATGATATATTTCGTCGCCGTCAGTATAATAGCGCAATATCAAAGTTTGCAGTGCTTCGACGTTTTCTTCGGATAATTTAAAAAGCCATTCGTCATCGAGATCTAGATGTGATAAGTGGGTTGTGCAGACGTCATTTTGTATCATCCAAGCAATGATAGTAGGGTCAATATTTTCAGAAATTTCGAGATATTCGTCCCAGAATTCTTCGAAAATACCGCAATCGATTAAATGCAAATTTAATTTTTCGAAATCAGGTAGTTTGGCACTTATTTTATATTTGCCTATACTGCGGTTTTTTATCAAGGATAACAATTCATTTTTGTCACATGTGATTAAATTATCTAAATTGTACACGGTCTCACCTCAGTTCCAGCGATTTTAAATAGCTAATCAACTTCTCCGAATGCCTACTAACAACTCTTGTCTGAGTTTTTGATAAGGCTCCTTTTATTGCTTTTAACTGATTATTTACAAGGCCGATTTTTGCTTTTGCACCTTCGCCTGATACATGCAAGTGCGCTGGAGCATGATCTTTTGGGTAATATGATTCGACTTTAACGCCATTCTCTTTTACTAGGCAAACATTGTGAACCAGCACGCTAGCGTCGCCCACAAAATACGTATGATAATCCGCAACCTCGAAGTTATAAACCTTAATCGCCTTTTCCAGCAGCTCATGCTGGATCCGCTCAACCGTCACATACTGACCATTGCTGAGGACCAGCCTGTCGCCAGCGCGCAGCTGAATAGCGCCCGTCCAGCCCTGCTGCGGTACGTAGAACGGATGTTCCGGCGTTGTTATAATTTCCTCGCCATTGACGAAAACGTGAACGAGTTCATCGGTCTCGTTGACAAAGGTCTTGACAACCGATTTGAGTGCCTTTTCTCCAGTCTCAGGGTTCTCGGCCCAGACCAGATCGCCAGCTTTAATGGTTTCAATCGCTACCTGGCCGCTGGCGGCCAGAACTGCTGTTCCAGCCACAAAACAGACATTGCTGGTTAGCCCTCCGGATACGAATCCCGTGGCAGCACCCCACATGTAACCGTCCGCGGCGCCATTCAACGAAAGCCAATACTTTTCAATCAAATATTTGCTATATTATGATTCTATTGCTAATGCTGAAACAACAAAATGATCCTCTTGTTGATCTTTTCTGAGTAATCGCCACTGCTCTTCAATAGTAGAGCTATTAATAAATACTTTCATTTGTGTCTTTTTATCAAAATAAATGTCTATTCCCCCATAGTTATCTGAAGTAACTTCCATTATATGAAGCGGATAGAAATCAGATGAATGATAGGATTCTGCCTTTTCGTCAAACAGATTTGATCCTTTTTTGTCCCAATCGAACTCATCCCAATCACCAGAAAAATTACTTGCTGGTAAATACATATCGCCTTGAGCTACGAAAATTGATTCCTGAAATTCTATCCGCCAAGGACATTGCAGATGCAACTCATATTTTCTATCTGAAAAGGGATCAATAAACACGAAGCAACCCATATTTATGCACCTTGTAAATTTAGACAACATAAAACCTTTAAGAATACTTAACTTATACTCTATTTCAATCTTCATAGTAGTTATTTCCTTTTTTTTAATCATCTTGAAAACAAATTTTTCGCAACATTCATAATTTCATGGTAATCAAAGCCTTCACCAGATATCGTATCGTGCAGCCTCCTTGCCTGATCTTTGTTCAATTTAAGTTTTTTTATAACATCGCTAAACGATTTATTTTGTGCTTGATTATTTTTTGGTGTTTTGTTTTCTGAAATATATTTTCTATTCTTGTTGTTACTTGATGATCCGCTGTTCGATGATGCTTTATTAATCGAGTTTTTCCCAATTTGTGAACCTATATAACCTGCTGCTGCAGCACCAACAGCTCCAACAACAACTTTTCCGGTCGTAACCATTGCTGCGGCGCCAGCTGCCGATGATGCGCTAACACTTATTCCTCCGCCAGCAAATGCGGCAGCAAGTGGTCCTGCGCCAATTCCTCCTGAAGCAACAATTATAACTATACACAACGCGATCCCTGCACATATGCCTATGGCAGTCCATGTTGATTTCTTCCAATATCCTGCATCATCAACATGATTAATGGGGTTATTAGTACAGTATGCATATAGATTATGACCAAGAATATCGTTTTGCGAAGTTAGAATTGTACTGTCATCCGCATTGATAAACCGGCCCCATTCGGGATCATAGTAGCGGCTCTGCAGGTAGTACAGCCCCGTCTCGGTATCGTACCGATAGCCCCGGTAGCGGTAGGGATTGGCCTGGCCGAGGGTGTTGGCCAGGGCGCCGGAGATTGATGTCGGGTTACCCCAGGCATCATACGTGTATTCTACCACCCAGTTGTCGCTGGCATCCACCAGGCCAATGACGTCATTCTGGGCATTGCGGGCATAGAAATAGTTCTGGCCTTCATAGCAGATCAGGAACAACTTGCCGGCCGAATCGTAGGCGTAATAGATCGGGGTCTGGCTTCCAGTCTGCTCCATTGTCACCTTGTCGCCGAGCAAGCGGTAATTGCGCGCAGCACCGTTGACGGTCTTTTGGGTGCGGATGCCGTCCGAGTTGTATTTGTACTGAATGCTGTTGTTGGCGTCTGTCAGGCTCTCCAGCTGTCGGCCCATCATCCAGGTCAAGGTCTTACCCAGGTAGCTGGTCGGATTGCCGATCGCATCGTAAGTAATCAACTGGACGTTGAACGAAGCCAACATGTCGCGCCAGGTCGTGTCATAACCGTAGCTGTCTGTGGAATTTGGTGTGCCATTGCCATTGGTATAGGGGTAGATGTTCCGGCTCGGGATATTACCGCAGGCATCGTAAGGTATTGTCCGGGTGTAACTAGTACCGCCAACCGATCACTGCCCGGTTGATCTCCTACTTTTTACTTAAAGTATCAATTTGATCAAGTGAAATGCCTGTATCCAATAAAATATCATTAATGAGTTTATCCCCTTCAAAATCACGCTTAGCTTTTATTGCGCTATCTCGAATAAATCTGATCGAATCAACAATGTTTTTTGCTACTAGTAATCTTTGAGTGGCTTTGTCCGCTTTCGCGAACCAATCAAAATCTATTTGCAATCGTATATCCGCATATTTTTTCTTCCAAGAAATATATTTGCGTTCTTTTAAAAAGCCCTCATCAAGAAGATCATGAGTTGCACAAATCATTATAATGCCGATTTCATTAATATCAGAGCCATAATTTAAAGCTTTTAGATTTTCAATAACATCTTCAAATTCTCGTTGAACTTTGCTAAGTGCGTAAGCGATTCCAGCATTTGTCTCGCTACTAATAAATATATAGTTCATAATTTTCACCAAAAGCTCTTATTAAGAGGAGGCCGCTGCCCTGTGATTGCTGCATAATTCTCAATCATGTTATTTTGCCAATAATGCATATCATATTTTGAACCATTTGTCATGAACTCCATGCGAGCATTGATTGATTGCAAATATTTTTGTGAATATCTCGCTTTACCCATTGTGGTTTCTCCATATTTTAAAATCTCTCCGGTTTTTTTATCAACCAATCTATAACCTTGTGCTGGTTTGAGTGTTTTCAAAGAATTAGCATTGCACGTGTTGTGAACCAAAACACTAACGTTGCCAACAAAATACGAATGAAAGTCCTCAACCTCAAAGTTGTAGACTTTGACTACCGTTTCCAGTAGTTCATGCTGGATTTTCTCAACCGTTACATATTGACCATTACTAAGGACCAATATATCGCCAGCACGCAGGTGAATAGCACCTGTCCAGCCCTTTTGAGGTACATAGAACGGATGTTCAGGCGTGGTGATGATCTCCTCGCCATTGACGAACACATGAACCAGCTCATGAGTTTCATTGACAAAAGTCTGTGCAACGGATTTTAGTGCCTTTTCACCGGTCTCAGGATCCTCGGCCCAGACCAGATCTCCGGCCCGGATTGTTTCAATGGCTACTGATCCGCTGGCGGCCAGAACTGCTGTTCCAGCCACAAAACAGACATTGCTGGTTAGCCCTCCGGATACGAATCCCGTGGCAGCACCCCACATGTAACCGTCCGCGGCGCCATTCAAAGCAGCCTGGCCCGCGCCTCGCCATCGTCCTGTGCTGACTCGATGGATAATGGCACCGGAGGCGGCCCCGCTGGCGGCGCCGATTGCGGCACCTGCCATGGCACCCTGCAATGCGCCATAGGCAAAGCAGGCCAGGGCCGTACCTGTTCCGGCGGTCGCTACGGTTAAAACCGCTGCCGCGGCAATGATTGCAGTTCCGATTAGAACTTTTGTAGCCCACGATGGCCAATTACCATTTTCATCCGTCTGGTTGACCGGGTTGTTAAAACAGTACGCGAACAGGTTGTTTTCCAGCAGATGGTCATTTCCGCCGTCCAGGACATCCGTATCATCCGCATTAATAAACCGGCCCCATTCGGGATCATAGTAGCGGCTCTGCAGGTAGTACAGCCCCG
>CAYVHB010000019.1:0-58699 GCA_964450865.1 uncultured Oscillospiraceae bacterium | reverse complement strand
TATTCGTTTTTCAAGGTTCAGACCCTTAAATCGGGTGGGAAAGTTGAGTAATTAACTTTTCTTTATTATCATAATATATTATTTTTCAAATCGATTTAAGTGACAAATGTCATCTCTTTCTATTCTCTGACAGCTGATCTGATAGAACTAACGGCGGGACATAACCAGCGTTTCCATGGCGCATAGCCATGACGTCGGTGGCAACTTTACCAGCAATGTGCGGGTACGCTATAGCAGTCTGCCCATGTAAGTCTGGTAGATTGTTTCATTTTCATGATCCGGGCCAGGCATTCAGCAGTCGGCCATTCAGCAAACCAATCTTGCCAGTCGCGTTGATCGTCCGGATCATGTTGCCGACACACCGGCAGTCCAGTTGCACCGCGCGCGTTTCCTCGATGCCCTGACGGGGCTGCTGGAGGAAGTCGCCGCGATTGACGCCCGCCGGATTGACCTGCGGACGCAGATCGCTGACAGTGACCCGTCCGCAGTCTGGCTGACGATCAGCAGCCCCGGCCATTTCGGCGAGGCCGTCATCAGTGACCGGAAATTGCCAATCTATCAGCGTAAACTCGCGCTGCAGGGGATCAGCCTGTCACTTGAGTGCGCAAAGAGCGGACCAGTCATTCGCCTGGCCCTGCCAGTCTGAATGCCGCAAGGACTCAGCCTTCCCCTGGCCGGAGGAAAAGGATGTCGTTCTCCTGCTTGAAGATCGCGGTCAGGTCAGCCTTCCCTGGCCGGAAGGAAAGGATTACGCATCGGATCAAAGACCATCGGCAGTACGCCCGGGAACAACTTGCCCTTGGCTGAAGGATAAGGATTCCACAAAGGATTACGCATCGGGGGGATTTTCCCGATAGAAGACGCATCGAGCGCTGCTGGCGGTTGTCGCCATCATCGATGGTGATTACGCATCGGGGGTATTTTCCCGGTAGAAGACGCCATGACCGGTCGTTTTTTTCGCGGCGTACATCGCGTGGTCGCTTTGCCGGATAATACGTTCTAAATTTTCACCGGGCTGATAGCGGGATACACCAATACTGACGCCAATTTCGTAAGCCTGCCCCTCTATGACCACTGGCTCGCTAAACTGCCTGACGATCTGGTTCACAACCGTCTGGATATTGCCCTCCAGGCTGTTCAGCCAGGCAAAGACAACAAATTCATCGCCGCCATATCGGCAGACCAGATCGTTTTCATTAAAGCAGGCCTTGATGCGCCGGCTGGCTTCGATCAGCACACCATCCCCGATAATATGGCCATGCTGGTCGTTGATCGACTTGAATTTATCCAGATCCAGGAAGAGAATATACAGCGTCTGGCTGTGTGGGACCACGACACCCTTGTCGAGTGTCGCATTGAGATAAAAACGATTCTTCAGGCCGGTCAGCGGATCGAGATTGATGGACGTCTCCAGCTGGCTTTTCTTCTTGAATGCTTCAAGAAAATTAGTCATGACCAGGAAAGAGAAGAGGATCAGCATATACAGGAAGGCGAAGGGAACGAATGAAAAATCGGGTTCCCGGAGCAGTTCGTGCAAGACGGCGGGGACGACAACCATGATTGACAGTAATAACAGCCCGGCGCCCCGGCGGTGGCGCCGTAGTCCCTGGATCAGGGCATAGCCAAAATAGATAAGGCTCACGAGTACCAGATAAACGAAAGAGGAATAAAATTTACCATAGACATTGTTGGGGGTGAGCAGGGTCAGGGCGATCAATATCACGCTGCATAAGTTTGCCCCCCAATCGATCATCTTGCGGCGAGCCGTAAATTGCAAGTGGTAAACTGTCAGGAAGATGACCGGCAATAGCAGATAGCCAGCCAGAAACTCCAGGCGGACGGCCAGGTCCCAGGGCAGATTCCGGATATATTCATAGATCTGGCGATGACCGCGCAAAATGACCCGCATGGCCAGCAGAAAGCAGGTCATCGAAAGATACAGGGACGATAAAAAATCACGATTGACGTTGTAGGTGGCTAAGAAGAAAAGGCCGAGGACGAGATTGAAGGTAAACAGGAAAATCTCCAGATTCTTCTGATAGTCGACATAGGCGTCCAGGACCGGTATGGTGCCCAGAATCACCGTTTTCCAGAAACCGCCGTCCATATAAGCGAAATTGGCGACTTCGAGCAGAAATTGCGCATCTCCCCGGCTATTGGCTTGAAAATAGCCGGTCTGGCTTTGCCAGCGGGGCGCATAATCCTCGGGGCGGTCCGCGACCGTGCCGTTTTGCAGAATCAATTTGCCGTCGATCAGCAACCGGTAAGCGCTGGCTTCGTCCAGGATGTTCACTGCATAATGAACGCTGGGATCCAGGCCGGTTACCTGCAGCCGATAAGTGGCTACGCCGGTGGAGCCCCCGTCCGGCCCCTGCCGGTTGCGCCAGCGATCTGGAACTGTGCGATACGCGCCGGCTTTCGCGGGGTCAATCTCCGCAATCAGCTGATCAGGGTAAAATTGCCATTCGCCGCCCAGCAAAACAACATCCTTGCCAGGCCACCCGCTTAAATCCAGCCGGCCGGCACTGGCCTGGACGCGCCCGGTAACGGTCTGCAGGTAGACCGTCTGGCTGGTCAGCAACAGCGCGACCGCGACCAAAATCAGACTCAGCAGGACCCATGAGGCGATGGCCTTGATTTGCGGCATAATGGTGCTTCCGGCTTTTTGCATGCGAAGTCCCTGTCAGCATTCATCAGCATTCAAATGAATCAGATATAAATGATTTTGACTTCAGCAAAATTGACGGCGCCGGTCAGTTTCAGCCGCGGGGCGTTGGCGACCGGTGCCGCGTCACCCGGATCGGTAACGGCGCCGGCAAAGGTGCTGATCTGGTTGCTGACTTGCCAGGCGCGCGGCACATGCAGCACAACTGCGGAAAAATGAATGCTGACGGCCACTTCAAGACCCTCGCTGCTGACCTGGCACTGGTCAAAATAGACGCGTGTCGAGGCAAAGTTACTGTTGATCAGGACCTTGCGCAGATTATTGCCCTGCAGGTGGCGAATATGCTCGCCAAAGCTTGAATCGATGCTGACAAATTCGTTATCGGCCAGGATCGTCTCGGTGCGGTCCTGGCCGCCCGCCGGACGGCCGCCGGTATAGACGTATTGGCCGCCGGCTGTATCCTTCGACTGGCCGGCCCATGGCGGGCGCCGCGGGTGAAAGAGAACCGTCAGGCCGATACCGAGCAAGACGGCGCCGCCCAGCAGCCAGTAGATATTCAGCGCAGCCAGTCCGAGCGGCTCGCGCCAGAGATAGATGATCAAGGCCAGCGGGATCAGGATCAGCAGGAAACGGACTTTGGGCACGCCGGTCGCGGCGAGACCGAGCAGCAAGAGGCTGCCGATAATGCGGAACATGTCATATTCTTCACCCAGGCCCATTGCCTTCAGGACCAGGAGGATCCCGGCGCCAATCACCAGCAGACCCCAGAACCATTTGTTCGTTTTCACGGGTATACCCCACTTTCGCCAGCGATGGCTGTCCTGCGTCCCGTCATGTTTCTGACAGGTCATGACGGCCAAAACGAGTGATTTATTATAATTGTACGCTACTTTTTGTCAACAAACACAGTGGGATGCCAAAATTTCGACTTACCCGGCAACCTGGCTTTCTGACGTTCCCGGGCATTGGTCGCTGTCATTTTCCGGGGCTTCCGGCTGATATTTGCGGAAATAGGTCTCATTGAGCTCGCGCATCCACTCGACATCAAACGCATCCACTTGTTCGTAGGACAGGCGGAAGAGCCAGTTGCCATCACCCTTGCCCGGGGTGTTGATGCGGGTTGATTCATCAAAGGCATAGAAATCCTGGATCGGGACGATGGCCAGGCGGGCCGGCGAAAGCCAGAGAGTCTCCAGGAAACAGTGGCAGAAATTCAAGTTGTCGCCATATTCGCCCAGCTGCTGGATTTTGGGCTCATACCGGACATAGCGGTTCACCTGCCTGGCCGCGGCTTCACCGGCCGACTTCCACCAGCCGATGAGGGTCGTATTGTCATGGGTGCCGCTATAGGCGACGCTGTTGGCGGTGTGCGAATGCGGCAGGTCATCGTTATCGCAGTAGCCGTTGAAGCCGAACTGCATGACTTTCATGCCCGGCAGGCCGGTGGCTGTCAGGAAGTCCCGGACATCATCATCGACGTCGCCAAGATCCTCGGCGATAATCGGGGCGTCGGGGAAGGCTGCCAGGATGACATCGAACAGTTTCATGGCCGGACCCTTTTCCCAGACGCCTTCCCGGGCTGTCGTTTCGCCATAGGGAACGGCCCAGTAAGATTCGAAGCCGCGGAAATGGTCGATCCGCAGGACGTCGTTGGCTTTCAGGGCAGTGCCGATGCGGTCGAGCCACCAGTTGTAGCCATCGGCCTGCATCTTGTTCCAGCGATACAGCGGATTGCCCCAGAGCTGGCCGTCGGCCGAGAAATAATCCGGCGGCACGCCTGCGACGCGCAGCAGTTTGCTGTCTTCGTCCATTTCGAACAAATCGTGGCGAGCCCAGACATCAGCGCTGTCATGGGCCACATAAATCGGCATGTCGCCAATGATCTTGACTCCCAGGGCATTGATGTCCGCCTTGAGGGCAAACCACTGGCGGTCGAATTCATATTGAACATACGTGTGATAACCGACTTCGAAAGCATGCTCGGCGGCAAAACGCTCGAGGGCTTCTTTTTCATGGCGGCGCAGGCCGGCGTCCGGCCATTCCCACCAGGGCCTGTCACCGTAATATTTCTTGATGGCGCGGAACAGGGCGTAGTCTGGCAGCCAGCGGGCATTTTCGACGGCAAATCGGGCGACCGCCGCCTGCTGGTCGGCATTGAGGCGGGAATAAACAACCTGCAAAAGCTTTTCCCGGGTTTCGTAAAGCCAGCCGTAGTCAACCTGATAGGGGCTCCAATAGCGGTTATGGTGCAATTCATCGCCGGTCAGCAATCCCTGGTCGCACAGCTGCTGCAGGTCGATGAAGTAGGGATTACCGGCATACGCCGAGAGTCCCTGATAAGGGGAGTTGCCGGCGCTGGTCGGATTAAGTGGCAAGATTTGCCAATAAGTGAAACCGGCCGCGGCAACCTTGGAGGCAAAATAACGGGCGTTCTGGTCGAAACAGCCAAAGCCGAAAGGCCCCGGCAGGGAGAAAATAGGACACAAAATACCGCTGGATCGCTTGAACATGAGTCAATCTCCTTTTCCCGTCGCTCGTAGACGCTGTCCTGAGGGCTATCTTTGGAAAAATTGCTGCGCGCGCCAAGCCCCCCGCATTGCCTGGCGGTCCTGGCTGGTCCCCCTGCCCAGGCCCGGCGCAGCTGCCGGCGTGACGGGAGCATTCACACTGCCCGGGGCCGCCGGGGTCTTAAGACCTGCGGGACGGGCGAACGCGTCAATGGCTGTTGGATCCCCATCGGTCCGTGCTACCTGGAAATGCGATTCCCGGCTGGACATATGCTCAGTATAGCAGTTCGGGAATGGGTCGTAAAGCGCAGGACTTTCCAGCCTTCGGGCCCTACTGTCCCCGGACCAGGCGACCGAGGCGCAGAGCTTGCGGTTACAGGAATTTGCGACAAGAAGGACCAATACAATATCCAGCCACGTAGACGGGTAAGAACTGCCGCCTTGCGGTTACAGGAATTTGCGACAAGAAGAACCCGCATAAAAGCAGTTTCAGGCCAGGCGACGCTCGCTGCGCACGAAGAAACAGGGGAAACGATAAATTCAGTGTCTGGATGTTATGATCAAAATAGAGACTGGACGATGTTATGATCAGAATAGAGATTGGACAAGGAAGGCTGGCTGACCAGGATGGACAAACATCTGCCTACCCAACAGAAGAATCCGGCGCGTGATGCTTCCGCCCACGCCCACGAACACAGGTCAGACCCCGCACACGCCCACGCGCACGAACACGGGCCGGGTCCTGCGCACGCCCACGCCCATGATCACGGGCCGGGCCCTGCGCACGCCCACACGCACGAACACGGACCGGGCCCAGCACACGAACACGCCCACGGCCATGATGTCGGCAATATGTCCGGCCGCAAGATTTTTGCGGTAACCGTCTTGAACGTAACCATCACGGTCGCGGAACTGGTCGGGGGCGTGTTTTCCGGCAGCCTGGCGTTGCTGTCGGACAGCCTGCATAACTTCAGTGATTCGGTGGCGATCGTCATGAGTTACCTGGCCAATAAAATCGCCAGGCGCCCAAAGAATTCGCGCAAGACCTTTGGCTATCAGCGCGCCGAAATACTCGCGGCCTTTGTCAATGCGGCGGTCTTGCTGGCAATCTCACTTTTCCTGATTTTCGAGGCGATCCGCCGCTGGCGCCACCCGGAAACGATCAATGGCGGGTTGATGATGTACATTGCGATCATCGGCCTGGCGGCCAACCTGTTCTCGGTAGTCTTGCTCGAACGGGACGCGCACCACAACCTGAATATCAAATCGAGCTATCTGCACTTGCTCGGTGACACGGTATCCTCCGTTGGCGTCGTCCTGGGTGGCCTGGCGATCCGGTTCTGGGGCGTTCTCTGGATCGATCCCCTGATTACGATCCTGATTTCGCTTTATATTCTGAAAGAAACCTGGGGTATTCTCCGGACGACGGTGGATATTCTCATGCAAGGTTCAGCCAATCTTGATTTTGCGGCCATCCGGCACGACATCGAAGCCATCGAGCATGTCCGCAATATTCACCATATCCACTCCTGGATGATCAACGACCGGACGATTCACTTCGAAGCCCATCTGGACCTCGATAACATGGCCCTTTGCGAGGTACAGCCGATTTACGCGCAGGTCGAACACCTGCTGGCCGAACGGTACGGAATCAGCCATGTGACCTTACAGGCTGAGGTTGACAAATGCGCCAATAAGAACATGTTCTGAGGAATCTGCGGACGAGCCTCCCGGCAGCCGCCGGCTCATCCTGGCCGGCCAGCCGGGCTCCGCGCCAGGCCTGCTGCCGTCCCCGCCAGCGGGGCGGCTGCTGTATCCCGGCCCAGCCGGAAAACCGATGTTGCGCGCTGTTTCACCCGCGAAGCGGCTGCCATATCCCGGCCCAGCCGGAAACCGATGTTGCGTGCTGTTTCGCCAGCGGGGCGGTTTCGTGCCAGGGGGGGCCCGGAACCGGCAATTCAGTTTTAGCCTGAACTCAGCGCCGTTTCGCCAGCGGGGCGGTTTCATACGGTTCATCACTTGCGACGAGCCGTTTCCCTGTTTTGGCGGCATACATCTTCTCGTCAATCCGACGGACAAAATCCTGGATGATCAAATCCGCTTTCGGGTCAAAAAGGTCATAGCCGATACTGAATTCAAGCATAAAAGGATAGAGCCGCTTCTCATTGAACTGGTCGAGATTGTCCTGGATCCGTCGGGCGATCATTTGCAGATCGGCACCCTGATGCACCTGGGCCAGCACGGCGAACTCATCCCCGCCAAAGCGGACGACCAGGTCCTCTTTGCGCAGGCTGCGCCGCAACACATCGGCCGCTTCCTCCAGGGCGTGGTCCCCCTGGTCATGGCCATACACGTCGTTGATCTGCTTGAAACCGTCCAGGTCAATCATGAATCCGCCCAGCCTGTACTTGACATGGGGATTCGCCTGATAAGCTTCCAGATAGCGATCAAACTGCCACCGATTGCCCAGGCCAGTCAGGTGATCCGTGAGCAAGGTTTTATTCTGAATATACAAGTAGACGATCAGAATCGAAAAACTCATGCCCAGCCAGAGCACACTCAGGCCGAAGAACAAAAACTGCAAAGTGCCGCAGATGACTGGCGGTACTGCAAACAGCAAAAAAGCGATAAACTCGCGCTTGCGGATCCTGTTTTTCCTGAGCAGGACCATGATGACCGAGACGATGAGGTAACCATAGTCGATGATGGACAACAGGAAAAAGAGGGGGCCCCGCTGGTATTCATTGTTGGCATCGATGACATACATATAATCGCCGAACAGGCTGGCCAGCGCCAGAACGGTGTTGACCACAAGCGGCAGGAGGATGAGCCGTTCGACGCGGGGATTGTGCAAGGCCCGCCGTCCTGAATGCAATTCAGCATAACTGCGGATGAACAGCGTCCAGAGGGCGACGGGGACAGGGTTGAGCAGATAGAATATGCAGACAATGAAGAGCATCAGGGCTCGTCCACCGATAACCGGCTGGCCCTTGAAGACATTCAGGCCAAGCTCAAATACCTGCAGCAGCGCGGTTACCAGCAGGATGCCCAGAAAATAGTTCTGGGGCGCGTCGGACGGTTTTCGACGCCAGTCCATATAAAAATAGATCAAAGCCAGAATGGCAAGGCCGGTCAGGCTGGTCTGAATGTAGTATCCCATCAGGCGTTCTCCCGTGTCATGAAAAAGCTTGGCCCAGGCGTTCTCCAGACGTCCCGCAAGGGCTCTTTCCGGGCGTACTTCAGGCGTTCAGAACGTGTCGTTGTTGTGATAGCTTCAGACTGAGTGGGCCCGCAGGCTTTCGCGCAGCGAGATGTTTGACAGCGACATGGCAATGTGATCCGCCATGATCTGAAACAATTCCTGCTTCTGCAAGAGCAATATTTCTTGGCCCGGCCATTCAAAGTGCAATAACCCGAGCGTTTCACCGGCGGCAATCAGCGGGATGTCACAATAGGTTCCGTCGAAAGTGCCGGCCACATGCAGGCATTTGGGTCCGGGCGCGTTCGCGACTGCCTTGTGGATCTGGCCCCGGCGCAAGGCCCAGCAGTCGGAGACCGCGAAGACGGCCTCGCTGGCCAGCGCCTGGCCCCAGTTTACCATCGATTCAACGGAACGCTGGGAGGGGCTGACAATATAGACGGCCCCGGCGGTATCGGGAAAAATCTGCGGAGCGAACTCACCGATCACGGCATACGCTTCCGGCAAGCCGAGGCAAACCTGCAGCATGTCACTCATCTGCCGCAGGCGATCAGTATCCTGCTTGCCCTGTTCCAGTTCAGCCACAATGGCTGCCAGCTTATCATTGGACAGCTTCAGCTTTTCTTCGGCCCGCCGGCGTTCGGTTTCGTCCTGACAGGTACACAGGAGATTGATCGAACCGCCGGACTTGTACGAAGCAAAGGTGCAATTCAGCCAGAGCTGGCGCCCCAGCAGATTGGTGACATAGAATTGGGCCAGGACGGTCCGGCCGGTCCGCAAGGCCCGCAAGCCGGCCTCGCTGAATTCGGGCTGGCGGAAAAGGGTCAGCTGGCGAAGATTTTGCTGCATCAGGACGCTCAAGTCAGCCCCGGCCAGGCGGCAGGCTGCCGGATTAGCGGCCAGGCAAGGTCCGTTCTGGGCAAAAATCAGGATGCCAAGCGGGGAATTGTTCAGGATCGCCTGATTAAATTTAAGCATCTCTTCGACGCGCTCCTGGTCGCGTTTCCAGGCCGTGATATCTTCTTTGACCGCAAGGAAATCGGTGATGGCGCCCTGTTCGTCGAAAATCGGGGAAATGGAAATCGATTCCCAGTAATACTCGCTGTTCTTTTTGCGATTGTACAGCTCGCCGCGCCAGGTCTGGCCGGAAAGAATGGTTTTCCAGAGTTGCTGATAGGTCGCAAGCGACGTCTTGCCGCTTTGCATGATGCGGGGATTTTTGCCGAGGACTTCGGCCACTGTATAGCCAGTATGGGTGACAAAGGCCGGATTTACGTAATTGATATTGCCCTCGGGATCGGTAATGACGATGTTGGCCGGATTCTGCGCGACGACCTGTGAAAATTTGTGGACCTCGGCTTCGGATTTTATTCGTTCGAACCAGTGGCCGAGCATATTGGCCAGATTATCGATCAGGTTCTGCTCAAAGGGCAGGAGGAAAGCCGTCGTGGACGGGTAGCAGATCATCAGCTGGCCGCTCGCCTGGCCGCGTACCATGATCTGGCCGGTCAGGCAGTTCGTGAATACTTCGCAATTCGCACCGCTGACATAAATTTCGCCGTTGAATTCAAGCCGGGCCGTGGCCAGCGCCGGGTATTGCATGGCTGGCGGCAGCTGAGCGATTACCTGCTGGCAAAGACTGGCTTCGCTGATGGCGGGCTGGTCGATCAGCTGGCTGACTTCATGCAGGCACGTCAATTCTTTTATCCGCTCAATCAGGTCAACCTGGGCTTTATTGCGTTCGGTTATGTCTTCCGTGTAGACGTTGATCAGGTCCGGCTCGATAAAAACATAGGCAACTTTCAAATCTCGCAGATCGCCGGTCGAACGCAGGATAATGGAGAATTCGCGGTGGATCGCCTGGCGGCTGGCATGGCAGGCCTGAAAATCAACGATGACATCAGGGCGATCGGGGTACATCAGGGTCGCCGTGCGACCGCGCATTTTCGCCAGGGACGTACCATACAACGCCTGGGCGGCTTCGTTGAAGTCAATCAGTACGAAATCGTCATCCCGGAATTGCCAGGTATAGGTCGGAAGGGGCAGGTTGCGATACTGGGATTTATAGCGATCTTCGCTCTCGTGCAGGGCCCTGGCCATGATATTGCGCTCGGTGACGTCGTGGACGACGGCGATCGCCACCGGCCGCCCTTCGCAAGTCGATTTGGCCAGGTAGGCTTCAACTTCACGAATCTGCCCGTCGCCACGCCGGTGGGGGACATTCATGTGGGCAATTTCACCGTCCATGATTTTCTGCATGCGGCGATAGACTTCCTCCCGGGGCAGGGCAACCAGGTCCAGGATTTGCAGGCGGGTCAGTTCCGGATAAGCAAGGCCATAGAATTGGCAAGCTGCCTGATTGGCCTCGAGAATCTTGCCATCCTGCAGGTCAACGACCAGGGTAATGGCGGCCTGGCTCTGGAAGAGGCCATGATAAAGGCTGCTGCTGGCAGCCAGCCGGGCATTGGCCAGCTCGAGTTCGGCGATCCTGGTGGCCTGTTGGGCATTGGCCGGCGGGGGCTCGGTGCTGCTGGCGGCCTGTTGGGCATTGGCCGGCTCGAGTTCGGCGATCCTGGTGGCCTGTTGGGCACCGGCCTGCGGGGGTTCGGTGCTGCTGGCAGCCTGTTGGGCGTCGGCCTGCGGGGATTCGGCACCGGCTGCCGGCTGCAGGTCCGCCGGATTTTGCGGGGCAGGAGTCTTCTGGATATCGCGCTGCATCGCCCATACCTCCCGGTAACAAGAAAAAGTCCGTGCGGCACCGGCAGTGGGGCGGCGGTGCCCGACAGGGGATCGAATGACTCCGAAATCAGTCAGAGTGTGACAGACGTCCGAGTATGATACGCAAACAAGGTCAGCTATTTCCTGGGCACGATGCGTCAGGGTAAGACGAACGCCCGAGCGGGGTAAACATTAAAGTGAAATGAAAGCTGCTGGACGAACGCCGCTGGATGAACGGTAAGTAAGACGAACGCCCGAGTGGGGTAAACATTAAAGTGAAATAATCATAGCCCAGCCCGGGGACAAGCCGTATGACGAACGCCGTCGCAGGATGGACCTCACAGTCCTGCGGCTTCAACGCGGTTGCGGCCGTTTTCCTTGGCCCGGTACAGCGCCTGGTCGGCCTGGCGCAGCAGGGTGGTTTCGTTGGTACTGTGTTCGGGGAAGGCGGCAACGCCCAGCGAGATCGTGACCGGGCCTATCGGCTGGCCGGCGTACTCGATTTTCATATCTGCGACGGCGCGCCGGATGTCTTCCGCCCGCAAGATACCTTCCGCCGAGCCGACACCCGGGATGATCAGGGCGAATTCTTCGCCGCCAAGTCGACAGACGACATCGTTATCATGCGCCAGTATCTGCAGCAGCCGGCTCAGGCGGGTCAAGACCAGATCACCGGCTTCATGACCATAGAGGTCGTTGAACCGCTTAAAATGATCGATGTCGATGATAACCAGGCTTAATGCCTGCTGGCTGCGCAGAGCCCGCGGCAGTTCCCGCTCCAGCGCTTCCTCCATATACCGGCGATTGAAGACGCCGGTCAGCGGATCCCGGACGGATTTTTCCCGCAGGCTTTCGCGCAGCTTGATATTGGCCAGGGCCAGGGAGATATGGTCCGCCATGATTTGGGCCAGTTCGTGGATTTTGCCCAACGGCTCCGATCGTCAGCCTGACCCTTTCTGTCAGACTCAGCCCGGTCAGCAAGGGGACTTCAAACGATGATTTCTTTGACGGGGATGCAAGCAAAGTGCGCGCCGTTTCCTGTAAAATCCGACGCACGGATGACACGACACCCAGCAAATGATTCTGAATCCGCAAATACCAGATCCGCCAGCGGCGACGAGTTGTCTCCTCGGTCGGGGCGACTGCCGCGGTTCCGCTCAGCACCGCTTCGATAACATCTGCCATGTAGCGCTTATAGGGCACCAGAAAGTCCGGCAACTCAGCATGAATGCGGCGGCAGTGCGGGTTACAGCAACGAAGCCTGCGAATGACAAGCGTCGTCAGGTCACCGTTGATATCCCGGCATTTTCGATTGCGCCGATCGTAGGGATGCAGTGCTGCTTGACAATGTGGACAGGGAACTAGCTCCATCCCCGTAATTACAAACGGCCGTCACTCTTTTCAAATACGCTAAAATGTGTTACATTAATCACGGATATTTTTGGCCCTCAGAGAGTTCTTAGTTGGCGCTAAGAGCAACCATCTCTGGGGGTTCTTTCTTGCTCAGATTTGTTGCCACTGGCAATTATATCCGGCAAGTCTCTGACAGGCAAATCCGGTAGCTCCCAGACGCTGTCGCACGGCGCATACACTATAGCATGAAAAGACAAAAAGATGACAAGTGAGAGCGGCTCATATTTTCATGTGCTAGATCTAACAATTCTTCGGATATGCGAGTCAAGCTTGGCGCCGAGCTATAAGTTCCGTAATCATCATCAGCAGGGCGATGACTGCCAGGATCAACAGCGGCAGGAAACCGAGCGTCCACCGATAGGCCAAAAGGCCAATCATCGGGGGAATCACGGTACTGCCGACAAAGCCAGCACCCATCTGGTAACCGATGAGCACCTGCGAACGGTCTTTATCAAAGTGCTCAGGTGTCAGGTGGATCATGCAGGGGATCACCGGGGCGAATCCAAGACCAAGCAGGATAAAGGCCGGCAGGGCAAGCCAAGAGGCTAAACCGGAGGCCAGCATGAGAAGCGATCCCGCAAGGCTCGTCGTAATCCCAACCCGGATCAGCCGACGGATCGGGAAGCGGAGCGACAGGAATCCGGTCAGAAACCGGCCGACCATGATCCCGGCAAAATAAAGTGCCACCCATCGGCTGGCCGATTCGACACTTAAGCCATGAATCTTGACCAGAAAACTGCTGCCCCAGAGACCGATGCTCATCTCAGTCCCGGCATACAGGAAAAATATCAGCAGGACCAGTATCAGGATCCGCGATTTTCTGGTAGCCTTGCCTTTTTCGATGACGAAGGCATCTTCTGCCACATCACGGATGGCATTATCCAGTGCCGGGGCCAGTTGGATATTCCTGTTCTTGTTCTCAACTTTTTTCCAAAGGGGTAGAATCAGCAGCAGGATCGCGGCCGTGCTGATCTGGACCAAGCTGAGAATCCGATAACTGACCCGCCAGTTGCCGGTTTGGGCTAACACTTGGGCGATGATAATCGGGCTGAGCATCGCGCCGAGCCCCCAGAAGCCTTGAAGCCAGTTAACGTGCTGCGCCTTATAGTGCAGGACGATAAAACTGTTCATGCCGGCGACGAGGGAACCGCCGCCAAGGCCTAACGGCAGCGTGAAAGCGAGAATCCAATAGAGGGACGGCGCGAGCGAAAAACCTAGAAGCGCCAAGCCAATCAGGATTGTGCTGGCCAGGATTACCACCCCAGTGCCGAATCGTTTCCTGACATGGACGCTTAGAAGAGCGGCGGCGAATGTACAGACAGTCACGGCTAATGAGATGATCCCGGCGGTCGATATCGGTACACCCAAGTTGCCATACATAGCTGGCCAGGTCGCGCCCAGCGCTGCGTCAGATAGGCCCAGGCTAATGAACGAAAGAAAGATGACGGCAAGCAGCAGGTTCGCCATAGGGTCCTCCTAGCGGTTGAATGCAAAATTATATTTCTGAGTATTCCGGCGCGGCAGAGCCGCGGTTCCGATCCCTATGTGTCATAATAGTTGTCATGGACCGTTTGAAAAAGTATCCTTAGGGAAAAGGATACCGGAGGACAACAATGGCTTACCCCAAAAGAGTCAGGGAAACGGCAATCCGTATGATGCTGCCGCCTGAAAACAAGTCGATCAGCCAGATCCAGGAAATGCTGGGCATACCCGAGGGCACGCTCAAGAAGTGGCGTCAGGAACTCAGGGCCAATGGCCATCCGGCACCAGCCAACGATGAACCGGCAGACCAGTGGAGCAGCCGGGACAAGTTTCTGGTTGTTATGGAAACCACGAGGCTGAGCGAGGCTGAACTGGCTGAGTATTGTCGGCAGAAAGGGCTTTATCCGGAACAGGTTCGGCAATGGCAGGAGAACTGCGTCCATGCCAATTCGGATATTCCGGCCCGGATCGCCGAAATCATGCAGCAGGACAAGGCGACCCAGAAGGAATTGCGTCAGGTTCGCAAGGAACTGCAGCGCAAGGAAGCAGCGCTGGCGGAAACCGCAGCCCTGCTGGTGCTGCGAAAAAAAGCCGAAGCGATCTGGGGAACCTCGGACGAGGAGGACTGACCAGTGCCGCAGATCGCGCGATGATCATTGAACTGGTCACGGAGGCAATCGCTGCCGGAGCCCGCCAATTCAGGGCCTGTGAGGAGATCGGAATCAGCATCCGGACCTATCAGCGCTGGCTTGATCCGAATACGCCGGACGAAGACCAGCGGCCACTGGCTGTACGACCGATGCCGTCGCATAAGCTGACCCCGGAAGAGAAGGCGAAAATCCTGGAAATAGTCAACAAGCCCGAAAATGCCAGCAAACCGCCGAGCCAGATCGTCCCCGCCCTGGCTGATCAGGGCCAGTACATTGCATCCGAATCCAGTTTTTATCGGGTAATGCACGAAGCCGGTGAACAGAACCATCGCGGCCGGGCCAGTCGGCCGGACACCAGACCGGTTGCCGGTCATTGCGCCATGGCCGAGAACCAGGTTTGGTCTTGGGATATTTCGTACTTGAACGGCCCGATTCGGGGCCTCTACTACTACTTGTACCTGATTCTGGACATTTTTTCGCGTGATGTTGTCGGCTGGGAGGTTTGGGAGGAAGAATCCGCCGAACACGCCAGCCAGCTGATTCGCCGGGCTATCCTGACCCAGGGACTGTATAACTCTCGGGAGCCGTTGATCCTGCATTCGGACAATGGCAGCCCCATGAAGGGTGCCACCATGCTGGCGACGCTTTATGAACTGGGCATTACGCCGTCCCGCAGCCGGCCACGGGTCAGTGATGACAATCCGTACTCCGAGTCCCTGTTCAAAACCTGCAAGTATCGGCCGGAATATCCAGTCAAGGGTTTTGCGAACCTCGCTGCCGCACGCGACTGGTGCCTGCGCTTCGTTCGCTGGTATCGCCTGGAGCATCGCCATAGTTCCATCCAGTTCGTTACACCCAGCCAGCTTCACTCCGGCCAGGCTGAGACGATCCTCGAAAATCGCCGTCAGGTCTATGAAGCGGCCCGCAGCAGGAACCCGTCTCGCTGGAAAAGAAACACAAGAACCTGGTCTATGCCCAAGGAAGTTTGGCTCAACAGGCCAAAAATTCATGATAACATTTTGCGACAACTATCTTGACAAACTCCGGGACGGAAACTAGTCATTACTATATACCGTGAACACTATATCAGTATATTTATTGACAACAAATCTCCCCGTCAGGGGACGGAAACTTGCGGGAAGCCGCTGGACACTAACAGCGCATACGGCGAATTGACAACAAATCTCCCCGTCAGGGGACGGAAACCGTAAACGAGGAGGATGTACATGCATTCATCCTCAAATTGACAACAAATCTCCCCGTCAGGGGACGGAAACTCTTAAATTTTTATAAGTGTTTGCGGTTCTATACGCATTGACAACAAATCTCCCCGTCAGGGGACGGAAACATATGTTGCGAAGGCTCTCGGGGACATTTTTTCGATTGACAACAAATCTCCCCGTCAGGGGACGGAAACGGACGTTTTGTATAGCACAGGAACCACGTGTTCGCAATTATTGACAACAAATCTCCCCGTCAGGGGACGGAAACTTCTGATCCCTTCATGGATCAGATTCTTCATTCTTGTCATTGACAACAAATCTCCCCGTCAGGGGACGGAAACCGTCAACATCCGTTAACATTCCGTATTTATTTTCACTGAATTGACAACAAATCTCCCCGTCAGGGGACGGAAACGCGAATGTGATGGCCAGTCCGATGGTCATTCCAATATTGACAACAAACCTCCCCGTCAGGGGACAGTAATTTTTAATTTGCGGCTGTTGGATGTTTGAAACATTTTTGATTATTACGAGAATAAAAGAAGGCTTCACGTTCCGGTAAGATCGCGACTTTCGTATTTGAATATCCATCATGGCAGGTCTACTACGCGTCCTGCGGGGCCACATACACGGCTGCCGACTGATCCGGCGGATTACAGCCGCGCGGATTAAAAGACCGTTTTTTCAAGAAAACCAGCCAAATTTCGAGCGAATTTCGCCCGAATATGAATATTATTATATATTTTTTACCTTTCGCTAAATGGTGCACCCGGGTGCAAAAAGGGCGCCAATCCGGCCGTTTTGGGGCGCAAAAGGCGTGTAAAATCGGGCATTTCAGGCGATTTTTAGACGGCCTGGAAAAGCCGGCATTTTACATTTTTCAAGAAAAAGCGCGAAAAACGCCGATTTTTGGCTTAAAAATGACTAAAAAACAACAAAAAAGCCCCCGATTTCTCGGAAGCTTGATTGTATCAAACATGCAGTCTGATTTTGATCAGCTTAGGCTAAATTCTGTGATATCGATCATGGTTTTGAGTGTATAATCATTCGTGTTAAGCGCTTGATATTGGCTTGTTTCAGGTCTACCTGGCTAGAAACGGTGCATTCTGGCACTTGAAAAATCAGATTAGGCTAAACAGCTTGTGGTCGATTCGTGAAATACAGATACTCAGGGTGAAAGAATATGACAGACGAGCGAAGCGTAAAAGTCATAAAGGCACGCAGGCAGTATAAGCTTGCGCATGCCCACAATCTCAAGAGCAAGGATAGGGATGCGGCGGATGTTCTCGGCAGGCTGTTTATGAGAGAAGCCTGAGCGCAAATTTATATCCGAGAATCCAATTGCCAAAAGAACGACATAATCCTATAATTTATCTTGGAGTGGCAAGCAGCCATCTGGGTTCCCAAGATTGGTTTTGCGTGTTGGACCCTCCTCGGTTCGGATGTATAATCCCTCGGGGTTCGATTCCCATTCCTCCCGGCCAAGAGTGTTCGTGGGTAACCACAAAGAATCAAGGCTCAGCAGGTTAAGACCTCCGTCGACAGTTCTGAACGCTCTTTGCCGGGTCTATTTTTTTGGGTCCATGATGAAGGAGAAAATATAAATGGATGACATCTTTGCTATTATCGGATTAGCCATACTGGGGCTTGCCATTGTCTTCCTGCTTTATTTTTTATTTTGCAGGCTTTTTAACCGTGTTACCGTTTATGAGTACGAAAAAGCTATTCATTATCGTAATGGCAAATACCAAGGTTTGCTGACTCCTGGTGTTTATTGGCTGTTGCGGTTAAGCAATACAGTCATCAATGTTGACCTTCGTCCGCATCTAATGACCATACCAGGGCAAGAAGTCTTGAGTCAGGGAAATATTCCGGTCAAAATTTCCATGCTCGCAAACGTACAAACAGTGGACCCTGTGAAAGCTTATATGTCCGAAGGCGAGGCGATGGAGAAACTGTATGCCCTGCTCCAGTTAAAACTGAGGCAGGTTGCGGCTGTAACCACGTTGGAAGACTTTCTGCAAAATCGGAAGGAATTTATTGACCAGATTCTGGCAGGAATCGATAGCGATATTGATGCGCTTGGTTTTCGTTTGCTTAAGCTTGATATCAAGGACATATCCCTTTCAGGGGAAATCAAAAATGGATATATCAAGGTGATGACAGCCAAACAGGAAGGTTTGGCTGCTTTAGAGAAAGCCCGAGGCGAGATGGCTGCTTTGCGTAGTCTTGCGAATGCGGCCAAGATTCTTGAAGGCAATCCGGCTTTGTATCAACTGCGCCTGCTTCAAGCGCTTGGAGAGGGTCAGGGCAATACTTTGGTCGTAGGCGCAAATGCAATACCCGATGCGATCAAAGTCCAGGACAATACCCCAAACTGCAAATGATAACCTCAATAACGAAAGAAAAAATTCCACATGATTACTCATTTGTATTGAAAACGTCATTGTTGGAAGAAACGCTTGAGCGCAGCAACATCACAATAGATGTTTTGTTGGCGTATTCGAAGCCAAACCAGACTGGCTCCTTCTTTGAAGCCCATTATTGGTTGCCAAACGATCGTATTCCTTATGAAAGACTGTATATTGTTGCAGGAGCGGTGTCAAAAAAGGATGTCTTCCTTGCAAGGGAGGGCTTGAGGCAAGATATACTGCCACAATTTGCGCAATGGATAATGGAGATTGGGCAGCTTTCAGCGAATGAAGCGAATTATCGGGAACGTTATTTCAATGGATCTTTTATCAACAAACGGACGTATATAACCATGGATTAATGGTTGGCCACTTGATGGAGTCTTTGGGTAATCAAGCCTGACCACTATCTCAAAGGATTAATTGGGCCGAAATGCGTCAAATATGCGCCAAATCGCTTGATTTCACTTTCGCCTTTATTGCACGAATAAGATCTGAAATCTCGTGATTTCGGGGTTTTTGCTGTACGCTACGCATGGCGCTTCACTAGACGGTGAAAGTCTGTTGTGTGGGTAAGTAGCAACCAGCCATTAGCTTAAGGCAAGGGTGTCCACTGCGATGGGAATCTGAAGGAATCCGGCGGCATAATTCTGGCTCGAGGAACACGAACAGCATCAGGCACGAAGCATTTGAAAGGGTACAGTGTCCTAGCAATCATTCGTGAGTTGCAACTGCAAAATATAGAATCTCCCACCGGCAAAGACCTCTGGAGTAAAAGAATGATTGATACCCTTTTTTCCAACGAGAAATCCACCGGAGTGCCATTGAGTTCGGCTTAGGCTAAATTATAGTATCCATTGGGGATTTGTGTGTATAATCATTTGTATAAAGTGCTTGATATTGGCTTGTTTCAGTTCAGTTTGGTTTGAACGAAGTATTCGTATTCTGGCCATCAAAAAATCAGATTAGGCTAAACAGCTAATAGTCGATAATCAAAATGCAGATGCTCGAGGAATTATCATGAGTGATGTTAGTGAAGAGCGAAGAGTAAAAGTCGTAAAGACACGCAAGCAATATAAGCTTGCGCATGTGGCAATATACTGTCGGGTCAGCACACGTAGCCAGGAGCAGGTCCAAAGCATGGCTAACCAGGTCTCATACTTGACTCAGTATGTTTCGCGGCAACCAGGTTGGATTTTAACCGACATATACATCGATATGCATTCTGGTAAGGAAGTAGCTGGGAGAAGCGAGTTCCAGAGAATGATGGATGATTGCATGGCCGGCAAGATTGACCAGATTGTAACAAAAAGCATCAGCCGCTTCGGCAGAAACACGATCGAGATCATGTCTTCCATTAACCTTTTAAGAGAGCGCGGCATAGACATCTACTTCGAGAGTGATCATATGCATACGCATAACAGCGAAAATGTCTGGTTGATCACATTGCTTGAAGGGATTGCTCAGGAAGAAAGCAGATCGCGAAGTGAAAATATCAAATGGGGAATTATCAGGGGTATTGAAAGCGGCAGTGGCAAGATCTTTCTGAAAAAATGCTTTGGCTACGATCAGGATCAAGATGGTGATCTTGTCATTAATGATAATGAAGCTCAAATTGTCCGACTTATTTTTGATCTCTACTTGAAGGGGTACAGTATTCTGGCAATCATCCGTGAACTGCATCATCAAAACATCAAATCTCCCACGGGAAAAGATCAGTGGAGCAAACGTACGATTGATACCATGCTGGCCAATGAAAAATATACGGGTGATGTGATTGTCCTGAAATCCTATACAGAAGACTATCCAGAAAGCAAGCGACGACTGAATACGGGACAGAAAGCACTCTATCAGGCACTTAATATAGCACCTGTTATTATCACGAAGGAACAATTCCAGGAGGTTGCAGCAGAGAAGGAACGGCGAAGCAATATTATCAGAACCGATGCTGGACGCAGAAGAAAATCAACGCACTATAGTATGAGGAGAACAAAGGCTGAACCGTTGAATGAGCAAGAAACAGGGAGCGAATCAGTTTAGCCTATTCATCTATCCGAAGTTGATTAATTATGCAAACCAGGTGTGTGCACTATTTCACGATGAGGGTACACTAAAATCAGTATAAATTTTGTAAACTTCACGTTGATATGTTCTCTTGATCTGAGTGGCCCGATCCGAGGGAACAGGTCGACATAGTATGAACTGTCTACTGCATAGGGTATTTGCACCTGTGTTCTGTCAATTCTATAGGGTATATTTTAATTGCCAAACCCTGAAATCTCTCCGTTGACAAGCTGCAGATCACCAGTTAAAACCGGTTTGCCATCACGATAATCACTTTGTGTGACCATGACTTTGCCGTCTTGGATTGACAGGTTATAGTCAAATTTCATCCGTTCTGCGAGTTGATATGCCTGACCGTTGGTGTAATCGTAGACGATTACCCGAGTATCGACAACTCCGGAGCCCATACTGGCGGTCGCGCAAAACTCGGGTTTGCCGTCATTTGTTAAGTCAGTCAAATAGACATTCCAGACCGGCATACCTTGGAAAAGTTCGATGCCGTTGGCTGTGACTTTTTCGGATGTCCAAGTGAATGTAACGCCTGCAAATTCGGGCAGCGCAATATTTATGCTATCGTTCCAGGGCAGGTTGTCATCGTGATAGTAGTCAAGCCATTTACGCGCTTGATATTTCGGAACGGTTACGATGCCCAGAAATTCGTCAAAGACCAGACCAGTTGAGCCATCGAGATTTAGCGGGAATCTCTCCCCGCTTGAATTTTGTTCGATTGTAAAGGATGCTTCGCCTCCGTTACTGCAAATGACGCTCAGCGTGTATTTGTTCTCGATTTCAAAGACATGATAATCTGGATCAATATAAAAATGGGCATATTTTTTAAAGTCTGCAATTGTAAGAGTTTGAGCCTTTTTGGCCAGTTCGCGTACAATCTCAAGTGTCAATTCCTCACCGTCAATCTTGCTGTAAACACTTAAGAAATCTGCTTTCGGGCGATACTGATAGACAGCACCGATTTTGGTATACCCAATATTCGAAGCAGTCAGCGTGAGCATGTCTCCGGTTTCAGAAACCAAAAATTTCGCGCTGGCTCCTTCGTCATAGGTAACGGTCAGGTCATCGCCACTAACCTGATAATGCCCTAGATCGAAGAGGGCAAGGCTGCTGATCATCGGCTGGGAAAGGCGCGCGTTGCCGTTCTCGTAGAGCGTGACAGTCGGCATGGTCATCATGGCATCATCGCTAGTTAACACATAGGTTTTGGGCGATTCTTGCATAATGCTGCTTTCACTGGTGCTTATACTACCGGATGGATTGCACCCTGTACCCGCAACGATGATTAACATGCTCAGCGCGACTATAACAAGAATTCGCATTTTTTATCCTCCTCCGGCGTTGGTGATCAGCTCAAAGGCAACGACGACAAACAGGACGCTGAAGGCCAGGGATGACAAGACAGTCAGCTTTTTGTACGTCAGTTTGAGGTTAATTGTTTAATGCGGTGTTAAACATATCTGTCAGTTAACACTTTAAACCTAGGCTTAGTAAGGTATGAGCTATAACAGATTTTATTTTGAAATGTCAAAACTTTTTGAAAACGGAAATACTGTGCCGGAGAGGTTATGTATTCTAATACTTTATTTTGGGGCACCCAGATTACTTCGCTTATTTCCACAGAAGTTGCCAGTTCTCCCTCAATATAATCACAAATAAAGTCAAACATAACTTTTGTGGGTACGTTCGTAATCCCGTCATAAAAAAGATGCTGCCCAACATTAGAATAAATCCCTACTAAACATCTGACAGAAGCCTTAATTCCACTCTCTTCCAGGATTTCACGCAAAACTCCTTCTTCAATATTTTCTCCAATTTCAATTTGCCCTCCAGGAGTATCCCAACCCCTGTTATGGGTTTTTACAAGCAACATATTTCCATCTTTATCTTCAACATAGCCGCCTGCCGCAACAATATGTGTCGGCCATCCCATAAAAGCACCTCCTGAACGATAAATATGGTCTGTGAATTAACATAATAGTGATTCATATTAAATATCAGTGTTTCAAGCTTTGACATGTGAATTATCATTTATCCCATTATATCAGTGTTTTAAGTTCAATAAAACCTCATGAAGGCCAACTGCCATGATCTAGCATACAATCCATTACTTGACTTCTACCACCACTCAAGTGATTACTAGGGTAAATGCGAGGAGCTGTTTTTATGCCTGATGATCAATCAAGAATAGTCACAGAGGTCACGCGAAGGCATCGCCCCTTAACTTTTCTTCGTCACGTCAGGGTCTGCGCATATGACCGTGTATCGACTGACCATGATGGACAGCAGGATTCTTTACCAAACCAGACGCAGTACTATGAGCACTGGTTTTCTAGTACCCAACTGCTCCAGTTTATCGGCAACTTCTCGGACACCAGTATCTCCGACGTGAATGAAAACCGGTCCGGGTTTAAAGCAATGCTGGCCAGGGCGCGTTAGGAAAGATCATAAAACAACTTGAAGTGAACAAGAGGTGAGCCATGAAATCAACCAGAAAAAGTGAATAAATCAGTTTAGCCTACACAACTATGACTCAATTATTGATTAGACTAAACAGCTGTGTGCACTATTTCACGATTTGCCTCAGGTGTGTGCATCTTTACACGATTTGGGTGCAAATAGGCTATTTTCAGGCATATTTTCGATCTGATTGTTTAAAATATCACTACCTAAAACCCCCGAAACGCCCTGAAATCAAAGGGCTACACGTTTGTATCAAACGTGTAGCCCTTTTGTGGAGCCTTTAATCGGAATTGAACCGATGACCTCATCCTTACCATGGATGCGCTCTACCGACTGAGCTATAAAGGCGTATCTGGAGCGGGTGAAGGGAATCGAACCCTCGCGGTCAGCTTGGGAAGCTGAAGTTCTGCCATTGAACTACACCCGCACGGTGTGCCTTCACTGAATGTGCATGTGCGATTATACCGGACATCTCAGGGAGTGTCAAGAGGGTCTGGCTGATAAATTTGTCATGAATTTGCCTCGCGTTTTTCCTGCCAGCGACCTGCCGCCTGCTCAATTCAGCTAAAAACCGGATCCGGCCGGGCTTGGCAATCTGTCCTGAAAACCCGGTTATTGACATTGTCAGCCGGCCAATAACGGGCTTAATCTGCAAATGACAGGCTCAACCGCAATTTTTGAAATATCAGTAGAAATATTCCACTAGTCTGCTATCATGAATGAAAGAAAATGACAGCAGCTGTCATCGATTATGCCATGCATAAACCGAAAAACCGCACATTGACCAGCAATAGCCGGCCGCGATGCGCGCGGCAGCGCCTGGTCCGGGATCAAGGAGGATTCGCCATGCAGACAGTCACCGGCCGCCCCCATTATGATCGGGCTCCTTTTGCCACCCTGCGTGAAATGCTGCGCGACCGGGCCCGGCGCTTTGCGCAGACACCAGCCTTCCGTTATCATCTCAAGCCCGGTGGAGAAGAGATCGTCCGGACCTACAGCGAATTTATAACGGCGATTGACCAGTTCGGGACAGGCCTGCTCCGCCTGGGCCTGGCCGGTTGTCACCTGGTCGTCATCGGGGATAACAGCTACGAATGGGCGATCGCTCACAGTGCAATCATCAATGGCGTCGGCGTGTCGGTGCCGATTGACAAGCAACTGCCGGAAAATGAGGTCGCCAGTCTGTGTCAGCGTGGTGAGGCTGACGCATTTATTTATGGTCCCAAGCATCACAGTATCGCGCTGGCGGTAGCAGCCCGCAATCAGCGCATCCGCTATTTTATCTGCATGCGGCAAGGCCTGGTCACCGCCGATCTGCAGGTCCGCGACAGCCGGTTTCGCGATTTTGACACTGTCCTGGCCGATGGGGCATCCGCCCTCGCGGACGGTGACCGGCAATACATGGATTGTCCCCTGGATCCCGCCCGGATGAGCTCGCTGCTTTTTACCTCCGGTACGACGGCGATGGCCAAGGGTGTCATGCTCAGCCAGCGCAATATCGTGCACAATCTGAACGCGGCGATGGCCACCATTGACCTGGCCGCCGGCCAGCAGGCCCTTTCGCTGCTGCCCCTGCACCATACACTGGAAAATACGATCGGGATGTATCTGCTGCTGGCCTTCGGCTGCTGCATCTGCTACAGTGACGGCCTGCGTTACCTCGTCGACAACCTGAAAGAGTGGCGCATCAATCTCGTCCTGGCCGTGCCGTTACTCTTCGAGAATATTTATCACACCATCCACAAAAAACTGGAAAAAACAGGCAAGTTGCGGACAGTCAACCTGCTGCGCAAGGTCTGCCGCCTTTTGCGCAAAATCCGCATTGATGTGCGGCGCAAGGTCTTCAGCCAGATCATTGACAATCTTGGCGGCGGACTGTCGCTTTGTGTGTGTGGAGCGGCCGCCATTGACCGCCAGGTTGTGGCGTTTTTCGAAGAAATCGGTATCGATTTCTGGTGCGGATATGGCCTGACCGAGACGTCGCCGGTTATCTCGGTCTGCAATCGGTTCGTCAACGTATATGGCAGCGTGGGTAATCCGCTGGCGACGGTAGAAGTGGCGATCGATACCAGTCAGCCGGAGCCGGGCGCGATTGGCGAGATCCTGACCCGCAGCGACAGCGTCATGCTGGGTTATTACCAGAATCCGGCAGCAACCGCTGAAGTGATGACCGAGGATGGCTGGTTCAGGACCGGTGATATTGGCTTCCTTGACAAGACCCGCAGCCTGCATATCACCGGCCGCCTGAAGTCCATGATCGTCCTGACCAATGGCAAGAAAGCCTTCCCCGAAGAGATCGAATTCCTGGTCAACCGGATTGAGGGTGTCAAGGAATCCATCGTCTGGGGTGAAGCCACAAGCCATGATACGGTGGATATCAGTGCTAAAATCGTGATCAATCGGGAAGCCCTGCCTGCTGGCGCAGCTGAATCAGCAGAGCAGCTGAGTGCCTGGCTGGCGACCCAGATCAAGTCCATCAACAAGGATATGCCGACTTATAAAGCCATTAAATATTTTGTCTGGACTGAACAGGACCTGATCAAAACGACGACCCTGAAGGTCAGGCGGCCTGATGAACTGCGCCGGATCCACGCCTGGCTGGAACAACAAGGCCAGACCATGCGGACGGCCAGTGGCAGACAAAGCACGGACTGATCGGGCGATAAAAAAGCCGGAACCGGCATCAGGCGCCATGCAGCGGTATCGGGAACCGGTATCAGGCGTCAGGCATCGGCATCGAAATGACGGCATCAGGTGCCATATGTCAGGAACGGGAACCGGTTTCAGTTGCCGGACGCCGGGTCTTGCCGCGCCGTTGCCGCGGGCGCCATTTCAACGGCTTATACCAGACGGGTACGGTTGTGTTGAAATTCTGCAGCTGGCGGGCTGTCTGGCGAAAGCGCAGGACCTCGGCCGAACGGTCGAAACCAGGCTGAGACAGGGAATCTGCGTACAGTTTAAGGGCGTCAACAATGGCGTAGATTGCCAGGCAATTAAAAAACTGAACCGAGGCCATCATTCCGGTGTAAGCATCGATCAGCGAGCTGGCCACGACAAAGCTGCGCGGATGGATCTCCGTAATAATCGTCCGCAGATCATACCAGGGATCACCGTGGGCGTAAGGCAGCGGCTCCAGATAATGCATGACACCATTGGCCCGGCGTGCCATGCAATCCAGGGTCATGCGACCGTACAGCATGCTGTCGGGGCGGTTATTCAGGCAGGCCTTGCGGTCGTCAAAAAGCGCCCGGGCCTGGCGCAGCAAGGCCAGATCAAGACCGTTGGCCCGAACGGTCTTCTCCAGCCGGTCATAGGCGATGATAATATGCTGGGCCCAGTCGTTGCCCGGAATGGAAGGCCCGGCCAGCTGATGGCGCTGGTGCAGATAAACCGCGGTCTGGCTGGCGATTTCCATGCACACCATGACACTTTTCAGGTCTTGCGGACCGATCCGGGCAACATGGCTGGGCACATCGACCAGCAAAAAGGCATGCTGGCCATGATTGCAGGTTCCCTCGTGCAGGATCAGCGGACCGCCGCGGGCATACGGATGGCGCTGGGCCAGCGCGTTGGCCCGTTCCAGGGTCTGGCGCTGGGCCTGGATCCAGGCCGGATCGGCAATGTAGAGATCGGCTGGCCAGTCATCCGCAGTCTGGATCTGGCAGATATAACCCTGATCCAGGCGTGTCGGCGGGGTGTGAATTTGCAGCCAGCCGGTAAATGGCTCAATATCGCCGATATAGATCTTGTTGCCGTCATCGAGATTCAGGAATGGGTCGGGCCGTTGCGGTTTTGCCATGCGATAGTCCTCCTGAAGCCTGGGGGAAATGTACATGGATATTGGGCGTATATCTATATCTTAGAAGTCAGGGTATAAATTAATGCTGAAATATTAACGTTCCGATACTCAGAAAATGCCGCTTTTTAGTTCCAATTATCTGTTTTTTAATGTGAGGTATTGCCATGTCTGCCAAACCGCCGAAAACAAACGCGATGCGCCAGCTGGACCAGGCCAAAATTCCCTATCAGGTCGTGACATATCCGGTTGATCCGGACGATCTGACGGGCGTGAAGGTCGCGCAGCAAATAGGGCTTGAGGCCAGCCAGGTCTACAAAACCCTTGTTGCCCATGGTGACCGTCATGGTTATCTGGTCTGCTGTCTGCCCGTCGATCAGACGGTCGACCTCAAGCAACTGGCCATGATCAGCCAGAACAAGCGGGTTGAATTGATCCCCCAGCAAGATTTGCTGGCTGTAACCGGTTATATCCGGGGTGGCTGTTCGCCGGTCGGCATGAAAAAGAAGCTGCCTACCTACATCGACAGCGCGTGCCGGCTACAGACGCGCCTGGCTGTGAGCGCGGGAATCCGCGGCTGTCAGGTCTTGCTGGCTCCCGATGACCTGATCCGCCTGACTGCAGCCGTCGTCGCCCCCCTGCATCTCGGAGCATCTGAAAGTGAATGAACTTCCCACGGCCTGGACCTGACCGCTTCACCCCGTCCCTTTTCGATGTTGACGGCTTTTGTGGTACAATAGCGCTGTTACCTGCCTGTTGCCGGGCCATCAAACAACTGGCCAGGTGGATAATAAGGATGACTGTCGTCAGAACGGCGTGCCATCGCCGTCTGCGATCAAACAACTGGACTAGGTGGATAATAAGGATGCGTCTGGAAGGAAGGGTGTTCCGCGGCAATCTATTAGTGGGCACCGAAATTGTTGATATCGAGCGGGGCGAACTGAGCTTTTCTGCCGTCCTGGAGCGTTGCCTGATTGCATTATGCCGGGCTCTGGATATACCCATTCCACTCTGGCTGGACAAAAACACCCGTGAATTTGCCCGTTTCCACCAGACGCTGTTCTTTGCCGGACAATTCACCGAAACGGTCTACTTTGACCGGTTTCAGATCCGCTGGCTTGAATAAAAAATTGATCAAACCGAAACCATGAGCAAACAGGCCAGCTGATTACGCAAACAGGCCGCCTGATTGAACGAAAGAATGAAGTAAACAGACTACCTGATTGAGCGATAGAATTGATTGTACAGAAAGGATAGCTGTCATGACAGAAATACCACCTGTCAATGCCCCGCCCGCAACCGGACTGATACCGGACAGCCGAGTGACGATCGAATCTTCTGCCGGCAGTCCCATTCCATCCGCCCAAGCACCTTCTGCCGACACTTTTACCGTCAAGGATCACTACAGCATCGATGAGTTGCGGGCGATCATGGCTTTTTTGCGCAGTGACCGGGGTTGCCCATGGGACCGGGTCCAGACCCATGATTCGATCAAGAAAAACCTGCTTGAAGAAGCCTATGAAGCCATCGACGCGATTGACAGTGAAAAGCCGGAGCGTTTGTGTGATGAACTGGGCGACGTCCTGATGCAAGTCGTTTTTCATGCCCAGATGGCCAGCGAAAAAGACCAGTTCACCTTCGATGATGTGATAGCCGGCATTTGTCGCAAGCTGATCTCCCGCCACACGCATCTCTTCGGCCAGGATCAGGCCGATACGCCGGAAGCGGTGCTTGATACGTGGGAGAAAAACAAGCTCAAAGAGAAGGGGCTGCGCAGTCAGTCCGAGGTCTTGCAGGATGTGCCGCGCTCCTTGCCGGCCCTGCAGCGGTCTTATAAGGTCCAGCAGAAAGCTGCCCAGGTCGGCTTTGACTGGGACAGCCCGGCCGGGCCTCGCCAGAAGATTCTCGAAGAACTGGCGGAAATTGAAGCCTCCGTACAGGACGCAGCGGTGCAGACGGCTGCCGGCACCATCAGCCATGAACAGGGCGGCCGGCTCGTGGCTGCAGAAGTTGGCGACTTGCTGTTCGCCGTCGTCAACTATGCCCGGCATCTCAAGGTCCAGCCGGAAATGGCTGCCAGCCAGAGTACTGATAAATTCATCCGGCGCTTTACCCGCATGGAACAGTTGGCCAGGGCCGAAGGCCTGGTCTTTGATAACATGACATTGAACGAAATGGATGAACTGTGGGCTGTCGCCAAGCAGGAGGAAGCCGATGCGTCTTGACAAATTCCTGAAAGTATCGCGGGTCATCAAACGCCGGACAATCGCCAACGAGGTCTGCACGGCCGGCCGGGTCACCATCAATGGCCGGCCAGCCAAGCCAGGCAGCGAGGTCAAGCCCGGGGACATCCTGGGCATTGCCTTCGGGACCGGGCATTCCAGCATTCGCGTCCTGGCGGTTAAGGAAACCGTGCGCAAGGATGAGGCGGCCAGCCTGTATGAAATAATCGAGGCCGGCGACGCCTTGCGGGAGTAAATATTAAAATTGCGATTTGATTACATTTGGATTAAATCCGGCAAAAAGGCGGCTGGGCATGGGCCCAGGCCGCCTTTATCTTGAGGTCGCTATTTGCCAGATTTTCTTCCCGGTGCTTAAATGGATACAGGGATCATGTTGCCGGATCGTCCTGGCCTGCCGTCACTGTCACACGTCCTGGCAGGCACAGTGATTTTTCCCGGCAAGTAAAGTGGCCCAACCAGTTACCCTGCTTTTAGCGCAATCTTTTGTTGTTATCTGGAGGTTCCCGGATGATGAAGACAATCAAGTCCTCGCGTGTCCCCCGCAAACGCCTGCCAGCCATTGGTGGTCGCCGGATATTCATGCGCATTTTAATCTGCCTGGGCCTGGTTTTTGCGGTAGCTTCGACTGTGGCTCTCTATTTTCAGCAGGAAGTGCAGCTGCAGCGGGTTGCCGAGCGCAAAATTGAGCTGCAGAATCAGCTGGCAGCGGTGACGGCCGAACAGACTGAATTGCTGGCCTTGCAGATGCAAGTGGATACCGACGCCTATATTGAACATGTTGCCCGCGAAAATCTCGGCATGGTCAAACCCAACGAACTGGTTTTTGAAGAAGAATAAGCCTGGTGCACCTGTAAGACGAACGAATCAGGTTTTCACAGGGTAGACTTCCAGTCAAGGCGTCAATCAGGCGCCTTTAATTTTGGATTATCTTGCCAATTTGTTACCCGGATGCTAGCATAATATTCATGTTGGGTGCGCTGTGATCGGCGATGGGATATTAGAGACAGCCGGATCCAGCAACCCTATTGATGGATCCGGATTGCGGGCTGCCCGACGGGGAAGTGGCTGATCCGGACAATCAGATCAGTGCAGGAGGAGCCCAATAATGCGCCACAAACAGTTGTTCAGAATGCTTGTCCTGGTTATCATCCTGGCGATGAGTTCTAGCTGGATAGCCGCCTGTACCAGGCCGGCAACCAGCGAAGCAACGACCAGCCCGGCCACCGTTGTCACAACCACGTCCGCCCCTCCGGTCCAGGCTAAACCGCTGGTCGTCGGCTATTCAGCTTTCAGCGAGAAGTTCAGCCCGTTTTTCTCGGAAAGCGCCTATGATGCGGAAGTTGCCGCGATGACTTCGCTCAGCCTGCTGACCACGGACCGCACCGGTGGCATCGTCTACAAGGCGATCGCCGGCGAAACGATCCCCTACAACGGTAAAGATTATACCTATAATGGGATTGCCGACGTGGATGTCCAGTACGACAAGGCCAGCAACAGGACTGTTTACACCTGGACGATCCGCAATGATGTCAGGTTCAGCGACGGCAAGCTGATGACCGCTGATGACATCATCTTCTCCTATTATGTTTACCTTGATCCGGCTTACAACGGCGCAAGCACCGTCTACTCGGTTGCTATCGAGGGCCTCAACGATTATCGCACCCAGACCACCAGCGCTGTTTATGACAAGTATAACCAGCTGTATGATGACATGCTGAAGGCTGGCAGCAAACATAAACGGGCAGCCGGGGATGCCTGGACTGAAGAGCAGCAGTTTTACCTCTGGAAAGTCATGCAGAGCAACTGGACAGCCGATGTCCAGGCCATTGTTGATTATGTCATGGCCAAATACCTGGGTGAAGCGGAAGGCACCATCGGCTTCAAGGATACCGAGGTAACAGCCACCCCCGGCCTGCAGATTGCGCTGGGTATGGCACTCTGGGGTTTCGGTTCGGTCAAGGACGGTGTTCTGGCCGCCCCTTCCGGCAAGACGTGGAATCTGGCCAATAAAGAATACCCGACGATTGATGATTACTACCAGGAGACTTACCTGAAATACAAGGGAGATCCGGACGCCTACTGGCGTGTGGAGACGTCCGATTCCGAAGGCACATCCATTGTCGAAAAGACCCGCGCGGCCTTCATTGCCGAATGGGGCCCGCAGGACACGACGATGGGCGGCCAGGGTATTCCCAATATCACCGGCATCAAAAAGCAGAGTGACACGGTCGTCCAGGTGACTGTCAAAGGTTATGACGCCACGGCTATTTACAGCCTGGGAATTACGGTCACCCCCCTGCATTATTACGGCGATCCGGCACAGTATAATTATGCCGCCAATCAGTTCGGGTTTAAACGGACTGATCTTTCAACCGTACAGGCCAGGACAACCCGGCCGATGGGTGCCGGTCCTTATAAATTTATCAAATATGAGAACAAGACGGTCTATTTTGAGGCCAATGAATTTTATTACAATGGCCAGCCTGAAATCCAGTATATGCAATTCAAGGAAACCCTTGATTCTGACAAAGTATCAGCTGTCGGCACAGGCACGGTTGACATCACGGATCCCAGTTTCAGCAGCGATGCGGTCACGGAAATCGGTAGTTATAACAGCAATGGCCAGATTTCCGGCGACAAGCTGGTCACATCAACGGTCGACAACCTGGGTTATGGGTACATCGGGATCAATGCCGATACTGTCAAGGTTGGCAGCGATCCGGGCTCGGCAGCCAGCAAAAACCTGCGCAAAGGCCTGGCCACAGTTCTGGCGGTATACCGCGACCTGGCTGTTGACAGTTATTATGGCGAACGGGCTACCGTCATCAATTATCCGATCTCCAGTACCTCGTGGGCTGCGCCGCAGAAGACCGATGAAGGTTACAAACCGGCCTATTCAACCGGTACGGATGGCAAACCGGTGTATACATCAGCCATGACAGCGGACGATAAATACGCAGCCGCCTTGCAGACAGCCGTATCCTGTTTCAAGGCCGCCGGCTACACTTTCGACCAGGCCAGCGGCAAACTGACTGGCGCTCCGAAAGGTGCGAAGCTTGAATATGAAGTGATCGTTCCGGCCGATGGCAAGGGTGATCACCCGTCCTTCATGCTGCTGAGCAAAGCCAGGGACGCCTTCGCCACGATCGGACTGAACCTGGTCATCAACGATCCGTCAGATTCCAATGTGCTGTGGGACAAGCTGAGCGCCGGTACCCAGGAGCTCTGGTGCGCGGCCTGGAATGCGACGATTGATCCGGATATGTACCAGATTTATTTTTCCGGCAATATCGTGGGCAAGCCGGGCGCGACAGGATCCAATCATTATCATATCCAGGATGCGAACCTGGACCGCCTGATGATGGAAGCCCGCACCAGCGATGACCAGACTTTCCGCAAAGCCACTTATAAAGCCTGCCTGGATATTATCCTTGACTGGGCCGTGGAAATTCCGATCTACCAGCGCCAGAATTGTATCCTGTTCAGTGCCGAGCGCGTCAAAATGGCTACGGTCACGCCGGATATCACGACATTCTGGGCCTGGTACAACGATCTGGAACTGCTGGAAATGAATTGAGCCGGTAGCCGCTATGCGTCAGTTTATTATCCGGCGGATCCTGTGGTCCTTTGTGATCCTGTTTTTTGTCGCAGTCATTATCTATGTGATCATGCGTTCTCTGCCGACTTCCTATGTGGAAGCAATCGCCCGGGAACGGGCCAACCTGCCCGGCTCAAAAAGCTATGGTGAATGGCTGGCCCAGCTGAATCAGATCTATGGCCTGGACCTTGGCCTTGTCCCCGGCTTTGTCAAGTGGCTGGGCTCGGCTGTGCGGGGCCAGTTTGGCGACAGCTGGTACTACAATGTGCCAGTTGTCGTCAAATTCAGCCAGGTTATCTGGTATTCTTTTGTCCTGGCTCTGGCGGCGTTTGCGCTCGAACTGCTGATCGCGATTCCGCTCGGGATCCTGTCGGCCCGCAGGCAGTATTCCCGGACTGATTACGCCATCACAGTGCTCGCGCTGATCGGCATTTCATTGCCGACATTCTTTTTTGCAACTCTCCTGAAACTGATCTTTTCGATCAAGCTGGGTTGGCTGGACCTCTATGGGATTGTCGGTCGTTACTATGAGCAGCTGGCCCCGCTTGAAAAGCTGCTGGACATGGCCCGTCACTACATCCTGCCCCTGGCGACCCTCGTGATCATCAGCGTCGGCTCGCTGATGCGCTATACCCGCACCAACATGCTGGAGGTCCTGCACTCGGATTTCATCCGCACCGCACGGGCCAAAGGCCTGACGGAGAACCGGGTTATTTATCATCATGCATTCCGCAATACCCTGATCCCGATTGTAACCCTGGTTGGCGGGACCTTGCCCGGTTTGTTCTCCGGAGCCCTGATTACGGAAACCCTGTTTCAGATTCCGGGGATCGGTTATACGTCGTATCAGGCCATGGTAAACGGCGATATTCCTTTTTCGATGTTCTACCTGATATTCCTCGCGGCCCTGACCCTGCTGGGGACCCTGATTGCCGATATTCTTTATGCGGTAGTGGATCCCCGGGTTCGTGTGAGCTAGGTGACTGTCCGTGGCGAAGCGGCCTGCGGATTTTCGTGAGCAAGCAAGGCGGTCACGACAAGACCACTGGCTTAAACCCCGGAGAGCCACGCCCCGCAGATTTGCACAGGCAAGCAAGGAGGTCAGGCATGCGTTATAATGAACAACTGAATCATCGATCTGAGCATGGCCCGACTGAAAGTACCAGTCCGGTCCATACACCAGACCCGGCCGGCTGGCATCCGGGAAGTCAACCGACGCAGGCAGAGTCCGACGAAGAGCGCCAGATCAAAGTTTTGTCACCTGCCATGCTTGTTCTGAAGCGCTTTCAGCGCAATCAGCTGGCTATCGTCGGGGTAATCTGCCTGACGGCCATGTTTATATTTTCTTTTATGGGTGGCTGGCTGATGCCCTATGGGGAAAAAGAGGTTTTTACCGAGTATGTGGACATGGCCAAGGATTACGCCAGCGTCACGGAAAATACGGACCTGCGCTTTACGGAGGTCAGCGGCCAGGCTTTGCCGCTGACGGCGCGGGCTGATTTTTTCCAGGCCCTGCGTGACGGCAAGATGATTCTGACCTCAGACAAGCTGACGTACTGGATAGAAAAGCCCGGCACTGACCTGTATCTGATTCATGTCTTGAATGAGGTCGCGCGGACCAGCAGCAGCCAGCCGGGGGAGATCCGCCTGACCGCAGGCTTTCAGGCCCCGGCCAGCTTTGCGGATTCCTTTCTCGCTGCCCTGGGCCGCCAGGCTGAATCATTCATGATCGGTGAGCAGAACTATGTGATAGCCCGCAGCGGCAAGTTTGTCACCGCTTGTCAAAGTCAGCCGGTCGCCCTGGCCAGTTACAATGTTTTTGATTTTGCCAGTGCGGACTTGCTGCCAGATTTCAACTTCCAATACCAGGCCGAACTAGCTATCCGCCAGGGCCTGGCCACCTTTACTGTTGATGGTTTGACGTATGAACTGGAATCGGACGGGACAATCAGCCGCTTTTATCGTCGCGTCAATCAGGATCGCCAGCTTGTAGCTACGCTGTCACGTTTCATCATTCAGGCTGCGTATGCGGATGTCTATCTGAGCCTGCCATTCAAAGATACCGTCAAAAAGGCCATAACCAGTGGCCAGGGCAGCTTTTCTTTCACCGACGCGGGTGATGAAGTCGCTTATACATTGGTACGCAACAACAATCAGTGGTCGGTTAAAAAACTGACACAAACGCTGGTTATCAAAAGTTACCAGAATCCGTCGCTCATTCACTGGCTGGGTACGGATGGCAATGGCATGGATATCCTGACCCGCCTGATGTACGGTGGCCGCATCTCGCTGATGATAGGCTTTATTGTCGTTTTTATTGAGCTGACAATTGGCGTCATCCTGGGTGGCATTTCCGGCTATTTTGGCAAATGGCTGGATAATCTGCTGATGCGCATCGTGGATATTTTCAACTGCATCCCGTCGACGCCCCTGATCATCATTATCGGCGCGATGATGGATGCCTTCAAGATTGACCCGCAAATCCGCATGGTTTATCTGATGCTGATTCTTGGCCTGCTCGGCTGGCCAGGCATTGCGCGCCTGGTCCGGGGCCAGATCCTCTCGTTGCGGGAACAGGAATTCATGATTGCAGCCGAGGCAACCGGTTTATCGGTTCGCCGTAAAATTTTCCGTCACCTTGTACCCAATGTTATCCCGCAGCTGATCGTTGTCTCAACCATGAGCCTGGGTGAAACCATCCTGATCGAATCGGTTCTCAGTTTTCTTGGTCTGGGAGTCAAGTACCCGTTTGCTTCCTGGGGCAATATTATTAACGCGGTCAGCAATGTCCATGTCATGACCCACTACTGGTTTGTCTGGATTCCAGCCGGTTTCTGTATTCTGATTACGGTTCTGGGCTTCAATTTCATCGGCGACGGCTTGCGCGATGCCTTCGACCCCAAGATGAAATGACGATTGACCGGCTGTCCGGCAGTCAGGATGCAAAAGCTATATGGGACAAGAGAGACAAGATACAAGAGACAAGATACAAGATACAAGAGACAAGATACAAAGGGATAAGAGGTCAGACATGTTGATTCCCAGGAAAAAATCCACTGCTTCTCATTATCTGACGGCTCGTCAGTCCCGCCAGATTGCACGGGCTAATCGCCGGATTTTCCGTGAATTTGCAAAGCAGAACAACCGCAAACACATTGACGAGGCCGAGTATCTCAGTGTCATGCAGGATCCGGCAAATGTTGTTGAATTTTCAGACTTGCGGACTTATTTTTATACGGATAATGGCACCGTCAAGGCAGTCGACGGTGTCAGCTTTGCCATACCGGCCGGGAAAACAGTGGGGATCGTCGGTGAAAGTGGTTGCGGCAAGTCGGTGACCAGCCTGTCATTGCTGAAGATTCTGCAGCGTCCCCAGGGCCAGATTGTCGGAGGCGCCATTCGCCTGAATACCGGTGACAAGGTATATGATATTGTCCGCATGCCGCAGCAGGCGATGCAGAAAATTCGTGGCAACCAGGTGGCAATGATATTCCAGGAACCCATGACGAGCCTGAATCCTGTTTTTCGGATTGGCATGCAGATTGATGAGGTTATCGCGCTGCATCATCCGGAAATGAGCCGGGACCAGGTCAAGGCACGTTCACTGGACATGCTGAGCCTGGTCAGTATTGCCAATGGGGAGGGGGTATACCGGATGTATCCCCACGAGTTATCGGGTGGTATGCGGCAGCGGATCATGATTGCCATGGCCCTGGCCTGTAATCCTCGCCTGATCATTGCCGACGAACCGACCACCGCCCTGGACGTCACCATCCAGGCCCAGATCCTTGATTTGTTGCGTAATCTGAAAAACCAGATCAACAGCAGCATCATGCTGATTACCCATGACCTTGGCGTGATTGCCAATATGGCCGACTGGGTCGTTGTGATGTATGCCGGACGGGTTGTTGAACAGGGGACGGTCCATGAGATATTTAGAAAGCCGGCCCATCCCTATACAATTGGCCTGATGGCGTCCCGGCCGGCGATCAACCGGCCTGATGAGCCATTGTACAGCATTCCCGGCAAGGTTCCCAATCCAATTGATATGCCAGATTATTGTTATTTCCGGGATCGCTGCCAGCTGCGCCTGCCGGTTTGTGACGGCGCCTATCCGCCAGCCAGCCAGCTTACCGCCACTCACCAGGTTAGCTGTTACCGGATCAGGCAGGATGGTCATTGCTACGATCATGAACAGATCTCTGATGATCAACTTGAAAGCAATCGTCACCGGACGATAAAGGACGGTAATTGACATGGCTACTGTATTCACCAGCCAGATATCTTCACACACCGATCCGGATATCCTGGTCGTGAATGACTTGAAGAAATACTACCCGGTCCGTGCCGGTTTGCTGCAACGCGTTGCCGGTCATGTAAAAGCGGTGGATGGCGTCTCTTTCAGAATCAGGCGGGGCTCAACCATGGGCCTGGTTGGTGAATCCGGTTGTGGCAAGACGACCGTTGGCCGCACGATACTTCGCCTGACTGACAAAACAGCCGGCCAGGTTCTTTTCAATGGGACTGAAATCCATGATCTGTCACGTCAGGCCTTGCGTGTCTTGCGCCCGAAAATCCAGATCATATTCCAGGATCCCTACTCCAGTCTGTCACCGCGCATGCCGGTCGGTGAAATCATTGGCGAGGCCGTGCGCGAGCATCAGATCGTTCCGAAGTCCGGGTATCAGGATTACCTCGATCAGATCATGGCAAGCTGCGGACTGATGCCTTATCATAAGGAGCGCTATCCCCATGAGTTCTCGGGTGGTCAGCGCCAGCGCATCGGTATTGCCCGGGCCCTGGCTTTGCAGCCGGAATTTGTTGTCTGTGACGAACCGGTCTCCGCGCTGGATGTATCCATTCAGGCCCAGATTATCAATCTGCTGAAAAACCTGCAGCAGGCATATCATCTGACGTATCTGTTTATCTCGCATGACTTATCGGTTATCAGACACATTTCCGATACCGTCGGTGTCATGTATCTGGGTGAGCTGGTAGAATTCGGCACCAAAAATGATATTTTTGCCGCCCCTCTGCATCCTTATACCCAGGCCCTGATGAGCGCGATTCCGGTGCCCGATCCGGATGTCCATATGAAACGCGTAATCCTGACTGGTAATATCCCCTCGCCGGCTAATCCCCCGGCTGGCTGCAAATTCCATACCCGCTGTCCACAATGCATGGAGCGGTGTAAAACACAACCGCCATCACGCCGGGAGATCAGCCCCGGTCATTGGGTGGTCTGTCATTTATATGATTAAGGTTGGGTTGTGAATCGTATCGGTTATATTTCCCGGCGTCCGGCCATCGCCCGGGCCAGCGTTACTTCATCGGCGTATTCCAGGTCGCCGCCCATTGGTATCCCATGGGCGATCCGCGTCGTGCGAATCCCGGCCGGCTTGAGCAGCCGGGCGATGTAGAGCGCGGTTGCCTCGCCCTCGACAGTGGGATTGGTTGCCAGGATCACTTCGCTGATCGAATCATCAGCCCGCAGCCGGGCCAGCAGCTCGCGCAGCCGGATCTGATCCGGACCGACATTGCGCAGGGGTGAAATCACGCCGTGCAAAACGTGATACAACCCCTTGTATTCATGAATGCGTTCCATTGCTGCCACGTCGCGGGGGTTCTCTACTACGCAAATGATGCTCCGGTCCCGGGTCGCCGACTGGCATATCTCGCAAGGGTCCTGCTCGGTCAGATTACAGCACACCGAACAAAGCCGCGTCGACTGACGGGCCTCGAGGATTGCATTAGCCAGGGCTACGGATCGTTCTTCTGGCTGGGCCAGCAAATAAAAAGCCAGACGCTGGGCCGATTTACCGCCGATACCCGGCAATTTGCCCAGTTCAGCAATCAGGCGCCCGGTGGCCGGTGAATATCTGGCCATCAGAAACCAAACGGCAGGCCCTGGCCGCCGGTGACCTTGGCCATACGTTCCTCAGCCATCGCGTCAATTTTACGCAATGCTTCATTGGTCGCAATCATGATCAGGTCCTGCAGCATTTCAACGTCATTGGGATCCACGACTTCGGGCTTCAGTATCAGGCTGGTCAGCTCCTTGCCGCCGTTGACAACTACCTTCACGGCCCCGCCGCCGGCAGTTGCCTCGGCTGTCAAGGCCGCGACCTCCTCCTGGGCTTTCTCCATCTCACGCTGCATGCGCTGGGCCTGCTGCATCAGCTGCTGCATATTACCGCCGCCCATGCCACCTCCGGGAAATCCTCCGCGTGCTCCTTTAGCCATTTGTTATTCCTCCGTTAATATGTTGATTTTCAATTCAATTGATGAGCCAATATTCATATGCCGATTGGATATGCCTGTCCGATACATGCGGCCATAGACAGCTTTGATGGGGAAATTGCTCAATATCCCGGCCGGTCTGATGCTCCATCTACATGCGGCCATAGACAGCTTTGATGGGGAAATTGCTCAATATCCCGGCCGGTCTGATGCTCCATCTGGAACGAATAAGACCCGGGTTCTTATCCGTCCTCGTCGAGGTTGTCCCCGCTAGTCAGGCTGATGCTCCATCTGGAACGGAATACCAAACCGGTCCGCTGTCTGGCGCAGCTTCTGGATCCATTCATCCTCCGGGGGCAATGAGCAGGCCGCGGCGGCCGCCTGCGGATCTTCTGCCACCTGGACGGCCAGCTGATAATCCGCGCCAGTCAGCTGGCGCAAGCCATCACGGATAATCTTCTGCGCCGCTGGCTGTTGCAGTTCCTGACAATGGATCTGCTCGTGCGGGGCAAAGACCACCTGCAGCACCTGGCCGCAGAGACTGGTCACCGCTGTGCGCCCGAATAAATAAAGTGTCATGTGGCCTGTATCGGCCAGAAGGGACAGCAGTCGCTGCCAGATAGCACTGGCATCAGTCGCCCCGGAATTGGATGGTGATTCGGATGTCTGGTTAGTTCCGGCTGCCGGTACCGGCGCCGGAACTGTTTCCCCGGTAGGCAGATGAGCGGGCCTCACCGGCCCGGTGGCTGGCGGTATGGTCGCGGCTGACTGGCTGATCGCCTGGGCACCCGTCATTCTACCGACAGATGGCATGGCCGGACCAGCTGACGCAGCTATCGTCGATGCCGTATCATGACGCCTGGACTGGCGTCCGGCCCGGCCGGTTGACTGGCGCGCCGGGGTCGGGGCTGACAGTGGCGGCGTGGGGGGTGGGGGAAGGTCTTCGTCAGCTGGCGGGGGGATATCCTCATCGACAAAAGGCGGTGAGGTCCAATCAGGAACTGGCTCCGGTGAGGAATGCGGCTCCAATTGAATACCGGAGACGACAGGGCCCGGTACACGCTCTTCAGATGACGATGAAGATTCTGATGCAGCTGCAGGTGCCGGTGCAGCCGAAGCTGCCGGTGCGGACGCCAGGGCATCTGTATCGATTATTGACGGAGATAAGGGGGCCGCACTCCCTGCGGCCGCAGTCGGCACGGCGGCCCTGGGCGCGGCAACTGTGGCCGATGGCCCCGGGGCTGCAGCCATTCTGGCAGGTGGGGCTGCGGCCGCAGATGAAGCCAGCCGCTGCTGGCCCGCTGGTGCCTGGACAGAAGTCCGGGCTGAAGGCGATGCGGCCTGCCTGATCTCGACAGCACCTGTGCTTTCATTCATCAGGCGGATCAGGCCAACTTCGAGCAAGGTCCTTGTATCAGATGCCCAGCGCAGTTCGGACAGCAGGGCAGACAAGCCCTTGATCATGGCCATCAGGTCCGCATAAGCAATCGCCGCCGACAGCTGGCGCATGGCCGTCAAAGATTCACCGGTAGCCTGGATCAGCTTCTCAGGGTGCGGTGTCACCTGGCAAACCAGCAGATTCCGGTAGAACTGGGCCAGATCAATGAGAAACCGGGCCAGGTCGCGACCGCTCATGACCAGCTGATCGATCAGGGTCAGAACCGTCCCCGTCTGCTGCTGACTGACAGCGCTGGCGATCTGCAACAGGAATTCATCCTGGGCAATACCGGCCAGGGTCAGGATATCGTCCCGGCTGATAAGTCCCTGGCAACTGCTGCGGGCCTGGTCGAGCAGGCTGATCGCGTCGCGCATCGCCCCATCGGCAAACGTCGCAATGGTTTCAAGGCCGCTATCATCAATAGCAATGCCATCAGTCCGGGCGATTTCCCGCAGCCGCTGGCTGATCTGTTCAGCCGGAATGCGGCGGAAGTCATAACGCTGGCAACGGGACAGGATGGTCGCCGGGATCCGGTGCGGCTCGGTCGTGGCCAGGATGAAAACTGCATGAGCCGGCGGCTCTTCGAGTGTTTTCAGCAGGGCATTGAAAGCCCCGGATGACAGCATGTGGACTTCGTCAACGATGTAAACTTTGTATCGGGCCTGCGTTGGCATGAAAATGACCTCGTCGCAGATCCGGCGAATGTTGTCGACACTGTTATTGGACGCGGCGTCCATCTCCACAACGTCGAGCAGGGATCCATCGAGGATGCCGCGACAAATAGCGCATTCATTGCAGGGATTACCCGCCTGTGGCCGCAGGCAATTGATGGCCCGGGAAAAAATCTTGGCCAGGGTTGTCTTGCCTGTGCCGCGTGTGCCGCTGAAGAGATAAGCGTGACCGATCTGGCCGCTGATGACAGACTGGCGCAGGGCAAAAACCGCATGCTTCTGTTCAACCACTTCATCAAAGGTTCGTGGCCGCCATTCGCGATAGAGGGCCAGGTATGACATGGATTCACCTCACAGAAAGCCGTCGATCCATAAAAAAACGACATACCTGACCTGCAGCCGATGCAGGCTCCCCTGCGGCACATACGGTTGACCGCTTACCGCTGCTTCCTTCCGGACCTGACGGGGTTCACGGGCCGCATCGCACAGGACCAGCGATCGGCTGCAGATCAGGCACGTCGTGTGCCGGTGCTAGGTGATTATATCACAGCCTCCAGCTTTGCGCTACTGTCAAATATTGCAGCTCAGAACAGGCCGCTGATTCGTCCCTGCTCGTCGACATCGATGACTTCGGCTGCCGGGCGCCGGGGCAGTCCCGGCATGGTCATGATGTCCCCGGTCAGGGCCACGATGAACCCGGCGCCGGCTGACAGGCGCAATTCGCGCACCGTAACGGTAAAGCCGGATGGCCGGCCCAGCAGCGCCGGATTATCAGAAAGGGAATATTGGGTCTTGGCCATGCAGATGGGCAGATGGGCCAGCCCCGTCTTCTCGATCATTTCCAGGTCCTTGCGGGCTGTTGCAGTCAAGGCCACGTCAGCCGCACCATAGATCCGGGTGGCGATGATTGCGATCTTGTCAAGCAAAGGCATTTCGTCCGGGTAGAGGTACTGAAAGTTCACCGGATCCCCGGCCAGGCTGTCGAGAACCGCCTGCGCAAGCTCGCGCCCGCCAGCCCCGCCCTCAGCAAAGACTCGCGAGACGGCCATACGGACGTGGTGAGCCTGGCAGGTCTGCTCAACCAGCGCCACTTCCGCCGCCGTGTCCGTGGCAAAATGATTCAGGGCAACCACGCAGGGCAGGCCGAAGGCGGCAATATTCTCAAGATGCTTGCTCAGGTTGTCCATTCCTTGCTGCAGGGCGGCGAGATTCTCCCGGGCCAGGTCGGCACGGGCTACGCCACCATTGTATTTAAGAGCCCGGACCGTAGCGACGAGGACCACGACGCCAGGCTTCAGGCCACCGGTTCGGCATTTGATATCGAAGAATTTTTCCGCGCCCAGATCGGCGCCGAAGCCAGCTTCCGTGACGACAATATCAGCCAGTTTCAAGCCCAGCCGGGTCGCCCGCAGGCTGTTGCAGCCATGCGCGATATTGGCAAAGGGACCGCCATGCATCAGGGCCGGCGTACCTTCGAGTGTCTGGACCAGGTTGGGCTTCATGGCATCTTTGAGCAGCGCAGCCATGGCTCCGACAGCCGCGAGATCATCGGCGGTTACCATCCGTCCGTCATACGTATAGGCCACGACCATTCGCCGCAGGCGGGCCTTGAGGTCGGCCATATCGCTGGCCAGACATAAAACAGCCATGATTTCCGAAGCAACCGTAATATTAAACCCGTCCTGCCGCGGCACGCCATCAAGACGGCCGCCGAGGCCGATCACAATGTTTCGCAAGGCCCGGTCATTCATATCGAGGCAACGTTTCCAGACAATGCGGCGCGGATCAATCTGCAGGATATTGCCCTGCTGCAGGTGATTATCCAGCATGGCAGCCAGCAGGTTGTTCGCCGCGGTGATGGCGTGCAGGTCGCCGGTAAAGTGCAGATTGATCTCATCCATCGGCAACACCTGGGCATAACCGCCACCAGCCGCGCCGCCCTTCAGCCCGAAAACAGGACCGAGCGACGGTTCGCGCAGGGCGATGATCGCCTGGTGGCCCAATTGGCACAAGGCCTGCCCGAGACCGACCGTGGTTGTGGTTTTACCTTCACCAGCCGGCGTGGGATTGATCGCCGTAACCAGGACGAGCTGGCCGTCCGGGCGGTGCGCCAGCCGCCGGATGAGCGCGTCATCCAGCTTGGCCTTGTAACGGCCATATTGTTCGATTTCCTCATCGCGGATGCCAAGTCCGGCGGCGACGGCAGATATTGGGAGCAGTGTGGCGTTGCTAGCGATTTCAATGTCAGATAACATGTTGACTGATTCCTTTCCGGCAATGATGATCAGGTAAAGGGCGCGGGCGGACGGCAGGATCCGGGGTTGTGTGAAATCCGGGCGTGAGCAGGAACCGGGGATATTCAAGATGCGGGAGTACAATATTTGGGGCACTGCGGGCATTATACCACAATCGGTGGTGTTTGTGATTTGACTTGCCCCAGTGAAAGTGATAGACTTGCAATATTATTATTCGCGCCAGTCCAAATTGAATCGGAGCCATTGGTATCAGTTTGTCGGAGGTGTGATTCAGATGATCGTAAAAACTGACCTTGACACTTGCAGAAGAGATATCCAGGCTTGCATCGGCCGCCGGGTCATGCTGCGCTCGAATGGCGGCCGCAAGCGGACTATTGTCCAGGAAGGTATTCTGGACAGCTGTTATTCCAATGTTTTCACCGTCCGCTGTGCCAAGCGCAATGCTTATCAGGAGACAGTATCCTATAGCTATGTTGATATCCTGACCAAAGTCGTGGAGATTGCCTTTGAGCCTGACAGTGACCTGCGGACGGATCACCCCTGACACACCCGTTTTGATCCGGAGCCGCGTGCAGCCTGACTTCGTAATCTTTTTATCTGCTAAATGACAGGACTGTTTCCGGAAAACCCGCGGCCGCCGCGGGTTTTTCAGTACCAGGGCCTGCATGGGCCAGGCTCTGACACTTTTCCGGATCAGTTGCATACCTGCTTCCCGACCGATACCGACAGGGGCGGCATGCCACTGCCGGCTCCCGGCACCTTGCCTGGATTCATTCTGTTCAGCCGGCTTTTCATCACCTGGACAAGGCACAGTCGCAGCCCTTCGACAGACCCGGCGCGGCGTGTGGACTGACAGCTGCTATGCAGCATTTGCCTGGAGGAATCATGCAGTCGCTAACTGTTGCCGTACCTGCCAAAATCAACCTGTCGCTGGATGTCGTCGGCCGGCGCGCCGATGGGTATCATCTGCTGCAGAGCATCATGCAATCGGTCTCGCTTTATGATGAAGTTTATGTCGAACTCGACCGGCAGGGTCAGGGCATCATTTTGCTTTGTGACCGGCCAGGAATCCCGCTGGATGATCGCAACACCTGCTACCGTGCTGCCGGGCAGTTCCTGGCGCAAGCCGGCCTGATGGCCGGTGTGCGGATATTCCTGCACAAGCGGATCCCTGAGGCTGCCGGCCTTGCTGGTGGCAGCAGCGACGCAGCCGGTGTGCTTTACGCACTGTCCGAGCTGTGTGACCATCCCTTAAGCCTGGCCCGGTTGCAGGGGGTAGCCGCGCGGATCGGTGCTGATGTGCCCTTTTGCCTGCAGGGCGGTACGGTCCTGTGTGAAGGCATAGGCGAGGCCCTGACGCCGCTGCCGCCATTCACCGGTGTACCGCTGCTCCTGGTCAAGCCTGACTTTGGTCTTTCTACCCCCTGGGTTTTCCGCCAGCTCAACCTGGCCAGCCTCGGACTGCGGCCGGATCATCCGGCTATCCAGGCGGCCCTGGCCGCTTTTGATCTCGAAGGGCTGGCCGTATCAACGGCCAATGTACTCGAGTCTGTCTCAATACCGGCCCATCCGGAATTATCGCTCATCAAGCAAGCCCTGCATGAGGCCGGTGCCACCGTGGCCATGATGAGCGGCAGCGGACCGACCGTTTTTGGCCTGTTTGCCAACAGTCAATTGCGTGATGCGGCCCAGGCTGTCCTGCCGGCCCGGTTACCCCCCCGCTGTCAGCTGCTGGCCGCCGAGACTGTCAGCCTTGGTCCCCACCTGACAGGAAACATCTGACATTGCAAGAATCCCGGCATGTATCATAAGGATCCTGATTTCTCGAGCCGGACGGGACAGCGTGGTCGCCGCCCGAGAAGACCCGAGAAGAAACATTTGAAATCCTGCCGGGTACCGGTTGACACATCCCGCAGGTCACGAGTATAATCTTAACGCTAATGACTGCATCAAAACCAGGAGGGACTTATATATGAAGATGACCTATCAGCCCAAAAAGCGGCAGCGTGCCAAGGAGCACGGCTTCAGGAAGCGCATGCAGACGGCATCCGGACGTGATATTCTGAAAAGACGCAGACTCAAAGGGAGAAAGCAGCTGACAGCATGAAGACCGCATTCCTTTGTGGTCTTTCTTCTTTTTCCTGATCTGTCCGGACCGCTGTTCCCGGCCAGGCCGGGGCCAGGCACCGGTCAGGATCAATCATGAAGCATACTCAGACGCTGTGCAGGAATTACGAGTTCGCCCGGGTCTATCAGAAAGGGCATCATGTGGCTGGGCGACTGGTTGTCCTGCATTATTTGCGCCGCAATCGCCCGCAGATCCGGCTGGGTGTCACGGCAAGTCGCCAGGTTAGCGGCAGCGTCCGGCGCAACCGGATCAAACGCCTGTTGCGGGAGAGCTATCGGCTGCATGAAACCCACGTCAGGCCAGGTTATGACCTGATCCTGGTTGGCCGGGCGTCCGCTGATAAACCGGGACTGGCCCAGGTCGAACAGGAAGTGATACGTCTGTGCAAGCGGGCCGGGATCTGGATTGCCAGTCCGGATAGCGGCCAGCCGGTCACCCCGGCTGTTTCGCCATCAGCCGATGGCCCGGAACGGAGCTGAGCCTTTATGGTGCGACGCCTGATGATTGCCTGTATTCGCTATTATCAGCGCTATATTTCCCCGTCACTGGGCAGCCAGTGCCGTTATCTGCCGACCTGTTCGCAGTATGCGATTGAAGCCATCGAGCGCCATGGCCCGCTTAAGGGCACGCTGATGGCCATCTGGCGTATTTTGCGCTGCAATCCGTTCAGCCGGGGCGGATACGATCCGGTCCCCTGAACACCCCTGAAGGAGAGTCTCCACGATGGATCTGGCTATTGTCTCCATGGGGCTCCTTGATCCGCTGTACATTGCGTTCGGCTGGGTCATGCGGGTCCTTTACACGACGATTGACAACTACGGCATCGTCATCATCGTTTTTACGATCATTCTGCGCGGCCTGATGATCCCCCTGGGCATTCATCAGCAGAAAGCGACCATCAAGCAGCAGGCCCTGCAAGGGGAGATTGCCGAGATCGCGCGGCAGTATCCCGGCGACCGCGCCAAGCAGGGCGAGATGCAGATGGAGCTCTACAAGCGACATGGTGCCAGCCCGCTCTCTGGCTGCCTGCCGGCTATTGTCCAGCTGATCATCATCTGGCCGATCTTCAGGATCATCCAGGCTCCGCTGCAATATATCATGAATATTACGCCGGATAACCTGAAATCGATCGCCACCTTGCTCAACTCGATCCAGGACAGCACCGGGACCGCCCTGATCAGTGCCCGTGAGCTCTCCCAGATTGCCAACAATAATATCCCGGTGATCAATGCGCTCAATGCCAATGCCAGTGCCCTCGGCCAGGTCATCAGCCAGAAGCTGATGACGATGAATCAGCTGATCGATGTCCATTTCCTGGGTATGAACCTCGGCCTGACACCGACTTATCTGCCAGCCCGGCTGTTCGGCGACCAGAAATGGATTTACCTGCCCTTGCTGGTCTTCCCGCTGGTGGTTGTCCTGACGACCCTGTTCCAGATGAAGATCACGACCATGACCATGCCCAACCGCAAGAAACGGCTTGAGGAGAAGGCGCGGGAAAAGAAAAATTCGGCCAAGAAAGGCCAGACCCCTGAAGATCAGACCGAAAGCATGATGAAGAGCATGAACATCATGATGCCGATCTTCATGCTGTGGACAACCTTTTCCATGCCGGCCGCCATGGGCCTTTACTGGATCATTGGCAATATCATGATGATTTTGCAATCACTGCTGATATATTTCCTGTATACCCGCCGTCTGGAGCACCCGGCCGACGGCCTGACCGTACCGGTTGCGGCCGTGCCGGTCAGCCAGCCGGAGCAGCCGGCAAAACAGATCGGGACACCATCGCGCCAGCCTGCTTCCCCGGCAGACCAGAAGCCGAAAAAGCGTCGGGGCTGATCATGAGGAGAATCAATGATGAGTTTAATGGTTGAAAAAACAGGCAAGACTGTTCAACAGGCGATTAATGACGCGCTTTCGGAACTGCAGGCTGCCCCCGAGGATGTGCTGATCGAAGTGCTCGATGAAGGGGAGAGCGGCGGCCTGCTTGGCCTGGGCCGCCGTCCGGCCCGTGTCCGGGTTAGTGTCGTTGCCGAGGAGCCACTGCCTGAGGCTGATACAGCTGAGCTGGTCTATTACGGTGACGATGAGTATGCCGGCGATCCGGAAACGCCCGAAGAAGCTGAAACGACCAACTATGTGGCCGCGATCCTCTCCGGGATCGGCATCCATGGCAAGATCAGCTCCTACCGCGAGGACAATACCCTGCATATTGATGTAACCGGGTCTGATTGCGGGGCCGCGATCGGCCATCATGGCGAAACGCTTGACGCTATCCAGTACCTGGCTTCCCTGGTCGCCAATAAACACGCCAGCGAGCATGTCCGGGTTGCCCTCGACATCAGCGGCTATCGGCAGCGGCGTGAGAGCCTGCTGACCAGCATGGCCGAACGGGCCGCCGAGAAAGTCAGCCGCACCGGGCGCGCCTTCCGGATGGAGCCCATGAATCCTGCCGAACGGCGGATCATTCATGCGTGCCTGCAGAATTTCCCCGGTGTCACAACCCACAGTGAAGGCGAAGAGCCCGAGCGGCATGTCATCATATCGCCGGCAGGCCGCTGAACCAGACCAGCCGGTATCCTGTATCGTGTCAGTCAGGATGTATGCCATCATACCACCGTCAGGTTGCTGAACCAGACCGGTTGTGCCATTTCTGCACCTGGCCAGACCAGCCGGTTTCAAGCCGGATTTTAAAAACAGCGGTCAACGGGATTTACCGGATCCTGTTACCGCTGTTTTGTAACGAAAAGGAGTGGATTGCCTGTGCCTGAATCCTTTCCTCCTGCTGATTTATTACAGCCCCGGTCATCATTCCGCGCCCGTGAGACAGGCTCGAACCAATCAGATATGTCAGCTCCGCCGGAACCAGTCGGGGCAGTTCCGCCCCGGCTGAACGTGTCGGATCCGGATCAGCCGGCCGGATTACCTGTCATGCCAGCGGATTTGCCGATACCCCTGTTGCCGGCTGATCTGGCTGAAACGATCGCCGCCTGTGCCACACCACCCGGTATCAGCGGTATTGCTGTGATACGCCTGTCTGGACCGGCCAGCCTGGCTGTGGCGGCAGCGATTTTTCAGCCATTCAGCTCACGCTTCCCGGCCGTAGCCGATATGCCCGGTTATACCTGCGCTCCCGGCCTGATCCACGGCCTGTCCGGTTCGGCCGAGGCCATTGACCAGGTCATTCTGACTTGTTTTCGCGCACCTCATTCTTATACTGGCGAAGATGTGATTGAAATCAGCTGTCATGGCGGCCTGGCAGTCAAGCAGGCAATCCTTGACCTGCTCTATACCCTCGGCGTCCAGCCAGCCGGACCCGGTGAATTTACCCGCCGGGCCTTTCTCAATGGCAAACTCGACCTGTCCCAGGCTGAAGCGGTCATGGACCTGATTGCAGCCCAGGCCAGCCAGCGCTCCCGGGCAGCACTGCGTCAGCTGCAAGGGCAGCTGTCCCGGCGCCTGGCCTTGCTCAAGGACAAGCTTTATATGCTGCTGGCTCAGATTGAGCTGATCCTGGAATACCCGGAACATGAAGACAGCGATGATGCCCTGCATAGCCTGCAGTCCAGCCTGGCCGATGTGAGCCATCAACTCGCCGGGCTGGCTGCCAGCTTTCATCAGGGCCGTCTGCTGAGTGAAGGCCTGACTGTGGTGATTGCCGGCCGGCCCAATGCCGGCAAATCTTCTTTGCTCAATGCCCTGGCCGGCTATGATCGCTCGATTGTGACGGCTGTCCCCGGTACAACCAGGGATACGGTGGAACAGCTGGTTGATATTGACGGCCTGCCGGTCTGCCTGATCGATACAGCCGGCCTGCGGACAACGGAAGACGTGGTCGAACAAATCGGGGTGGAACGGGCCCGCTCGGCCTTGATGGCTGCCGATCTGGTGATATGGCTTGCTTCACCCCCGCTGGCCAGTGTTGTCGCTGAGCTTGACGAGATTAGGGACTGGTCCGAACAAGTGGCTGCCCTGCTGCTGGTAGCCGGCAAGGATGACCTCGGTGACAGTACCGGTTTGCGCGCCCTGCTGCAGCAGGAATTGCCGGATTTGCCTCAGGTCGCGTTCTCTGCTGTCACGCTGGAAGGGCTGGCGGCAATTCGCGAGGCAATCGCGACTCGCTATCGGGCGGCCGGCAGCCAGGGCAGCGATGACATCCTGATCACCAGCAGCCGGCATAAAGCCTGCCTGGACCGGACGCTGGCCCATCTGCAACTGGCTCGCACTGCCCTGATCGATGGCCTGTCCCTTGACCTGGTGGCATCTCTCCTGCGCAACGCCATGGAAACACTGGCCGAGATAACCGGAGATGCCGTATCCGATGAATTGGTTGAGACAATATTCAGCCGATTCTGCATTGGTAAATAAGAGACCGGATAACGGCCAGGCCGCCCGGGCCGGGCGCGACCGGAATCCGCCCTTGCGGATTTGACGGGGCAGCCGGGCCGATGCCTGCTGGTTTTAATCGGACTGACCGCGATCGGAATCCGCCCTGATTGCGAAGCGCCCCGACAACAGAAAGGACAGACCCCCTGATGTTACTTGAAGAAGCATTAGCCCGTGAAGGCGCATATCTGGCTGATCCCTATGATATTGCGGTAGTCGGCGCCGGGCATGCCGGCTGCGAGGCTGCCCTGGCCGCAGCCCGCCTCGGCTGGCGGACGATTCTTTTTGCCATGAATCTGGACGCCGTGGCCAATATGCCCTGTAATCCAAACATTGGAGGCACAGCGAAGGGCCAGCTGGTTCGTGAAATTGACGCCCTGGGCGGTGAAATGGGCCGGGCTGCCGATGCCAGCATGATCCAGTTCCGGATGCTGAATGCTTCACGGGGACCGGCTGTCCTGTCACCGCGGGCCCAGATTGACCGGCGGCAGTACCAGATACGCATGAAGCAGATTCTCGAACAGACGCCCCAGCTTGATCTGCGCCAGGGGGAGGTCGTTGAGCTGATTACTGAACCGGACCCGCGCAGCGGCCGGCCATTGATTCGGGCTGTCATGACCCGGACCGGGGCGATTTACAGCTGCCGGGCTGCCATCATTGCTACCGGGACTTACCTGGACAGCCGGATCATCATTGGCAGCTGTCAATACAGCGGCGGCCCTGATGGCCTTTTTCCGGCCCTTGGCTTGTCGGATTCGCTGCGGCGGCTTGGCTTGCCTTTGCAACGTTTTAAAACAGGCACACCAGCGCGGATCAACTTTCGCACAATCGACTTCAGCCAGATGGAGCGCCAGGATGGCGACGCCCGGATTATTCCATTTTCGTTTGAAAACGAAAACAACCCGGCTCTGGCAGACCTGCCCCAGTTGCCTTGCTGGCTGACCTGGACGTCTCAGGCGACTCGCGAGGCCATTGAAGGCAATTTGCACCGTTCACCGCTTTACAGCGGCGTGATTGAAGGGGTGGGCCCCCGCTACTGCCCGTCGATTGAGGATAAATTCGTCAAATTCCCTGATAAGCAGCGTCATCAGGTATTTATTGAACCAATGGGCCAGCATACCTATGAAATGTATTTACAGGGGATGTCGAGCAGCATGCCTGAGGATGTCCAGGTGCAAATGCTGCGTTCGCTGCCGGGACTTGGCGAGTCCAGGCTGATGCGCAGTGCCTATGCCATCGAGTATGATTGCCTGGATCCGACTGCCTTGCGACTGAGCCTGGAGACACGCCTGGTGCATGGTCTTTATTGTGCCGGCCAGGTCAACGGTTCCTCCGGCTACGAAGAAGCGGCGGCCCAGGGCCTGATGGCCGGCATCAATGCCGCCCGCGCCCTGGCCGGCGCCGCCCCGGTGATCATTGACCGGTCACAAGGTTATATCGGCGTGCTCATCGATGACCTCGTCACGAAAGGCACCAGCGAACCTTATCGCCTGATGACCGCCCGGGCCGAGTATCGCCTGTTGCTGCGCCAGGACAATGCCGACCGGCGCCTGACCCCGATCGGGCATACCATCGGCCTGGTCCCGGCTGCCCGCTGGCAGCAGTTCCAAACCAAGCAGACCCGCATCCATGCCGAAATCGAACGTTGTCGCCACACCCGGCTGGCCCCGACTGATGAAGTGAATGGACTGCTGGCTGCCCGCCAGAGTACACCGCTTAAGACGGGTATGACCCTCGCCGACCTGTTGCGCCGGCCTGAGCTGCATTACGAAGATCTCGGCGTCGTGGATCCTCGGCGGCCGTCGCTGACCTGGGCTGAGCAGTATGCTGTCGAGGTTGATTTGAAATACGAAGGCTACATCCGGCTTGAGGAGGAGCGCATCACCCGTTTTTTGCGCCTGGAATACAAACTTCTGCCTGAGAACCTGGACTTCCGGGAAATTGCCGGCCTGCGCCTGGAGGCCCGCCAGAAACTGCAGGCCCAGCGGCCGGACTCGATTGGCCAGGCCAGCCGCATTTCCGGTGTCTCACCGGCTGATATTTCGGTCCTGCTCGTTTACCTCGACAGCTGGCACCGGCATCAGGCGACTGCCGCCGACGACGGGAAATCAGCCGTTTCTGCCGAAAACCGGCCGATTTCAGGTGAAAGGGGAGAAAGCCCATGAAACATCCAGCGCCCCACCGGGAAGCTGCTGACGCCAGGTCAGTTCCTGCTGCCGTATCAAATGTCGGCGGGCCGGCAGTAAACCAGGCAACCGGCTTGCCAGCTTCATCATCAGCTGCTGACAAGGCAGTCCCGATGGTTGTTACGCCGGATTTGTCCGGCTGGCTGCCCCGCATTGCCGGCCAGATGCAAAACCCCTGGCCCCCCGGTGCTGAAGATAAATTCTTGCACTATATTGCCCTGCTGCGAACATGGAATGAAAAGATCAATCTGACCGCAATCACTGATGATGAAGGCATCGCCGTCCGCCATATTCTGGACTCGCTGACTTTGTTGCCACTGATTCAGGATTTCAGGCAGGCCCCGGCCCGTCCATCAGAAGGGCTTACCCGCCTGATTGACGTCGGCAGTGGCGCAGGCTTTCCCGGCTTGCCGCTGAAGATCGTTTGCCCGGACCTGGAGGTGGTCTTGCTTGATTCCCTGGCCAAGCGGGTCCGCTTTCTGGAGACTGTCATCAGCGAATTGGGGCTGACTGGCATCCGGGCTATCCACGGACGGGCCGAGGATGCCGCCCGCCGTTCCGACCTGCGTGAGCGATTTGACCTGGCGACAGCCCGGGCGGTCGCACCATTGCCGGTACTATGTGAGTACTGCCTGCCTTTCATCCGGCCAGGCGGCCAGTTCCTGGCCATGAAAGGGCTGGCCCATGATGAGCTGGCCAGCGCTGGCCGGGCCATCCAGCTGCTGGGCTGCCAGACGGCCGAGGCTGCCAGCTTTTGCCTGCCGGGCACGGATATGAACCGGATGATTATCCGGATCAGCAAAGTGCGGCCAACCCCTGCCGCCTATCCCCGCAAAGCCGGTAAGGCCGAACAGAATCCGCTCTGACTGCAGCCGGACAAGCCCGGGCTAAATCGTCGGGACAAAACCGTCCCGCTGAGATTGGCGTGACATTTAACGGCTCTGCTTGAAGCCGGGCCGTGCGCATTCCTTGCACCGGCTATCCGATCCGGAAAGCCTGCCCCGCCAAATCTCGACAACACGGACCGTGTCGATTCTGGTATAATATATAAGATTATCCCTTGATGGTTCGTGACAGGAGGATCAATTTGCATGGCAGACCAGCCAGATAAGTCCCAGGATGCTGCTCGCCTGGACAAACGCGATTTGCAGAAAATGAAAGAGGCGGCAGTCGATGCTGCCTTCAAAAACCCATACAACACCATCATTCCCGTTGATCTTGAAGATGAAATGAAAAAGTCCTTCATCGACTATGCGATGAGTGTCATCACGGACCGGGCCCTGCCGGACGTGCGCGACGGCCTGAAGCCGGTGCATCGCCGCATTCTTTATTCAATGGCTACACAGGGATTTACCCCTGACAAATCATACCGCAAGTGTGCCACGACTGTCGGTGATGTGCTGGGCCGTTTCCACCCGCACGGCGACGCGGCGGTCTATGATACCATGGTGCGCATGGCCCAGGACTTTTCGATGCGGCACATGCTGGTTGACGGTCATGGTAATTTTGGCTCTCGTGATGGCGATGCCCCGGCGGCTTACCGTTATACCGAGGCCCGCCTGTCCAAAATTGCCATGGAAATGATGAGTGATATTAACAAAAATACGGTCGACTTCAAGCCGAACTTTGACGAGCATGAGATGGAGCCGATTGTCCTGCCCGCCCGCTTTCCCAATTTGCTGGTCAATGGCTCGACCGGTATCGCCGTCGGTATGGCAACGAATATCCCCCCTCATAATCTCGGTGAAGTCATCGAAGGCGTCATCATGCTCCTTGATAATCCGGATGCCACTTTTGATGACCTGATGACCGTGATCAAGGGGCCTGATTTCCCGACTGGTGGCATGATCCTCGGCACAGCGGGGATTCGCAATGCCTACCGGACAGGCCGTGGCCGCATTGTGGTCCGCGCTCATACCGATATTGAGCTGATGAAAAATAATCGCCAGCGCATTATCGTCCATGATCTGCCCTATATGGTCAACAAAGCCCGCCTGATCGAGAAAATCGCTGACCTGGTCAAGGAAAAGAAAGTCGAGGGCATATCCGATATCCGGGATGAATCGGACCGTAATGAGGCCGTCCGGATCGTGATCGAGCTGAAAAAGGATGCCAATGCCGGGGTCGTCCTTAATCAGCTATACCGCAATACCCAGTTGCAGGATTCATTCAACGCCAATATGCTGGCCCTGGTACCCGATGCCCTGGGCCGGTTTGAACCGCGCATCGTCAATTTGCGCGATTGCCTGACTTATTATATTGAACATCAGAAGGATGTCATCCGCCGGCGCACCCGTTTTGAACTCGAGAAAGCCGAGGCCCGTCGCCACATCGTAGAGGGCCTGCGCATCGCGATCGATCATATTGATGAAGTCATTCATATTATCCGCAGTTCCCGCAACGAGGAACAGGCCAAGGAACGCCTGATCGAACGTTTTGGTTTCAGTGACAAGCAGGCCCAGCATATCGTCGATATGCGCCTCGGCCGCCTGACCGGCCTGGAACGTGAAAAACTGGAAAATGAATACCGCGATCTGTGCGACAAAATCGCCTACTACCAGCGGTTATTGTCGGAAGAACCACTGTTGCTGTCGGTCATTAAAGATGAGATCCGCCAGATTGGCAATCGTTTTGGTGATGCGCGGCGTACCGCTATCGAAGCTGGCGAAGATGACGACGAAATTGACGACGAATCCCTGATCCAGGAGGTCGATATCGTCGTGACCCTGACACATTTCGGCTATGTCAAGCGGATGCCGGTCGAGACCTGCAACACCCAGCACAGGGGTGGCCGCGGTGTTACCGGCATGCAAACGAGGGAAGAAGATTTTGTCCAGACGCTGATAACAACGTCAACCCACGCTATCCTGCTTTTCTTCACCAATCGCGGCCGGGTTTATCGGCTGAAGGGATATCAGATCCCGGACGCCAGCCGGCAGGCCAAAGGCATTGCGATTGTCAATTTGCTCCAGCTTGAAGCCGGGGAGAAAATCCGTACCGTCATTCCGATCCGGGATTTCTATCAGGGCGGTTATTTGATGATGGCGACCCGGGCCGGTGTTGTCAAGAAGACGGAACTGGCCGAGTACAGCAATCTGAACAAGAATGGCCTGATCGCCGTCAATTTGCGTGAAGATGACGAGCTGGTCGGCGTCCAGCTGACAGATCGCGATAATGACATTGTCCTGGTAACCAGTCAGGGCATGGCGATCCGTTTCACCGATGACGATGTGCGGTCGACTGGTCGCAATACCCAGGGTGTTCGCGGCATCCTGCTCGATGAACCCGACGCCGTGGTTGGCATGGCGCCGACAGTCCCGGGCAAGACGATCCTTGTCGTTTCCGAAAATGGCTTCGGCAAACGAACGGAGCTGGAGGAATATCGGGTGCAAAGCCGTGGCGGCAAAGGCCTGATTACATACAAACCATCGGAGAAAACCGGCAACCTGATCGGCATCGCACTTGTCGATGATGACAATGACCTGATCCTGGTCAATGATGGTGGCGTGATTATCCGCATGGCAGTTGCTGAAATCCCGATCCTCAGCCGTATAACCCAGGGCGTTACCCTGATGCGCACACGGGGTGGCAAGGTCGTCGACCTGGCTGTCGTTACCCATGAAAATTGCGACAACAGCGTATCGGCTGGAGAAGACGCGGCAGAGTCTGACCGTGTGACAGCCAAAGATGATATTACAGGATCTGACATGGCGCCAACTGGTGAAGACACGGCCGCAGACCGTTCGGCCATCGATGAAGACCTGGCTGAGCCTGGCCCACTCCATGGATAAGTCAACGCGGGATATCGCGAGATATACAGGGGCGCTGTAAAAATAGAGCTGCAAAAGTGGCGCTGTAAAAAATGAACTGCAAAGGGGTTGCCACAACTTGGAATGGCAACCCCTTTTGTATGAGTGAACGACAGGTTCAAACCGGTGATTACGACGGGCACCGGGCTCGCTCAGATATCTCAGATATCTTTAACTGCATCAATGATAGACTGGACCTGCTCGGCGGAATAGCGCAGCTTGGTCAGTTCTTCCTCGGTCAGATCCAGGACAAGAATCCGTTCAACGCCATCTTTACCAACAACAGAAGGGACATTGATAACCACGTCGGACAGGCCATACTCACCATTCAGGACACTGCCGACGGTGCGAATGGTGCTGCTGCCCTTGAGGATCGACTCACAGATCGTATTGACGGCAATGGCAATGGCGTAGAAGGTTGCGCCCTTATTCTTGATGATATCAGCGCCAGCCCGTTTGGTCTTTTCGATGATTTCATCCATTTCTTCGTTTGTTAATTCGATGTTGGCCGTCCGGCAGTAATCATCAACGTCCATGCCCGCGATGTTGGTTGCGCTCCAGGCCGGGAACTGTGAATCGCCGTGTTCACCAATGATGTAACCATGAATGTTACGGACATCGACGTCGAGCTTCTCGCTGAGCAGATAACGGAAACGGGCACTGTCGAGCACCGTGCCGGAGCCGATCACGCGCCCTCTGGGCAGGCCGGACCATTTGGAAATCATATAGGTCATGACGTCAACCGGATTGGATACCACCAGAATGACCCCGCCGTTATAGTACTGCATAATATTATCAGTGATTATCTTGCCCAGCTGGACATTCTTGCGGGCCAGGTCCAGCCTGGTTTCGCCCGGTTTGCGCGGAATGCCGGCGGTTACGATGATCACATCACAGTCGGCACATTCAGAATAATCGCCGGCCTTGATTTCCATCTGGCCGAGGAAAGGCAAGCCGTGATTGATGTCCATGACCTCACCGATAGCCTTGTTCTGATTGACATCGATGATAACCAGCTCACTGCACAATTGCTTGATTGACATAGCATAGGCAATCGATGCCCCAACTGAACCGGCGCCAATAATGGCAACTTTTGCACCGGCTTTCTTTTTCAGCTTGTTCATAAAAAATACCCCCATTATATTGATGATCAGAATGTAATCAAAGGTATTGTATAACTTTCACAAGATCTTCGCAACATTTTTGTGAACACATCGCGATCGAAGCCGTTATTCGACGATTTTGATCATTTTGGCGATTCGTGATACGCTAGAAACAGATCGGAATTATCAACGCCGTACAGGCACGCACGGATGGCTGAGCGGCTGAACGACTGACCTGGCGTCGACCTTGACCGCCGCTATGCAGTTAAACCGGACGGCCGCGGCCGAACCGCCCCGACCAGAATATTCAATCCAATGAAAATGAATCATTCAACTAACGAAACCGCAGCAGAAAGAAGGTTAGGCCATGAAAGATTTTGTATTTTGCAGTCCAACAACTTTTATTTTTGGCAAGGAGACCGAGCAGCAGACGGGTCAGATGATCCGTCAATTCAAAGGCAGTAAAGTCCTGGTTCATTATGGAGGCGGCTCCGTGATCCGCAGTGGATTGCTTGATCGCGTCAGGGCGTCTTTGCAGGCCAGCGGTGTCGTCTGGCTGGAACTGGATGGCGTCCAGCCGAATCCCCGCAGCGGCCTGGTTTATCGGGGGATTGATCTGTGCCGGCAAGAAAAAATCGACTTCATCCTGGCGGTAGGCGGTGGCAGTGCCATTGACTCGGCCAAGGCCATAGCAGCCGGTGTGCCTTATAACGGTGACTTCTGGGACTTTTATGCAGGTAAAGCAATCCCCTGTTCGGCGTTGCCCTTAGGCGTTGTGCTGACGATTCCGGCTGCTGGCAGCGAGGGATCCCCTTCGTCGGTTATTACGCACGAGAACGGGCTCTTTAAACGTGGTTTATCTCACCAAAGCTTGCGCCCGGTTTTCTCCATTCTCAATCCGGAATTGACATTTACCTTGCCAGCCTATCAGACAGCTTGCGGTTGTGCGGATATTATGGCCCATATTTTTGAACGCTATCTGACCAACACCTCCGATGTGGAGTTCAGTGACCGTCTCTGTGAAGCTGTTTTGCAGACAATGATCCGTGATGTCCCCCTGGTACTGGCTGATCCGAAGAATTATGGGGCCAGGGCCAATATCATGTGGGCCGGCATGGTTGCCCATAATGATATTTGCGGCGTGGATCGTGAGCAGGACTGGAGCAGCCATGACATCGAGCATGAACTGTCAGCCTTGTATGACGTGGCCCATGGCGCTGGCCTGGCTGTGGTTTTTCCGGCCTTTATGCGGTATACCTTGCAGCATGATGTGATGCGTTATGCGCAACTGGCCGTTCGGGTCTGGGGCTGTGAGATGGATTATCGTGAGCCGGTTCGCACGGCCCTGGCTGGCATTAATCGTCTCGTCGAATTTTACCGGTCGATCGGCCTGCCAACCAGCTTTGAAGAATTGGGTGCGAAGGAAGATGATATTCCGGTCATGGCCGCTAAAATTGGCTTGCAAGGCGGCCGCAAACTGGGCAGTTTCCAGCCGCTTGACACGGCTGATATAGAGGCGATCTATCGCTTGTCCCAGCAGGCGAACCAGGTGTGACAGGATGTTCGTGATCAGCTGGAGGGGCCGGATCCGGGCCGTGCTTTGAGTGTGATCCAAATTCGTTCCTGAATTGGATGGAGCTTTGTTCCTGAATTTGGATGGAGCGGGCCGCCTGTTTCAGGGCGAGGCCGGGTGGGGGTGTTTGGCGCTTGGCGATGGTCCTGGTAATGCGCACAGCCCCGCTCCGTCCGCGTCACCAGGACCGGGCCTGACCCGGTTAACCGCAAAGCCTGACGTTGTATCCTGTATGGCGGGGCTGCGGGAGATGGCGTGAAAAAAAGCGAAAAAAGGGGCAAAAGAGGGAAAAAGGGGGCTGGAAGAGGGCAAAAAGGTGGCAAAAAAGTAGTAAAAACAAAAAAGTGACAAAGCTGAAAAAAAGGTGTTGACAGGTGGAAGGGAGGGTGTTAGAATAGCGGAGCACCTCGGGAAGCGAGGACGGACCTTGAAAATTGAACAGTGCAGAACAAAAGACGAGCCAAAG